>JAFYYG010000030.1 GCA_017557625.1 Muribaculaceae bacterium
CAGCTCATGTTCAAAACTCCAGTCTCCCACATAGTCGCCGCTCAGGCATGAATTGCCGCCAATTCGATATGTGGGACGAGTTGGATCAACCTCGGGCAGTGCTTGTGTGATAACGGGTTTATAAGGCATCTCCAGACAATCAGGCATGTGGCAGGCGAAGGAAACATCTACAATCGCCGTTTTGATGCCTCTGTTCTCAACTACATCAACCACTGTAGACTCAAGGTCTCCCGTCTGCCAGCAGAATGCGCTTCCAGGTTCAAGAATCACCTCAAGATTAGTATGCCGCTGCCTGAATTCTTGAATAAGGCGAATAAGATGTTCTACATCATAGTCTTTGCGTGTCATCAGGTGCCCGCCACCCATATTTATCCACTTGAGTTGTGGTAGCCATTCGCCAAATTGCTCCTCCATGGCGTCAAGAACTTTAGCGAGGTCGTAAGAAGTTGACTCACAAAGCGCATGGAAGTGGAAGCCCTCGATGCCCTCAGGCAATTGTCTCAGATTCTCGCTCAATATACCGAACCGCGAGCCAGGGCAGCAGGGATTGTAGATATCGGTCTCAATCACCGAGCACATGGGGTTGATACGCAGGCCGCAGCTGATGCGTTCGCTTGGCTCAGCAGCGTTATGTTCGTCGATAAAAGGTTTGAACCTCAGGAACTGATCCACCGAGTTGAAAGTTATGTGGCTGCTGCCGGCGATATATTGTTTGATGGTCTGTTCGATATATGCAGGGCAATAGGTGTGTGCTTTGCAGTGAAGCTCGTCGTTGGCAAGCAGCATCTCGTTCACCGAACTGGCAGTAGAAGCGATGCCATACTCCCTGAAAATGGGAAACGTGCGCCACAAGGCATTGGCTTTGAACGCCATGATGATTTTGGCCCCGCTTTCATGGCTCACGTGGGTTATAAGGTCGAGGTTCCGTCTCAACTTCTTCTCATAGACTATATAATAAGGCGTTTTCATAAGTTCATAGTTTATAGTTCATAGTTCATAGTTTGCAGCTTCGCTAGTCAGTTTGTCCGCTTGTCGGCTGATTATAGTATCTTGAATTTGGCGAATTTCAGCAGTAAAGTGCGTTGGCCCATTACATCGAATTCCACTACAATCTTCGGGTCGCTGCCGCTTTTGTCAATTTTGGCTATTCTACCTTGACCGAACTTGTTGTGCAGAATTTGGCACCCTTCGCTAATCTCGTTAAGAGAATGCAAAGTGAAGTCTCCGCTTGCCACCGTAACTGGTGGGGGAGTGCTTTGTGAGACAGGTCTGAATGAGGGTTGGGGTCTGTTTGGTGCGACATATTCGCTTCTTAGACTCTCAAAACCTTTACGTCGCTCGGTTCTGTAGTCGTTAAAGCTGTCTTCTCTCTTTGGCTTATTACTGCTTGTGGCCCCCATAGATAGGAACTGCGGGTCAATATCACGGAGGAAGCGGCTGGGATGGCAATTCATGTTGCTGCCGTTTCGGAAGCGAGACTTGGCATAGGTGATAACGCAGTTTTTCTCAGCACGGGTGATGGCAACATAAAGTAGTCGGCGTTCCTCTTCAATTGCTGCTAACGAGTCTTTGCTCATAGCCGAAGGGAACAGGTCTTCCTCAACTCCTACTATTATCACATTTTTGTATTCCAAACCCTTAGCGGCATGTACGGTCATCAGAGTCACACACTCGCCAGTGCTCTTGTCTGTGTCTTGGTCAGTAGCGAGTGATGCCTGTGCAAGAAAGTCGGTCATTCTTGTCTCAGTTGAGCCTTGCTCTTCTTGCTCAGCGACAAAGTCGTGCATTGCTGCAAGTAGCTCGTCAAGGTTTTCTTGCTTACTAATGTTTTCTATCGACTTATCTTTCAGTAGCTCTGCCATAATGCCGCTGCGCTCTATGATTTTGCGTCCTAACTCATAGGCATTAGTCCCTGCTTGGTCAATGGCGGCAAAACCATTGATTAGTTCCACAAAGGCTTGTAGTTTGCGCAACGTGCCGTTGTTCACCTCAAGGTGGTGCTGTTGTGGGTTGTTCAGCACTTGCCACATGCTCACTCCGTCCTCAATGCCGCAGTGCTGCACCTTAGCGAGGGTTGTGGCACCGATTCCACGCGCTGGATAGTTGATGACTCGTCTCAAAGCCTCGTCATCGTTGGGATTGATTGTAAGTCGAAAGTATGCCAACGCATCCTTGATTTCCTTGCGCTGATAGAAAGAAAGACCGCCATAGATTCGGTAGGGGATAGGTCGGCGCTTGTCGCCATGCTTGTTTTTTAAACCGCCGCTGCCAAGTGCCTCCTCCAACACGCGCGATTGGGCATTAGTGCGGTAAAGAACAGCAAAGTCTTCATAGCTGCACCCTTCGCGCATTTTCAGTGAAGTGATAGTGCTTGCCACAACGTAGGCTTCTTCATAGTCATTATAGCATTCCACCACGTTTACCTTCGTCCCTACTGGATTCTCGCTGTATATATTTTTCTTGATTTGACGCTTATTTTTGTCAATCAATGAGTTTGCCGCCCCGATTATGTTCTTTGTGGAGCGGTAGTTGCGCTCGAGTTTAAACGTTTGTAACGCTGGGAACGATTTTTTGAGGTCAAGGATATTTGAGATGTTCGCACCTCTAAACGAGTAGATGCTCTGAGCATCATCGCCAACCACACACACATGGTTGTGTGACTTGGCAAGCTGCGTGATGATAAGGTGCTGGGCGAAGTTCGTGTCCTGATACTCATCAACTAAAATATACTCAAATCGTTCCTGATATTTCTTTAGGAGGTCAGGGTTGTCACGCAGCATGATATTAGTATATACCAGCAGGTCGTCGAAATCCATTGCTCCGGCAATTTTGCAGCGGTGGCAATAGGTCTTGTAAATCTCAGCGGTAAGCGGTCGTTTTTGTCTCTTATCTTCCTCTTGCAGTTGCTGATTGCTCTCATAATACGAAGGTGTGATTAGCGCATTTTTCATCATCGAGATACGGGAGTGTACAGAAGCTGGTTTATATACCTTGTCATCGAGTTGCATATCCTTGATAATTAGCTTGATGAGCGAACGCGAGTCACTAGTGTCGTAGATGGTGAAATCATGGTCAAATCCTATGCGGTCGGCATTGATGCGCAGCAGTTTGGCGAAGATAGAGTGGAAGGTTCCCATCCACAAGTGTTTGGCAACCTCTTCACCAACTAATGCAGTGATTCGCTCGCGCATCTCGCCAGCGGCCTTGTTGGTGAAGGTCAGCGCCATGATATGCGAGGGGAAATAGCCTAATTTTAGTAGGTGCACAATTTTATATGTCAGCACACGAGTCTTCCCCGAACCAGCGCCTGCTATCACTAACTGTGGTCCATCGCAGTAAAGCACCGCCTCGCGCTGCTGAGTATTGAGTTTATTTAAATAGTCTTCCAAAATATATTAGTAAAGAAATTAACAAGAAATTAACAAGAAATAAAATCGAATTATCGATTGGTCGAGCAATCGAGTACTCTAAAAACCGAATAATTGAGCAATCGACAAATAGCCTACAGCCCATCATAAAGAGGTATCTCTTCCAAAAAGCTATAGCTATTGTTGTCATAGTCTATTTTGCAGCAGTAGTGGGTCATGCCGTTTGACACGATCAAGTATTTTGCCCTCAGCACCATATTGTAGCGAACTATCTGGTCAAAGACCTTTTGGCTAATCTCGATTGTTGGGGCTTTATACTCCACAATCACAAGCGGATCGCCCTGTCGGTCAGCAACGAGGGTGTCGCAGCGGCGCTTGATGCCGTTTTGCGTGAGTGAAATCTCATTATTCATCAATGCAGCGGGAAATTCTCTGTCTTCAATCAAGAAACGCACGAAGTTCTGCCGCACCCATTCTTCGGGAGTGAGTGTCACCCATCGCTTGCGCAGCGGGTCAAGGATGACAAAAGTATCATCTTGATTTTTTATATTAAACTGATATTCAGGAAGATTTAACCTCTGCATGATTTTTATATTTGGTGGTCTGCAAAATAAGTTGTAAATTTACGGAAAATTTCTGAATTACGCATTCTTGTCTTTGAAAAAAAGTAATCATGGCAGCAAAAAAAGAAGATGTGACGTTTTCGGGCTTATTGAAAGAAATCAATGCCAAGAAGTTTAGACCTATCTATGTATTGCATGGTGAGGAGGGCTATTTTATTGACCGACTTGAGGAAGCCATTGTCGATAACGCCCTGTCGCCCGACGAGCGTGACTTTAACCTCAATATCATCTATGGTGCCGATGTCACCGACATTCGCAACGTCATAAGCATGTGCAAGCAATATCCCGCAATGGCACAGCATCAGGTGGTGGTAATCAGAGAGGCCCAGGTAGTGGGAAAACTCAATAATAAAGGTAATGCCAACGAGCTTAACCAGCTCAAGCACTATGCGGCGCAACCTCTTACCAGCACCATTCTTGTGGTGTGCAACAAGGGGGAAGCTATCAAAGGCAAGGACTTTGTCGATGCTGTGAAGAAGAACAACTCTGGTGTCGTGTTCCGCAGCGACAAGTTGCGAGAGGGGAGACCCATGGAGATGGCGGCATTGGACTATATCAAGTCGCAGGGATGCTCTATTGATGAGAAGGCGCTATCGATGTTGTCTTCAAATGTGGGAAACGACATATCAAGACTCTATACAGAAATTGACAAACTCAAAATCCTCGTCAAAGACGACAAGCGTATATCTCCCGAACTCATTGAGAAAAACATAGGTATCAGCAAGGACTACAATAACTTCGAACTTGAGGACGCTCTCGCACACCGCAATGCCAAGAAAGCGTTTGAAATAATCAACTACTACGAGAAGAACCCAAAAGCTAATCCTACCGTGGTGACAGTGAGTATGCTGTTCGGCTATTTTTCGAAATTGCTGCTCTACCGAGCCGCCACCGACCGCTCGCAGGCTGGACTCATGGCTGCCGTGGGCACAAAATCGGCATTCAGACTCAAGAAGTTTGAAGAAGCGTCAAGATATTATAACACTCTTGCCTGCGTTAATATAATATCGTGGATTAGGGAATGTGACACCAAGAGCAAAGGAATAAAATCACGCCAAGATGCCAACGCACTCCTTCGAGAATTGGTTTTCAAAATCCTGAATGCATGAGTTTGTTTCAAAATAATGAGAGACTTTGCCTAAAGCAGAAGCAACTATGATTGAAATTGGATTAAAACATGTAAGCGATATGGTTGTCACAGAGGAGGTTACGGCTGTACGCATTGGCTCTGGAGACATGGAGGTACTTGCCACTCCTGCAATGATGGCGCTAATGGAAAATGCTGCTATGCTTGCTGTAGCGCCACATCTGCCCGAGGACTGCACCACGGTAGGAGGACATATCGAGTCATCACACCTGAGGCCTTCAAAACTTGGCGATCACGTCACAGCCACTGCCGTCGTCACAAAAGTTGACGGCAAGAAGATAGAATTTAAAGTGGTGGCCCACAGCGGCGACACCCTCCTCGGCGAAGGCACTCACCTTCGCTTCATTGTTGACCGCAACAAGTTCCTGAAAAGAGTCAAGTGACTTTCTCACATAAGATTAGTATTTGCTCATTGTTTGCTTGGGTTGTGGCAAAGAGATAGATGTCGCCGCCGTCTTTGATGCCAAGACGTTTCTTGAGTGCATTGGCACTTAGGCGGAAATTTCGTGTGGCGACATTGAGCTGCGGGTAACGTTTTGGCAACAGCTTGATTTCTTTGTCTTTAAACGGAATAATCTCTAATATCTTAAACCGACGTCCTGGAAACTTGGGAATAGGCTTGTCGCTGACCATCAAGTGAGAGTTTGGCGCAAGTTGAGGCGCATCAAAAGCCTGCTCCACAGCACCGAAACAGCCTAATTTCATAATGCTGGCATTAGGCTCATAAAGATAGACGGCATTCTCTATGCAGGGACAATGCGAGACTTGTGGGTTGAGGCAATTCAAGTCACTTTCAAAGTGTTGCCAGTCGCTACCGTCGTAATTCATCGCATGAAAGGTGACGGAAGATGGAACATCCTCAAAATCAAGCTTGAAAAGCAGTTCCTTGCACTCATTCTTGACGCTTACAGCCCACACGTCAGCAAGATGTTCACCCAATTCACGCATTGACTGAGTGACATCAAGCATCGGTGACGCCTTGATAAACAGGCGCGAACAGTGCTGCTTTATCAACGGCAACAAGGAAAGCACATCGGGCTGGCAGTCGGCAAAACCATAGAGTCGCTTACCTCCTTCACCACGCCTTGCAGGGTCTATGAAGATGGCATCGAAACGCTTGTCACCGAGTTTTTTGAGATATTCCACCGAATCAGCATTCACCACCTCGACATTTGGAGCAAGGAAGTCGAAATTATAAGCCCCCACCTCTGCAATCTCCTTGTCATGTTCGATGGCAGTGATTAAATTTACGCACTGCGAGATATAGTAATCATCAACGCCAAGCCCCATTGTCATATCAAGCACGTTATCATTGACGCCGAAGAGCGAGGCATGAAACCGCGCCACCGTCTCATGGGTGCATTGCTCGGTGCTTATCGCCTTGGGAAACAAGAATTTATCTTGCTGAAGCAATTGAGGAATCTTATTCTTAGCTCTGAGGCGGCACTCAATTTGAAGTATAGCAAAACTCTTGTCGAAGGAGATACCAGGCTCCGCCTTCAACAAGAGTTTATATGTGTCGGCATCAGCATTTTTAGCGATGTAAGAGAACATCGCCTCATCAACTTGATGTCCGGCTATCAACATGTCAATTATTTTGTCGCGTTAACTCGCTCTTCGTCAATCTTGAGGAACAGTTCCTCGAGTTGACCTGGCTCCAGAGAGCTTGGAGCGTCGAGCATCACGTCGCGGCCACTGTTGTTCTTGGGGAAGGCGATGCAGTCGCGGATGCTGTCGAGGCCTGCCATAATCGACACAAAGCGGTCGAGACCGAAGGCGAGACCACCATGAGGAGGAGCGCCATACTTAAAGGCGTTCATCAAGAAGCCAAACTGTGCCTCGGCACGCTCCTGAGTGAATCCCAAGATGCCAAACATCTTCTCCTGCAGCTCACTGTCGTGGATACGAAGGCTGCCACCGCCCACCTCGATGCCGTTGCACACGAAGTCATAGGCCTTGGCTCTAACTCTCTCAGGATGCTCCTCGAGCAGAGGGATGTCGTCGGGGTTAGGCATTGTGAACGGATGATGCGTTGCCATGAGGCGCTGCTCCTCGTCGCTCCACTCAAAGAGCGGGAAGTCAACAATCCAAAGGCACTCAAACTTGTTCTTATCGCGCAGACCAAGTTGCTCTCCCATCTCAAGACGCAATGAGCAAAGCTGAACGCGGGTTTTGTTGGCATTGTCGCCGCTGAGGATTAGGATGAGGTCGCCAGGCTTGGCATCCATCTTGTCGGCAACCTTCTGCAACTGCTCGGCAGTGAAGAATTTGTCGATGCTGCTTTTAATAGTGCCGTCGGCGTTCACCTTAATATATACAAGACCCTTGGCACCCACCTGCTGACTCTTGACGAAGTTTGTGAGTTGGTCAAGCTGCTTGCGGCTATAGTCAGCGCAGCCAGGAGCGCAGATACCACCAATGTAGGCAGCATCGTTAAACACGGCAAAGTCGCTAGTACCCTTGAGCTCGTCCATCAGCTCCACGAAGGTCATGCCAAAGCGAAGGTCGGGTTTATCGCTACCATAGAGACGCATAGCATCGTGCCAAGTCATCTGCTGCAGTTTCTCAGGCAAGTCAACGCCGCGAACCTCCTTAAACAGGTGACGAGCAAGACCCTCAAACACCTCGATAACATCTTCTTGCTCAACAAAGCTCATCTCGCAGTCAATCTGGGTGAATTCGGGCTGACGGTCGGCACGCAGGTCTTCGTCGCGGAAGCATTTGGCAATCTGGAAATAACGGTCGAAACCACTGACCATGAGCAACTGCTTCAGAGTCTGAGGACTCTGGGGCAGAGCATAAAACTGGCCTGGATTCATACGGCTGGGAACTACAAAGTCACGAGCACCCTCGGGAGTGCTACCAACCAAGATTGGAGTCTCAACCTCGATGAAGTCTCGGCTGTCAAGGAAGTTTCGAATCAAGATTGTCATACGGTGACGCAGCTCTAAGTTCTGGCGCACACTAGGGCGACGCAGGTCAAGATAGCGGTACTTCATGCGCAAGTCATCGCCGCCGTCCGTATTATCTTCGATGGTAAAAGGAGGAGTAGCACTCGGACTAAGGATATTAAGTTCATTAACTATGATTTCAATATCACCAGTCGGCATATTAGGATTTTTGCTCTGACGCTCACTCACAATGCCCGAAGCCTGAATGCAATATTCACGGCCAAGCTTGTTGGCACGAGCACACAAATCAGCATCTTTTGACTCGTTAAACACTAATTGGGTAATTCCATAGCGGTCGCGGAGGTCAACAAACGTCATGCCGCCCATTTTGCGAGTGCGCTGCACCCATCCTGCCAGTGTCACGTCCTCGCCTGCATTGGCAAGACGCAACTCTCCACATGTTTTACTTCTGTACATAATATAAATTATATTGAATTATTAATTATATTTGCTTTTGCAAAACTAATAATATTTGAGATAAATATCCTCATTTTTTGTTCAATCTCGATCTTACTTATTTTTTGGAAAAAGGTAAAATTCAGAAAAAACGACTTTTTTTTCATTTTTTTTCTGAAAAAACTTGCTAACACAAAAAAAAGTTGTACCTTTGCAACGCTTTTCCGAAAACAAAGCACTCGGGGTGTAGCGCAGTCCGGTTAGCGCGCCTGCTTTGGGAGCAGGAGGTCCCAGGTTCGAATCCTGGTACCCCGACAAGAAGTAAAAGACGCAGATTATCATTTAAAAAATGGTTTTCTGCTTTTTTTATTATTGTGTGCTGCTTCATTTTAATAACTGCTTTTTTAAATACGAATTGAACAGCATCACCCTATCAGTGACTCAACGATTTTCTTGACATCTTCGCCGAGTTGCTGGGCTTTTTCCATGGTGTGGGCTTCGCTGTAGATGCGGATGATGGGCTCGGTGTTGCTTTTGCGCAGGTGTGCCCATCCGTCTTTGAAGTCGATTTTCACGCCGTCGATTGTGGTGAGATTCTCATCTTTGTAGTGCTGTTCAACTGCTTTGAGGATTTTGTCAACATTCATCTCTGGAGTGAGTTGGAGCTTAGTCTTGGCAATGCTGTATTGCGGATAAGTGGCTTTGAGTTCACTTACTTTCTTGCCACTCTTAGCAAGCAGGGTGAGGAACAGCGCCACTCCCACGAGAGCGTCGCGTCCGTAATGCAGTTCGGGATAGATTACTCCTCCGTTGCCCTCGCCGCCTATCACGGCACCAGTGCGGCGCATCTCGGTAGTGACGTTCACCTCGCCGACGGCAGCCGCCGTATAGTTGCAGCCGTGAGCCTGTGTCACGTCACGGAGCGCGCGCGATGAAGAGAGGTTAGAAACCGTCGAGCCTGGAGTGTGCGAGAGCACATAATCGGCAACTGCCACAAGAGTGTATTCCTCAACAAAGAACTCGCCGTTCTCCATCACGATAGCCAGTCGGTCAACATCGGGGTCAACGACGAAGCCCACATCGGCTTTACCTTGTTTCATAAGGTCTTGAATAGCGGTCAAGTTCTCAGGAATTGGTTCTGGTGTGTGGCCGAAATTGCCTGTTGGATCACAGAAGAGCTTGATGATGTTCTCGCTCTTCACGCCCATTGACTCCAATAGTTTTGGAATCGCCACGCCGCCAATTGAGTTCACTGCGTCTACTGCGACCCTGAAATCGGTATTTTTCACAGCATCCACATCAACAAGCTTCAACGCTTTCACTGCATCGATGTGTCGGCGAAGGTATGTGTAGTTCTTTTGCTCTCGGCCCAGCTTCTCGACTGGAGCATAGTCAAATTCCTCGGCCTCTGCTATGCGTAGCACTTCTTTGCCCTGAGCGTCGTCGAGGAACTCACCTCGCTCGTTGAGCAGTTTAAGCGCGTTCCACTGCTTGGGGTTATGTGATGCGGTGATAATGATGCCACCACAGGCTTTTTCCCAAACTACAGCAAGCTCGGTGGTGGGGGTAGTGGCAAGACCGATATTCACCACATCAAAGCCCATGCCATTGAGCGTGCCCACTACAATGTTGAGCACCATGCGTCCCGATAGACGAGCATCGCGCCCCACGACAATGACATTTGACTCACTAGATGAGTTGTTGCGAATAAAAGTGGCGTAGGCAGAGGTGAACTTCACGATATCCAGAGGCGATAGGCCATCACCAGCAGGACCGCCGATGGTGCCTCTAATGCCTGATATTGATTTTATAAGAGACATAGCTTTTGAATTATGAATTTGTTGTTAGATTTTATATCTGATTGCGGAAATAGCGAACATGGTATAGATAGGGTTGAACATTAGAAATCTCGCTTGCCCAGCCATATTGCGACTTGATGATGAGGTTGACTTCGCTGTCAACGCCTAAATAGTTCAGAGGCATCTGTATGCCATATCCCCACTGCGCTGAAGAGGTGAGGCTGTAGTTCCCATATTGGAAATAAGTAGGTGCCGCATTCATGTCGTTCTCATTTCCATCACCATACATTTCTCCGTAGGTGTGCCAATAATAAAGGTTATAACGCATGTAACGGAAATAGATTCGTTCCGAATCCTTAGCCTTGTCGTTTTTGCGGTCGCCAGCTTTGATTACCTGCATATACACGTTGCCTTCGGGGTCAATTCTATAGTAAGGTGCATCTGGCCCCACTTCAAATATTGTATCGGCAGGGATTTCATTCACAACACGGCAGTTTGCCAAGTAAGCGTTAGCGGCATGACGCTCTTTGTCGAGCAATTCGGCATAACTTTCGCTGTCACTGCATGAAGTCATAGAGACGATAGCAGCAAACGCGATGAGGAAGAATAAAGTTTTTTTATTTCTCATTTTTCTATTGTTTTTTCGATTTTTACTTTCTCAACAATCTTATGAAATATCTCAACAGCCTCATCTATAGTGCCATAAAATTCGCCTGCAGCGGCGTTTTTGTGACCGCCACCGCCGAAATATGTGGCACACAGGGTATCAACGGCAAAATCGCCTTCGCTGCGCATCGACACCTTGATACAGTCGGGATCCTCACGCATGAAGGTTGACCAATATACGCCTTTAACCGAGAGCGGACGGTTTACCAGTCGTTCGGTGTCGCCTGTCTTGTAGTTGAAGGTTTCGAGGTCATTTTTGTCGAGGACTATAAGCGCAATGCTGTCGTAAATGATGGTCATCTTGTTAAGCAGAGCATAGCTATGCAGTTTGAGGCTGTTAAGCGGCACGGTGTCCATAGCCTGCTTGTAGAGGTAAGGTTTGTCGATGCCATATTCCATGAGGCGTGCCATCACTTCATACACATCGGGATAAGACGAACTCCATGACAAGTTGCCAGTGTCGGTCATCATACCCACAAACAGCAGTGACGCTACTTGTTTATCAACATATTGTAGCCAATTTGCTTCTCTCAAAATGCGGAAAACCACCTCGCACGTCGATGACAACTTGGGGAAAGAGAACATAAGATTGAAGTCCTGAGTGGGATTCAAGTGATGGTCGATAAGCACTTTAGGAGCTCTGCTTTCCTCAAGCAGTGGCTTAATCTTATCTACGCGGTCGAGCGCGTTGTAGTCTAGGCAGAATAACAATTGTGTGTTCCTTATGATGTTGCCAGCGCGTTTCTCGTTGAAAGAGAAGGTGGCATAGTCAATGTCCTCGGTCATAAATTCGAGCGACTGTGCCAATTGGTCAGGAATGATGACAGTGACATTCTTGCCCATATTCCTCAGGGCCTTACATAACCCCAGACTCGACCCAATGGCGTCGCCGTCGGGCTTCTTGTGGCAGGTGATGACGATGCGAGTCACATCTGCTACAAGCTTCTTGAACTGCTCAAGAGATTCAGGGTTAATTATGTTTTTTATCATGCCTTGCCGTCAATTTTTTGCTTTTTAAGCTACAAAGGTAGGAATAAAATTCATACAATAGCATTATGTTAGGTTTTTTTTAGAGTTATATGATTGCATTAAATAAAATAGTGATTAACTTTGCGCTTTGAAATCTAAAAACAATCTTAGAAATGCAAACGAAAAGACTTCTTAACATTCTCATTGCAATAATGCTCTGTGCTTTTGCCACTAATGCCCAACAGCTGACCCCTGTGAAATGGACCAAAAGCATCAAAATGACAGATGAAAAGAATGGTGTTATAACATTTACTGCCAATATTGATAACGGTTGGCACATGTATTCAAACGACAGCCCTGAAGGTGATGGACCGATACCACTAAGCATTATTTGGGATAAAAAAGATGGAATTAAGCTTGTAGGTGGTTTACAACCCAGCAAGAGTCCAACGACTATTGATGACGAAATGTTTGGCATGAAGGTGCGGCAATGGGATGGTAATGTTACACTAACTCAGAAGTTTACTACAACCGCTAACAAATACAATATAGAGGGCGAAATAAGATATCAAGCATGTAGCACAGGATGTGTATATGAAAGTGAACGATTTGACTTTAGTGGCACTGTTGACAAAAAAGAAGAAGCCAAAGAAAATACAAAGGAAGAAGATGCTGACAAAAAATCTGATGAGGAAGTTGTTGAGGAAGAAATCGTAGAGGAGACTGCCGATGATGAGGGTGTCGCAACAGATTCTTTGACAACAACATCCAATAAAGCATCATTATCGCTTAACTCCAAGAGCGACCTTTGGGCCCCGGTTAAGTTCACTGACAAAGCGGCTGAAGGTACCGAGGGTAACAGCAACTCACTGTGGTACTTGTTCTGGACTTGCTTTCTCGGTGGATTCATCGCATTGCTCACTCCGTGTGTGTGGCCTATAATTCCGCTCACTGTGAGCTTCTTCCTCAAAAAAGGTACTAGCAAGAGCAAATCGATAACAAGTGCGGTTACCTACGGCTTGTCGATAATCGTCATATATGTGCTGCTAGGACTTCTTGTGACTGCGATATTTGGAGCCAACGGCCTTAACGCCCTTGCCACCAATGCCGTTTGTAACATAATCTTCTTCCTGCTGCTCGTGCTCTTTGCCATCTCGTTCCTCGGAGCATTTGAGATAAAACTTCCTGACTCGTGGTCAAGCAAGATGGACAGTCGCGCCGAAAAGACTACTGGTTTACTCAGTATCTTCTTCATGGCATTCACACTGGTGATTGTGTCGTTCTCATGCACTGGACCTATTATCGGCACATTGCTCGTTCAGACGGCTAGTAGTGGCAGTTACATGGGCCCAGTTGTGGGTATGTTTGGCTTTGCGCTGGCTCTGGCGATACCGTTCACGTTATTTGCCTTGTTCCCCTCGATGCTCAAGAAATTGCCTAAGTCGGGAAGCTGGCTCAATACCGTGAAGGTGGTATTAGGATTCTTGGAGTTGGCACTGTCGCTCAAGTTCCTCTCGGTTGCTGACCTTGCATACGGATGGCACATTCTTGACCGTGAGACATTCCTGGCATTGTGGATAGCTATCTTCGGACTATTAGGGCTCTATCTGCTTGGGATGCTGCACCTTAAGAGCGATGGTGAGAAGAGGCAGCCAATTGGTGTGGTTCGTTTGATGCTTGGCATCATCACATTGGCTTTTACCGCTTATCTTATTCCTGGACTATGGGGCGCTCCATTGCGCACAACTAGCGCTTTTGTGCCGCCTATGTACACGCAGGACTACAACACCAATCCTGAGACTAATAAAGAGTGGGAAGACTTTGAGGCTGGTGTTGCCGCCGCTGAGAAGAGTGGCAAACCAGTATTCCTTGAATTCTCGGGCTATGGTTGCGTGAATTGCCGCAAGATGGAAAGTGCAGTGATGGGTGTTGATAAGGTGAAGAATGAACTTAGTGAGAATTTCACTCACATTCGCCTCATGGTTGATGACAAGACCGAGCTCGACAATCCTATAACAATAAAGAAAGACGGTAAGGTCGTGAAGAAACTCAGGACCGTTGGAGACAAGTGGAGCTATCTGCAAGAGGTGAAATTCAACGCCAACTCCCAGCCTTATTATGTGGTACTCAACTCTAAGGGAGAATTGATGTCGGGACCGTTTGTTTATAAAGAAGACATTGACGGCTTCCTTGACTTCTTGAAACGTGGAAAAGAGAAATATGAAAAGCAAAAATAATGCGATTAAGCGAGACAAAGCCGAGCTTGCTCAAAGCCTTGCGAGCGAGAGCATTTTATCAAATAGCCGTGAGCAGAAACTGGAGGCCTTTGGCGCGCTGCTCGATGTGATAGACAATCTGCGCGAGAAGTGTCCATGGGACTCGGTGCAGACTAATGAAAGCATGCGCCCTAACACCATCGAGGAGGCTATGGAGCTTGCTGAGGCGCTACTTGGCGATGATAACGCTACAATCAAGAAAGAGCTTGGTGATGTTCTGCTCCATGTTCTTCTATATTCCCGAATTGGCGAGGAGACAGGAGCATACGATATCGCTGAGGTGTGCAATTCCCTACGCCAGAAACTGATTTACCGGCACCCTCACATCTACGGAAACGATAAGGTGAGCGGAGTAAAAGAACTGCTTGAGCACTGGGAAGTCATCAAAATGAAGGAGAAAGACGGCAACAAGACTATTCTTGGTGGAGTGCCTTCTACACTGCCGTCGCTCATCAAGGCCGAGAGGGTGCAGGAGAAGGCTGCCAACGTGGGCTTCGACTGGGAGAAGAAGGAAGATGTATGGGACAAGGTCAAAGAGGAGCTTGCTGAAGTGGAAACCGAAATGAAAGCGGGAAACGAGGCGAATATCGAGAAAGAGTTTGGCGACCTGTTTTTTGCTCTCGTCAATGCCGCGAGGCTTTATGGCGTGCGTCCCGACAATGCGCTTGAGAAGACAAACCTTAAATTCATAGCTCGTTTCAACCATGTGGAGAAGCGGGCCAAAGAGCAAGGCAAGCGACTAAACGAGATGACACTCGCTGAAATGGATAAGTTGTGGGATGAGGCAAAACAATTAAAATTGGGAGAATGAAAGTTTGTGTTACCGAGAAACCCAGTGTGGCAAGAGACATTGCGCGACTGCTTGGAGCCAACGACCGGCACGAAGGTTACTTTGAGGGCAACGGCTATCAGGTAACATGGACTTTCGGGCACTTATGCACTCTTAAAGAGCCCAACGACTACACCGACCTATGGAAACGGTGGAGTCTCGCCTCATTGCCGATGATTCCGCAACGCTTTGGTATCAAGCTGATTGAAGACGATGGCATAAAGAAGCAGTTTAAGGTTATTGAAACCCTTATCTCCAACGCCGATGAGGTGATAAACTGCGGTGATGCCGGTCAGGAAGGAGAGCTAATTCAGCGTTGGGTATATCAGAAAGCGCGATGCAACAAGCCTGTGAAACGCCTGTGGATTTCATCGCTCACCGACGAGAGCATCCGTGATGGGTTCCAGCAGCTGCAAGACGCGTCACACTTCGACAATCTTTACTTTGCAGGTCTCTCGCGCGCAATTGGCGATTGGATTCTTGGCATGAACGCCACAAGGCTTTACACCCTCAAATATCGCAACTCCTATTCCCGCAATGTGCTGTCAATTGGTAGGGTGCAGACGCCAACCCTCGCACTCATTGTGGCACGTCAGCGTGAGATTGAGAACTTTGTGCCCGAGGACTATTGGGAAATAAAAACCAAATACCGCGACACCATTTTCAACTCGACCAAAGGCAAGTTCAAGACTGAGGCTTCGGCGAGCGAGATAGTGGAGAGCATCAAGGACTTTCCGCTCACTGTGACTTCGGTGGCAAAGAAGAAGGGCAAGGAAGCGCCACCACGGCTTTTTGATCTCACCAGTCTTCAGGTCGAGTGCAACAAGAAGTTCTCTTACAGCGCCGACGAGACCTTGCGTCTCATCCAGTCGCTCTATGAGAAGAAGGTGACGACTTATCCTCGTGTTGACACCACTTATCTGAGCGATGACATCTATCCCAAGATTCCGGGCATAATGCAAGCCATGAAACCCTATGCCGCTCTAACCCAGCCAGTTCTTGCTGGCAAGCTGCCCAAAAGCAAGAAGGTTTTTGACAACAGCAAGGTCACTGACCACCATGCGATAATCCCCACGAATGTTGACCCTGCCAGCGTGTTCCTCACTCGAGAGGAGAAATTCGTCTATGACCTCGTTGCCAAGCGGTTTATCGCGGCATTCTATCCCGACTGTGAGTTCTCGACCACGACTGTTATGGCAAAAGTCAACGAATTTGACTTTAAAGCCACAGGAAAGGAAATCTTGAAAGAAGGCTGGCGAGTGATTTATAATAAGGATAAAGCGCAGGTCGCCGATGCTGAAGCAAAGGACAAAGATGAGGATGACAACGGTATCATGCCCACCTTTGTTGAAGGTGAGAGTGGACCTCATGAGCCGTCATTGTTAAAGAAGACCACGCAGCCCCCAAAATACTACACTGAGGGAACGCTACTGAGGGCGATGGAGACAGCAGGAAAGTTTGTGGATGACGACGAACTGCGCGACGCCATGAAGGAGAACGGCATTGGGCGACCTTCCACACGTGCCGCTATCATAGAGACTCTGCACAAGCGCCATTACATTGCCAAGCAGCGCAAGAGTTTGTTAGCCACGGCGGCAGGCATTCAGCTAATCGACACCATCAAAGAGGAACTGCTCAAGTCGGCTAAGCTCACTGGCTTGTGGGAGAACAAGCTGCGTAAGATTGAGCGTGGCGAGTTCAGCGCGCAGCAGTTTATCGATGAACTAAAAACTCTTGTCAACGAGATTGTGCTCAACGTGTTGCGCGACAACTCCAGCACAATCATCGCAGTTCCAAGCGACGAGGAGAAAAAGAATGCGCAAAAGGCCGATGGCGATAAAAAGCCACGCAAGCCGCGGCTCAAGTCAATAGAGGAAATCGCATGTCCTGTGTGCGGCAAGGGGCACATCATCAAAGGCCGCACCGCCTACGGATGCAGTGAGTTCCGAAGCGGATGCGAGATGCGACTCCCCTTTGACACCTATCCCTCAGACCTCACACCTGCGAAGCTTAACACCATGATAAAGAAAGCATACAAGAAATGAGCAGCACTGTGCAATATATAATTGTGGGCATTATAGTAGCGGCAGCCTTTGCCCTGGCGGCACGCAGCATATACCGCGCCATCACACAAAAAAAGTCGGCCCTCAACCCCTGTGACAGCTGCAAACTTAAAGACAACTGCAAGAAAAAGTATGACAACTGTGAAGTTCAGATTACTGATGGTTCTGTTGGAGTGTTTCAAAGATAATGCGAGACATGTTGTGACAGCGACATTGAAAAAAGCCACTTGGATTTTTTCTCCAGGTGGCAAATTATAGGAATGTCCTTTTTTATAGGAAATTCGTGCAAATTAGTGGTTTGTCACGCGTCAGCTTCCCAAGAGGATATTATAGATTTCGGTGATGTCGGCAGTGGTGATATATCTGTCACCATTGATGTCGCTGGTGGGCACTTAGTACGTCACACAGTGCAAAAAAGGCGGCCGCTGTTTGCGACCGCCATGTGGTTATAAAATGTGTGCTATGAAAAATTTCAAAATCGTTGTTCTAATCTTCAGGATCGGCTAGGTCAACTGCTATATATGTTTTCTTGCCGTTTGTTTTGATGCCAGTGATGAACATCACCTTGTCGCTTTCCTTGTCGCGCATGATGGCGTTGTAGATGTCTTCCACCTCGTCTTGGTTGTTGACGCGCATACTGTTGATTTCTGTAATCACGAAATCGTTGGTGATGCCAGCGGCTTTAAATTTGCCGTCTTTGAGTCCGCTCACCTTCACGCCGTTGCTGATGCCCAGCTCTTCTTTTTCGTCGGCTGTGAGTGGCAGGAATGCGCATCCTAATGAGGTGAAGTCCGAACTCTTGGTGATATTGGTTGTGCCCTGGTCGTTCTTGAATGTGACATTAGCGGTCTTTGTCTTGTTGTCGCGGATGTACTTGATGGTGGCCTTGTCGCCGGGACGCAGCTTGCTCATCTCCTCAAGCATTTGAGCTCCGTTCTTGATAGTCACGCCGTTGAGGCCAACTATCACGTCGCCTTCCTTGATTCCGGCTTCCTTTGCCGAGCTGCGGTCGTTGACTTTATTTACATATATACCCTCGTTAGTGGCAGTGATATTCTCCTCTTTTGCCTTGTCGGCATCGAGCTCAACGAATTGTATGCCTAGCACGGCACGCTGCACGCTGCCGTACTGCTTGATGTCGGTGACGATTTTGTTCACTACGGTTGAAGGAATGGCAAACGAGTGTCCAGCGTAGTTGCCGGTGCTAGAGGAAATCATTGTGTTGATGCCAATTAGTTCGCCATCGATATTGACAAGTGCTCCGCCGCTGTTGCCAGGGTTGATGGCGGCATCGTGCTGAATGAACGACTCAATTCCCACGTTGTTGCCCTTACTCACGCCACGCGCCTTAGCGCTGACGATGCCTGCTGTAACCGTAGAGTTCAAACCGAAGGGGTTGCCCACGGCAAGCACCCATTCGCCCACTTTCACGTTGTCGCTGTTTCCAAAGACGATGGGGGTGAGCTTTGTCGCCGAAATTTTAAGCAGGGCGATATCGCTGTTGGGGTCGGTGCCAATTACGCGTGCATTGAACTTGCGGTTGTCATTGAGTGTGACTTCAAGTTTTTCGGCACCGTCAACCACATGGTTATTGGTGACAATGTACCCATCTTCGGAGATGATGACTCCCGAGCCAGAGCCCACATGCTGAGGTTCCGACTTCTTGGGCTGCTGTTGCTGCTGCTTGCGTTGCTGTCCTCCGTAACCAGGCCCGAAGAAGAACTCAAACGGGTCGATGAAGTCGTTGCCAAAAAACTGCTGCTGACGAGTGGCAAACACCTTGATGCTCACCACCGAGTTAATGGTGCTCTCAGCGGCTTTGGTGAAGTCGAGGCCATAACGGTTTGTTGCCACGGGTGTAGCAATAGCTTCATTGTTTTGCGGCATGATGTAGATGTCGCTCATGGTTTCGTCATTGCTGGCGAATGCGGTGCTGGCAGTGATTGCCATTGTCGCCATGAAAAGTGAGATTTTCTTGTACATATTCATAATCGTATTTGTTAAAATTTTATCTCGTTTTAAAGGTACAATCGTTAAAATTAACTTTTGAAATTTGAACGTAAAAGTACATTGAAATATTACAACAGCAATGCTCAATGCCCACAATTTAAACTAAATTAAGAGCGTCCGCCTACCTTTTTTAATTCTTTAATAGAGTGGAGTGGTTATTGGTTATCGGTTATTGGTTATCGGTTATTGGTTATTGGTTATCGTTTGTTGGTTATCGGTTATTGGTTATTGGTTCGTCGCTACACGAAAACTATAAAAAGTAATAAAACTTCTTCAGAAATCTCGATTATTGCGCTAAAGTTGCTATCTTTGCACTTTAATAATAAATAAGGTGGTAAAGTATAAACCAATATTGATGCTTTGCGTGGCGATGCTGTGGGCGATGTGTTCTGTGGCTCAGGGACAAAATGATTCCGGGCCGGGTGATGCGTCATCAGTCGGCGCAAAGGCCAAGAAAGTGAAGATTGAGCCCAGTTACGCATGGTCGATAAGTGAACCGCTGGGACTGCAATACCCATCTACCATCGACACATTGTTTCTAAACTATCATAAGTCGTTTATCCCGTCGCATCAGAGTTTGGCATGGGCGACTACTGGAAACTTTGGCGCCTCGGGCCAGAACCAGATATTCTTTGAACGAAAGCCCACGAGCGAGTTCTTCTTCGCCGACGCCATCGAGAGTTGGCTGCCGAGTGTGGAGACTCAGCGATACTACAACACGCGCATCCCCATGACGCTTATCTCGCACTCTACAGGTGGAAACAAATATAGCAATCAGGACCGCACGCAGTTTACATTCTCGGGCAATGTGGGCAAGAAGATAGAGATTGGCGCTGGAATCGACTACATCTACTCTAAAGGCTCATATAATTATCAGGCTGACAAGAACTTCCGTTGGAGTCTCTTCGGCAGCTATATGGGCGACCGTTATGAGATGCAGACCTTCTTCAACAGCTACAACTATCTGGGCAAGGAGAATGGCGGTATTACCGATGACCTGTACATCACCGATCCTGCCAAAGTTCAAGGCGGTGAGACTAAGGTCGATAATAAAAGCATACCCACTTATCTCACAACGGCTCATAACAAGCTGACAGGCACTGAGTTTTATTTAAATCAGAGTTACAAGGTGGGTCATTACAGATATGAGCGTGATTCGGTGACCGACACTATCATTGGTCGAACCTATATCCCAGTGACGCGGTTTGTGTGGACCGCCGATTTCAAGACCACCAAGCACTTGTTCCTAAACAGCAATGCGGCACAAGACAAGTCTTTTTTCGACAATACATATCTATCGCTCTCGGGAACCGATGAGACCACACGTTTATGGCGGCTTCGCAACACGCTGGGCGTAGCTTTGCTTGAGGGCTTCAACAAATATGCCAAGTTTGGCTTCTCGGTATATGCCACTCACGAGGTTCGCAGCTATAAGCAGGTGGTTGATAGTGTGAGTGGCACCGTTTTGCCTGAGGGGCTTGTGCCATTGCCAGTTTCGGTGCCCGCCAAGAAAACACAACAGTTGATATGGGTGGGAGGCCAGTTGACCAAGCAGCATGGCTCGGTTTTGACCTATGGCGCTACAGCGCAGTTTGGCGTGCTTGGCGACGTGGCAGGCGACATCGATATAGAAGGCGACATCCGCACGCGCTTCAAGCTCTTTGGTGATACCGTGTCACTCAAGGCCTATGGATATTTCAAGAACCTGGAGGCCCCTTACCTTCTCAAGCAGTTTGTGTCCAATCATTTTGCGTGGGACAACAGTTTCTCCAAGACGCAGCGCATTAGAGTTGGCGGCCGACTCGACTTGCCGTGGATTTACACCAACTTCAATGTGGGTTATGAGACATTGAACAACTACATCTACTTTAACTCCAATGCTTTGCCTGAGCAGAGCGGCACAGCAGTGCACGTGTTCAACGCGTCATTGAGTAATCATTTAGGCTTTGGCATTTTCAACTGGGATAACGATGTGGTCTATCAGACATCCTCAAGCGCCGAAGTGCTGCCGTTGCCCAAGTTTGCCATCTTCAGCAACATGTACTTGAAGTTTAAGGTGGCCAAGGTGCTTGATGTGCAGATTGGCGTGGATTGCAATTACTACACAAAGTATTATGCTCCCAACTACAACCCCGCTACTATGACCTTCTATAATCAGAACGAGGTGGAGTGCGGCAATTTTGCCTTTGCCGACGTGTATGCCAACTTCAAATTGAAGAAAGCCCGCTTTTATGTGATGTACAGTCATGTCAACAAGGGTTTGGTGGGCGGCAACAACTATTTCTCAGTGCCTCATTACCCTTTGAATCCCGGACGCTTCCAGTTAGGAGTGTCGGTTGATTTTGCTAACTAACACGCCTAATAACTATTCAGCGATGTCATAATTATCAAACAAAAACAACAATACTTGACAAAACAACAAGAACAATATTATTTGTTAGATTTGTTCCTCTAAATAAAATGCTCATGCTCGCAAAGCATTAAGCAAGCTTAGCCTTGTCTAGCTTAATCGCATTTTTGTTGATTTTGTTTGATGAAAAATCGATATAAAATCAAGTTCATGCCAAATATACTTAAGAAAATGCTCAAGAAGATTTCAAAGATAAAAAAATGGCAGCTCGCCCTTTACGCTGTGTTGCTTTTTGTGGTTATAGGATTGATGTTCTCTCTTAGGAACTGCGGCAATGAGCAACCCACGATGGTCACTGTCAACAATCGCGTTGACTGTGCCAGCGGTGGCGACACCATTGATGTTGCCATTGAATATTCTCCACTGTCTTATTATACCTATAGCGACACTACTGGAGGGTTCTATTATGAGTTGATAAACCTGATATCACATACTAGCGGTCTCAAAGTGAAGTTTCATCCTATTGTCAGTTTGAATACGGCACTCGAAGGCTTGGATAAGGGCGTATATGATTTTGTCGCAGCACAGTTTCCAGTTACTATGCAGAACAAGGAGAATTATCTGTTTACCGAGGCATTGTATCTCGATAAGCAGGTGCTTGTGCAGCGCAACACAGGTGGCATAGCCATTAAGTCGCAGCTCGACTTGGCGGGCGATACGGTGACCATTGTTAAAGGTTCGCCCATGCGCGAGCGCATCATGAGCCTGTCGCGTGAGATTGGCGACACTATTTATGTCATCTCCGACCCTGAATATGGACCCGAGCAGCTTTTCATGATGGTGGCAAGTGGTGACATCAAGTATGCTGTTATAAATGAGACGATAGCTCGCAAAATGATAGCTTCTCACCCTAATGTTGATATATCTCAGGCCATCAGTTTCTCGCAGTTCCAGTCATTCTTTATGAAGAAGGATAACAGTGATTTATGTGGCAAACTTAATGAGGCTATTCAAAAAGTGAAGAAGTTACCTGAATATAATGAGTTGATAAAGAAGTATTTCTATTAGATGTCAGATGTCAGAAATCAGATGTCAGATTTCAGAAATATACTAATCACTAATTGTGCTAAGCGCAACTAATCTTTAATCAGACAAATGTATGACCAGATAACGGAATTCCTGTCAAAGGAGGGGTGGCTCAACACTCACCTTGAAATTGTGTACAAGTTCATTTGGGATTGGAATTGGCACAGCATTATTGTTGTGTTGGTAATATGTGGCATATACTTTACCATCCGCACACGTTTTGTGCAGTTCAGGATGTTTTCCGAGATGTGCCGGCTCTTAGTGGAGTCGTCTCCAAAAGGCAAAGAGAAGCACCATGTGTCGTCGTTCCAGGCGTTTGCTGTCTCGGTGGCGACGCGTGTGGGCACAGGCAACCTCGTTGGCGTTGCAGGAGCAATTGCCGTTGGCGGACCTGGTGCGGTGTTCTGGATGTGGCTGATAGCTCTCATTGGCTCAGCAACGGCATTTGTGGAGTCCACTCTCGCTCAGCTCTTTAAGCGTCGCTCCGAGGAGTCTTTCATCGGTGGTCCCGCCTATTATATCCTGCATGGCTTGAAAAGCCGTTGGATGGCTGTGCTTTTTGCCGTGCTGCTGATACTTACTTTTGGCTTGTCCTTTAACTCCATACAGAGCAACACTATAGCTGACGCAATGCAGAATGCTTTCAATTTTGATCCGACAATAGTGGGTGTTATTCTAACTGTTTTTACGTTGGTGATAGTGTTTGGAGGCATTCAGCGCATAGCCAAGTTTAGTAGTGTGATAGTGCCAGTGATGGCAATAGGATACCTAATTTTGGCAATCGTTATCCTGTCGATGAACTATGAGAAGATTCCCCACATGTTCGTTCTGATCTTTAAGAGCGCCTTTGGCATTGGGCCTGCTGCTGGAGGTTTGTTAGGAGCAGCGATGAGCCATGGAATCAAGCGTGGACTTTTCAGCAACGAGGCTGGTGAGGGCTCCGCTCCACATGCTGCCGCCACGGCTTCGGTGACACATCCCGTCAAGCAAGGCTTGATTCAGGCATTAGGCGTGTTCACCGATACGCTGCTGGTGTGCTCGTGCACGGCGTTCATAATTTTGATTAGCGGACTTTATGACAGCGGAGCTCAAGGTATAGAATTGACGCAAAATGCATTGGAATCTCAAATTGGTTCGACCGGGCAAATCTTTGTTGCTATCGCAGTCTTGTTTTTTGCTTTCAGCAGTATCATCGGCAACTACTATTATGGCGAAGCAAATATATTGTTCCTCACACGCAAGAAATGGGTGTTGCAGGTGTTTAGGATTCTCTCGGGGGGCGTTATGGTCATTGTCGGCACTCTTGCGAGCCTTAACGTGGTGTGGACTCTTGGGGAGGTGTTTATGGCGATTCTC
This sequence comes from Muribaculaceae bacterium, assembly GCA_017557625.1. GTDB lineage: Bacteria > Bacteroidota > Bacteroidia > Bacteroidales > Muribaculaceae > Sodaliphilus. Next base: position 23,890 of record JAFYYG010000030.1, read on the forward strand.
ACTCTATGCAACCTCATTGCAATAGTTTTGCTAGGCAAATATGCCTTCAAGCTTCTTGCCGACTACAAGGCCCAAAAAAAACACGGCATCAAGAGTCCCACGTTCAAGAAATCATTATTCCCTAAGTTGAAAAATGACATTGACGCGTGGGAGTGAAGTCAGTAAATGCAACTTAAAAAAGTTGAGCGCGCAGAGATAATTATCGCCGAAACAGGAACTATTACGATGAATGTAACTGTTGGCGAGCATGTTAAAAACGTTGCTGGAAAAGGGATAATTGTCGTGACAAATGAATGAAAACTGTTCAAGGACGTTTTTAGTCGATATATCTCTTGTCTAGACCTTTATAGTGGTCAATGCGACGGTCGCGGAGAAATGGCCACCAACGGCGCACGCGTTCGGTACGGTCGAGGCTAAGGTCAATGATTTTCTCCTCCTCGTCGGTGCTTGATGCGCAGTGAAGTATTTCTCCTTGCTGCCCGGCGATGAAGCTGCTGCCCCAGAACTCTATGCCATTAGTCTGTCCACTTGGGTCTGGCTCGAGCCCCACACGGTTGACGGTGACAACAGGAATACCATTTGCTACTGCATGGCCTAGTTGCACTGTCATCCAAGCGTTGAGTTGACGCATTTTCTCGCTTTCATTATCGGTGCTCTCGAAACCTATGGCAGTGGGGTAGATTAGGATGTCGGCGCCTCGCAGCGCCATTAGTCGAGCAGCCTCGGGATACCACTGATCCCAGCACACCAGTACACCTAATTTCCCCAAACTGGTGTTGATGGGCTCAAAGCCCAAGTCGCCTGGTGTGAAGTAAAATTTTTCGTAATAAGCAGGGTCGTCGGGGATGTGCATCTTGCGGTACTTGCCGGCAATGGAGCCATCTTTCTCAAATACGACAGCGGTATTGTGATACAGCCCTTTTGCTCTGCGTTCAAACAGCGAAGTCACCAGCACCACATTATTATCCTTTGCCGCTTGTGAGTAAATCTCTGTCACGTCGCCGGGGATTGGTGTGGCGAGGTCGAAATACTCCACGTTCTCTTCTTGGCAGAAGTACAGTGAGTCGTGCAACTCTTGCATTACAATTAGTTCTGCGCCGTCTTTTGACAATAGTGATATCTTCTCGAGCAGGCGAGTGCGGTTAAGTTCCACTTCGTTGCAGTTGCGTTGTTGTATGATACCTATTTTCATGTTTCGTTTATCGTTGTTCGTTTATCGTTGTTCGCTAATCGCTAATCGCTAATCGTTTTTTTGATTACTCTAATATCTTCAAGAAGTTTTTGGGAATCTGCATGGTGATGCAATGCAGTGACCCGTGTTGTTGAATTAAAGAGTTGCAGTCGATGCCAACAATGGAGCGGTCGGGAAATACCTGTGATATCGTGTCAAGTGCCAATTTGTCGTTTTCGGGCTGGTTATAGATGGGCACAAGCACCTGTGAGTTTGTTATAAGGAAGTTGGCATAGGTGGCGGGAAGCCTGTTGTTCTCCTTGTCGTGGATGGGTGAGGGGCAGGGGAGTGGCACAAGGGTGAACGGTTCACCTTGCGCATTGGTCATTGACTTCAACTCCTGTTCCATGTGCTGTAGTGAGGCATATTGCTCGTCGGTTGGGTTATCACATTTTACATAAAGGATTGTGTTGCCTGGGGCGAGGCGTGCTAGAGTATCAATGTGTGCATCGGTGTCATCGCCGCTGAGTTCGCCACTGTTAAGCCACAATACCTTTTTTGCGCCGAGCCTTGACATTAGTACGTCTTCAATCTGTTGCTTGTTGAGGTGGCGGTTGCGGTTAGGTGAGAGAAGGCATTGGCATGTGGTGAGGATGGTGCCCCTGCCGTCGCTTTCTATCGAGCCACCCTCGAGTACAAAATCTTGGCAATTAATGAAATCAGCATTAAATATGCCGTTTTGCGACATTTTGTGGCAAATCATGTTGTCATGGCAAGCGGCAAATTTCAATCCCCAAGCGTTGAACTTGAAATCGAGCATGAGTCGTTTGTCGCCGTCAATCACCGAAATTGGTCCGAAGTCGCGTGCCCAAGTATCGTTGGTGGCAATTTCTTGATACACAATTCTGTCGTTATTAGGAATGTTTCGCAGTTGACGCTTAACGTCATCAACATCGGGGGCGATGACAATGAGTCTCATCTCGCTAACAACGGCGCGCGACACCTCCTTGAAACACGTCTGTGCCTCATCGAGCATGTAAGACCAGTCTGTTTCGTGATGAGGCCATGCCAGCATAATGGCGTCTTGTGGCTCCCATTCGGCTGGCATTACAGGTGCGGAGAGTATTAAAGATGTTGTCATCAAAAAAAACAGGACACTTATTAGAATTCCTCGCTCATGGTTTCCCAGAACTCGTCTCGGTCCTGCATTTGCTCATCAATGAAATCTTGATAACCAGTCTTGACGCCGTAACCCATCTCATCGCACCACAGTTTGTAGTCTTCTTGAAGTTGTGGGTCATCGTTCATCATGTCCAAAAATTCGCGTTCCACCTCGCCTGTGTTGCTGAGCTGGTCGAGCAAAGCTCTCAATATTTCAGAAATGTCGTTCATGTTAGTTGTGAGTTATCAATTTTTAGTTGTATTATTAGTTTTTGTAGGGACAAGGTCTACCTTGTCTGCTTGCACAATCCGTATTCTGCATTGAAAAGGATGGCTCGTTAGTCATTTTTATGGGTCAAAAATAATAATAATGGAGTGTTTGACAATAGAAATTATAGAAAACTTATTAACAACCATTCAAATTTTATGTTTTTTCTTATCGAAATATCTAAAAATGTGCTACTTTTGCAGCCAAACTATTGAAATAATATGAAGAGATTAGATTTTTTATTCACTTTGCTTGCTATACTCTTCTTGTCGTCGTGTACTTCGTCATGTTCCTCGACCGACGAGAAACTTCGTGCTATGATTCCCAACGATGCTTTGGGAGTGATAAAAATCAATTTGCCTAGTGTCCTCAAAAAGGCAGGTATTATGGAAGGAGAGGGAAAGAATGCGACGTTTTCTATCCCATCAGATCTAAAGTCTGTGATAGACCAGTCTAATGAGAATATTGTTGACAATTTGAATGTCGTTGGCGACATGATTAACAACTTGCCAGAATCGGGTATTGATGCTGAGAACAACTGCTATATATTCCTGTCGAATGGCACATTCCAGGTTGTTGCGCTGTTGCCTCTTAACGATGAGAAAAAGGCTCAAGATATGGTGGGCAAAATAGTGGGAGAGAAGATGAAGGAAAAGTCGGGTATAATGTTTGTTTCTAGGTTCGACTATGCTTTTGCCATCGATGACAAAGTACTAATGATAGCCTTTATGCATTCCAATGAAGATGATGCAAGTGCTGCCGCTAAGAAGATTTTTGACAAATCCAAGAAAAGTTTGTTGGAGAATGAAGAAATAGCAAAGGCAATTGATGTGGAGGATCGTGATATCACAGCCTATATCGACGCTAAGGGTGTTCCCGTGTTTTTTGAGAGCTTAATAAGTGATATGATTTCTATTGGCGATTTCTCTCCTGCCGATATTTTTGATGGCTCGGGCATCAAGGCGATTACTGCAACTGTCAATTTTGACGACTCAAAGAAGGGTGAGGAAAAAGTTGATATAGTCACAGATTTCATCTGCTCCAATAACAGCATATACGGCTTGTTGTACGATAAGGTTATAGCCACTGCGGCGAGCAGTGATGGCGTTTCGGCACTTGATGCGTTGCCTGGAGATTTCGACACCTATTTTGCCGTTAAAGTTAACGGTGCCGAATTGGTGGAAATGCCTGGCGTGTCTAAACTGCTGGACAATATTCCTTTTAAAGGGATAAACATCGGTGATATCGTCTCGTCGCTCAATGGGACTTTGGCGTGCGGTCTGAAAAAGGAGGATGAAAATGATTACAATTTCGGTGTCTCGTCGCAGTGCTCATCGCCCGATGTAGTGGTTAATGAAATTGTGAATTTTGCCAATCTTCACGGACAAGCCCCCGTTTTTAATGCCAATGGAGAGTATCAATATGATACCACCGAAGGCAACAAAGCTCTGGTGATGAATAGGACCAGTGATGTGGTGTATCTGAGATGCGTGAACTATGTGCCGACTTCTACGGCATTAGAATGGCCGTTGCTTGTCAGAACTCTCAAACAATCGACGTTGGCATTGTTCAAACTCGTGAAGATAGGAGATAAGCACGAGGGGAATTTGAGCTGGGGACTGCGCAACAAGACTCATGGCGAAGGTATCTACTTTACTGAAGATCCAGATGATAATATAGTTATATCTACGCTTAAGTTGTTGTGCTGGAGAGAACCAGGTAATATGGATGATGATGAAGAAATCGGTCTTACCGATTACTAAAATAGGTTTTAATAAAAAATGTCCTCAAGTGAGGGCATTTTTATTTCACCAAATCTTCGGCCTCTTTAAGTGTTTCGGGTTTCCCAACGTCGAGCCATGTGTAAGGCGACTCTTGGACATATCCTTTGATAAGTAGCTTATGGCACTCGTCAACATAGAACGGAGTGGTCGAGAACTTCGCCTGACCTTGTGAATAACGTTCCAATTCTTCGAAGATGCCTGGCGAAATCACATGGATGCCGCCAAATGCCAACTCGTGCATCCCTTTGCTGTGTACAAACCTGGTAGGTCGAGTCTCACCTGTAGATTTATTGATCCACCCTTTCAGGCGATAGTCGCTATCGAAGACGAAATATCGGCTTGTCTTGCGCTCCTTCACAAGCACGGTAGCTATCGCTCCGCTCTCAATGTGACTCTGGTACATCGCTTGCAAGTCAAGGTCGGTGAGAATGTCGGCGTTATGTACAAGAAATGGCTCATCGCCGTCGAGGAATGGTCGCGCCTTGAGGATGCCACCGCCCGTGTCGAGTAGCATATCGCGCTCGTCGCTGATGTGGAGATTTAACCCAAAGTTGTTGTGCTGCTCCAGGAAGTCAATGATTTTCTGACCGAAGTGGTGGATGTTGATGGTTATGTCGTCAAACCCAGCCTCGGCGAGCCTATGAATCACCAGTTCGAGCATGGTTTTGCCACCAATCTCCACCAATGCTTTGGGGCGGTCATTAGTCAAAGGGCGAAGCCGAGTTCCCAGCCCGGCCGCAAAAATCATCGCCTTCATTCATTCACGGGATTATAGGTGCGATCGTGGCCGCTCTGCTCACGATGGGTAAGCTCAACACGCACATTAAACTTCTTGTGTATGTGCTCGGCCAGATGCTGAGCGGCATAAACCGAACGGTGCTGGCCGCCTGTGCAGCCAAAACAAACCATCAGATCGGTGAAGTTACGCTTTATGTAGCGCTCTACCGATTCATCAACCATGGCATAGACGTGAACAAGCCATTGGTCAATGGTACTCTCTTTTTGTAAGAACTTGATTACATTATCATCAAGACCGGTGAAGGCTTTGTATTTGTCGTACTTCCCGGGATTGTTCAGAGCTCGGCAGTCAAACACATAGCCTCCGCCGTTACCCGACGGGTCGTGAGGAATCCCCTTCTTGTATGCAAAACTCATTACTCTCACTGTGAGAGATTTTTCCTCGCTGGTGAAATCCTTCAGGTTCACAAGTTCATTGATTATCTCGCTCAAGTAGGGATATCTTTCAAAAGAGTGTTTGGCAACCAAACGGCGCAAGTTGGCGATGGCGGGCACGATGCTGTTTTTCATGAAGTCGGGCTTCTTCTCGAAGTATCCTCTGAAACCGTAGGCACCGAGCACTTGCAGCGTGCGGAAGAGCACGAAAAGCCGCAGGTTCTCGAGAAACACTTTCTCGTCAAGGTTGGGCGTGTAGTTTTTTAGTTGCTGAATGTAAACCTCTATGAGGTCTTTTTTCAGGTCTTCGGGGTACTTGGCGCGCGACTGCCACACAAATGAGGCCACATCGTAGTAGTAAGGTCCGCGTCGGCCGCCTTGGAAGTCTATATATGCGAGTTTGCAATCGGCAGGGTGTTCTGTGTCACCAACAAGCATAACATTGCGCGACTGGAAGTCACGATACATGAAAGTGTCGCTTGGAACCGCCAGCAAATCGCGCGTAAGGGTTTCAAAGTCGTTCTCCAAAAGGTTCTCATTAAAAACTAAGCCTGTGGCTTTCAGGAAACAATACTTGAAGTAGTTAAGGTCCCACTTGATAGAACGCTGGTCGAAACACTCGGCGGGATAACACTTGCTGTAGTCGAAGCCTTGTGTGCCCAGGAACTGAATATCGCACAAATCTCTCATGGTGCGTCGCAGGAGTTCTTTCTCCTCGTTGGTGAAAGCGTGTGTTATGCTGCTGCGGCGTATTTTGTTCCACAAGATGTTTTCGGGCTTGCCGCCTAGGTCTTCCTGGATATAGACCATATGGTCATTACTCACTCCATAGACTGCTGGAACCGACAGCCCGCGCTCCCTGAAATGGTGGGCCATATAGATGAAGGCCTCATTTTCCTCACGCGACTCGCCGATAACTCCTACTATTGATTTGTTGCCCGAAAGGCGGTAGTATCGTCGGTTTGAGCCTGCCTTGTCCATCAACTTTATTTCGTCAGGCTCACTGCCAACGTAATTCGTGTATAATTCTTTTAAACTCTCTATAGGGTTCATGTCTTACTCTTTTTATTTGCAAGCAAAGTTAGCGGATAAATAAATACTGACAGCAACGTTTATTGTTAAAATAGCACAAATGGGCTAAAACTCGCTGGTGAAGTGGAATTTTATCTTGGGAAAGTCCTGCTGGGCCATCTGTAGCACATAGCCCGAGTCGGCGAGGAACACGTCGCGGCCCTCAGTGTCAACAGCCATGAACTGGTGCTTGCGGTGCTTGAAAGCGTCGAGGGCTTCCTCGTCGTCGCTCTCTATCCAGCACGCCTTGTAGAGGCTGATGGGCTCCCAGCGGCACTGAGCGTTGTATTCGTGCAATAAACGATATTGTATAACCTCAAACTGCAACTGACCCACAGTGCCCACAATCTTGCGGTTGTTGAACTGATTGACAAACAATTGTGCTACGCCCTCATCCATAAGTTGGGCTATGCCTTTGTTGAGCTGTTTGGTTTTCATCGGGTCGTCGTTCTCAATGTATTTGAACATCTCAGGAGAGAAACTAGGCAAACCTTTGAAATGCAGATTCTCACCCTCAGTGAGCGTGTCGCCAATCTTGAAGATGCTGCCGCTGTCGGGGAGGCCAATCACGTCACCCGGGAATGCCTCGTCAACTACGTCCTTGCGCTGAGCCATGAATGCGGTGGGGGCGCTGAAGCGATAGGTTTTGCCGCTGCGCACATGCAGATAGGTTGAGTTGCGGTGGAACACTCCTGAACAAATTTTCACAAATGCGATGCAGCTGCGATGATTGGGGTCCATATTGGCCTGAATTTTGAACACAAAGCCTGTGAATTTGTCTTCTTGAGGCTCCACAACTCTCTCGATGGCTTGAACAGGCTTTGGCGACGGAGCAATCTTGATAAAGCAGTCGAGCAGCTCTTTCACACCAAAAGTGTTGAGAGCCGAGCCGAAAAACACAGGTGCAACCTGAGCATCGAGATAGTCGTTGACGTCGAAGTCGGGATACACGCCTTCCACCAGCTCAATATCTTCACGAAGCTTTTGGGCATCGTCGGCACCAACCTGTTTGTCTATCTCGGGGGAGTTGATATCGTCAATCTCCACACGCTCGGTGACGTGCTGTTTGTCGGGCTTGAACAGGTCGAGGCTTTGCTCATAGATGTTATATACACCCTTAAATCTCGCGCCGATGTTGATGGGCCAGGTCAGGGGGCGAACCGAAATCTTCAGCTCCTGCTCCAGTTCATCGAGGATGTCAAACGGGTCGCGGCCCTCGCGGTCGAGCTTGTTTACAAAGATGATTACTGGCGTGTTGCGCATTCGGCACACTTCCATCAACTTGCGAGTTTGGGTCTCAACGCCTTTTGCCACATCGACAACGATGATTACACTATCTACTGCTGTTAGGGTACGGTAAGTGTCTTCGGCAAAGTCTTGGTGGCCAGGGGTGTCGAGGATGTTGATTTTGTAGTCGTTATAATTGAATCCCATAACCGAGGTAGCTACCGAGATACCACGTTGCTTCTCGATGTCCATCCAGTCGCTGGTTGCGGTTTTCCTGATTTTGTTTGATTTCACGGCACCTGCCACATGAATTGCACCACCAAAGAGCAAGAGCTTCTCGGTCAAGGTGGTCTTTCCCGCATCAGGGTGGGAGATGATGGCAAAAGTGCGTCGTTTGGTTATTTCGTCGTTAAAAGCCACAGTTGTTTATTGTTTTGTATGTTGCGATGCATCGCAACATACGGGACTTATTGATTGTTGTTTAAAATATTTATGCATTGCTCTAGGCTTTCTTCCCAGTGGGGGATTTCTATTCCTAGGGCTTTTTTTATCTTGCTCTTGTCGAGGACGCTGTAGTGTGGGCGCGTGGCGGGGGTGGGGTAGTCCTCAGTCATGCAAGGCAGCACATGGCAGGTGGTGATGCCTGCTATGCGATGGATCGCAAGGGTGAAGTCATACCACGAAATCGCGCCCTCGTTGCTGAAATGATAGATACCTGGATGCCACTCGTCGCAGTCAATGAACGTCATTACCACGCTGGCGAGATCAAGGGCATAAGTGGGTGTGCCCACCTGGTCGCATACTACATGCAACGACTCGCGGCTGCGCCCTAGTTCGAGCATTGTCTTCACAAAATTCTTGCCATGAGGCGAGTAGAGCCAGGCTGTCCTGATTATAATGCTCTCGGGAGCAACATCCATGATATGTTTCTCGCCGTCGGCCTTAGTGCTGCCATAAATAGAATTGGGACACAAAGGGTCGTCCTCTCGGTAAGGGCGGCAGTTGGTGCCGTCAAACACATAGTCGGTTGAGATGTGAACCAGTTTTGCACTGTGTTTGTGTGCAACTTGGGCGAGCAGAGTCGGGGCTTCTACATTGAGTTTTGCGCATAGCTCCACGTTGCTCTCGGCAGCGTCAACAGCGGTGTAGGCGGCGCAGTTCACTATGTAGTCAACCTTGTTGCTAACCACGCAGTCCTCAATGGCTTGAGCATCGGTGATGTCGAGTTCTTCCACATCGGTGTAGATGGCGTTGACAAAGATGTCATTATCGAGCACCTTTCTCATCTCGCGTCCCAACTGGCCGTTTGCGCCTGTGATAAGTATTGTCTTTTTATTCATTATTTTATTGAACTTCGTCTTCAAAAATCGGTTTCTCCTCGTCTTTCTTGTAATAGGCGGCAAGGGTGCCTATAAAATGCGAAATTTGGTTGATGGCAACTTGTGTGTCTTTACCAATCTCTTTGCCTTGCAGTTTGAGCATCAGAGTGCCGTAAAGGGCGTTAAAGCATGTCTCAAGTTCGCCCACCTGTTGTTCTTCGGGTGTCTTGGCGCGCAATTCCACGATAAATGGCAGAGTCTTGTAGAACTCGGCTCCGTATTCGGGGTGCTTTGCGCTCTTGAGCAGTTCGTTGTGCAGGTCGGTGAGGCGGATTAGCACGTTCTTGTTGATTTGCAGATGTCCAGTCTCTTTTTTGTTTTCGTGCTGCATCATCATGATGAGGCCTTCCCACCAGTCGATAATCTCCTTGCGGGTCTTGTCGTCAACGTCGTAGCGGTCGATAATTCCCGCCTTAATCTTGTCGATATCGAGCCCGAAGGCGCGTATAATATCTTCCACCTGCCACATGTAAAGCAGGTATTCGGCGATGTTTTCTTTGCGTTTGGTTTGTGCGATTATCATATTTTGTCTTTTTAGGTGGAAAGTGGAAGGTGGAAAGTGGAAGGTGGGGAACCGTTCCACATTCCACGCGCCGTGGGCGCTATCCGAACTTGCTGATTTGGCGCAGTTTCGCCTCGTCAACAATCTTGATGCGGCGGCCGTCAACGGTGATGATGCGTTCCTGTGCAAACGCCGACAAGGTACGGATGGCATTGCTCGTGGTCATGTTCGACAAGTTAGCGATATCCTCTCGCGCCATATAGATTTTCAATGTCTTGCCGTCGTCCTCAAAGCCATAATTGTCAATGAGCAGTATCAGAGCCTCAGCAAGGCGTCCGCGAATATGTTTCTGAGTGAGCGTCACAATCTTTGTGTCACTGCCGCCTAAGTTTTTTGACAGCTCATGTATAAAGAACCATGCCAAGTCGCGGTTGTTGTCAATCATGCTCTTAACCACGTCCATTGGAAGGGAACCTACCGTCGAGGCTTCAAACGCCGCGGCACTTGAAACATAAGGCTCACTGGCGAAATAGGCACGATAACCAAAGTACTGGATGGGGCGGTAAAGACGAAGAATCTGCTGCCTGCCGCCAATGCCGTCTTTATAGAGTTTCACCTTGCCTTTGAGCAGACACCACAGATACACAGGGTTATCTTTTTCGGCATATATGATTTGATTCTTCTTGAAATTGTGAATTTCAAAATTGTCGGTAATCTGGCGCTTTTCCTCAGAGTTGAGCAGGCTCCATATCTCAGCCAAATCTTCGCTTATTACCTTTTCCAGAGTGCTTTTTATACTCATCTGCTTTACAATTATGCTTTAAAACATGCAAAATTAATGTTTTTCTATCACTCTACAAAATATAATGGTGCAATTTTTGGTGTTAAAGAAAAAACTGGCAACCGATAACTGATAACTGCCAACTTTTTACTACCTTTGCAGGCGATTTTGGAAAAACTATAAAATAAACTATAATGGAAAATAAAGTAAGGGTACGTTTTGCCCCATCACCTACAGGTCCGCTGCATATCGGCGGAGTGAGAACAGCTTTGTTTAACTATCTCTTTGCCCGTCAGAATGGCGGCACGATGATTCTTCGTATCGAGGACACCGACAGCAACCGCTTTGTGCCTGGTGCCGAGGAATATATCAACGAAGCCCTGCAATGGCTGGGAATAGGCATCGATGAGGGAGTGCGCGAGGGTGGCAACTACGGTCCCTACAAGCAGAGCGAGCGTCGCGACATATACCGCAAGTATGTGAAGCAGCTGCTCGACGACGGCAAGGCATATATCGCCTTCGACACCCCCGAGGAACTCGATGCCAAGCGCAAAGAGATTGCCAATTTTCAGTATGACGCTAAGACGCGCGGCATGATGCGTAACTCGCTCACTCTAAGCAAGGAAGAAGTTGACACTCTTATAGCCTCCGGCGAAAAATATGTGGTTCGCATCCTCATTGAGCCCAACCAGGAGGTTAAGGTGAATGATTTGATTCGTGGCGAGGTGACTGTAAACAGTTCGGTAGTTGACGACAAGGTGCTTTATAAGAGTGCCGATGACCTGCCAACCTATCACTTGGCAAATATTGTCGATGACCATCTGATGGAGGTGACTCATGTGATTCGTGGCGAGGAGTGGCTGCCCAGCGCACCGCTCCATGTGCTGCTCTATGAGGCGTTGGGATGGAAAGACACTATGCCGCAGTTTGTGCATCTGCCACTGCTCCTCAAGCCCGACGGCAAAGGCAAACTCAGCAAGCGTGACGGTGACCGCTTAGGCTTCCCCGTGTTCCCGCTTGAGTGGCACGACCCCGTGAGTGGCGACATCAGCAGCGGATACCGCGAGCGCGGCTATTTGCCCGAAGCGGTGGTGAACTTCCTCGCACTTTTAGGCTGGAATCCAGGCAACGACCAAGAGATATTCTCGATGGACGAGCTCATCAATGCTTTCTCTTTCGAGCACTGCTCCAAAAAGGGCGCGAAGTTTGACTTCGAGAAGGGCAAGTGGTTCAACCATGAGTATCTTATCAATATGGATGATGACAAGTTGGCGCAGATTTTCAAGCCCGAGTTGGAGAAACATGGAGTTGATGCTTCACAGTTCCCTGATGAATACATCACCCGCGCTGTGGGCATGATAAAGAGCCGCATCAGCTTCATTGGCGACATCTGGGATAATGCCAAGTTCTTCTTTGTGGCTCCCACTGAGTATTCTCCCAAGGATATCAAGAAGCGCTGGAAAGAAGATACTCCCGAGACCATGTGCCGTCTCATTGAGGTAATCAAGGGCATAGATGACATGACAAGCGCCAACGCTGAGGAAATCGTACTCGGATGGATTAAGGACAACGAACTCCACATGGGCAACGTGATGAACGCTTTCCGCCTCACTGTGGTAGGGGAGTGCAAGGGTCCTCACATGTTTGACATCGCCGAACTAATGGGCAAGGATGAAATCATCGCCCGCATCGAGCGAGGAATAGAGAACATCAAGCCAATTTTGGATTGATTATATGCTCAAAAGGCTTGTTGCCATATTGATCGCCGTGATGTCGCTGGCTGCTGCCAGTGCGCAGGAGTTGGAGTGGAATGTTGACATGAACGCAGTATTCAACAACCGCGAGGGGGGCAACGATGAGACACCCGACCAGACGTTTATCTTCACCCGCATCACACCGCAGATAGGCGTGTCGATGGACAGCACACGCCACCGCATCATGGGCGGCGTTACCTGGTATCAGCCTATGAATGACCATCTGCACGGTTACAAGGTGCTGCCTTCTTTGTACTATAATTATAAAGGCTATAGGAAAGGTGTTGGTCTTGTTGACTTCAAGTTTGGTATGATACCTAATGAGTTGAAGACTAGTACTCTTTCTATAGGTGGTTTAAACTATATTAATACACCCACTTTCTTGCGCAGTGATTCTATTAGCTATCTAACCCCCAACATCAATGGAGTTGTGTTCAAAGTTGATAGACGTCACTTTTGGCTGAATTCATGGCTTGATTGGCGTCAGATTCAGACTAACCATCGCCGTGAGGCCTTTCAGGTAACTGGCATGGTGGGATGGAAATCAACTGTAAAGCATGACAATTTATTCCAACTGTCGGCAATTCTGAGTTATAACCACTTGGCAAAGAGCAAACAGCCAGTTGAGGGTGAGGGGGTTGTGGATAACGCAATCTTCAGTCCTAATTTCAGTTATTGCCGCTTTATTGGAAATAACTTCGATGCATTATTCTACGCCTCGGCGGGAATGTTGATGTCGGTTGACCGCGACCGTCCGGGAGAAAACAAATGGCTCTCTCGGATTGGCTTTATCGGTCAATTGGCTGGAGTGTGGAAATGGCTAATGCTAACCGAGAATATTTATGTTGGTCAACAGCAAATGCCGTTTTATGAGAAATATGGCAGTTTGTTGTATCAAGGCGATCAATTTTATCACAACAAGTTCTATAGCCGCACCGATCTTGTTGCGACATTTTTAAAGCGCGACTATATGGACCTTGAGGCTCGTCTAACATACCATATCACCGACAAGACCACAGCCTTTTGGCAACAACTGGCAGTGAGATTTTATATCAATAGTGACTATAGGAGACATCGCAAACAGCCGATTATTGTTAGATAGAATTTCTGTTATTAGTCCAGCCATTAAGAATGAACTTTATATATAATATAGGTATAAGCGCTTACCGCCTTGCTGCGAAGCTCGTCTCGCCCTGGAATCCCAAAGCGAAGAAGATGGTGCATGGGCAGGACAGCACGATGGATTACCTCAAGCAGACTCTTGAGTCGCAGGGTGGCTATATTTGGATTCACACCGCTTCACTGGGAGAGTTTGAGCAGGGCAGGCCGCTTATCGAGAAGATAAAGCAGGAGCATCCTGATGCTAAGATTCTGCTCTCGTTCTTCTCTCCTTCGGGATACGAGGTACGAAAAGACTATGACAAGGTCGATGCAGTGTGCTATCTGCCTATGGACACACCGAAGCGAGTCAAGGCGTTCCTTGACGTGGTGAAGCCAAAGATGGCGATTTTCGTAAAATATGAGTTCTGGGGCAATTACTTGAGCGAACTCCATCGTCGCAACATACACACCTATATTATATCATCCATTTTCCGCCTCAGCCAGATTTTCTTCAAACCCTGGGGTGGAATGTTCCGCAAGATGCTAGGATGCTTTACGCGCCTCTATGTACAGAACGAAGAGTCTCGCCAGTTGCTGCATGATATTGGCGTTGACAATGTAATAGTGTGTGGCGACACACGACTCGACCGAGTGCTGCAAGTCAAGGCTCAAGCTCAGGATTTTCCTGCGATAGCCGCTATGACCGCAGGCGATAATCCAACATTGGTGATGGGCAGCTCATGGGAGCCCGATGAGGACATAATAATTCCTTATTTTAACTCTCACAAAGAGATGAAACTTATCATCGCGCCTCATGAGTTTGACGAAAACCGACTGATGACACTGATGGCGCGCATCAATAGACCCGTGGCACGCTACACCCAACTAGAAGGCAAAGATCCTGCTTCTCTCGACTGCATGATAATAGACTGTTTCGGTATTCTCTCATCGCTCTATCGCTATGGCAATATTGCTTATGTCGGTGGTGGCTTCGGCACTGGCATCCATAACGTCCCTGAGGCTGCAGTATATGGCATTCCTGTAATCTTTGGCCCCAAACATGAGAAATTTAAAGAAGCTATTGAACTTAATGCCTGTGGCGGAGGATTTGCCATAGAGAATGCGCAGCAGTGTCATGCTGTCCTCGATAAGTTGTTAAGCGATAATGTGGCCCGTCACATGGTTGGTGATGCGGCAAAACACTATATTGAATCACATACCGGCGCCACAGAACAAATCTATAACGATTTGTTTTAATCCTAAAAACTTCAAGCACATTATTTATTACTTGGCTGTTAGCCTGTTCTCTTTCATTCTGACGATATACTGCTGCAGGATGGCTTTGATTTGTTGTTCCATGAACGGAAGTTGTGAGAATTTGTCTTTTTTGTTCAATAGATTATATTTCAGCGAGAAATCTTTCTTGAACTCATAGATGCCAATGAGTTTGTTGTCATTATATTCTATCATCAGATCGTCGAGATAGTACATCGATGTGCCATTACGGTCATTGAACACATAGTTCACATAATTGGGGCTTTCATCAAATACGTTTTTCCCAAACGAGAAATATGGCTTTTGATAGTTAAGAAGTCCCAAAATAGAGGGCATTATATCAGTCTGCTGAATCAAGCGAGTTGAATCGCACTTGACGGGTAGTTGGCCACCGGGAGTATAGAAGAAGATGGGGATTAAGAAGCGCCCCATGTCGTTATTGTAGTCACTACGATGAGATACCCCGCAATGGTCGGCAGTGAATACAAAGATAGTGTTTTCAAACCAAGGCTCATTTTTCACTTGCTCAAAATACTGCTTAATAGCATAGTCGGCATAGCTGATGGAACGGTGCATAGGAATGTCGCCGCGCGTAAAGGTGCTCTCATATTTCTCGGGAATCTTAAAGGGTTCATGGCTTGATGCAGTGAACACAGTCAGGAAGAATGGTTTGTCCTTTTTTGCATATTCTTTGGTATACTGGGCAAAATAATTTAGGTAAGGCTCATCGAAGATTGCCCATGTTCCATCAAAGTCATCTTTGTTGGGATATTCGTCCATACCATAATAACGCTCAAACCCAATAGCGTTGGTAAATGCCTTGAAACCTAAAGTGGTATTTGGGGCTCCATGGAAAAAAGCTGTGTTGTAGCCCTCATCGCGGAGCATCTGAGGCAATCCCTGAAGTGTGTTGTTGGAATATATGTAATAGCAATAAGGGTCAATATATCGTGGAATGCCGGCAAAGCTTGCAGGCATGCAGTCGACAGAACGTGCGCCGTTGGCAAAACTGTACTCAAAACTGTAGCTTTTACTTAGCAATTCATCAAGGAATGGTGTGTAGCTTTGATAGTGACCGCCGTCTTTATCCTTGTTGTAGAATCCAGTATATTCCATGGAAAAACTCTCCATTAAGAAAACAACCACATTCATGTGCCGCATCTCGCCTCCTTGAGGAGATGTGTTGTGCACGGGATTGTAGATGCCATCGAGTTCTTCCTTTTTGAAGAATTGTGGGTCTTTGTATCCCTTCTTGTGGGCGGTGGTGATCATTGTGAAAGGAGTGTTGAGCACGATTGCTGCCTCAAGAGGATGCTTGCAATAGATAACGGCAGAGTCTTGCCTTAAAGGGTGCATCTTCAAAGAAAGTCCGCCACGCAAACCAGCAATGGTCAGCAGTATTGCAAGTAAGAATATGCCTGTGTGTAAAGGATAATAGACTTTGGCAGGAGGGTAGTCTTTCTTGTCAGAGTTTTTCTTGATGGGATTATAGTAAAGGTATATAATAGCGGCAATCATGGCAATGCCAAAGAGCCATACCAGCCAGTAATTTGTGATGCTGTTAAGGAAAATCTTGCCCAAATTACTCTCGCCGCCAAACTCTGAAAAAATACTCCATGTGGTTCGACGTCCGCCATACTCGAAATAGACGATGTCGGCAGCGTTGACGATAATGCCAACAATGTTAATAACAAGGAAGATGATTTTTACGATGCGTTGGTATTTGACCGTGTCTCGGCATTTTAGTGGAATGAACTGCATTGCTATACACAGTAGGTTAAGGTAGCACAATGCGCTGATGTCAAACCGCATTCCCCCCCACGACATGGTCATCAAGTCGCCAAAAGAAACATCAGGAAAGAACCTGGTGTTCATAAAATAGAATACCCAGCGGTTGATCATGTAAATAGCCATCATAATTATGAAATTCACGATCATAACAAAGCCGGGTTCCTTAGCTAACTGTTTTTTATGTGGGATGTCGATTTTTATCATTGTTTTTATATGTTCTTGTCGAAATGTGTGCAAAATTACAACAAATATTAGTTTTAAGCACAATGTGGAAATAATAAAATGGCAGTTTTTGAGTTAATCGGCATTGCATGACCAAAAAAAAGGCGAGAAATAACGCTTTTGTCATTTATTATTATTAAATTTGCCTGCTTTTAACTATATTTTTTGATATTCATTATGACAGACAATAAGTTCAAACTGCTTGCTGGACCTTGCGTGATAGAAAGCGAGGAGAATGTGATGTTCTTGGCCGAAGTGCTGAAGGATATTACTAGTAAGTATGATATTGACTTCTTTTTCAAAGCTTCGTGGGACAAGGCAAACCGCACCAAGGCCACCAACTACCGAGGCCCTGGAATGGAAGAGGGCTTGCGCATATTAGAAAAGGCTAAGACTGAGGTGGGAGTGAAGATTGTCACCGACATACACGAATCAGACCAGGCCGAGCCAGTGTCGCAGGTTGCTGATATCATACAGATTCCAGCTTTCTTGTGTAGGCAGACCGACTTGTTGAGGGCTGCAGCAATGACTGGCAAGATGGTGAATATCAAGAAGGCCCAGTTCTCCAGCCCAGAGGAAATGGCCAATGTGGTGGGTAAAATGGAGCATTTTGGATGCACTAATTTCATGCTGTGTGAACGTGGCAATTGTTTCGGCTACAACAATCTTGTTGTTGACATGGCAGGACTTGTGAGGCTGTCGCGTCTGGGTTATCCCGTCCTTTTCGATGCGACTCACAGCGTTCAGATTAGTGGTGGTGGTTTAAACCACGGAAACAGTGGCAAGAGTGAGTTTGTGCCTTATTTGGCAAAGGCAGCAGTTGCCACTGGTGTTCTTTCAGGTCTTTTCATGGAAGTTCATAATGACCCAGCAAGTGCACTTTGCGACGGCAGTTGCATGCTTAGCATTGACAATCTCGACAACTTGCTGAGTCAGATAATGCGAATAAGGGAAATCACACAGGAATAAAATGCTTATACTAAAGAGAATAGTTCATACGACCATTTGGGGTGGTCCAAAGATAAGCCGTCTGGCAGGAGTAGAAGGTGACAGCATTGGCCATCTTTACTCACTGTATTGCCGTGATGGTATATCGAACGAAATTCTGAATGGAAAGTGGCGAGGGCGCTGCCTGAATGAGGTGTTTCCGCTCTTCAAAGATGATTTTTGTCTTTCGCAATATGAGCGTTTCCCTCTCACGCTGGCTCTTACAGAGGCTTGTGAGAACTTGAGTGTTCAGGTACACCCTAACGACGAGGCAGTACAGAAACTAGAGCACCGAGCGCGTGGCAAGCGTGAGTCATGGTATTTCATTGACGCACCCACGTCGGGCAACATCATCAATGGATGTACTTGTCGCAGCAAAGATCAAGAACTAGAGATGATAGCTGAAGGACGTTTCATGGAAATGACCGACAGCCTATACGTTAAGAAGGGTGATTATGTATTTGTGGAGCCAGGAACTCTGCATGCTATCACTGCTGGCAGCCTTGTGTTCGAAATTGAAGAGGGTAGTGACTTCACCTATCGCTTCTATGACTATGGGCGCACCGATGCTGATGGCAATCTTCGCGAATTGCACATTGATAAGGCCACTAGTGCCCTAGACATAGGCCTGAAATCAAAGGTCAAGACCTATGATAATGGAGAGATAAAGGAAAAGACTTACACAACAAAACTTATTAAATATATAGATTCTTACATTAACGAAAGCAGCACAATCGAGTGCTTTACACTGGTGACGGGGACTTTGAATGCCGACTCAGTCGAGGTCCTGCCAGGCTCAACCATTTTGTTGTGGCCTGGAGAGGAACTTGATACCCAACAAGTGCAACTTGCTTTCGTGTCAAAAATAAGAGAGAACAGCCTATGATATATTCACCATCATTAATGTGCGCCAATTTCGATAACCTTAAGGCTGAGACCTTTGCTCTTGAGGCTGCTGGTGCCACCCGCCTTCATCTTGATGTGATGGATGGCCGCTATGTGCCCAATTTCGCTATGGGATTAGGTGATGTCAAATCGGTGTGCCGTAACACGTCTCTTGTCACTGAACTCCACATGATGATAATGGAACCCAGTCGTTACATCAAAATTTTTGCCGATGCTGGAGTAGATATAATCTATTTTCATCCCGACAGCGATAGCCATCCGATGCAGGTGATTCAAAAGATTAGAAAAGAAGGTCGAAAACCAGGTGTCGTAATCAATCCTGAGACGAAGATCGAAAGTCTTATGGAGTATTATGATGTCGTTGATAACGTATTGCTCATGGGCGTCAAGCCTGGAAATGCCGGGCATATTTATCTGCCATATGTAGAAGAAAAGATTGGGCAACTGCTTGAGCTCAAGGATAAGTTCAATCTAGAGATTATAATGGACGGGGCTTGCACCATCGAGCGCATGAAGCGATGGGGGAAACAGGGTGTCGATGGTTTTGTACTTGGCACATCCTCGCTCTTTGGGCATCTCGGCACTTATAAAGAAATTATAAACCACATAAAACGCGAATGCGGTGAGTGAGGCCATGGAAATCAAGCTACTGGTAATGGACGTAGATGGCACTATGACCGATGGGAAAATCAATATGGGGCCCACTGGCGAGTTGTTCAAGGCATTTGATATCAAGGATGGTTATGCCATTAACGAGATTCTCCCTGCTCATGGTATTGTGCCGGCGATAATTACTGGACGTGTGTCAAGCATAGTTGAGAACAGGGCTCGTGAGCTTCACATCAACGAGCTGCATCAAGGAAAACATGACAAGCTCGATACTCTGCGTGAACTCATGCAAAAATATGGCTGCGCACGTGAGAACATTGCCTATATTGGTGACGATATCCTCGATATAGAATGCATGAAAGAATGTGGGATGGTGGGATGTCCTGCCGATGCTTGCCGGCAAGTGAAGGAAATAGCAAATTATGTATGCTCAAATAAAGGCGGAAATGGTGCTGTGCGAGAATTCATAGAATTCATTATCGAGCATTGCTAGTATTGCATACATCACCATTTGGACTGACTTTTCTTTGAATCCTGAAAAAAAACTGAAAAAAAACTGCAAACTTCTTTGCTATGAAAGAAATTTGTAGTACCTTTGCCGCGCTTTTCGCAATCTCTGGCAAGAAGTTTAGGCGTGAGTCTATTAGAGTGGCTTGTGAATATTGCGAAGTGTGATTAAAAAATATTTAAAGAAATTTCTTTTACAATGGACTTAATTAAAGTTGCAGAACAAGCGTTTGCTACAGGCAAGGAGTTGCCCGATTTTCTTCCTGGCGACACAATCACAGTAGCTTACCGCATTAAAGAGGGTAACAAGGAGCGTATTCAACAGTATCGCGGCGTTGTTATCAAAATCAACGGCGAGGGTGCCAAGAAGCGTTTCACCGTTCGCAAGATCAGCGACGGCATTGGTGTAGAGCGTATCTTCCCAATGGAGAGCCCCTTCATCGACAGCATCGCTATCAACAAGTACGGCCGCGTTCGCCGCGCCAAGCTTTATTACCTGCGTGGTCTCACCGGTAAGAAGGCTCGCATCAAAGAGCGCCGTTTCGTTAAGAAGGATGCCGCTAAGTAAGCATTTTTCCTGTTGACGATGTAAAAAATCAAAAACCGTGGCAGTAGCAACTTGCCGCGGATTTTTGTTTTTTTATGTCGTTTTTGTTTGAATGTTTAAATATTTTGACTACCTTTGCGAAAAATAAATGCAATAATTGAAAGCTGATTAATACATTTATATTTATGAAACGACCAATGATTTTCAGACCTTTTGTGGCACTGATGGTGATAATGCTCTTGTCTTGTTTTACGTTAAATGCGTCAGCGCAAAGTGGCGAGGATGTCAGTTACGAGAACTATGGTAATGCCAGCGTTCTCAAAGACGCAAAAGGCGGCACTCTCACTCTAGTGATAAAAAACAAGAAAGAAATGGACCGCGTGTTTGGGCCGTCGGGATTTATAGGTCCCTCGCGTATGATTAATTTTGACAATGAATTTGTTATTGCGGTGGTGGTGCCCAAGAATATCGCAGAGGCTACCATTGAGCCAGTGTCGCTCAAGCGCAAAGGCAACAAGTTGGTGTTTTCCTATACTATCGACGCTTCGAAGAAGGCAAATAATAACAAAGACAGGAATTTTGTCGCTCTGATAGTTGATCGCAACGAACCTATGAAGGTTGACTTCCAGGAAGTGTCCTCCAATGGTGCCGTTTTAAATGATTCAAAAGATGTGAATGAATTGCGCAAGCAGGTGAAGTATCTCAGCTCCGAGAATGAGGAGTTGAAGAAAAACGTGCAAGGGCTTCTCGAAGAGAATCAGAAGCTAGAGGCTCAGCGTCTGTATTATATTAATGCAGTCAAGGAACTTGAGGCTGAGATTGAGAATTTGAAGAAGCAGATGCATCGTTGAGATTTGATAGATAATGCGAATAAAATAGTTATAGAATGAAAAAAGTTGTTTATATTATAACGTTGGCCGTTGGCATCGCTATGGCGGCGTGCTCCACCTCCGATGAGTCAAGCGAAGCGTCATCAAACAGTGCAAATTCCAATGTTAATAAAACGGTGGCCCCAACATTGACATCAGATGAAAGTGTGGTTCCTGATGCGTCGGATTCAGCTCTAGATTTAAGTAATAATCCCACCTCTCCTGCTGGTGGCGCTCAACAGCCTAATGGCAATCAGGCAAATGCCCCTCAACCAACTCAGTCGCCCAAAGCGCCATTCACCCCTGAGGAAAAGGCTAAGTATAAAGAGGCGATAGATTTGGTAAATACATATAAAGATGAGGTGAATAAATGCTTTGAGGCAAAAACAAGCGGAAAAGTCATTGATGAGGCGACAAAGCAGCGGATTACAGAAATCCAGAACAAACTCAATGAGCTTGAAAAGGAGGGAAAAATGAACAAGACACTAATTGAACTCAGAAATGCTAGCGATAATTTCTACAAAGGAGTAATCACTAAATAATTCTCATTATTATTAACAAATAAAACTAAACTACTATGGCAGACGGACTATTAGACAAAGCAAAAGATTTCATCCAGGACAATGCAGGAGAGTTGTTGAAGAACACCGATCAGGTAAAAAAGACTGCGACCGATGTTGGCAAGAAGATTGCTCCTGACTCACTTGATGACAAAGTGGAAGGAGCCGTTGACTCTGCGGTTGACTTCTTGAAGGACAAATTTGGGAAATAGTTTTTTCTCTATCGATGATTAATAGGCAAGGCGTGATTTTGCGCCTTGCTTTTTCTTCATTTTATTGTGGATGGAATGACAGATTTGCACTTTTTGCAAAGAAATGTTTATTTTGGTTTGAAAAAGTTTATATAATTTTTTTGTTTTGAAATTAAAATAATGTATATTTGCAGTCCACAATTGTTACTTCAGATTATAAAAATGACTTAACGACCTATAATATAATGGGAAAGAGAGCATTGTTGATGATTTTAGACGGTTGGGGAATTGGCGACAAGACCAAGAGTGATGCCATTTTCTCGACTCCAACGCCATATTGGGACTTTTTGTTGGAAACCTATCCTCACAGCCAGCTTCAGGCGAGCGGTGAGAACGTGGGTTTGCCCGACGGTCAGATGGGCAACAGCGAGGTAGGGCACCTCAACATTGGTGGCGGCCGCGTGGTCTATCAAGACCTCGTGAAAATCAACAAGGCCATTCGCGACAAGTCAATAATGACTAATCCCGAAATAGTTAATGCTTTCAGCTATGCCAAAGAGACTGGCAAGGCCATCCATTTCATGGGGCTCACCAGTGATGGAGGCGTGCATAGTTCGCTCAAGCATCTCTATGCTTTGTGCGACATCGCCAAGCATTATGAGCTCAAAGATGTGTTTGTACATTGCTTTATGGATGGTCGCGACACCGACCCCGAGAGCGGCAAGGGCTTTGTGGCTCAGCTCGAGGAGCATTGCGCACATAGTGCTGGCGTGGTTGCTACCGTCACTGGCCGCTACTATGCCATGGACCGCGACAAGCGATGGGAGCGCATCAAGTTGGCCTATGACCAACTCGTGCATGGCGAGGGCCGCAAGAGCGACAATATGGTGCAGGCCATTCAAGAGAGTTATGACGAGGGCGTGACCGATGAGTTCATCAAACCCATCGTCAACACCACCGTTGACGGCCGCATAAAGGAAGGCGACGTGGTAATCTTCTTCAACTTCCGCAACGACCGCGCTAAAGAACTCACCATTGTTCTCACTCAGCAGGATATGCCCGAGCAGGGGATGACCATAATTCATAACCTCCAGTATTACTGCATGACACCCTACGATGCTTCGTTTACTGGACTTCACATCCTCTTTGATAAGGATAATGTGAATAATACTCTCGCCGAATATCTCTCGTCGCAAGGCAAGAAGCAGCTGCACATCGCCGAGACCGAGAAATATGCCCATGTCACGTTCTTCTTCAATGGCGGACGTGAGGAGCCCTTTGAGGGCGAGGACCGTATCCTTGTGCCATCGCCCAAGGTGGCGACTTATGATCTCAAGCCAGAAATGAGTGCGCCCGAGGTGAAAGACAAACTCGTGGAGGCGATAGGCGAGAAGAAGTACGACTTCATCGTGGTGAACTATGCCAACGGCGATATGGTGGGTCACACTGGCGTTTATCCAGCTATAGTGAAGGCTGTTGAGACTATTGACAGTTGTGTGAAAGCGACTGTGGAAGCGGCACGCGCTGCCGGTTATGAGGTGATTATTATCGCCGATCATGGCAACTGCGATAATGCCATCAACAAAGATGGCACACCAAATACTGCACACTCGCTTAATCCCGTTCCTTTCATCTATGTCACCGACAACAAGGATGCAACGGTTGAATGTGGCCGCCTTGCCGACGTGGCTCCATCAATCCTCCAGATTATGGGACTTGAACAACCGGCTGAAATGACTGGGACAGGGTTGATTAAGTGTTAAGTGAAGCCGCGTTGCGGCTATGGAAAGATAAAAACGAAATATAATTAAATACACAACACATTTTTTTCATTTCATATACTCGTTTTACTATGATGACTCGACGCAGTGAATGCATCGAGTCATCTCTTTTTGTTTTGTTTGTTGCGATGCCATCGCAACAGACATAACTTGACCATTAGTTATAATTCTATCGCGTCTTTCACTTTGTCGGGGAGGAGGGCGAAGTCGATTACCTCCTTTATGGTGTTGACGAAGTGGAAGGTGAGGCCTTTGAGGTAGATGTCGTTTATTTCGTCAATGTCTTTCTTGTTGTCACGGCATAGGATGATGTCGGTGATGCCGGCGCGCTTGGCGGCGAGGATTTTCTCCTTGATGCCTCCCACTGGCAGCACTTTGCCGCGAAGGGTAATCTCACCTGTCATCGCCACATGGTCGCGCACCTTGCGCTGGGTGAACGATGACACGAGTGATGTCACCATTGTCACACCTGCCGATGGTCCGTCTTTTGGTATTGCACCCTCGGGGACATGGACGTGAACGTTATATTTGTCGAAGAGTTCGTAGTCGATGTCAAAGAGTTGGCTGTGGCTCTTTAGGTACTGCAACGCAATCATCGCGCTTTCCTTCATCACGTCGCCAAGGTTTCCGGTAAGGGTAAGTTTCTCGCCCTTGCCGCGTGATAGTGCGCTCTCGATGTATAGAATCTCGCCACCCACGGCAGTCCATGCAAGGCCGGTCACCACGCCTGCGAACTCGTTGCCCTCGTAACGGTCGCTGTTGAAGTCGCGTGCGCCCAGGAAATCTTTCAGGCTCTCTACATCGATAGTCTTGGGGTATTCATCCCCGCTCGCCTTCTTACGGGCCACTTTGCGCAGCACTTTGGCGATCTTTTTCTCAAGTTCACGCACACCGCTCTCACGGGTATAGCCGTGAATTATTTCGGTGATGGTAGCTTTAGGGAAGGTTATTTCTTTCTTCTCGAAGCCGTTCTCTTGAAGCTGCTTAGGCACAAGATGCTTGCGTGCTATCTCTATTTTCTCCTCAGGTATGTAGCTGTTGATTTCAATCACCTCCATGCGGTCGAGCAGTGGCTTGGAGATGGTGCCGAGGTTGTTGGCAGTGGCAATGAACAGCACCTTCGAGAGGTCGTAGTCCACGTCGAGGTAGTTGTCGTGGAAATGGCCGTTCTGCTCTGGGTCGAGCACCTCGAGTAATGCAGATGCCGGATCACCCTTGAAGTCCTGGCCTACCTTGTCGATCTCGTCGAGCACAATAACAGGGTTGCTGCTGTTGCACTTCATCATAGCCTCGATTATGCGGCCGGGCATGGCACCGATGTAGGTGCGGCGGTGTCCGCGAATCTCAGCCTCGTCGTGAAGACCGCCCAGCGAGATGCGCTCATACTTGCGGTGCAGTGCCTCGGCAATGGAGTGTCCCAGCGAGGTCTTTCCCACTCCCGGAGGACCATAAAGGCAGATGATAGGTGCCTTGAGGTCGCCACGCAACTTGAGTACCGACAGATGCTCAAGAATACGGTCTTTCACATTCTCCAGTCCGTAGTGGTCGCGGTTGAGCTTCGCCTCTACCTTCTTGAGGTTGAAATTGTCGGTGGTATATTCGTTCCACGGCAGGTTGAGCATGGTGTCAAGATAGGCGTATTGAGTGGAGTAGTCGGGTGATTGAGGGTTGAGGCGCTCAAGTTTCTTGAGTTCCTTCTCAAAATGCTTTTGAGTGTTCTCGTCCCATTTTTTGTCCTTTGCGCGTTTCTCCAGCTCGGGGATGTCGTCATCGTTAGTGCCAAGCTCCTCTTGGATAGTGCGAATTTGCTGTTGCAGGAAGTGCTCGCGCTGCTGTTGTGATAGATCCTCACGGGTGCGCAGCTGTATGCTCGCCTTCAGATCAATGAGCTGCGCTTCTTTGCTCAGTATGCCAAAGAGGTGGTAAGCACGTTTCTTTATGTCGCTCTCCTGTAGAAGCATCTGCTTATCGCGGGCCTCAAAGGGGATGTTTGTGGCCAAGAAGTGCATCAGATACACTGGGTCATCAATGTTGGTGATGGCAAATTTTAGTTCTCTGCCCGCATCGCCCATTTTGTTGAGCATGTCGTAGGTCAATTCCTTGATAGAAGTGATAATAGCCTCAAATTCTCCATCGTTTTTCTTGGGGAATTTCTCGTTGAATAGCGAAATGTTGCCTCTCAGATATGGTTCGCGGGTGGTTATCTCATTCAGCACGAAACTTGAGCGGCCATGCAGTATTACGTTAGTGGAGTCATCAGGCAGTTTCAGCACCTTTATGACCTCGGCGACAGTGCCCACAGGGTACAGGTCATTTTTGTCGGGGTCTTCTACATCGCTGTCAATTTGGCAAACTACTGCCAAAGGTTCACCTGTTCGCTGTGAGTCTTTAATGGCATTGAGCGACTTTGTGCGGCCCACCATCACTGGCATTGTCATGCCCGGAAACAGCACCATGTTGCGCAATGCAAGCACAGGAACGTCATTCAACTCCTTTTCTTTCAGTAGTTTGTCGTCGCTGTTGGCATGTATCTCGGCAAAGATGGGAATGGCATGCGCGCCACCATCGTTCATCTCAAAATCTATATCTTTATTAAAATCTATCATTATATATTATGTGTTTCGGGTTGCAAAAATAATTAATAATAATGTAATAGCAAAAGTAGTGCCATTAATCAATTCATAATGCACAAAGCATAATTCATAATGGTCGAACGCCGTGCTTAAGGCGCAATACATTAACAACGCCCAGGAAGCATTTCAATGCAGAATTGCCTGGTCTATTGAAAAAACAGCTCTTTTATTTTGTTATTATCAACAAATTAGGTATTTTTGCGATTGTAATTTAAAATTTTGGCGATATGGCAAAGAGATTGTTACTATTTATATTTGTCGCGTTTGCTGTTGTGGCAAGCGCAATGGGGCAGGGTTCTGCCGATTTTGCGTTTCCCCGCAAAGTAAGTGCCGAGGCGTTGACGCAGCTCGACAAGGCTCTAAAGAGTGGTGACGGCAACGCTGTGGTGAATGCCCTTGTGCGCTATTCATTAGCCGAGAGTAGTATTTCAAAGCAGAATGTTGACACCATAATGTCGCGTATAGAACATGTTGCTCGTCAAGAGGGTCATGCTGACACTCGTGCTCTTATCTATTACTTGGCGGCAAGATTGCTTGATAGCTATGTTACAAAGTATGGTGCTGTTGCTATTGATGTTGATAGTGTGCCTTCGCGTTACGAACGAATGAGCAAACCCCAGATTGCCAAGAAAATCAATGAACTTGTGCTTCTCTCACTTAGGGATGAGAAACTGTTAAAAACTAAACATCTGAGTGATTACCCTGGAATTATCACCACTGACACTTTGGGACTTTATCCGTCACTATATCACTTTCTAGCTTTGCAAGGCTATAAAATGAGTAACAACAATGACGTGTTGCTCGACCTTCTTGAAAGCTGTCAGAAAGGTAGCCTTGCGCACATTAATGTCATTGTTAATTCAACTTATTCAAGTGTTCATAATTCTATTTTGAATATAGATGAAAAAAAATCTGTGTTGCCTGAATACTATAAGCTTTATAAAGATAGGGAAAGCAGCGGATTGTTGATAAAGCACATGCGACCAATTGTAGGTAATGGTGAACAATATATCACCAAGTTTCCTAATAGTCCTTTCACCCCTGAAATCACAAATATGCTATATGATGAGTTGACAAAGAAGGTAGATGTTGAATTGCCAACCAATTGCTCAACACGTGATACTATAAAGGTGGGGTTAAGATATATCGATAATCTTGACAATATAAAACTTACGTTATATAGGCTCAATGACACAGTGAATTATATATATAATAAACCTCTAATGCAGGATCAACTGACACTTGTTGAGACTATTGATGTGACAATAGATAAAGAAAATTTCACTAATTATGCTTATTTCCAGCCACAAGGCTATGGCCGTTATGTTGTGATTCCTTCTTTTTTGAATGATTATGGAGAAATGGAGAGTGGTGTTGGGAAAATAAATATAAAGAATTATTTGACCATAAGTGATGTCGCATTAATGGTAATTGAGCAGCCAGTCGAAAAAATTGATGAAATCAATAAAACTCAAGAACAGCGACCATTAATCACTAACAAAGAAAAGATGAAGTATGACGCTCAGCTTGACCTTATAGCTGTTGACGTACTAACCGGCAAACCAGTGGAAGGTGCTGTTATTAGCGAGGGTGACTGGCAAGGAGTGACCGATAGTGACGGTGTGGTTAAAAGAATTATGAGGAAGGGGATAGACCCAAAGTTTTGCAATTATAATGTGGCAATAAGTGAGGACCGTTGGATGTTTACCAACAAGTCATTCTATCGTAATGGTTATAATGTGGAAAGGACGGATACTGTAAGCAAAATCTTCACCGACTTGGCAATTTATCGTCCTGGTGAAGAAGTGAAGTTTGTGGCAGTGAATTACTCTGTCACAACAAAAAAACGCACTTTGTTGAAAAATTTTGATGTCAAGGTGGTGCTTGAAGATGCCAACAGCCAACCAATTGATTCCATGAGGCTTGTTTCTGATCAATGGGGGCGTGTGACAGGCAAATTCACACTGCCTAAAGAATTACTCAACGGAAGGTTTACAATTAAAATACTATGCGACAATTACTGCATAGGTAGTCGTGCTTTTGATGTGAGCGAATACAAGATTCCCACTTTTAGCGTAACACTTGATGATATGCGAGATTATTATCTCGGTGAAGATGTCGTGATTTCGGGTGCTGTGGCAGATTATGGTGGAATGCCTGTTGTTGGAGCTGAGGTGACATTGAATGTGGAAAGTAACACTTCTTTTTGGCGAGAGGATGATGTGGAAATCTCCGATACCACATTGATCACAGATGCCGATGGCCGCTTCACCTTAACCATGCCGGCATCAATGTTCTCAATAAAGCCCGATGATGATTATGACCCCAGTGACGAGGATTGTCAAATTGAGGGATATACAGTAAATGTCATTGTTGAGAATGAGTTGGGGGAAGAACATGATGCTGTAGATGTGTTCAATCTGATTTTGCAGGGTAAAACAAGTGTTGATGTGATAAAGACACGTTATTGCCTGACAGGGGTTTCTGATAAGCTCATGGCACCAATAATCGTGAAAAACACGCTTAAGGATAATGCGATAATCTATTATCGCGTGCTTGATGCTAAATCTAAGGTTGTTAAAAAAGGCATACTGCAAAGCAACGACTTAATGATTGATTTCAGAGATTTGCCATCGGGTAATTATACCTTTGAGGCTAAGACAAAGAAAGACAAGACTTACTCAAGTAATTCGCTATTGCTGTATCGCTTAGATGATATGGTCTGCTACATCGAGAATACTCCCATGTGGATTGTCCCTGAGGGAACAAAAGTCAACGCTGCAAATCAGGGAGAAGTGCTGATAGGCACTTCGGTAGCCGAGAGTCACATCTATTATATTGCATCGACCAGTAATCGCATTTTGAAGAAAGGCTGGTTACATTATGGCCCAGGCATGCACAAGTTGGTGCTTGATATGCCAGCCACACAAGGAGAATGGGTTAATGTGGAATTCTTAAATATCTACAACAAGAAAAAAGACCGAGATAGGGTGAGATTGCAATCGCTCTATCCACCCGTCCTCTTGAACGTGAAGATTGAGAGTTTCCGCAACAAGCTTGTACCTGGCGAGAAAGAGAAATGGACATTCTCGTTGGTTGATAATGATTCCGTAAGTCATCGTGGAGGCATGATGCTCTCAATGATTGATAAAGCTATTTATGATTTGTCAAGAAATGAATGGCGATTTGCTCCTACTTTCTTGTATAATAATTTGTACGACTGCTCAGTATCTAATATTGATGGATATTTTAGCTCTTCCACTTCAATGAGTTGGACTAAACAGCACTTGGTATATAAGCCATGGAAAACCCCAGAGTTATACACCTATGGCCGAAAGTTCTTCGGTAGCTATTTTAGCGATTTGACCACTTTGCGCGCTGTAGATATCGACCCTAATCTACATGAGACAATTGTCGCTGGCAATGACAAGGTGGGATGGGTTGTGAAAGGAGCGGTTTATGGTGAGGATTTGGAACCCTTAATAGGTGCATCGGTCTCATGTGACAGTGTCAAGACTATCACCGACATTTATGGCAGATTCAGTATAACGGTTCCCAGGAAAGACAGTGAGATAAAAATTTCCTATATAGGTGCGGTGACATATATTCTATTCCCTAAAGATTTACCTGTTCTTATAATAATGCCTGAATCGGCCGAAGGGCTTGATGAGGTGGTTGTTACAAAAGCCTATGGCTATACCAACGTAGATAAACGCTTATTTACAGGAACCACCACTAGCATTTTAGAAGTTTCTGGCACTTTTGGAACTGCACCAACAATTAGAGTGCAAGGTGCAACGACAGGTGCATCCAGCTCAAAACCATTAATAATTGTTGATGGGGTTATTATTGATGACGTGGAGTTTGATATCAACGCACTCAACGGGGCCGACGTGGCTCGATTGCTTGAAGGTGCGGTTTCGGGCTTGAGCGCAAGTGATATCACTGACATCTCAGTTTTGAGAGATGCCTCGGCCACTTCAATCTATGGTGCTCGTGCAACTAATGGAGTTGTTGTGATTAATACCGCTAGCAAGAGCGTGGCCCGTGACCGAATGATGCAACAAGTCAAGAGCCGTGAGCAAGGTGTTAAGACGGCATTATGGGAGCCTTTGCTTACTACCGATGATGAGGGCCATGTTGCCGTGGAGTTTACCGCTCCTGAGAATAACTCAACATGGATTGTTCAGGCTATAGCCTACAATAGTGATTTGGTGACAGGACGCTCGATGGGTGAGGTCGTCACAAGCCGCCCGCTTATGGTGAAACCCGTTGCGCCTCGCTTCCTGCGCCATGGCGATAGCGTGACATTAAAGGCAAAGGTGCAAAATGCCGATGACACATCTGCCACAGTAAGTGCTATTGTTGAGCTGTTTGATATGAGAAATGATGCTGTCCTTCATTCTGTAACACAAGAACTCTCCATTGCTCCGCAAGAGACCAAAGAGGTAGAAATCGATTGGCAGGTTCCCGACAGTTTGGCATTGGTGGGAATGCGTGTGAAGGCTGCCACCGAGCGTTGGGGCGACGGAGAGCAGATGGTAATACCAGTGCTTGAGGCCGCATCGCCTGTGATAGAGACGCAGCCGTTCTACATCGACCCAGGTGAGGAGAAGACGCTGACAGTTCCTTCTTATTCTGAAAATGCCCATATCACCCTTGAGACTTGCGAGAACCCATTGTGGTATGCTGTTATGGCATTGCCAACAATCTATAGTGACAACGACAAGGTTGCAAGCTGTGTGGCACATAGCCTGTTTGCTCAAAGTGTTGCTCAAGATCTGTCAGGTTGTGAGCCTGAGATAGCCCAAGCCATCCGTTCATGGAAAGGCGATAGCACGGTTGTGTCGATGTTGCAGCAGAACTCCAGTCTCAAGATTGGCGACCTGATGGCGTCGCCCTTCGTAGGCGCTGCCCAGCGTGAGACTTTGCGAATGCGCCAGTTGAGCAACCTGCTCGATACCACCAAGATGGACAGTGAGCATGAGCGACTTGTAACGGCGTTAGGCAAATTGCAGCAGAGCGATGGCGGCTGGACATGGTTCAGTTATCCAGGCTGCGAGTCATCGCTATACACCACAATGGGCGTGCTGGAATTGATTGGCGAACAGATGCTGATAACCACCGACATTAGCGATGACGAGTTAAACAAAATGGCAGAGAAGGGAGTGCTGTATTGCGACAGTGTGATAGTCAATAGATTCACAAAAGGCGAGTCAATTGACTATATGGGCTATGCTTATGTTCGCTCAATGTTCCCCAATGTGGAAATGGGCAAGAAAAACAAGGCGATACATGACCGCAGTGTAAAAGAGATTGTGGCGAAGTGGAAAGACCGCTCGCTTATTGACCGCGCTTATGCCGCCATCGTGCTCTATCGAAATGGCAAGAAAGACGAGGCGCGCAAGATTGCGCAGTCGCTGCGAGAGTTTGCCATTACCGATAATCAGGGCATGCATTGGGACAATCTGCAAGAGGGTTATGCTGCCTTCTACGACAAAGTTACGCTCACTGCCACTGTGCTTGAGGCTTTGTCGCTTGTTGACCCTCGTCAAGACGAGATGGCTCAAATCCACAAATGGATGCTGCTGATGAAGCAGAGCAACGACTGGGGTTCGAGCAGCCTTGCCGCTCATGCGGTTTATGCACTGCTCACCACTGATGGCGGCAACAAGTGGCTGACCGACTCGCTAGGTTACTCAATAAGGGAAATCGCTCCAAATGAGACGATAAAGTTTGATAAGAAAAACCATCCACAATGGGGCGCAGTCTACTCAGCATACAGCGCACCGATGGCCGACATACAGGCGTTCAAAACCGATGACTTGAGCGTGACCAAGAATTTCATTCGTTATGGCAAGGATGGTGAACTTGAACCATTTACCACGCTCGATGTTGGCGACAAGGTGCAGGTGCGCATAACTCTCGACGCGCGCAAGGATTTGGACTACATTACCGTGACCGACGAGCGTGCCGCATGCTTCGAACCGGTTGATAAGGTTTCGGGCTACAAATGGGGCGAGGTGTTCTACTACAACGAAGTGAAAGACAGCAAGACAAACCTCTTTATCACCAGTCTGCGAAAAGGTGTTCACACAGTGACTTACGACGTGATGCTTACTAATATCGGAACCTATGCCAGCGGCATCGCCTCAGCGCAATGCCAGTATTCGCCTCAAGTGACCGCCCATACTGCCGCAACGGTGATTGAAGTGAAATAATGACAAATTGTTATTTACATGTTTTCTAATTCAAGAAATATTGTTATATTTGCAAATTGGAAATACCAAAGAAACTAAAACCATAACTATATGAGCAAATTAAATCCCAAATTAGAATTAGAGAAGCAGCTTGGCAAGCAGATTTACAATGCTTTGCAAGGCGAGATAGTTGAAGAGGTCCTCCGCAAGACCAAGACCTCGAGTCGTGACGCCTACTGGCGTAGCAGTATGGAGGGACACAGTCTGAGAGTCCAGAAAGAGTTGTTGCCCGATTTTTATGCGCTTTGCCAGGATGTGAAGAAGAAACTCAAAATAAAAGACGAAGTAGATTTCTATATTACTGGCGACAGCGATGTCAATGCCTTTTCGCTTGCTGCCGAGGATGAGGGCGAGCACCACATCGTGAATGTGAACTCTGCGCTTTTTGACCTGATGAGCACCGATGAGCTGCGTTTTGTCATTGGCCATGAGTTAGGGCATCTTATAAACAAAGACACAGCCCTTGCAAGGCTCATTAACTTTGTGTTCCCGCCTGAGGCGGCAGTGCCTGTGACGTTGCAGTATAAGATACGCCTGCATGAGCAACTTGCCGAACTCGTCGCCGACCGTTATGGATATATGGCAACCGAGAATCTGGGCGTTTGCGTGACAGCGTTCTTCAAGATGGCTTCGGGCCTTGACCTGGAGAAGATGAACGTGAGCATCGACGCCTTGATTGCCGATAACAACCGCCGCCTGGAGTATTTCTTGAAAGACAAAGGCATCAGTCGCTCATCGCACCCAGTTAACCCCATCAGGGTACAGGCTCTCAATCTATTTGCCACTTGTGAGTCGCAGGAAGAACTTCAGAAAGGTATGGATGAGCTCATTTCCATCCTTCTTAAGGTGGGCGACAGCGAGCTCGATGAGTACATGGCGCGCTTCATCGCTTCGGCAGGTCTTATTGTGGCCAGCAGCGACAAGAAAGTGAAAGAAGACGAGGTGAACCAAATCATCGAAATGCTTGCGCGCCTTAAGATATTCCCACGCAAATTTCTTGAGGAGATAGCACAAGGCGATGTTGGCGCAATCTTCAACGATTCGGTGGAGAACATTCTCAAAATTAATCCAGGCATGAGAATGGGATTGCTTGAATATATGATACACATTGCTTTGAGCGACAAGGTGATAGCACGAAATGAGGTGGAACTGCTCTATAACTTCGGCGCAAGCATATCGCTGAGCGAGATGGAAGTGGCCTCGGCAATTGCTGAGTCAATACAGCGCAACTATATGCCGAGCCTCGAGTCGATTTGTTAAAAAGTAGATATTATATAATTTTAAAATTCAAGTAAATTATGACTAAGACAAGATTATTTGTTGCTTTGTTGATGATGACTGCGGTGATGATGGCTAATGCCAAACCCGCTCTCACATTGGTGAATATAAATGGGGTGGAACTTGAGTGCCGAGTGCTTAAAGGAAAAATCGTTTTGGCAATAGTGCCTCAAGAGCATAACTCGGACTTCCTTAAAGGCGTGTTTTGTGGCGATTCTGATGAACTGACCAAGGCGAATGTCAATATAACAGACTGGGAAGACACACCTAATTACACCGCAGCGATAGTTACTGTAGACCTCAAAGATGCTGATACTCAGTATTACCTTGTGACCTACAAGCCCAAGGGTGGCATCATTGATGGCGCGCTGATGTTGCGCAAGAATGATATCAGCATTACCGAAAACACCATTGAAAAGGTGAGGATGACGCCCAAAGAGCATGAGATTACACTTGAGAAGAATGTGGTCACAGTATCAAGAAACTTCGAGAGTATTGTGGATACCGGCAATGGCGGACCGCGCGTCTCTGAGGAGGGAAAAGTCACCATGAGATTTGATATTGACAAATCGGGAAGAATTACCCGCCCCGCCGACGGTGTCACCCAGCAGTCAACATGGGTTGTAAAGCCTAACATGAGCATTCCCGGCAATAGGCACGATAATATAGAGGTGACTGAGTCTGACAACTGCCGAACAATAGGCATGGGCCTCAATGTGATAAAATTTTACACTCAACCGGCAAGTGATGAGAAAATCCCCGAGGCACTGGAAGAGATTTTGACCCTTTACTACAGTTATCTCATGGCAGATGAAATGCTCGTGAAAAATGAAGCGAGAAAATGTGTGCTGGCTCTCAAAGATTGGCAGAAACGGTTGATTTATCGCAATCCCCAGCCCTGGCTAACTTGGCTTAGCAATAATTGTAATGGCAAATCTATGGAGCTTCTAAAAAAGAATCTTGACAGCGATGAGGATTTTAACAGCTGGTTCAGAAATGAAGTGAAAAACCAGGGAAACAAAAAGCTGAAAAAAGCCTGGGAGAAACTGCTCAAGTAGAGATTTCTTGTTTTTATAAGGGAAAAAGAGTTTTGGCAATCGCAACTGCCAAAACTCTTTGCTTTTTCTGGGAGAGGCTGGGAGAGGCTGGGAGTGGCTGGGAGTGGATAGGAATGGGTAGGAAGTCGCATTTTTGAATAAAATGCTCATGCTCGGAAGGCATAGAGCAAGCTCTGCTTTCGCTCGCTTAATCGCATTTTTCAATAAAAAAGATTAAAAACGCTGTTATATTTTGCTGTTTCGGGAAAAAGCAGTAATTTAGTGCACAAATTTACAAGATGCCCAAGAGTGGGTATAAATATTGCAAAATAAAGAATACACATAAACATAAACAACAATTTTCGAATAATGAAAAGTAAACATTTGCTACTTGGCGATGAGGCCTTGGCACTTGGCGCTCTGCATGCTGGATTAAGCGGCGTGTGGGCCTATCCTGGTACCCCATCGACCGAGATTACCGAGTTTATTCAAAAGAGTGAGCAAGGCCGCGCTGGCAGTGTGCATTGCCGTTGGAGTGCTAACGAGAAGACTGCCATGGAGGAGGCTTTGGGCATGAGCTATGCCGGCAAGCGTGCCATGGTGTGCATGAAGCATGTGGGCATGAACGTGTGTGCCGATGCCTTTGTCAACAGTGCCGTGACTGGTGCCAATGGCGGTTTGGTGATTGTGGCTTGCGATGACCCGTCGATGCACTCGTCGCAGAACGAGCAGGACTCTCGCTTCTATGCCGACTTCGCTATGATGCCATGCTTTGAGCCTTCTTCTCAACAAGAGGCCTACGAGATGGTGCGCTGTGCTTTCGATTACAGCGAGAAGAACCGCATTCCTGTGCTGATGCGCCTTACCACCCGCATGGCTCACTCGCGTGCCATCGTTGAGACAAGCGAGCAGCTTGAGCAGAACGCAATTCACTTCCCCGAGAATCCTCGCCAATGGGTGACTCTGCCTGTGAATGCCCGCGTTCGCAACGACCAGCTCGTGAAAGACATTCTCGCCTTTGAGGAAGATTCTTGCACAATGGGCCAGAACCAGTATATTGACGGTTCCGACAACTCGATGGGCATTATCACCTGCGGTATCGCCTACAACTACCTCATGGAGAACTATCCAGACGGATGCCCCTTCCCAGTGCTTAAGCTCACTCAATATCCCTTGCCAAAGAAGTTGGTGCGCAAGCTTGCCGCTGAGTGCAAGAGCATCATGGTAGTGGAGGAAGGTCAACCGCTGGTTGAGAAACTGTTGCGCGGTGTGCTTGAGCTGCCTATTGAGATAAAGGGTCGCCTTGATGGCACTTTACCTCGCACTGGTGAGTTGAACCCCGACTTGCTGCGTGCTGCGTTAGGTATGGAACCTCTCGAGGCTCATGCTGCCGCAACAGTTACCGTACCACGCCCACCTGCTTTGTGTCAAGGCTGTGGTCACCGCGATTTCTACACCGCACTCAACAATGTGCTCAAGAACTATGAGACAGCCCGCGTCTTTGCCGACATTGGCTGCTATACTCTTGGTTGGCTCGCTCCTTTCCATGCTTTCCAGACTTGCGTGGAGATGGGTGCTTCGCTCACTATGTCGATTGGTGCCGCCAATGCTGGCGTGCATCCTTCGGTAGCCGTGATAGGTGACTCTACCTTCACTCACAGCGGCATGACTGGCTTGCTCGATGCTGTCAACGAGAAGGCAAACATCACCCTTTGCATCAGCGACAACCTCACTACCGGTATGACGGGTGGTCAAGACTCGGCAGGCACAGGTCGCTTGGAGCAGATTTGCTATGGGGTTGGTGTTGACCCTGCTCACGTGCGTGTTATTGTTCCTCTTCCAAAGAACTATCCCGACATGGAGAAGGTGATTGACGAGGAAATCAACTACAAGGGCGTGTCAGTGATTATTGCTCGCCGTGAGTGCATCCAGACTGCTAAGCGTCATGCAAAGGCTAAGGCAAAACAATGATTCTATCCACATCTAACAAATAAAATTCTCAAATCATGAAACAAGATATAATTCTTTGCGGTGTGGGCGGACAAGGCATCCTCTCCATTGCTACTATCATAGGTTGGGCCGCTCTGAAAGAGGGCATCTACTTGAAACAAGCCGAGGTGCATGGCATGAGCCAGCGCGGTGGTGACGTGCAAAGCAATCTGCGCCTCTCCGACGCTCCCATCAGCAGCGACCTCATTGCCCATGGAGCATGCGACCTTATCATCTCACTCGAGCCAATGGAGGCTTTGCGCTATGTGCAGTATCTGAATCCTAATGGCTGGGTGATCACTAACACCACTCCGTTTGTCAACATTCCCAACTATCCCGAGATGGAGGCTGTGAACGATGAACTCAAGAAACAGGGCAACGTAATCATGATTGACGTTGACGCTATTGCTAAAGAAGTGAAGTCGCCACGCAGTGCCAACATGGTGCTTCTCGGTGCTGCCGCTTCGGTACTTGAGATGCTCAAACCCGAACAGTTGCTTGAGGGTATCACTAACGTGTTTGCCAGCAAGGGCGACGCAATAGTAGAGACCAATATCGCAGCTTTCAAGGCTGGCTATGAGTTTGCACAAAAGAACAAATAACAAGAAAACAAGAAAACGAGAGGACAAGAGAACAAGAGTTCCTCTCTCAACTCTTCCCTCTCATCTATAAACAATAAAACAACTATGAGTTTTCCTATAAAACAACAAGTTCTAAACGACATCTTGGCAGAGCGCGACCTTACCGATGTGTCTAAAACAACCATCCGCCAATGTGCAGCTATAGCTGCCGAAATGGAGAAAGCCGCTGGCGAGAAGTTCTTGCGACTTGAGGTTGGTGTGCCTGGTTTGGCTCCTGGGCAAGTCGGCGTTGAGGCTCAGAAAGCCGCTCTCGACAATGGCATCGCCAGTATCTATCCCGCCATTAGCGGTCTGCCTGAACTCAAGGAGAATGCCTCGCGATTTATCAAAGCATTTGTCGATGTTGACATAACCCCAGAGTGCATTATCCCCACAGTGGGTTCTATGCAGGCTGGCATGAACCTGATGCTCGAGTGCTCACAGATTGACCCAGCAAAAGACACTATCTTATATGTGCAGCCAGGCTTCGCACCTCATGTGATGCAAGCTTCGGTTCAGGGCATCAAGCATGAGCAGTTTGATATCTATGAGTATCGTGGTTCCAAGCTTCGCGCCAAACTCGAGGAGTATTGCTCTAAAGGCAACATTGTGGCAATCGTCTATTCTAACCCCAACAATCCGTCATGGGTGTGCTTGACCGAGGAGGAATTACAGATTATTGGCGAGATGGCTAACAAATATGACATGATAGTGCTTGAGGACCACGCCTATATGTGCATGGACTTCCGCACTGACAAGTCAGTGCCCTTCGAGCCTCCCTTCCAGCCTACTGTTGCAAAATATACCGATAACTACATCTTCATGCTTTCAGGCTCGAAGATTTTCAGCTATGCCGGTGAGCGTATCGCTGTAGTGGCTTTCAGCAACAAGCTGTTCAATCGTGAATATCCTGCCCTTCGCCAGCGTTATGGCATTGGTCGTATGGGTGACAACTTCATTTTCACTTATCTTTATGTGGCCTCGTCAGGAACTTCTCATTCGGCGCAGCACGCTCTTGCTGCAATGATGAAGGCGGCAGCCGATGGCACCTACAAATTTGTTGATGAGGTGCGTGAATATGGTCGTCGTGCCAAGATTACCAAGCAGATATTCTTGAAACATGGCTTCAACATCATCTATGACAAGGATGGCGACCAAGACCTTGCCGATGGATTCTATTACACTATTGGCTATGAAGATATGAGCGACTCACAGTTGCTTAATGACCTGATGCTTTGCGGCATCTCGGCTATCACCCTCAACACTACTGGCAGTAAGCAGCCTGGCATAAGAGCTTGTGTGTCGCAGCTTAACAGCGATTGGCACATTCAGGCGCTTGATGAGCGACTCGCAATGTTTGTGGAACTGCAACGCTCAAAAAATGCATAATGCACAATGCATAATGCACAATGCACAATCTTTGTCCAACGTTACTGTGTGACTAAAAACTTATAACTGATAACTCATAACTTATAACTGACAACTATATGAATTACATGAGTGCCGACGAGGCTGTGCGCCTTGTCAAGAGCGGAGACCACATCTACTGCATGGGCAGCACGGCGATTCCAGTGGTGCTTCAAAGCGCATTGGCACGACGTGCCAGCGAACTGCGCGACGTGGTGGTGTATTCGGCTTTCAATGTGCCTTACGACGAGTGCCCGCTATGTAATCCCGAGTATAAAGACTCGTTTATCACTAAGAGCTTGTTCCTCAGTGGCGATCAGCGTAAGTGGGTGGCACAGGGCTATGGCGAGGTGATTCCCGCCTTTTTGGGCGAGATACCTTTCCTGTTCCGCAGCAAGCAGCTGCCGGTGGATGTGACATTCCTAAACTGCTCGCCTCCTGACAAGGACGGCTATTGCAGCTATGGCATGAGTGCCGACTTGGCATTCAGCGCTGTGGAGATGTCGAAGACCATCATTGCTCAGATTAACGACAGTATGCCTTACTTGTGTGGTGCCGCCAAGATTCACGAGAGCGAGATAGCCGCCGCGGTGCGTTGTGACGAGCCGCCGTTGGCGATGGAATTTGGCGAGTCGTCACCCATCGAGAGTGCGATAGGCGGTTTTATTGCGGCCGAGATTCCCGATGGTGCTACCCTGCAGATTGGCGTGGGCGGAATCCCCAACGCAGTGCTTGCAGGAATCAAGAATCACAAGCATTTGGGACTTCATACAGAGGCGATGACCGATGGTGTGGTGCGTCTCATCGAAGAAGGTGTGATTGACAACAGTCTTAAGAAGATTCACCCAGGCAAGAGCGTGGCAAGTCTCGCGCTTGGCTCTAAACGCATGTACGACTTCCTTGACTATAACGAGGATGTGGAGTTCTATGACGTGGCATATACTAACGACCCACAGATAATCCGTCAGAATCCACGCCCAATTGCCATCAACAGTGCCATCGAGGTTGACCTCACAGGTCAGGTGTGTGCCGACAGCATTGGCACGATGATTTTCTCGAGCGTAGGCGGACAGCACGACTTCATGTATGGGGCTGCTCTCAATCCCGAGGGAAAGACCTTTATCGCATTGCCGTCACGTACAGGCAAGGGTAAAGGCAAGATTGTGGCCACTCTCACTCCTGGTGCAGGTGTGGTAACCACAAGGTTCCAGACTCAGTATGTTGTTACCGAGCACGGCATCGTCTATCTGCGCAACAAGAGTATGGCAGAGCGGGCAAGAGCACTCATCTCTATCGCTCATCCCGACGACCGAGAAGAACTTGAACGCGCAGCATACGAGCGCTTCGGATACAGCTTCTTGCGTTACAAGTAGGCTATATGTAGGGCGTAATATGTTATAAATCAATTTGCTGTCGGAGTCGCACGGGCGCATGCTAAATTCTGTCAATGGGTTGATTATTAATCTTGTTAAACCCGAAATAGGTCATTAGGATTTATGTTGAACATAATTGAATATTAATATAGTGAATCCCAAAAGTTTTGCAACTTTTGGGATTCACTACATTTTGATTCACTATATTGTATTCAGTAAAGATAAATCTATTGTTTGTTGTATTATCCCAAATCGGTCATTAGGCGACAACAGGTAGTTTTTTAGGTCTATCTTGACATAAATCCTAATGACCGATTTGGGATTAAAGTCAAAGGGGTCTATATGTGGTTTTTGTCTCAAAAAATGTGGAAGATTGGTAAAAAAATCTCAATAAATAAGGTTTTTAGGTTCAAACACACATCTAATTGAAATATTTTGTGTTACTTTGCACGTTTTTTTGTGACGGACTATTTAATCATTCAGGTAAAAAAGAGTAATGAAAGCGAGAAAAATTGTAATCTTCATCTTTGGCGTGCTAGCGGCGCTTGCAGTGCTTTGTGCCATTTTCCCAAAAGATGGTATTACGATTGGCAATATCCATTTTGAGTTTCCTACTCTTGACGAAATCTTGACAGTGGAGAAAAAGTCCACCACAATGAGCAATGGCTTGGCCAAGGACCCTAATGAGCTCACCAGGCAGCAGCTCAAAGCAATGAGTACTGAGGACTATGATGAGTTCATTAAGTTTGCCCAAACTAATCCTGCTCGCTTCTACCTGCCAATAAACGACAGCACTTATTTTGACGCTCTTTTCGACGCGATGGAGAATGCTGGTAATGAACCCATGCGAGTGCTGCACTATGGCGACTCGCAACTTGAGGGTGACCGTATCTCGGCAGACCTAAGGGAACGATTTCAGACTGCCTTTGGTGGCAGCGGTGTGGGAATGGTGCCCGCCATACAGTCGGTGGGGGCTATGACAGTTGTCCAATCATCAAGTAGCAAACTGCCTACTTATTTCGCTTACGAGATGGGTGAGCATCTGCGCAATGGCCGTTATGGCATCATGTCTCAGGTGGCTCACCTTAACGGTTCGGTTCAATTAAGTTTCAGGGCATCGAGTCTGGAAGGTGTGCCTCACTCTAAGACATACTCTAAGGTGACGTTGGTGTGCTGCGGTACTGGCAAAGCCACGTTAAGCGCCAACGGCACATCGCTGTCGATGACCGACACGGCAGCCACTACCGACGGTGTGAGATTCCTTACTGCTACATTGCCCTCGCCAGCAGGAAAAGTGTCGATTAGTGCTAATGGCAATATGGAAATTTTTGCTGTGCTTCTCGATGGTACCAATGGCGTCTCGGTAGATAACGTGCCCATGCGTGGCTGTTCAGGAACTGTGTTTGCCTATGTCACCGACCGCAAAACATTAGAACCATTCTTCAAGCGAAATAATGTGAAACTGATTATTCTTCAATATGGTGGCAACTCGGTGCCATATCTGAAGTCGGAAAAGAAGTTGCAGGAATACAAGAAAAGTCTCATTGCTCAGATTGAACTCTTCAAGGCTATGTCTCCTGAGACTAAAATTCTGTTCATAGGACCCGCCGATATGGCAACCAATGTAAAAGGAAAAAAGGAGACTTATCCTCAACTTGAACCAACTATAAATATGCTCAAAGAGGTTTGTAGCGAGACAGGAATCGCTTTCTGGAATCTCTACGACGCAATGGGAGGACGCAACTCAATGGTTGAGTGGGTGAATGCCAATTTGGCAGGAAAAGACTATCTTCACTTTACGCGTGACGGTGCTAGTAAGGTTGCCGACATGCTTTTCAACACCTACCTGATGTATTACCGCTTCTACTGCAAGCGTGTGGGAAAGACTCCCAAGAATTTCCATCAGTAATGAACAGCTAAAAGGATTTTGACATTTTATGAATAAAGCAAAATACATAATATCTCTCATCATAGCAATTCTGTGTTTGGACTGCGCCAAAG
This sequence comes from Muribaculaceae bacterium, assembly GCA_017557625.1. Lineage (GTDB taxonomy): Bacteria > Bacteroidota > Bacteroidia > Bacteroidales > Muribaculaceae > Sodaliphilus. Next base: position 66,105 of record JAFYYG010000030.1, read on the forward strand.
CACAGGATATTAGCCTCTTTGCACGCACTGATTCCACCTACTCCTGTGTAGATTTGAAAGAGAGCGAGTTGCGTACGTTCAAGGGCGGACGAATGGCTTTGATACCTTTCTTTCGAAAACTCGACGATGTAATTAACAGGCATAGAGGAACTATCAACATATGGCATGTGGGCGGCAGTCATGTGCAAGCTGGCACTTTCAGTCACCGTATTAGCCGCAATTTTGCCCTTCACGTCAATGGCAACAGGGGCAGTCGAACCCTCATGTTTCCTTACAAACTTGTGGGAACCAACGGTCCCCAAGACTACTCAGTGAGTGGCACCGGCACCTGGTCTAGGACACGAAATATTGAGCAAAGTCCAGACCACGAAATGGGAATGAGTGGAATAACCGCAACCACTTCAAGTCCCAATGCCAGTGTGTCCTTCACACTGTCGTCGAGTGATGGCATTGACTGGACCACTCGACGAATTTGGGTACTTGGGAAGGCATCGTCAAGCAGCGTAAGGCCGTACGTCATGATTGACAGCACGGCAGTCGAAGACCCTGAAGGCAACAACGATAATGGATATTTCTTTGAATTACCTCGAGGCTGCTCATCTTTTACCGTAAAGTTCCACGGACTGGGTAGTGGCAACCGATTTGAACTTCGGGGAGTTATTGCGCTCAACGCCGAACCTGGAGTTGCTTACTGGGCATCGGGCGTGAACGGCGCAGCAACAACTTCGTGGCTCAAATGCAGTTTGCTGGAGAAAGACCTTCATATTGCCAAGCCCGACATGGTAATCTTTGGCATTGGCATCAATGATGCCCACACCAAGAATTTTAACCGCGACCGCTTCAAGAGCAATTACCAGCAGTTGATTGACCGTATCAAAAGTGTGAATCCCGATTGCCAGTTTATTTTCATCACCAACAACGACAATCGATTAAACCGTTCCCCGAACCCCAATACTCGCGCTGCTGAGAAGGTGTTTATTGAACTGGCTCTCGACAATAACGGGTCGGTGTGGGACCTTTATAAAGTAATGGGAGGATTGGGAAGCTCGGCAAAATGGGTAAGAAGCGGCTTGATGCAGAGCGACCATGTGCATTTCACCAGTGCAGGCTACAGACTGATAGGAGATTTGCTCTATAATGCTATTATAGGACAATACCTTAAATGGAAAGAATAACAAGAAATGCAGAAACTAATAGATTACATATTATCGGTTTTCTCGTTTAACCCTGACAGTCCGCTGTTGTTCACGCAGTTCCACTTTTGGGCGTTCTTCGCTATAGTATTTGCGGGCTTCGCTCTAGCTAAGCGGAAGAGATTGCTGCGCAATTCCTATCTGTTCTTTGTAAGCTTACTTTTTTACTATAAGACCAGTGGACTCTTCGTTGGCTTGCTGATATTGGTTACGTGTACCGATTTCTTCATCGCTCAGGCCATTCACAACAACAAGGTTCAATGGAAACGCCGAGCATTGCTGGCACTGAGTGTCACTATCGATCTCGGCATTCTGTGCTACTTTAAATATGCCTATTTCTTTGCCGACATGGTACATTCCATCTTCGGCTTCCAGATGACAGTGACCAATGTCGCCGCCAGCGCAGGCAACTCAATACTCGGCACCAACTTCTTTAATGTGGATAAGATTATCCTGCCAGTAGGCATCTCATTCTATACTTTCCAGGTCATTAGCTATACTGCCGACGTTTATAAAGGTCTTGTCAAACCCGTGCGTAATATTCTTGACTTCGGGTTCTACGTGACCTTTTTCCCGCAGCTCGTGGCTGGCCCTATCGTCAAGGCAAGCGACTTCATACCTCAGCTATACAAGAAGTACAATATCAGCCATCGCATGTTTGGGCTTGCCGTGTTCTGGATTCTTAATGGCTTGATAAAGAAAATCGTCCTTAGCGACTACCTCGCAATGAACTTTATCGACAGGGTTTTTGATAATCCCCATCTCTTCTCGGGGTTTGAGAACCTCATGTCTTTGTTTGTATATTCGTTGCAAGTCTATGCCGATTTCTCGGGATATACCGACATTGCTATAGGATTGTCACTGCTCATGGGATTCCATCTGCCCAAGAACTTTAATTCACCCTATAAGGCTCTCAACTGCAGCAACTTCTGGAAGCGGTGGCACATTTCGCTGTCACGATGGCTACAGACCTATCTCTACATTCCATTAGGCGGCAACCGCAACATCACTTTCGGCACATATTTCTGGATTGCTATTATCACGCTTGCTGCTTTGGTTCTAAGTGGCAGCTGGTGGATAGCACTGGGAGTGCTTATCGTGGCAATAATGGTAATATTCACCGCATATAAACACCCTGAGAAACGCAAGAAGATTTATGCCAATCTCAATGCAATGATAACCATGCTTCTCGGCGGCCTGTGGCACGGCGCAAGCATGAATTTTGTGATTTGGGGTGGACTCAACGGCGTGGGAATGATAGTCTATAAGTTCTGGCGCGACAACTCTGCGTTATGGAGAGTGGCGCTGTCGGTAATAGTTGTTGCTGTTCTGTTATTACTCATTTGGTTATCTCCCGCGGCATTGTGGAACGTTCTGCTTGTTTGTGCCATCTTCATCGCTATTAGCGCTATAATTCGTTGGCTTTATGACAAGTACAACACTCGGGAGCGCAACCTCAAATGGCTTGCCAATAGTTGGGCTATTTTCGTCACTTTCGTTTTCATATCTTTCACACGACTCTTTTTCCGCTCGGGGTCAAACCTTCAAGATGATCCTGCTTCAGCCAATGAGATAGCATGGGAGACTGCCAAGTCTATGGTACAACAGATGGGAACCTCTTGGAACGTCAACGTCTTTGATGTGATATGGGCTTACCATAATGTGTTCCTGATTTTTGTTATCGGTATGATAATCCACTGGATACCTGAAAAGATGAAACGTAAATACCGCTATACCTTTGCTAGCCTGCCATTGCCTGCAATCGCCGCCATTGTCGTTATAGCAGTATTCTTTGTGTTCCAATTTGTCTCTGCCGAGATGCAGCCGTTCATCTATTTCCAATTCTAGGAGAGTAGAGTAGAGGTTCACTCTGTATTGGCTCCGCTGCCACAAAACTTTAAACTTCAATTTTCTAATTGGTTAGATGATTGAATAAAACAATATTATTAGTCAAAAATCGTTTAAAAAATATGACTAAGAATTTTCATTTTCAATTAGCTTTTATTTGTGCTCTGGTTGTGTTGCCGTTCTCAAGTTGCATCGACGACGAGTTTACAACCAGTAGTAGTGATATTCTCACTTTCTCGACCGACACAGTGGCTTTCGACACTGTGATAACTGGTCAAGGCACTCCAACGAAGCAGTTCCTCATCTATAACAAGAGCAAGAAGATGCTCAATATATCCTCAATAAGAGTTGCTGGAGAGAGCGAGGGTCATTTCTTCCTCAATGTGGATGGCATGAAAGGCGACGAATTCCACGACATAGAAATCAGGGGCGAGGACAGCATCTTTGTATTCGTCGAGAGCCGTCTCGACCCCACCAATCAGGATGAGCCTGAATTTATGAAAGACCACATTGAGTTTGTCACTAATGGTGTCACCCAAAAGGTCACTGTCACTGCCTGGGGGCAGGATGTGATAATCCTCAACGACACCACGCTCAGCCAGCCCACCCACCTTACCGCCAACAAGCCATATCTTGTTTACGGCACTCTCACTATAGACACTCTCACTAACGTCACCTTCGACCCAGGAACGACCTTGCTGTTCCACAACAAGGCGGCATTGATGGTGAATGGAACTCTCACAGCCAAAGGCACTCAAGACAAGCCCATCACTCTGCGCGGCGACCGTCTCGACCATGTGGTGGGTGAGATAAATTTCGACATCATGAGCGGCCAGTGGGATGGTGTGTATTTCAACTACGGCAGCTATGGCAACGAGTTGGCGTTTGTGAACATGCGAGGCAACACCTACGGCATGCAGGTGTTCTCCGAAGACATGGGCAAGCGCTCATTGCATCTCTATAACTGCATGCTGCACAACTCCTCTTATCTCAATCTGCTTGGCGTGAATGCGTGGATTGATGCCGAGGGATGCGAGTTCAGCGATGCCGGCATCTATGTCGCCGACTTCCTCGGAGGAAATCTGCATTTCATCAACTGCACGTTTGCGAACTATTACCTCTTCTCGGCAATCGAGGGACCAATCCTCAACCTTGAGACCGAATATGAAGATGGCACTAAAGCACCGTTCTTAGGGAGCTTCGACAATTGTATCTTCTATGGCAACACCGGTGAACTCAACGTAAACGAGCTCAACGACATCGGCATTTACTTGCGCAACTGCCTGCTCAAGAGTGCTGGCGAGGACGACGAATTCTTCATCAACTGCGTGTGGGATGCCGATCCCAAATTCTATACCGAGCGTGAAAAACACATCTTTGACTACCGCCTCCACAATGAAAGCGATGCCATAGCACGCGGCAACCGTTCCTATTGCCCCGATGCCGCACGCTACGACCGCTACGGCGTGGACCGCTTTGCCAGAGAAGGCATCGACATCGGCGCCTATGCCTGGGTGCCCGAACCAGATATTCAAGAATAGTTGTATTAATTGGCATTAATAGGAATATAAAGCAACGCAACGCCACCACTGTAAAGCGGTGGCGTTGTGATATATAGCAATGACAGAGGGAGCTTTGTCTGTTAATATCAATTTAGCTTAATCCCATTTTTCTCCCATTTCTGAGAGGATTGTTTTAGCTTGATCATTGCCTTGTTTTGCTGCTTTCCTAAGCAATTCAATACCTTTCATTTTGTTTACAGCAACACCTCGACCATTTATATAGCAATATCCCAAGTTGGTTTGGGCTGGGCCGTAATTTTGGTTTGCCGCTTTAGTGTACCATTCAATTGCTTTAGAGAGGTCTTGTTTCACTCCAGCTCCATCGTCATAGGCAAGACCTAAATTATATTGTGCAACAGCATTGTTTTGATTTGCTGCTTTAAGATACCATGTTACAGCCTGCTGCTGATTTTTCTTTACTCCATTGCCGTTGGCATAGCAGTATCCCAAGTTGCACTGAGCGTCTGAATTGCCCTGTTCGGCGGCTTTGCGATACCATTCCACAGCCGTTTGTGGGTCAGCACGTCCTGTGTATCCCATGTCGTAACATAACCCTAATCTTGTCTGAGCAGGAGCATATCCACTAAGAGCCGCTTTGATATAGTAATCTACAGCTAACTTAAATCTTGCGCTAAACCTATTCCTTTCTCAAGATAATATCCCAAAAAATAATAGGCCTTAGGCGTTTTCTCAGTCAGTAATGGCAATATACAACCTCTCCAGTCATAATCGGCAAGTTCTCGAGGATCTTTGGAACAGATTGCCTGTGGCAAAGTCATTCCTTTGCTACGATTCATGAGATTGATGAATTTTTGTGCTTCTGAACCCTTACATTTGTTCAAGTAAACAATAGCGGCATCATTGTCTTTTGTCGTACCTAATCCAGATGCTGAGGCTAAAAACAATGCAAACATAGCTGGCTCATCACCATTTGAAGCAGCAATTTTATAAGCTTTATATCCTTTTTCATAGTCTTTGCTTTTAAAATAATAGTCGCCACATAATCTCAATGCCATGCCATAGGCATTATCTGGGGAATTCCCCAAACCTATTGCTACATCTTTTAATATGCGTTCAATCGAATTGCCTTCCTTGTGCCTATTAACGAGAAGGAATAATGCGTCTTTTGGGTTTAGCAATTTGCATCTTTCCATCATTGCGCCTTCATTACCCATATCAGAAGATTTTAAGAAATAATCGTTAGCATCAGAATTTCGTCCTTTTGATTGTAGATATTTGCCGGCCAAATACATCGCGTTTGCGTCATTCTTGTCTGCCGCTCTCAAGACCCATCTTATACCATCATTATAGTCTTGCTTGCATCCTATGCCTTTGCACAGACACTCTGCAAGGGCAATCATTCCCTTGGGATAGTCCTTTTGAGCTGATTTTAAGAAATTTTGGTAGGCACTTTTCTGATTCACTTTTGTGCCTATGCCTTTATAGTGGCACAACCCCAAGTCGTAATAAGCTTCTCCAGTCTTGTTACTAGCAGCTCTCTTGCAAGCGTCATAATTCAGTTGCACAATTGTCTTTTCTATCTCATTCAACTCAAATTCACCGCTAGTGAATGAGTTGTCATAAAGGTTTTGCGAGTTGTACTTCTTGAATTGTGTCTCATCTCCCAGAATAACACCATTCTGAGCTTTTGCTGTGGTGATGAACATCAATAGACAGAATAGTAATAAAAATTTCTTGCTCATAGTTCTCATGATTATTTAAAAATGAATGTATTATAGTTAATATAAATATAAATTCCTAATATGTTAATTTTGTTTTTGGTCACAAGTCTGACTCAATCAATTCATACGACATCATTTAATATCAATGAAGGGCTATAATTGATATGCAAAGATACAAAAACCTAAACGAACCACAAAATGCTCTTCAATTTTCTTTGCAAGTATCTTTAGTTCACTCTGCCCATTCCACTCAAAAGGCCCCCATAGACCGATTCGAATTGAATGTGTGGTTTTTGTTTTTTTTCTTTTTTATGTCGAAAATAATGACTACCTTTGCACGAAAAATAGAATTACTATTAACACATAAACATAACAGTAAAAAACAACATGCCAAGTATCAAGAATTTTGATGAGCTCACCGCTCATCTTGCTAGTAAGGGAACAAAAAGCCGTGTGGCTGTAGTGTGGGCCGAGGACGATGTTACCCGCAGTGCCGTGTTAAAAGCCCTCGAGGCTGGTATTATCACCGTGACTTTTGTGGGCTGCCGTCAGGAGATTGAGGCTGATGAGCGTCTCGCTAAATATAAGAGCGAGTTCACTATCATCGATGCTAACGACCGCGACGATGCAGCCGCTAAGGCAGTAGCCGAGGTGCGCGAAGACCGCGCCAATGTGCTGATGAAGGGTCTGTTGAACACCGACAACCTGCTCCGCGCCGTGCTTAACAAGGAAACCGGAATACTGCCCAAGGGCAACGTGCTCACCCACGTCACTGTCGCCGACATTCCAGAACTGAAGCGTCTGCTGCTCTTTACCGATGCAGCAGTTATTCCATGCCCAACCGTTGACCAGCGCATCGAGCAAGTAAAGTATGTCACCAAGATTGCTCACGCTTTGCACATCGAGGAGCCCAAGATTTCTCTCATCCACTGCTCCGAGAAAGTTGACGAGCGCCACTTCCCATGCACTGCCGACTATGTGATCATTAAAGAGAAAGCCGCCAATGGCGAGTTTGGCAGCTGCATCGTTGACGGTCCTCTCGACCTGAAGACTTCGCTATGCTATGAGAGTATGCACCACAAAGGAATCGAGTCGCCCATCAACGGCGAGGCCGATGCTGTGCTCTTCCCCGAGATAGAGAGCGGCAACGTGTTCTACAAGACTATCACTCTGCTCTGCCATGCCCAAACTGCTGGCTTGCTTCAAGGCGCCAAGGTGCCTGTGGTTCTTCCTTCCCGCGGTGACAGCATAGAGTCGAAATTCTACAGCCTCGCTGTGGCATCGGCAATATAAGAGTGGAGAGTGGAGAGGTGAGAGGTGAGAGGGAAGATGGTAGAGTTCCCGATTCCCGATCCCCGATTCCCGATTCCCCGGTCCCCGATCCCCCTTCCACTTAACACTTAACTCTTTACTCTTTACACTTAAAACTTTACACTTAAAACTTAACACTTATATATTATGCGAATATTAGTTATCAACCCTGGTTCTACTTCTACCAAGTTTGCCGTTTATGAAGGCGAAACTCCACTATTGCTGCGTTCCATTCGTCACAAACCCGAAGAGCTCGCTCCTTACAAGACTGTAATGGATCAGTTTGACTTCCGTTACAACCTTGTGATGAACGAGATAAAGCTCACAAACGTAGATTTCAACTTCAAGGCCGTTATTGGCCGTGGAGGTTTGGGCAAGGCCGTGCCTGGCGGCGTATATGAGGTCAATGAGAAGATGCTCGAAGATACCCGCAATGCCACTCGTGAGCACGCCTGCAACCTCGGCTGCCTTATCGCCTATAAAATCGCGCAACAGATTCCTGGCTGCCGCAGTTTCATTGCCGACCCTGTAGTGGTTGACGAGCTTAACGATTACGCTCGCATCTGCGGTATCCCTATGATAGAGCGTCGCTGCATTTGGCATCCGCTCAATCAGCGTGCCATTGCTCGCCGTTTCGCGCGTGAGATTGGCAAGAAGTATGAGGAGATGAACCTTATCATCTGCCACCTCGGTGGGGGCATCTCGGTGGCCGCCCACGAAAAGGGTGTGGCAGTTGATGCTAACAATGCCCTTGACGGTGAGGGACCATTCACTCCCGAGCGTGCAGGAACAATCCCTGCTGGCGACTTAGTAAGGCTTTGCTTCAGTGGCAAATATACTCAACAGGAAATTCTGAAATTCATCACTGGCAAGGGTGGCCTGAATGCGCTTCTGGGAACTACCGACCTGCTCGAAATTGAGGACCGCATCAACAACGGTGACCAAAAGGCAAAATTGGTGCTCGACGCTATGATATATCACGTTGCCAAGCAGATTGCCTCTGAAAGTGCCGTCCTCTGCGGAAACATCGACGCCATTCTCCTCACTGGCGGCATGGCGCACTCTGAATACCTCATCAGTGAGCTTCGCAAGCGCATCGACTTCCTCGCACCAACCTACTGCTTCCCTGGCGAAGACGAGATGGGTGCTCTCGCAGGCAACGCCGCCGCAGTCCTCAAAGGCAAGCGCGAAGCCAAAGAGTACAAGTAAAATGCACATACATAATGCAGAATATAAAAAGCGTCCTTTATGGGCGCTTTTTAGTGTATAATGCCTTCTGGAATCAATCTTTCCCATTTGGGCAATTAGGCCTTTTTGTCTTAATTTTGAATTAATAGGCTGCAAAGAATTGTTAATATGGTTAATGTTTACTAAATATTGAGTTTTGCACGTTTGTTTGGCGTGGTTGTATTATTGCTAATATTAAATAATGTTGTACCTTTGCACGCCGATTATATCCAAGATAATTTCAGCAGCGTGCCAGAGAGTGACATTTGGCCGTGTCATTGTGTGCTCTGTTGAAGATTTAATTAATTTTTAATCAGGATTTTAAAAAGTGAACACTTTAAGTTACAAGACCGTGTCTATCCGCAAGGAAGACGTACAGAAAGAATGGGTAGTAGTAGATGCTACCGATCAGGTACTGGGTCGCTTGTGCGCAAAAGTAGCGAAAATCTTGCGCGGAAAGTACAAACCCAGTTTCACACCACATGTTGACTGTGGTGACAACGTAATTATCATCAACGCCGATAAGGTTAAGCTCACTGGTAAAAAGTGGGACGACCGCACCTACGTTAGCTATACCGGCTATCCTGGTGGTCAGCGTTATGCGACTCCTGCCATCCTCCAAAAGAAGAGCGAGAAGGTGCGCGTAAACGGCAAGCACCCCTTGTTCCTTCATGTGATTAAAGGTATGCTCCCCAAGAACAAGCTTGGCGCGAAGATTCTGAACAATGTATATATCTACAACGGTCCAGAACATCCCCATGAGGCACAGCAACCTAAAGTAATTGATATCAACAAACTTAAATAATTGGAAGAATGGAACAGATTAATGCAGTAGGTCGTCGTAAAGCAGCTATCGCTCGCGTGTATGTTAGCGAAGGTAATGGCGAGATCACAATCAACAAGCGTACACTTGAAGAATACTTCCCATCTCCAATTCTTCAATTCATCGTTAAGCAGCCATTGAACACCCTCGAGGCTACCGAGAAGTATAACATCAAGGTGAACCTCATTGGTGGTGGCTACAAGGGACAGGCCGAGGCTCTGCGTCTGGCTATCGCTCGTGCTCTGGTGAAGATCAATGCCGAGGACAAGAGCGCGCTCCGCAAGGAAGGCTTCATGACTCGCGACCCACGTGCCGTAGAGCGCAAGAAACCAGGTCAGCCCAAGGCCCGCAAGCGTTTCCAGTTCAGCAAGCGTTAATATTGATAGTTATCAGTTGTCAGTTATTAGTTATCAGATTTTCAACTATAACCGACAACCCTTAACCAATAATCTCAACGTCTTGCTCTGGAACACAATCAGAGTTTAGTATCCAAATTGCATGGACTCTGCATGTGACAAACACATTAATATTTTATACATGCTGACTACTATGCGATTGATTAAGTTGAACGTAAACAAAACATTTTTTTAAACATGCAAACACCAAATTTTGACCAACTGCTTGACGCTACCTGTCACTTTGGTCACCTGAAACGTAAATGGAACCCCGCCATGGCTCCCTACATCTTCATGGAGCGTAATGGCATTCACATTATTGACCTCTACAAGACTCAGGCTAAGCTTGAAGAAGCTGCCGTTGCCCTC
>JAFYYG010000031.1 GCA_017557625.1 Muribaculaceae bacterium
ATGATAGCGTGAGGGTCCCACCTCTTCCCATTCCGAACAGAGAAGTTAAGCCTCACCACGCCGATGGTACTGCGAAAGTGGGAGAGTAGGTAATCGCCCCCTAAGGAGACTCAGGAATTCGTTCCTGGGTCTCTTTTTTTGCTTCACGAAGAATATTCCCACCGCCGCACAGAGCCCTAAGCCCCGCCGCGCCAATGGTCAGCGACACGGGAAGGCGCAGGTAATCGCCCCCTAAGGGAGGATCAGGAGCAATCTTGAGTCCTCTTTTTTTCTAAAAAACACCCCGAACGCCGTGCTTACGGCGCAATACTTCAACAACGCCCAGGCTTGTTCTTTAAAGCCAATGAAACTTGGTTCATTTTTCGTTTAAACTTTTATCATTCATTTTAATCATAGTATTATATACATCAATCACTATAATATGAAATTAAGTCGATTTTTTGCTATTTTGTTGACGATCTGCTTCTTTGCAGTTGATATTGTTGCTCAAGAGAGTGAGTCAAAGGCTATTGAGCCTTATGCCTACAATATGGCTCGTGTGATTCAGGATTTTTCCCAGTCTCATGCCAAGAATCATCAGCGCCCTGAGAAATTCTGTTTGTTACCTGCGGGAAATGGTACTCTTCTGTGGGTTAGCACCTTTGACGAGGGTTATGGCTGCCTATTCTCGTGCACACGAGGCATCAACAAACTGCTTGACGTGGGCTATAACGCTGCTGGTGAGCATGTTGGCCTTGCGATGCGGAATGGTGTTATGATAGTCACGAGCAGCAACATCGCAGGTAAAATTACGGGTGCGCAGTTCTACCGTTTTGACAATGGTGAGTTGCAGGAGCTTGGTTTCACCATGAAAAACATTGATGGCCGTGAGGTCTATCTTGATGCTAAAGGCAAGGAATTAAAGCTCAACAAGGTGCAGAAAGAACTGGATAAAGGCCTAAAAAAGAACCAAGCGCCCGAGGTGTATAACTCCGAGACGATGGAGTGGAAACCCTTCAGGAAGATGGGCACCTACCTAAATGCCAGCGAGGATATAACACTGTCGCAGTTGCCGGTGCTTGCCTACGCCGATTATAAACGCAATGAGTTCACGACCCATGCTCAGATGATGCTCGAAGCCACTAACTACAATCATATCGTCTTCAAAGACAAGATTGGCGACGCGAGTCTCAAAAGCAGTGGAGAGGAATCTACGGTCTATTCACTCAACGATGCCAAGGCTATAAAAACAATGTTCCGTGGTTATAAGGACAACGAGCTGTTTCCAATTATCGCTACTAATAACTATCTCGCCACCCACGAGATGAAGTCGTTTGTGCGCTGGAAATACCCCGAGCGCGTGAAACCTATGGAAAAAGAACGGCAACAGGTGGTGAGTGAGTATTTTGGTGGCCGTGCCATCAAGAACGCTCGGTGGCTTGCCGACTTAGAGTCGAGCGACCGTAAGCTCTATGCCGTGGAGTTCAAGCCCGAAGGCAATCAGGCGTTGGCGGTAATAGCTTGCTTTATAGGTAACAATCTAGTATCGACCTACGACCAGTATGCTGTGGTTGACAAGAGCCGCGGTTGGCTGTGGACCCCTGGCGACAAAGGTGATTTCATGAACGCACTACCCGAGCTGCAAGGCTTAGCAACGACTGATGAAGGTTTTGAGCTGTATATGAGTCAGATGGTGGGGGAGCATCGCCACATGATAGTGGTGCGTGAAGTGCGCTCTATGTTTATAGAACTGATTGAGCAGGAGTTTTAATACTAGGAGTGACTAGGAGTGGCTAGGAATGACTAGGAATGGCTAATATGTAAAATAAAAAACTGGAAATAACAGAAAACCGACAACTTTTTATTACCTTTGCACTTCAATTCTTTTTGTGAGATGAAGTTTCGCAATATATATGACTCTCGGCGCATATGGAAAATGGTGCTGCTGGCTGTGTCGCTTGTGCTGGTGGGAGCGTTTATCTATATCTCAAACCGTCTGGTGAAGGACCTTGCTAAGCAGGAGCGTGAGCGCATGGAGATATGGGCTGATGCTACACGCGAGATGGTGACTTCTTCCAACGAAAATATGGATTTCCCGCTTCGCATTATTATGGGCAATCATAACATCCCTGTGTTGGTTGTTGATAATGAGACTGGAACTATTGCTGAACAGCGCAATTTCAAGCTTCCTGAGCCCGCCGACACCATCAAGGGGAATAATATTGAGGAATATTCTCAAGTGAACAAGGACTTCCTTAACAAGAAACTGAAAAAGCTGCGCAACTCATCTAATAAGATTGAAATCGACATTGATGACATGAATCTGCATCAAACCCTCTACTACGAGGACAGCGATGTGCTGCGTCGGCTTGCATATTTCCCTTACATCCAGCTAGCTGTGATGCTGCTGTTCCTGGGTATCGCCTATTTCGCACTTATCAGCGTGAAGCGTGCTGAGCAGAACCGTGTGTGGGTGGGACTCTCGAAGGAGACGGCCCACCAGTTAGGCACCCCTATCTCGTCGCTCATGGCATGGACTCAGATGCTTGAGTCGATGGGTATCGACAAGGAGATTATCACCGACATGGACACTGATGTGCACCGCCTATCGGTGATTGCCGACCGCTTCTCGAAAATCGGCTCTATGCCCGACAAAGAGCTGACGTTCATCAATGAGGCAGTGGAGAGCAGTCTCGCCTATATGCGTACCCGCATACCCAAGCAAGTGGCGCTCACCGTGCATACCGACGAGGAGAAGAACTGTGGCGTGATGCTGTGCCAGTCGCTCTTTGAATGGGTGATGGAGAATCTCACGAAGAACGCTGTCGATGCCATGGAGGGCAAGGGCAGCATCGATATTGAGGTCACCAGCGACGACAAGCACGCTCACCTCTATATCAAGGATACTGGTAAGGGTATCGCCCGCAAGAACTTCAAGAACGTGTTCAATCCCGGCTTCACCACCAAGAAGCGCGGTTGGGGCCTTGGCCTGACGCTCGTGAAGCGCATCATCGAGGAATACCACGGTGGCAAGATTTATGTGAAAGAGAGCGAAGTGGGCAAGGGAACAACGTTTGCCATTGAGATACCGAAGATTAAGTGTTAGGAATAGTTAGGAATAACTAGGAATAGCTAGGAACAGCTATGAATGACTAGGAATAGCTAGGAATTAATAATGGGTAATAGTCAATACATAAAAATGTTGGGCACGGGGAGTGCGATGTGCACTCGGTGCTACAACACCTGCTTCTACCTTAAAAGTAGCGCGGGGCATTTGATGGTGGATGCTGGTGGCGGCAATGGCATCTTTCGTCAACTATATCGTGCTGGCATCGACTACACGCAGATTCACCATCTCTTTGTTACCCATGTTCACACCGACCATATCATGGGTGTCATCTGGCTTATTCGCAAGATTTCGCCGCTGCTCTACAAGGGCAAATATCATGGCACGTTCACTATCTACTGCCACAGCGGGGTGCGTGAGGCGCTCGAGACTATGTGCAATATCATGATTCCCGCCAAGATAATGGCAGCGGTGGGTAAGACCATTTTCCTGCGTGAGGTGAGTGACGGTGAGACTATTGATATTGACGACATGCGTGTCACTTTCTTCGACATCGGAAGCGACAAGACGTTGCAGTACGGTTTTAGCGCTTTGATGCCCGATGGGCAACGGTTGGTGTGCCTCGGTGATGAACCTTATAACCCTGTGAGCGAGCGATATGTGAAAGGGTGTGATTGGTTGCTGTGTGAGGCATTTTGCATGTACCGCGACCGAGAACAGTTCCGTCCCTACGAAAAGCACCACAGCACGGTCATCGACGCTGGCAAACTTGCTCAGGAACTTGGTGTGAAGAACCTGCTTCTCTACCACACCGAGGACACCCGCCTAATGGCTCGTCGCGAAAACTACACTGCCGAGGCTCGCACTGTCTTCACCGGCAATATCCATGTGCCAATGGATCTGGAGACAATATACTTAATGCACAATGCATAATTGGGCTGCGCCTAGTTTTTAAGCACACGAATTAGACGAATGTAAACTAATTGGGCTGTAGTCATGGGCAATATATATGCTGCAAATAGTTGATAAATATTAAAAATGGGGGATAAATAGCTAATTATTAATTTTTTGTAACTTTGCGGTTGTAAATATTGGATAAGTATGCCCTGCCTTACCCAGACGGATGAGGGTGGCAGAGTCTTAAAATAATAGGCTTATGAAAAAGACTTTTTTACTGATTGTTGCTGTTCTGATGCTGGCTATGAGTGCCAGCGCGCAGGAGAATGAGAAATATGAGACCGTGTATCTCAACAACGGTCAGGTGATAAAGGGTAAAATCACTGATTATGACGCCAATAGTCACCTTGTGATACGCACCGATGATGGCCGTGTGTTGCGCTACGACATTCACGAGGTGGAGCGTGTGCAGCGTCGCGCCAGGCCCGACAATGTGGCGTTTGACAGCGACTTCAACGGCAAGGGTCCGCAGCGTGGCTATCGCGGCTTTGTAGATGGCCAGGCCACGTTTCGCTCGGGCAAGTATGGCTTCTCGCGCTATGGAGTGTCTACTACCCACGGCTACCAGTTCCGCCCGTGGCTATTTGCCGGAGTGGGCTATGAGTATTACCTCTTCAAGGATCAGATGGACAAGAAATACAGCACTCACACCATCTTCGGCGATGTGCGCATCGACTTTATGAAGTCAAGCATCGACCCATTCCTTGACCTGCGCGTGGGTTACAATACCGGTAAGAATATGGGGCTGATGGTGAGTCCGTCGGTGGGACTGCGCATAGCACTCGGTAAGAATATGCCACTGGCATTGAATCTGGGGATGGGTTATTCCTTCCAGCGCATGAGTCACGTGTATTATTACTATGATGACTTGCACAGCGATGGCCCTTATTACATCATTGATGGCAATGGCGACCACAACACCGCTCTCATCGACATGGACGCTCAAATCTCAGGAGGCTTCACCGTGAGAGTGGGGCTTGAGTTTTAGCTGTTTGCGGCCTATTTGCACGATATAAAATCGCTCCAAAGCCGCCTTAACTGAAAATAAGAAAATGAATGGCTTGAAACCTTGTGTGGTCTCAAGCCATTCGAGAAATATAGCGTTTTTGTTTTATTATAAACAAAATTGCATTCACTGTCTTTATTTAAGATATTCGTCAACCTTGTCGTTGGGTACCATTCTTTCCTCAAAAACGTAGGCACCGGTTTTTGGCGAGCGAACTATCTTGATCACTTTGCTGAAATTACGACCTTCACCAGTCTGAAGGGTTGCAACTGTCTTTTTTGCCATGATTAAAAAGTATTATTTGATTTCTTTGTGAATAGTGTACCTCTTGAGGTAGGGGTTGTATTTTTTCAACTCCAGACGCTCAGTTGTGTTCTTGCGGTTCTTTGTAGTGATGTAGCGTGACATTCCGGGAACGCCGCTGTCCTTCTGCTCAGTGCACTGAAGGATTACCTGAATGCGATCGCCTTTAGTTTTCTTTGCCATAACTCCTCGATTTAATAGATTGCTTTAATTTCTTTTAAATTACCGTCCTGAGCAGCTTTTTTCAATGCGGCGTCAAGGCCGATGCGGTTGATAAGACGCAGACCGCTGGCGCTCACTGTCAAGCGAATCCACTGATCCTGCTCCACCCAATAGAACTTGCGGTTGAAGATGTTCACATTGAACTTGCGTTTAGTTCTTCTTTTAGAGTGCGACACGTTGTTACCTGTAATCGCCTTCTTGCCTGTGATTTGACAAACTTTTGACATAGTGTTTTACTTCAATAATGTTATCAAAAAATTTATTCTCTCGTTGATTTCAAGCCGCCACTTCAGCAATTGGTCCACGTAGCACAATATTCTACCACGACACCCTTGTACACTGGCGATAAATTGACGTGAGAAGCCATCAATGCTACCCACCAGCAGTTGTTTTTGCGTTAAATATCGTCCTACGCTTTATGGCCACATTTTAAGCATCATAGAGCAGCCATCGAAGTTTCAACGATCATGTCACAGAACAGGTCTAACGGGACTAAACCCAAGTACCCTGACTCGAAATCGGGGGCAAAGGTAGATACTTTTTTTCAATTGACCAAATTTTTTTTCGTTTCACGCGATTTTTCCATCGTTTTTTTGATTTTTGTTGATTTTGGTCAAAACCCAAATAGGTCATTAGTCGACGTGAAGAACAGTCCCTTTTTCCTCATTTTGTCACTACAAAAACACTACAAGCATTGAATTATGCACAAATTTTCACAAAAATTCTATGTCATACACAAAGATTAACAGAAAAATCATTGCGTTTTTGCTCAAGATGCTATAATTTTGCAACGTGAAAAAACCAAAAGTTTTATAAAAATCTCATAGAAATACAAAGTTTTATAAACGAAACATAATATTAACTGATAAAATTACAAATATGAACGTGAAATCTTTTATTATCGCCCTAATGATGGTAGTGCTTGTGTCGTTTGCGGCACTTGCCGATGTCCATCATGACACCATGAGCAAAGTCACGCATTTTGACTATAGTGGTTACACCTACACCTATGTTGATGAGAATGGTGTAGAACAAACAGTGAGCCTAACCGATGAGGCCACAAGTACTGACCAAATTATTGCTTTGCTGAAAAAGGTCTATACCGACCCCTCAATCCCTGGCATTCGTTATGCCTACGACTACAAGGATGCCGAAGGTCAACCTTACCAGCGCAAGAAGCTCAACTACAACGCCAATGCCAGTCATGGAACGCCCTGGGGCAAGACCAACGACATCGTTAATCCCTACGATGATGGCATGACCATGCTAGTGGTTCAGGTTAAAGACAACTATAAAAAATCAATGCTTACTGGAAGCGACAGGAACAAGATTGACGTTGCCCTCCAGTCGGTAAAATTAGTGAAAAATTTCACACGTGTGAACGATCCCGTGAATCCAGGCTACATCATGTCGATTGACGGCATCAGCACCAACCGCTTCTTCTTCCTGTCGAAGGGAAAGCCCAGAGCAACTTACATCTCACCATTTTATATGACCTATGAGCAGATTAGCCCAGTGAATTATGCTACTGCCTCCGAAACCACCAATTTCATCAGCGAGATTAAGGCTGGTCATTCTTATCCTTGTATTCATGACTGTGGACAAATGCTCAATTATAATCCTGGCCACTGGTTCACCATCGACCAGAGCGGTGAGAACTACAGTCTCAAAAACCTCACAATCTTTATGCCCGACAGGCGCTTTGAGGAAAACCTGGACCCTGACGAGACTGTAGCTGATGATCATGTTAATGGCGAGGTCTATAAGAACTATGGCAGGACAGGTACTGACACCGATCCATTCAACCCTGTTATTGCCCCTAAGGTGCTTATGTACACCGCCGACCTCAATGCCGTGGCTACTCCTTCGGATTATTCTACTGGTGATGACAGAAGCTACTACGATGTGAACCTTGACTGGAGCACCTCGTTCACCGAAGAAAAACTTGGCCTTGACATTCCACAGCATTTCTATGTTTATCTTGTAAACGAAGATGGCTCGCGCACTCTGATTCAGGATGTGGAAAAGGACGAGAATGGATTGGTAAGGGTGCAGAATCACACTTATACTGTGGAGCAGACCGATGAGACCCAAACCCTTAGATATGTGGTTACCGCTCATCCCATCAACTATGACAATGACGGGAGCATTCTCACCCAAGACGGCGAGCCTTACATCACCATCAGTGCCGAGAGCCCGGTGCGCACTGTAACCATCCCCGGTTTGAAGAACGCATTCTTTACCGAACTCTCGGAGTATCGCAGCCGCTATTATGTCGAAAATTCAAGCAAACAATATAATATCTACAGGAACACCGTATCAATTAATCCAACTAACTCCACCGAGTTTGGTAAAATAAATACTGTCGATAAAGCCTACAGATTATGCCGCAAGTCAATAAAGAACGGCAATGTGAGCTCAACAGAGAAAATAATTGCTCAAATCACATTTACACCTTCTGCTTACAATGAGAACAATGTTGTTACCGCATACAACTATTCAATAATTTATAAGGACAAAGATAAAACAAACGATGAGGGCGTTGTTACCGAAGAGGGAAAATATACTCAGGAAGTGAGAGAAGAGTACCTCTTTGACGAAAACACCCCTACATATCTTGAGACCAGTGGTACTATCACTATCGACGAGCCAGTATTTGTTCTTTATGACCGATTTATTGAGTCTACTATATCAAACAACCAGGATGAGGGGTATGTATATTACCTGAAAGGACTTGCTAATACAAACTACATCACTCGCAGCAACGAGTATAATGTTCCTGTGTACAAGACCGAGAACATTGTCGCTGGTGAAGGCCGCACCCTTGACGAAGTGATTGCCGATGTGGACCACAGCGCAAAGGCTACTCCAGACAACACTATCACCTTCAAGGCAATCAACGACCCTGCCGCCAATCTCGTGGATTATGAGATTCGCCGACTCAGACAGAACAACTTCAAATTTTTCACCAAAATTGGCAAGGCCGAGAACTATAACAACAGCGGACAGTATTATATTTATGCCCTTAACGAGGCTGGACAACTTAACGAGCTGGTGAACATAGAGACTGTAGGCACCGAGGGTGGCAACATTACCACTCACGATATCAATAGCTCAAATGACAACCAGACAAGCAGCTACGTGCCTGTTATCAATACTCTCTATAACGGTGATGCCTCGAAGCCCAACTCTTATGGCTGCGACATCCAGCGCACGAAATACCCTGCAGTGAAAGTTACTATTGAGGCTAAAGAGAAGACAGAACCATTCTATAGTAATGATGGTCCTCTGATGGGTTATCGTGTGAACCTGAATATTTCTCCAGACCTACCAAAATCTACTGAGAGCAGCATCAATTATGTGTACTACTACCGCGTGTGGCGCGAGATTGACAGCAAGAACAATCCCACCCTCATTGAAGGTGAGAAGATGGTCAATCAAGAGGATAACCAGAGCGGTGAGGGCTGGGCAAGCGACTATGATTGCCTGCATGTGACCTATCCTGGACAAAATGCTGTTTCGGTTAATGACCTATTTATCGACTATGCCTACGAAGGCAACAAAGACGTAAAATACATCGTGCGCCTCTATGCAACCACAATTCCTGGTCAAGAAGGTTCTGGTCATGACTACAACACATTGGCAGTGAGTGAAGGTGGAAACGGCAAGGACTACTTCATCGCCGAGGCTAAAATTACCGC
This sequence comes from Muribaculaceae bacterium, assembly GCA_017557625.1. Lineage (GTDB taxonomy): Bacteria > Bacteroidota > Bacteroidia > Bacteroidales > Muribaculaceae > Sodaliphilus. The sequence continues at coordinate 9,236 of JAFYYG010000031.1, forward strand.
CAACTTCACCCCCGAAACTCCAACAGGAATAGGTGTCATCAACGCTGAGGCTAAGGTGGAGAACGTCACCTACTACAACATGATGGGCGTGGGCAGCAACCATCCACACCAGGGTGTAAATATCGTGGTAACCCGCTACACCAACGGAACTACCACCTCTAACAAAGTGATATTCTAAAACTAACTCCCTTCATATTTGTAATTCTCAGTAATGTGTGAACGGCTCGGGTGAATTCACCTGGGCCGTTCTTTTATAGTGAGACATAGTGAGACAATTGGGGTCTGACCCCAATTGTCTCAAAAATTACGTGGGTTTGATTAATAAAACGTGAGTTCGATGAATTTGTTTCCTGATAATCATTGCGTTGGCAGCTCTCCCTCTAAGATAGAGGGGGTAAGGGGGAGTATGATAGCCTCAAGAAAATGCTATTAAGCGAGTCAAAACTGAGCTTGCTCAATGCCTTGAGAGCGTGAGCATTTTATTAAAATTACAAAATTTTGTAATTTTAATACCCCTCAGTCACTTCGTGCCAGCGGATTCCTCCCCTGCATGAGGGGAGGTGCCGTAGGCGGAGGGGAGGGAGCCTTAGGGGAGCAGCTGATACACTGTAATTTGTTTTCGTCGAACTCGCGTTAATAAACAACTGATTTTTCTGATTAATCATAGTCAATGTCGAAACAATTAGTCAGATAAATCAGATTAATCCGTAGTTTATTATTTTGAATGTGGCTTGGTCTTATTGCTTCTTGGTATAAACTCCCTTGATGAAATCTAAGATTCGGCCTCGTGTGGTCCAGGAGATTTCGCCTTGTGTGGCGTAGTTGAGGCTCTCAAGCTTGGATGCACATTGTTGGAACATGTGGTTGTGTTCGGGCAGGAGTTCGCACGTCACATTCTTGACGCTCGCTTTTAGGGCGTTGAAGGTCTGCTCGGCATCAACCTGGAAGTCCCACTCGCCGCCCAGGGCGAGCACTTGGCAGTTGATTTTCTCGAGATAAGGCTTGGGGTCGAGGCGAACGAAGGTCATATACCAGGGCGAAGTCATTAGCGCTACGCTTTGCTCTATCAACTCGGGGGTGTATTGCTGCAGAGTGGAGGCGGCGAAACGCTTGCGCAGCGACTCGCGTAGCTGAGTGGTATCGGCAATATTGACAATGTCATCAAAAATGCCTTCTATCTCTTCTACCTGCGCCTGTGTGTAGGGCATGCCCACCATGTCGAGCATCGAGAGGTTCTGCTTCACCATCACATCGCGGCCTTTCACTGCAGGTCCGGCAAGCGAGACGACGAACGCCACGCGCGGGTCGTTGGCGGCATTGATAAACGCTATCTGTCCGCCTTCGCTGTGGCCTATGTAGCCAACTCGTGAGTAGTTGATGCCGTCGGCGTTCATCAGGAAGTCAAAAGCGGCTTGCGCATCTTTGGCGAAGTCGAAGGTCGTCTCGTTGCCCTTCAATTGGCTCGACTCTCCCGCACCACGATCATCGTAGCACAGCACCGCCACGCCACGGCTGAGCAGGTAGGAGGCAATTGATCTGTAAGGTTGTTGGTCAAACATGGTTCCGTCGCGGTCTTGTGTGCCGCTGCCCGAAACAAGGACTGCGGCGGGAAGTCCGTTTTTTCCACACATCGATGGCATATATAGCGTGCCGGCGAGAGTCACATCGTCGTGGCCGAATTTCACCTCTTGAAAGTTAATGTTACCTTTCCATTCATTTTCAATAAGTGTCTCATTTCCCAGGGTGTCAATAAGTACTAATGGCTTGGGTTTTTGTGGTCTCATGTACATTACCATTTCACCTGTGTCGTGGTCTCTGCACATGAGCTTCAATGGCTGCTCTTTGCCGTTTTGCGAGAATGTGCCGTCAATGCAGTTGGAATTGATGACCGTGCCGGTGAAGCACGCGTTCATCGACGGAATCTTAATCTCTACATGATAATAACCTGGCAGTCTGGATGCTTCGCAGGGGATGCGTGTCTCTTCCCCGTTGATGGCGATGATATAGGCATTAAGCGATCCATCGCTCGCCTCGCTGATGTTAAACTTAAGAGTTTGCTGTTTTTTCCCTATTTGCACCGTGCCTTCCCATCTTGCCGAGAGCCACATAGCCTCAGCCGCAAAACAGAAGCACAAGAGCATCAATACGAGTGATATTGTCTTTTTCATTTTCACTTGAATTTAGTTATGATTGCAAAGGTAATATATTAATTTCAGTATTTCAATTTTTTTAGGAATGTAATGCCTATCTGTTGCGTAGCATCTCAAGGACTTGCTGCACAGGGAGGGCATCAACGTGGTAACCGTCGCGACCTGTCATGCTCTCGGCCATGAAGAGCGAGTTCCACAACGCCTCGGCTGTCGCTTCGATGGTGGCGGCGAAGATGGGTGACATCTGACTGTTGGCAAGCACCGTGGTGGTTAGGGTCTTGGCTTTGTCGTTGATAAGGTTCTCTGGGGCTACCGATAGGGCTATCACATAGTCGCCGCTGCCGTTGCTGGCGATGCCGCCAGTCTTTGCCATGCCCATCATGGCGCGTTTTGCCACGCGCTCGAGGTTGCGGCTGTCGAGTGGCGCGTCAGTAATCACCACCATCATGCATGAGCCGTCCACGTTCTCGGTTTTGCGCACATGGTCGATGAAGTCATGCTTTTGCAGTTTTTGCCCCACCTGCACTCCGTCAATCTCAAGGATTCCGCCATAGTTAGTCTGCACCAGTACTCCGATGGTGTATCCTCCCAGCGACTCGGGCAGCACTCGTGACGAGGTGCCGATGCCGCCTTTGAAGCCAAAGCAGATAGTGCCCGTACCGGCTCCTACATTGCCTTGTTCTACTGGTCCGCCGTGAGCGTTATGTATGGCTTCTATCACCATTTCGGGGGTGATGTACATCTGTCGTATCTTGTTGAGGCGACCGTCGTTGGTCTCGCCCACCACGGCATTCACCGAGTTCTCGCGCTCACAGCCAGGTTGCATAAGGGTATAACGGATAGCACCCTCCATTCCCGCCGCCACGCTCAGCGTGTTGGTGAGGATGACAGGAGTCTCGATATTGCCCAACTCGCGCACCTGCGTCACGCCGGCGAGTTTGCCAAATCCGTTGCCCACATAAATCGCTGCCGGCACCTTGTTGCGGAAGATGTTACCCTGGTGCGGCAATATGGCTGTCACGCCTGTGCGAATGCTGTCGCCCTCGATGCAGGTCACATGCCCCACCGTCACTCCAGGCACATCGGTGATGGCATTATTTTTCCCGGTCTCAAAAATGCCCGTAGGGAATCCCCACTCCCGCAGCGTCTTATGTTCCTGCGCCATTAGCGGCATAGTGACAAGCACGCAACAAACAAACATCCACAAGCGTAAATTATTCTTTGTAGTCATAATAAAATTACTATAAATTCAACAATTGTAAAATGTCATTGGAACAAATCATCCATAGTGATTACATTTTGGAAAAAGCCTGAATAGGCATTGCGTTTCAGTCCGTAAGTGGTGACAAGAGTATTGTGAATAGATTTCCTACATTTGGTCTCATCAATGAATGTGACTACTTTGTTTCGCAGGTCGGCATCATATTTCTTGGTCACCTCAAAGTCTTTGATTGAAAATTTCATCTCACACAAGTTTATCACCCTATCTGCACGGTCTATAATTAAGTCTATCTGAACAGCAGGGTCCGACTCCTTGCTACGCCACGGAGCATGAGTTGTTCGCACCCCGGTAATACCTAAGGCACGCTTTATTGACTCAATATGAGTTAAGCACACACCTTCAAAAGAAAAACCTCTCCACGCTTGAATGGATGGCAGCAGTTGAGAGTCACTCCAGAAAGTGGGGCTTACCCCTTCTTTGCCATCTACAAATGCCATATAGAAAAGCACAAAACTATCTACAAGTCTGTAGTGAACATTACGTTTGGATCCATTGTAATGATAATAAGGTTCGATAAAGCTGCTAGCTTCCAGCCCTTTGAGAATGGCTGTCAATGCTCCACCATAGGGCAAATGTGTTGCTACAGAGATTTCTTTTCTTGTGAAACCCTCGCGTTTGGTGCTCAAGAATCTCAATACTGTGGCATAAGATTCAGGGGTGCTGTATAATGAGTTTATCAACCTGTCGAACTCCAACCTCAATCGACCATTTTTTGCAAAGAATAGAGCATCAATATTTTGTGCGAGACTTAATCCAGGATTTATGAAAGACAAATAATAAGGGATGCCTCCCATTATCATATAGCATTGCACTTGGTCGTAACGGCTCATCACAACATTTTGACTCTCAAAATATTGTTCGCACTCTTTCAAAGAAAATGGTGCCAATAGAATTTCTGCAGTTATGCGGCCATAAAGACCTCCATAGTTGTTGAGTAATCTGTCATTAATCCAGGTTGTCGCCGATCCACACACTACAAGCATCAGGTAATCTTGCGCCGAAGCCCAATTATTCCAGAAGTGCTCAAAAGCGGTGACAAAACCACTGCCTTTAATGTCCATCCAGGGCAGTTCATCGATGAACACCAACAATCTACCCTCAGTCTGTTCATGTTTTTGTGAAATCAACTTTTGCAGATATTGGAAAGCCTCAAACCAATCACGTGGTGCCTGTTCCATATTGGTTCCCTGATTTTGGAGAGAGACATAAAATGCCCGAAGCTGATAATCGATTAATTTGTCTTCTTCAAATTCTGATGGCGACAATGCGGTATGCAAGAAGGATATTCTATCTTCAAACAAATATCTGACAAGAAACGTTTTGCCTATTCGCCTGCGGCCATAAACCACAACAAACTCCGATTTTTTAGAGTTATACAATCTCTCTAATTCGGCAATCTCTTTTTTTCTACCTATAATATTTGCCATTTTTGCGATTTTTTTATTTGCCACAAATTTAGCAAATTATCTTTTCGTGGCAAAATTTTTGGCGATTTTTTTGCCACGAAACGGTGTTTTTGGCTGTTCGTGGCAGAATTTTGGGTGTTTTTTTCTGCCACGAAATGGCATTTTGGGTCGTTCGTGGCAAAATAAGAGAGAAAAATCCCCGATCCTCAATCCCCGATCCCCGATCCCCGATCACTTCATCGACTCCTCGTCATCGACGAGGATGATGTTGTCGTTGTCGGCGTTGTAGGTGAAGTAACAGTTGAAGGCCTTGCTGTATATTGAGAAAGTCTTCATGCCATAGAGGTCATGACCATAGAGGAGAAAGGTGGCGATGTCGGTGGGGGAGATGTAGGGGTTGTCGTCGAGGTGGGAGTGAGTGCATTTGCGGATGTTGCCATCTTTACCACTAAAGTCGATGGGGATGAAGGATTTGTGGTACTTGCGGCGTGCAAGGAGGTTGCCGTCGGCATCGAAGTCGAAGCTGTAGTCGTTGCCGAAGGGGATGAGTTTCGATTTGTCAGTGCCTTGAAGCAGATACACCCTGATGAGGTTGGGGCTGATTTCCACCACGTCGGCGTTGAGGTTTCCCGCTTCCGCCACATTATAGATGCCATCGAGGTCACTCACTTTCTCGAGCAGCGTCAGTTGCCGTTCGGCTCGTGCTATCTCCTTAGGTGTGAGTCCTCGCACGAGGTCAAACGGCTCAATTTCGCCGCTATTGAGGTTTAGGCGGCACTCAAAGACGCATTTCATCTGGTCCACGTCAATCATGATGCCGCTCATGAGGGTGTCGTTGAGCTGTCCCACCACCGAGAGCGATGCGGTCCTCGAAGAGCACATCTGCTTGTAGGCGTCGCTCATCACCCAGTTGAGCTTGTCGTAGAGGTAGAGGGTGTTGCCCTCGTCAATGACACTGTCGTTCACCGCGTCGATGACGTGCATGGCGGGCCGCTGGGCAAGCGACAAACAAGAAAAGACAACTGTGATGACAGTTGTCACAACATATCGCAAGGTGGGATTTGGGAAAGACATAATGCACAAAAGCTGACAAGGAACAAGGCAATTGTAACGAAGTTGACAAACATAGTGCTCATTTGCCTTGTCTGCTTGTCAACTTGTCAGCTTGTTTGCTTGTATTTAGAACTCAGTGAACGCCAGTGGCAGAAGGTCTTTGATACTTGCCACTTTGTAGATTTTCTCTTTTCCCACGAGGATGACCTCGATGGGTTGGTTGGCCTGCGTCTCAAACTCCAGCAGGGCCTGGCGGCACACACCGCAGGGCGCAGTGGGATGTTCTGCGAAATCACCTTTAGTGAACGCTGCAATAGCCACTTTCTTGATGGGTACACCAGGATAGTTGGCTCCAGCATTGTAGCAAGCGCTGCGCTCACCGCAAGTGCCTGCAAAAGCGGCGTTTTCCTGGTTGGCACCCTTAATAGTCACGCCATTATTTAGCAGCAGTGCGGCTCCCACATGGAAGTTGCTATAAGGTGCGTAGCTTGCCTTTGTGGCCTCTTTAGCAAGATTAACTAAATTTTTATCCTCCTCGCTAAGCTCATTATAAGAGTAAATTTGTATCTTTGTGACAAAATTCTTTTCGGTCATGATGTTTCAGATTTATATTAGGAATCGCAAAATTATTGATAATTTTTTAAATATCAACAAAAAAATAGGATTTTGCCTCATTTTTTTCCTATTTTTTTGCCAAAACGGGCATTCTGTGACTCGAGATGAGGTGTATCGCTACATCGACACCTACAAAAACGCCGCCCTCATCGAGCAGCGTGAGCATGGCATTCCGGCTAGCATCACACTGGCACAGGGACTGCTCGAGAGCGCTGCCGGCACCAGCAAGCTCGCCCGTGAGGGCAACAACCACTTCGGCATCAAGTGCCACCGTTCGTGGAAAGGCGACAGCGTGTTCTCGGGAAAGACATGCTACCGCAAGTACCGCTCGGTGCATGACTCGTTTACCGACCATTCCAAGTTTCTGAAAGCCAAGCGTTATGAGTCGCTGTTTGCCCTTGAGATTACCGACTATCGCGGCTGGGCGCATGGCCTGAAGCGTTGCGGCTACGCCACCGACCCGCTCTATGCCGAGAAGCTCATAAACATGATAGAGACCTACGGACTTGACAAATATGTGGGAGAGACTCCCATTAAGGAAGAAGAGAAACCCAGCCATCCCAAGAAGCGTGACCACCCGCTACTGCGTCATCCCACCAAGCGTCGCCACGACCTCAACTATATCATGGCGGTGCTGGGCGACACCTATCAGGACATCGCCGACGAGTATAACATGAAACTTGACAAACTTCTTGACTACAACGACTTGCCCAAAGGAAGCAAGCAACCCGAGGTGGGCGACATCATCTATGTGAACCGCAAGCACAGCGAGGCGCAAGGTGTTCACGAGCAGTATCGTGTGAAAGACGATGGTGAAACGCTGTGGCTCGTCTCACAGATGTTTGGAATCAGACTTAAGGATTTGGCAAAAATCAACAACCTTCCCACCGATGCCGTGCTAAATAAGGGTGAATTGATAATGCTCAAGAAGGGAGATTATTGAACCTAAATCGGTCTTAGGTTATGTACTTTTGTCTAAAAAACAGTTTGCAATATGCTGCTTCTGCTTCCCATATCCTAAAAAAGTGTCCTCAAAAGAACCGTCTATTTTAGGACTCTTTTGAGGACATGCAGATTCTGCAAGTATGCCGACTTCTGCTAGAGATGATATACCTAAATTTCTATAAAAGACAATTACTTAAGATGTCCCATTAAGTTAGACACATTAAAGAAAAGGATTATTGTCCTCTAATAATTACGATGCGTGACTTCAAATGTGCGACCGTCATATATGCCATTTCGAAATTCGTTTCCTTCTACAATATTAGGATTGTCGACAGAGGTAATAATTTTGATTTTTTTGAACTGCTTACAATACAAGTTTTTAATTTTCTTGTTCATCCTCAAGTCAAGCTCTTTTATTTTATTGTTATTGCAGTATAGTTCTTCAAGATCAGGATTACATGAAACGTCAAGACTTTTCATTTTGCAATCATTAACTCCTAACTCAGTTAACTTGGGATTATACGCCAAGTTAAGATAATCAATATTATTGGAGTTGCATATAAGAATACTTAAATTGGGATTATTTGTCACGTCAATACTCGTTAATTGGTTATTGGAACATCCAAGTGCTTCCAAAGAAGTATTTTTTGACACATCAATATTCTTTATCTGATTATGTCCACAATCAAACGATATGAGATTGGAGTTTTTAGAAAAGTCAATTTCTGTTAGCAAATTGTTTCTGCAATCAAGATGTTCAAGTCTTTTGAAATACTCTATACCTTTCAGGCTCTTGATACCTTGATTATTCAAATCCAGTTGTTTTAATTTTAGTATTTCCTTAGGAATAGCATCTCCTTCGGCAATTGGAAATAATCGGCATAGAGCCACACGGAAAGCTTCGTCAGGAAAGAAAGAAGCATCAAGAAACACTTGATTTTTTTCATTAATAGACTCACTTTCTTCATTTGTCTTGTTATCACAAGACACCATTAGGCAACAACAGAGTGCTAAAAATAATAATTTCTTCATATATTTCTGATTACAATGAGGTTATAATAGATATTAGAAACAATCTACAATACTTGTTTTTTGTTCTTTAAGGATATTGATTATCAACAATTACTGGTTCTACTGTGTAACCTTTCTCTTCAAGCATGTTAAGGAGACCGTCTTCTCCGAAAAAGTGACCTACGCCAACAACTATCAGTGCCCGCTGGTTTGGTAGTATCTGAGTGATTTTTTCCATCCAATTGCGATTTCGCTTATAAAATAAGAGTTCTGCTTCTGGATTGTCTTCATCATAACCATATTTGGAGTTGAAAAAAATATTTCTTATAATATTAAAATTTTGAGACTGATAAGCAGCAACGACTGCCATATAATAAAACGCAAAATCATTAAAGTCACGACAAATCTTAGCTAATTCTTCTGCCTGCTCAATGATTGGAACTTCATACATTGCTTTAATAACATCGAGTTGGTCATCAACAGTTTCAAGACTTTTGGACTCTATACCGCGATTTCTGCCAATTTCTTGAATGCCCATATCAAGAGTGTAAAATAAATCTTTATTAGTAATATATTCTTTCTGAAGGGCCATAGTGATTGTTTCAGTGATTGCTTTTGGCTTTAAAAACTTTTTTTGTTCAAGAGTTGTATTGCAATTGATACTAAGCATAAGGTCCGCTTTCATGCAATCCTCGTAAGTAAGTAACTTGTAGGCAAATAGCTTATCAATAGTGCTGTCGGCAGGCGCATGTTGAAAGCTCATATCCTGTGAAGGAAGGGTGTTAAAATCCTCAATGTTAACTTCTCCATAAATCACATCAACATTTTGTATGGCATCTATTAATCCTGGTACTTTAGGAATGAATTCAAAAGTCTCATAATGATAAGTACCAAACAGGTAAGATGAATCTTTACATCCATTACCGCTGATGCGCCACAACAATTGGGCGTCAACACTTACTGTGCTAAATAGCAGAACAGCAAATAATAAAATCTTTTTCATTTGAAATAGTGGGTTCATAAGTTTTATATTTTAATGAGTTAGCAAATTAACAAAAAGGATGTATTAGGCATGTTTAGCCCATGATATAAAAATAATAGAATGTAAATTATTTGCAAATTTCGTCAAAATTCTTGAGGTATGCAAGCGTTTCACCACCATATTTTCGTCAAACTCACGTTATATTTCAAGAAAACATTTCGCAAAAGAATTTTCATCAATAATAATTGCAATGTCAAACTATTATTGTATTTTTGCCAAAACATTTGTTAATCAATAAAATTACGACATTATGAAGAAAATAACTATCGCACTTTTGTGCATGATTATGGCTACTGGCTCGGCTTTGGCGCAGAAGCAGTTTACTTTCGGTCCGAAGGTTGGTGTTGACTACACCCACTTCTGGGGCAAAAAAGCTTGTCATGGTGGTAGATTGAACTATCAGGCTGGTTTGTTCCTGGAATATAGGTTTACTGACAAGATATCTATAGCCCCCGAAGTTGTTTTCGCTGCTCAAGGTGGCAAGTATGACTATAAAAATTTTATTTATGAGATGATTATTACAACTGATGTAGAATTGACAGATATGTTAAATTACATCAACATTCCAGTAATGTTCAAGTACTATTTCACTCCTAAGTTCAGCATTGATTTTGGTCCTCAACTGGGTATCAATATTTACAGCAAGTACTCAGTGGAACCCAAAGACAAGGCCATTGGCCCTAAGATGACTCATGATCAAAAGGACGGCACAAAAACTCTTGATGTTGGCGTAGGTCTTGGACTGACTTACAACATAACAAATGATGTTTTTGTTCAGGGGCGATATACTATGGGTGTGACAGATGTCTTTGACAAAAACTGGGATTCAGATGAAGAAAAGAACGCCAATGCCCAAATCGCCATCGGTTACCGCTTCTAAACGAATTACACATAAAAAAGCTAAGTGCTCGGGCTGATGTCTGGGCACTTGTTGTAATGTGTTGATCAAAGGCTAGATTCTCCCCCCTCTCCACTCTCTATATCAGCGAGCTGAGCGTGGTAGAGTAACGATTGCGCAAAAAGGTGGAAAAAATCTGGATAACCGACAACTGATAACTGACAACTTTTTCCTACCTTTGCACGATTTTTTAGAGTGAAATGGAGAAAAACTATCTGAGCGGAGTGGTATGGATAGTGCTTGCCTCATTGCTGGCACTGCTGTGCATGTTCTGGTTGCCTGGTATTTGCGTTGGCGACTGGAAGATGCGCAAGGTTGATATGCTCTCTGACCTGAGGAGCGATTCTGCACTATGGAGACTTGCTGCCAACGACCCTCTTGTGGCACAGGTGGTGAACTCCGACTACCATCTCGCCGAAATTGTTGACAACATCAATTCCAAGACACAAGTCCTTGAAGGGTCACGCCTCACCCGCGACAGTAAGGGTAATGTGATGACTCTGGAAGACTCCATCATTTTGGCTCATGCCCAAAAAACTGTGACACGCGAGGGTGTCACCAGTATCATCGACATGAGCAATGGTGGCAGTGGGGGAATGAAAGCATTTTATCATGCTCTCGATCAGGCAGGAAGTAGGCCTGTGCGCATTGCTGTTCTTGGCGACTCGTTTATAGAGGGTGACATTCTCACCTCCATGCTGCGCGAGCTGCTACAGCAACGATTTGGTGGCAGTGGTGCCGGATATATGCCCATGACATCGATTACTGCTGGATTCCGCAACACCGTGAATCAGACTTTTGAAGGCTGGAATCAGCACAAGGCTGTGGATAGAAGTGGATTTTCCGATACCTACAATAACCTCAGCGGCAACTATTTCACCGCCAGTCAAGGAGCTTGGGTCAATATGATTGGCAAAGGCAATAACTATTCTCGCTGCGCCTCGTGCACCAGCTCCTCGTTCTACTTCTTTGGCAACACAGGCAACGGATATGTCACCGCCGTGGTCAACGGCACCGACACCACCCATTTTTCTCTGAATACCAACACTCTGGTAGGTCACGCCACGGTTACTGGTGATATCCGGTCGGTGCGCTGGAGTGTTACCAATCCCGAGAACATGGTGTTTTTAGGAGCATCGATGGACAGCGAGACGGGTGTCATTGTAGATAACTACGCTATGCGCTCGGCACGTGGTAACCATATAAGCAGGATTTCTCCACAGGTTATGTCGGCATTTAACAATGTTCGCCACTACGACCTCGTCATCCTCATGTATGGCCTCAACGTGGCTGAGTCCAACAAGAGTGCTTACACCGCCTATTGCAACACTATCATTGCTGCCGTCAACAATATCAAGGCCAACATGCCAGGCACTAGTGTGCTGATTGTGGGATGCAGCGACCGTGAAGAACGTTTCTCGGGGGGATGGCGAACTATGAGGGGCGTGCTCGGACTCATTCAGGCTCAAGAGCGTGCCGCCATCGACGCTAAAGTGGCGTTTTGGGACCTCTATTTGGCAATGGGCGGTGAGGGCAGCATTGTGAAAATGGTGAAGCATGGTGAGGCCAACAGTGACTATACGCACATCAACTCAAAGGGTGGCAACCGTATAGCCCGCTATCTCTACGATGCGCTGATGTTGGGATATGAGAACAGGTAAGGGCGCTTTGCGCCGTGAATTGTGAATGGAGGAACGAGGAACGGTCACCTTCCACTTTCCACCTTCCACTTAACTAACATAGAAATGCAGGATATTTGGCAGAACATATTGACTTACTTAAAGGTGCAGTTTGGCACCCTCGACTTGGGCAAGCTGCTTAATGAGCTGGTCTATGACCCCGACTCTCCACTCATCTTCTCGAGTGGTATGTTCATGTGCATGTTTGCCATCTTCATCGTGGTCTATGCGCTGCTTCGCAACAAGTCTCTGGCCCGCACCATCTTTGTGGTGGCGTTCAGCTACTATTTCTACTACAAGAGCAGTGGAATATATTTCTTCTTGTTGGCGGTAGTCACCTGCTCCGACTATATAATTGGCGACCTGCTGCACAACAGCCATCGGCGATGGGTGCGCAAGCTGCTGGTGCTCTTGAGCTTAGTGATAGACCTCGGGATGCTGGGCTATTTCAAGTACACCAACTTCTTTGGGCAGTTGTGGGCCGACTTCACTGGTGCGCCGTGGCAGAGGCTTGACATCTTCCTTCCAGTGGGTATCTCATTCTTCACCTTCCAGTCATTGAGCTACATCATAGACATCTACCGCCGCAAGATAGAGCCAGTTGATAACTTGCTCGACTATGCCTTCTTCGTTTCGTTCTTCCCTCAGTTGGTGGCAGGTCCCATTGTCAGGGCAAGCGATTTCATCCCGCAGATGTATAAGCCCGTCCATGTCACCCGACAGATGCTTGGAACAGGATTCTGGTTTATACTCATTGGACTCTTTAAGAAGGCGGTGATTAGCGACTACATTGGTGAGAATTTTGTGGCACGCGTCTTTGAAAACCCCATCCAGTTTACCGGCATTGAGAACCTGCTGGGAGCTTACGGCTTTGGTATGCAAATCTATTGCGACTTCTCGGGATATAGCGACATGGCGATAGGTCTGGCACTGCTCATGGGATTCCATTTCAACATCAACTTCAACAACCCTTACAAGGCGGCATCGGTGACCGACTTCTGGCGGCGATGGCACATATCACTCAGCACATGGCTGCGCGATTATGTATATATCTCGCTCGGAGGAAACCGCAAGGGAAAGATACGTCAATACCTGAACCTGTTCATCACTATGCTGCTGGGAGGACTATGGCACGGGGCATCGCTCAACTTCGTGTTCTGGGGCGCGCTGCACGGCATAGCTCTGGCGCTGCACAAGATGTGGATGACGATTACGCGGGGAGCCAAATTTGTGCAGTCGCGGCTGTGGCATGTGTTCATGGTGATTTTCACCTTCCATTTTGTCATCTTCGCATGGCTACTTTTCCGCAACGCCGACATCACATGGAGCGGCTTGTTCTATAATGGCGAGTGGGGAAAATTGGGAATCATGCTCTCACAGATTACTACCAACCTGCATTTAGAATTGCTGCCCGAAGTGATAGTCAACTATAGACACATCTTCGTGTTGATAGCGTTGGGCTACGCGTTGCATTTTGTGCCCGACAGGCTCTCACAACGCTGTCGTGACGTTTTCGTGAAAATGCCAGCATTTTTATATGCCGTGGTGCTGATAATCCTTGTGGTGGTTATTGTTCAAGTAAAAACCAGCCAAGTGCAGCCATTCATATATTTCCAGTTCTAAGATTACCATCCTCCCAAATACTCAATATCGTTGGAGCGTGGATTATTTCCACATTCCAACGATATTTTTAGTGATTAGACAGAAGCTCTCTATCTAACGCCATAGGCGTTGAGGATGGTGCGCCACTCTTCGGGCAACTTGGCAATTTTGTCGGTTTCGTAGGTCTTGTTGGCATCGATGTTGTCGAAATTGTCGCTAACGACAAGGGTATAGCGGCATTTCACGCCATATTCGGCATAGGCGTTAGGATCATTAATCTCGATGAGAGTCTCGATGGGCACCAGTTGTTTGCCATGCCAGATGTAGCGTGTGTAATACTCTGAGCAGTAGCTTCCGGAGCCTTCGCCTGCGATGAATTTCTTGGTGGGGTTAACCAGCAGGTTACCGTTGAGGTACTCTTCTCCAGCCACAAACTCGCCTTTTTCGTCATCCCACAGCAGAATCATGCTGTAGTTTCTCGAAGCCGCGGGTCCCACGAGGATATCCATGTTGCCGTCGAAGTTTGCGTCAAAATAATACAAGTCACCGCTTGTGGCTTCGCAGTTGATGGTCTGTGCCAGTTGTCGTCCGCGGTAAATGTTCACGTTGTAGGAGCCGTCTTCCTGTTGCTCTGTTGCCGCTTTGATAAACGGCAGGGAAGTGGGGCAGCTCGCTACGCTGTAAAACCCATACTTGTCGGTGGCAGGTGTTGGAGCTGTTTGCCCCGACGCGGTGAAATTCACGGTCATTGCGATTGCTATCGCAGAAAAAATCAAAAAGTGTTTCATTATCGTTTTTCGTTTATCGTTTATAGTTTATCATGTTTCGTTATCGGGGATTCTCGGCTTTAATCATGTCGCGGTAGTTGTCTAATTATGTCCCCTGTAGTTCATCAGTATGCTGTTCATCTCGGTGAGGTTGTTGTAAACGAGATTCATCATGGTCTTGATGTTCTCTAAAACCTTAATTATAAATCTTCTCCATTAGCTTGATTGTATACATTATCATAAAACATAGCAATATAATATTCATTATAATGTTTTTCAATTCTAAACCAAACTGTTTTTTTTCTTAATAGTTCTTCCATAACTTTTAGTGATGTTATCATCATATCAGTCTTAATGTCTTCTGTTGCATTTTCTAGTTCATCAGGACTATATTTTTCATAAATGGCTTGTAACATATTATTTTTTAATGCAACCGTATCTATTTTACTATCATCAGGTTTCTGAAAAAATACAGCTTCATAGACCTTATTATGTACATTCATTTCATAGGATATATTTTCATTGTCTGGTATTCTCTGGTTTTCTATAGGCGATGAATATCTGCTGTTACGTTCAAATTGGTTTACTAAATTATTAAATCTAATTCTTATGTTAGCTTCATCAAGAGTATTCTCATCAGCTAGCATAATTCTATAAACTTTGTTGTTGTTTGTTCCTATATAAACATGTACTTTAGATCCATTAAATTCACCTTCGAGAAAATCAAATTCTTTAGTTTTTGTTGGAGTAAAGCCTTTATTAATAAGTTTCTGTCTCATTTCCGATTTAGTGCCATCAACAGGGATGCCCAAAAAAGTAGTCACGTCTTCTTGAGCAAAAATAAATAATGATGTAATCAATAGAAATGATAGTAATGTTATGATTCTTGTTCTCATACCGCATTTAGTTTATATATTGAAAAGAGTTTTCTGATTAGACATTCTCACTTGTCAAAAAAGCTTCATAATTACCATTTAGTCCATAGAGCAATTCATTTTAAATTTCATTCTTTCTTCTTCACACCAAGTCGGGCTTCCACCACGTTGAGGACGTAGTCGCCCACTGTCTCGCATTCGTCGAAGATGTCGCTGTACATGGTGCCAATGGCGTAGCTGTACTTCTGCTCGTTGACGTCGCTGAAGTTCTCGGCTTTAATCATGTCGCGGTAGTTGTCGATTTCGTTCTCGATGTTATAGGCGCGGTTGATGTTGCTGTGTTCCTTGTAGTTCACCAGTATGCTGTTCATCTCGGTGAGGCTGTTGTCAACGAGATCCATCATGTTTTTGATATTTTTAATCTGGTATCCAGAGAACTGCTCTTTGCCTGTTTTGTAGCGGTTGATGATGCGGGCTATCTTGTAGCAGCTGTCGCCAATACTCTCTATCTCGGATATCTCACGCAGCATGGCACGCATTTTGGCCTTGGTGTCGTCGCTGAGGTGGGCGTCGCTCACGTCGTGGAGGTAATTGGCGATGTCGGTTTCCATCTGGTCGCTGATTTCCTCATATTTCTCAATGCGTGAATATAGCTTCACAAATTTGTCCTTATCCTCCTCATCGAGCAGGGTTTTCGTCATGCCAAACATGCTCTGGATGCGCTCACCAAATGCCTTGATTTCCTTCTGCGCCTCGAGCACCGAGAGCTCGGGGGTCTTCATGATACCCGAGGTGATGAAATGCAGCTTGAAGTCGTCTTCCTCATCCTCACGGCGCGGCTTGATAATGGCGCACACTAGTTTCTCGATTTGCGGTATGAACCAGATGAGGATTGCAGTGTTGGTGATGTTGAATGCCGAGTGGAAGCCTGCGAGAACTACCGAAATCTTGGCTAAGTTGGCCTCATAGCCAGGGTCGGTTGCTGCCATGTTCTGATCAAAGCCTACCATATCGCAAACGAGCCCAACAAACGGCTTGAGCAGAATCAGTGACCAGATAACACCTATAATGTTGTAGGTGAAGTGGGCCAATGCCGCTCGCCGTGCCTGCACGTTGGCACCGAGCGCGGCGATATTGGCTGTGATAGTGGTTCCTATGTTCTCGCCGAGCACAAGCATGATACCCTGGTTGATGCTCATCACCCCTGTGGAGCATAGAATCATGGTGATAGCCATCATGGCTGCCGATGACTGCACGCATAGGGTGAGGATGCTGCCGATGACAAGAAATAGCAGGCTGCTCCAAATCGAGTCGCCGAACTGCGAGAAGAACGCCATGATGCCGTCGCGCATATCGGGGTTGGTGGCGAAATCGGTACCTGTGGCTTTCAGGGTTCCCAGTCCTAGGAACAGGAACGCCACACCAAAGAGGAAATCACCTATCACGCGGCGTTTTTTCATATAAATCAAAATGATGCCGATGAAGAACGCGGGATATACGAAGTTGGTGATGTCGAACGAGAATCCCAGGCTCATAATCCATGCCGTGACGGTGGTACCGATGTTGGCACCCATAATCACCGAGATGGCTTGGATAAGAGTCAACAGACCAGCGTTGACAAACGACACCGTCATCAGCGTGGTGGCGGTGGAACTCTGCACTGCCGCAGTCACGGCCACACCGGTGAGCATTCCAGTGAAGCGGTTGGTGGTCATTGCACCAAGAACTCGGCGCAGCTGCGGACCAGCCATCTTCTGAAGGCTCTCGCTCATCGATTTCATACCGAACATGAGCAGGGCGAGAGAGCCAATAAGCTTGAAAACAACCCAAATGTCCATAAATAGAGCGTGGTTTTATTGATTTGCGGTGCAAAAATAATAAAAAAAAATTATTTTCTTCCTATTTACACTCGTTTATTTAAAAACTGACTTTGAAATAAAAAAATATGCGAGAGGGTGTGTCAAAATTCGATATTACTTGCAGTTCCCCCTCTAAGATATAGGGGGTAAGGGGGAGTATGACAGGCACAAGAATTTGAGATGATGTTGATTGTCAGCACATTCGGCATTTTCATACTCCTCCGCCCTACGGGACCTCCTCTATTTTAGAGGAGGAATTTTCATTAGATTCCGCATTTTGACACACCCACTTGAGAATGTTGATTTTATCTAACCAAAAATCTTTTTGCCGTTCTCGATTACGATGCCGCGATAGTTGCTGTCAACTAGACAATAAAAGTGGACTTTAAACAAAGCCCACTTTTATTGTCATTTAGTGATCAGTTTCTTCTCTTATTTGATAACAACGTTGAGCTTCGCTCCAAGTTGTTCACGTTCGGAATAACTTGAGCAAGCTTAGTTATTCTCTCACTTAAAAATGCGATTAAGCGAGACAAAGCATGAGGTTAGATAAATTAGGCGGCACCTCGGCAAAGCCCAAGCAAGGTTTAATAACAAGGGCTTGACACTGTACTCTCCTTGCACCTTGTTTGACTTTGCTCTCGGTTTGCACTAATTTTGCTCAATGCTTTGCGAGCGTGAGCATTTTATTTAATCACAACTTTCTTACCGTTGTTGATGTAGATGCCGGGAACAACGGGCTTGCCGTTGAACTTCTGACCATTGAGGTTGTACCACTCATTGCTTTGGCTGTCAACAGTGATGTTGCTGATACCAGTCTCCTCAGCCTTAGTAACCTTCAGCATTGGAACACCGTCCTTAGCAGATACGAGCTCGAAGTTGTAAGTGCCAGCCTCTGCAATGCGGAAGTTAGCACCGTCGCACATAGTGATGTTAACACCATAGAGATCCTCGTTGATCAGGAAGTAGCCAACTTGGTTGTCGTCAACGCCACCGTACCAGATCCACTCACCCTCAGTCTCAGCAGGAGTGATAACCTTGAACTCAGCATCAGCCTCGAGAGTTACCTCTTCAACCTTGTTCTCAACAAACTCAAGCATGCCGTCAACTTGGCTCCAGCCATTGAATGTACCAACCAGGTAGAACTCATTATATTCAACAGCAGCGGCTGGCAAATAAATCACCTCTCCAAGAGATTCAATGTCGGCTTTGTCAACAATCACCTCGGCGATGTGCTCGGCATCTTGCACCTCAACGTTCCAGGTGTTGCCCTGAGCGTAAGATGTGTTAGCGGTGTTGTTGTACCAGTCATACTTCACGTATGGGTCGCCATTGCCGTTGTCGATAAATACGTTTCCGCCAGGGTTGTATTCCATATCCTTGTCCTCTCCAACATAGCCTGCGTTGATATCAACATTGCCAATCACAGTAACGCCCCACACATTGCCCTCGATGTGGTTGCCCTGCATATAGGCCTTGGCGATAATGCCTTCGCCAGAAGAGTTGCAAGTGATGTTAAGACCGCTACCTCCATTGTTGGGATTGGCGATGTACTTATTGTTTAGCACGGTGTTGCCAATCATGCGCACATAGCCAGGACCAGTGAGGGTGATGCCATAAGAACAATCCTCAACAAAGTTGTTGGTGACATAGAGAGTGCCAGTGGGTGGGTTGCCCAGCAGGCAAGCCAGAGCAATACCTCCAGAGCGCGTCTCGGCGGCAGGACCGTGAACTTCATTGCCGTCGATAATAATGTCGTAAGGACCTGTAGCGCTCATGTTGATGCCTGGATAGAGGCGGCTACTGGCTGTGGGTTTGTTGATGACATTGTCCTTGATGGTAATGCCGCAAGCCACATTGGCACCACTTGCTACTGCCGAGAGGGTGGGGTCGTTGAATTCGCAATCCTGAACCAAGTTGCCCTTGCTCAGCGAGGTGAAGTTGATAACAGCATTTCCACCCTTTGAGTTGTGGTTGTTGAAAGTGCAACCAGTGACTGTGAGGCAGCCTTCCTCAGTACCATTGCCATAGTTGATACCCACATAGTTGAAGGTGCTGTTTGTGATAGTTGCTGAAGCGCCTTCCATGTACATGCGGAATCCTTTGGCCTTGGCTTCGGAGCCTTCGGCGGCACCGATAGTGGCGCCATTGATGGTGAGGTTACCGTTAATTTCCATTGATGTTGATCCACCAAAGAGCAGAGTCTCGCCTTCGCTGATGATCAGGTCACCATTGATGGTGAAGTAGGTCTTAGTGAGCACAATGTTGTTGTCGTCATAGCCAAGACCGCTAACGCCGTCGGGCAGCGATGCGGGCAAGTTCACTACATAAGCTCCATCGACCACGGCAACACCGGTGCCGTCCTCAAGAGCAGGAACCAACTCGGCCAGTTGGCTAAGAGTGTAGGTGTTAGCACTTGCCATCAAGGCAATCGCCATAAAGCACAGAGTAAAAATTTTCTTCATGTGTAGTTGGGTTAAAAAGTTAATAAAAAAGATTTGTGATGTTGAACATATTAATGTTAAACTATCACATTGCAAAGATAATAATTTTTTTTACAATGTCGCAAATTTATGAAATGTTTTTCGGCAATCACATGGCATTTTGAGCTCTATAGTTACTCTTTTTTAGTAGAAAATTGTTGCAATTTTTGTTTTTTTATTATTGATGCATTACCTTTGCATACCGAAAAAACAGTTAAGGTGGGTTCTATAAATTAAGAAAAAGTAATAATATGTGTTGGCTGTATTTTGTTTTCTGTCGGCATATTTTTACTTAAACTCTTGAAATGTAGCCCGCTACTATTCTTCAACTTTAAGAAAAAATCTACTCGACATAAGATCAAAATCCATCTCAATTAATTTATAGAACCCACCTTGACAATGGACGTTAAGCAAACTATGATAGAAATCTTGGCTGCCGAGAGTGAGGCGATACGCAACATTCCCGTGACCGACCAGTATGAGAGAGCCGTGGAGCTGATAGTGCAGCGCGTGCATGAGCAAGGCGGCAAACTCGTGACTTCGGGCATGGGGAAATGCGGTCAGATTGCCGACAATATCGCCACTACCTTCTCATCGACAGGCATCCCTGCTATCTTCCTGCATCCCAGCGAGGCGCAGCATGGCGACTTGGGCGTATTGCAGCCTGGCGACGTGATGCTGCTGCTCTCCAACTCGGGGCGCACCACCGAGATTATGGCGCTCGTGTCGCTCGCCAAGGAGCTATATAGCCAAGTGCCTATCATCGTGATAACCGGCACCCCCTCCAGCGAGCTGGCGCAGCTTGCCGACGTGTGCCTCGCCACTGGCGGAGCGCCTGAGGTGTGTCCGCTGGGTCTCACCCCCACCACTTCCACCACGATGATGACTGTGATGGGCGATGTGCTGGTGGTGAGCGTTATGAAAGCCACCGGCTTCACCCGCGAAGACTACGCCAAGCGCCATCATGGCGGCTACCTGGGCCGCATGAGCCGGATTGGATAATGCATAATTCATAATGCTCGACTGCTCGAGTACTAGAAAGTTCAAAAACTCGATAAGTAAGAAAAAAACATATAAAATGCGAAAAATTATTGCCATTGGGGAGTCGATTCTCGACACCATTTATCAAGATTATAAACCTATGCGTTCTTTTGTTGGTGGACGCGTGAGCAACGCCGCAGCTGCTCTCGGCGACCTGGAGCTTCCAGTGTCGATGGTCAGCGAGTGCTGCACCGACAAGGTGGGCGACTGGGTGGTGGATTTCTTTGAGAGGCACAATGTCAATACCAAGTCTATAGACCGATATACCGACGGCTCCACACCATTTGCCGCAATCTTTAAAGAGGATGGCGAGCCCGACAAGATAGTGAACTACGGCGAGTATCCCGACAACCGTTTCAATGTGATATGGCCCCGCATCGATGAGGACGACATCGTGCTCTTTGGCTCCTATTATGCCATCGACCTGCCTCAGCGCGAGAAGCTCTATGACCTGCTATCTTACGCCGCCGAGCGCAAGGCAATCGTTATCTATCTGCCTGGATTCCAGCACGGCACGCAATTCAATTTCACAAAGGTGATGCCATGCATCCTTGAGAACTTTGAGGTGTCGAGCATTGTCATCGACCACGACAAGGACATCAACAACATGTTCACCGACCAGGACAGCGACAAGGTGTATAACAACCACATCAAGTTCTACGGTCCCACCTATATCCACATCACCCCCGACACTAGCGCCACTATCTATAAAGGCGTTGATAAGACCGAGGTGCCGTTCTCTTGCCAGAGCGACAACCACTTGGGATGGCAGGCGGGCTTTATTGCCGGAGTGATACACCAGCTCATTGAGCGCGACCTCAAGCACGGAGACATAGAGATAGAGTATATAGAGCCAAGCGTGTGGCAAGAGGTGATGATTCAGGCATTTGACTTTGCCGCCACTTGCGCCGCCAGCCCAACCAATGGCCTGAGCGACGAGTTTGTCAAAGCTCACAGAATTGGGTGAACTATGAACAATGAATTGTGAACTCTGAACTCTGAACTATGAAGCCGTTACTTTTAGATTCGTCCTTCCCAAAACTGGTTAACGACATCACCGTTGCCAAGGCTCAAATCGACCAGCTCAACAAGATGCCCGATTTTGAGTCGATGAGCCGCGAGAAGATGCTGGAAGTGAGGCTGTGGTATGTGTTTTATCTAATCACCAACGACCGCAGCAACGATGCCGCACCCCTCATCGACACCCTGGTCTTTGACGAGAGCTACAGCGATCTGCCACGCCTATATGTGAGCTGGCTGTGGCTAGCGAGGATGACAATCTTCATCTCCAACAGCGACTACATGCTTGCACTTGGCGCCGCCGAGAATGCTCTTATGCAGATGGCCGAAATCACTAATAAGAAGAAGGAGGACTTCTTAGCGATTCTCGCCTCGCTGCTCTACAACCTCGCCTCGGTACACAACAGCATTGGCGACGGGGCAAGAGCCAAGAAGGAGCTCACTAAGTGCCAGAAACTCTTTGAGAGACTGGTGAAGAAAAACGAGCGACGCTTCTCGCCCATGCTGCTCTATGCCATCGAGGCCTCGACAAGCATCATCACTTCCAAGACTCAGCAAATGAACGTGCTCAAGCACTACGACGACGAGGTGAAGCTCTACACTGGCATGCTCAACAACGGCGACAGCAAGAAGACGCGCGAGGCTCTCATCAATCTCGTCAACTCCCTCAAGAAGGAAGGCGACATCATGCTGGAGATGGGCAACGGACGCAATGCGGCAAAATACTACACCAAGGCCCTGCGCTATCAGAAGAAGGTGAGCAACCACATGGGACATAAGGAACTTGTGCTATCCATTGGTCTCGCCAAGGCTCTCAACAAGGTGGCTAACCGCCGCGAGAGTGCTGAGCAGCTGCTGCTGTCGTTGCAGCCTCTCGCCAAGCGCCTCAACGCCACCAACGAACTGATAGAAATCGAAAACCTCCTCAACAACAAAAACAAGAACACCAACATAATGACACTGCTCAAGAGCATCTTTTAGTGCCTACGGCACGAGGAACGTGGAAAGTGGAACGGAAATCGGTTTTTATCTCTTTCTAATATAAAGATTATGTCAACTGAACTACATAACAGCATTTCGATAAAGCTTCCCCATGTTGATGGGCTCAAGGTGGGCATTGTGGCGGCAAGATGGAACAGCCAAGTTACCGAACCACTGCTTAACGGAGCTATCGACCGAATCGTGGAGGAGGGTTACAGCCGCGACGACATCTACGTGCAGCGAGTGCCAGGCACTGTGGAACTCACCTTTGCCGCGGCGCAGATGGCGAAGAGCGGCAACTTCGACGCCATTATAATGATAGGCTGTGTGATACGTGGCGGCACCCCGCATTTCGACTATGTGTGCGACAACGCCACTCAGGGCTGCGCCATTCTCAACGCCACGCAAAATGTGCCTATTATCTTCTGTGTGCTCACCACCGACGATGAGCAGCAGGCCCTCGACCGTGCCTGCGGCGCCTTGTGCAACAAGGGCACCGAAGCCGCCGAAGCCGCCATCGAGATGGCGGCGATAGCGCGCCAATATAAAAAATAAAATTAATTTAATCTTTTAAAACTTTAGTTATATGAGACGTTTTTTGAAAATCAGTTTGCCGATTATTTTGTTGGCAATTATGGTAGGCACATCATTTGATGCACAAGCCAAGCCCAAGAAAAAGACTCGCACTGTTTATTACATTGTTTGTGGTAGCCATTCCTCTCTTGACAAGGCCATCAAGCAGTCGGAGCAAATGAGCGAGGTGATGTTCTATCCGGTTTACAAAGCCACAGCCAACGGCAAGACCGTATATCGCTTGTGCTGTCAGTGTTATTACAGCAAGGCCGATGCCGAGAAAGACCTGAAAGGCTTCCTCAGCGCTTTTAAAGGTGACGACTGGTGGATTTGGTCTTCAAAAGGACTTGCCAAGTGTGTATATCGTCCTCTGTCACCAAAAGGCGATGGCGAGCGCATTCCCGCGCTGCAGCCATTGTCAAAGCCAATAACTGAATAAGTTATGAAGAAATATATTTTATTATTGGTGGCTGTTTTTATGGCTACTGCTGCTTCGTCGCAAGACGATTGGCGCAAAGTGGTGGGACTGCCCGACGGTTGCACCAATCCTGTGTTCACAAAACCCGACAACATGAATCCTGCCGGGCGCGTCATGGGCGCTGGTATCTGCATGAACGACGGCGAGGCCTACACCACACGTTCAATAGGCTTCAGCAGCGATTGGCACTACGAGCCCAAGTTGCGATTGTGTGAGCAGGAGCAGGCTGTCATTTCACGCGTGATGGGGCTCTATGAAGGGACAGAAATCTATGAATCTCAAATGCCTCTCAAGTTCAATGTCAAGGTGCATCACGGCTGTGGCGCAGTGGTGGTTTACCGCGCTTTCGATAATTACCGATATACCAATGTCCGTAGCGACAACTTGGAGCAGTTCATCGCGGTGTATGATGACAAAGGCAACCTCACCGACGCCATGATGATGGGATATGTTGACGACATTCGCGACATCTTGCTCGTGGAACCTCACAAAGACTATAAGGTTCCCGAGAATATGGGAAATCATAGCTTGGAGTTTGACGAAACCGGCGAGCACTTCACCATTCACCGCTATTTCTATTTAAAGGATGAAGCCGAAGGTCTGCCCGACAAGGTGGAGATGAAACGTTATTACTCAATTACCCCTGACGGTAAGATTCGTCTCGATAAAGTCACTAACGGTAGTGAGGATTATAAAGACGACACAGTACTCAAACCGGGAGGATATATAAGTGAAGTCGCCAACCCCGATGCTGTGGAGATGATGGAAATGATGCTCACTCCCATGTGCGACCCGCAGCTGTTGCCACGTCTCGACAAGGTTTTTGCCAAGTTTAAAGACGACAAGACGGTGGGCGAACGGCTGATGCACTTGGGGATGATGGTATATAACCGCAATCCAAAAGCATTCCTGAGTTACGTCTATAAAAATCGCGCCAAGACATCTCTTGTGACACTTCTTAAGCGCGCCAAGGCATATCAAGGTTCAGGTAAAGAATATGATGAATGCCTTGACATGACAATCGCAAAATACTCCCCTAGCACCAAAGCCCAAAAATGGCTTAAAGGCAAAATCAGGTAACTTAAACAAAAATGATACTATTATGAAAAAATCATTACTACTCTCATTATTTGCGCTGGTGGCAGCGATGGCAGTAGCGGCGACCTATCCGGCGAGCTACTACACTATCGCTCCTGAGACGGCTACTCTCGTTGGTGACGTGAACTGCGACCAAGCGGTGACCGCAAGCGACGTTACGGAGCTTTACAACTACCTGCTCACCGGCAGCACCACCTATCTTAGCTCGAGCGACGTTAATGGTGACGGCAATGTGACAGCTTCCGACGTGACAGCGGTATATGACGTGCTGCTCGGTGTTGGTGGCAGCGCAACTCCCGCCACTTTAATCAAGATGAACGACTACATCAGTGCTACCTCATCGGGTGCGCAACCTCAGCATGTTTGGAAAAACACTGAAGATGTCATATACATCACGCTCGACGGTGTGGAAGAGAACATGTATGTGCTAGTGCGTAGCGGTGGCAAGTGGACACTCAAGGACATCACCGGCAGCAACAAGGCAGGTTTCAAGTCCAGTGGAACAATCAAGGCCATGTGGGTGCGTAACGCCAACTGGTCAACCGATGAAGTGGGCGATCTCAACATCCCGCAAGACTGCGCCTTCGGTTCCGGCACATACACCTGCAGTGGCAAAACAGTGGGCATCAACTTGCCTCTTGAGCTATATGAGAGCAAAATCATCCTTGGTGGAACCAATGTCAACACATCCACTGGCATGACTTATTGCCGACACATAACAAGCCTGCAAGACATCAACAGATTCATCAATGGCGATAGTTGGGAGAACGAAGATGCCACCGTCACACCTAAGGCTCAACTGATTAACGGTCAATATGTGATTTATGCGCGTCACACCGATGTCAACAGCTCGGGGAATACCGTATTCCATGTAACGCTGCCCGACTCCCGCAGCTTTAGGTATACCGCCAACTTTGAGTTTAAGCCAGGACAAGTCTACACCCTTATGAATCCCGGCCCTGGTACGGGATGGACACGCGACTTTGTGATTGGATATTACAATTCGGCTTATGACCCCAATAGCAGTTTCTTAACACTTAACGATAACGGATATACCAATGAAGTGACAATTCCTGTGGGATACGAATTGAATCTCGTGCCTAGGGAGGGCGGAGCCACGGTATATGACGGAACTGTCCAAAACCTTATAGTTACCAACACCACATGCGTCACTACCTACAACAGTTCCTTTGCAACTCCCACACTCATTGCCCAAGAAGTAGGTTATTCGTATGTATATTTCAAATACACAACCACCTATGGAGATTCTTACACCTACGCTATCAAAGTCACCGTAAATCCCTCTCTGTGGCTTTATGGATATACTAAAAATAATAGTAACAAAATGGTGCCTACCATCTACTATAACATGAAAGGCACTTCGGCTCCTAAAATCACCGATGACACAGGCAACCAAGAAGTGTCGGGATTCTCAATGAGCAAGGGTCATGCCGCAGCTATCGTCTGGAGTTCAAGCACTTGCAAACTGTTCAAGAATTCTAACTCACCCTATTATTACGGAAGCTATACTGAGAAATACGACATTGGGGCCCTCACTCAACTATGGGCGTATATGGATCATGAAGAGAACATATATTACCAAAAGAAGTCGGGAGATTATTATTATGTTATGAAGAATAACTTAGTAATGCAATCAAAAGATCGCCCGTTTAGCGATTTCAAAGTTGATTACACCACTGGCAATATCGCTTGCTTGAACACTACTAGCACTAGTTCCGAGCTCTATATCTTGGGAATAGGCTTAGTGAGAAGTGATTATGGCCATGACAACTTGCATTGGGGACCAAATGGCACCAGTACAGGCGAAAGGGTTACTTATACTTATAATTATGCCTTCAGCAACGACCGCCTGATCCTTCGGGTACACCGTCAAAGAACCCAATTCGGGCAAAACGACAATGAGATGATATATACCAACAACTACTATGTCTACACCTACAACTCCCAAGGTCAGCAATTGTCATCGCCCACCTTCGACCCGAATGATTTAGATAATTCAAGTTCGTTATTCTATGACGGCAACACGTTATTCTATGTCTCTAATAGCACGCAAGGGAAGTTCACTACTATCGTGGGAGATAACGTCAGCACTATAACTACCAACAAAAAGAATATCTATAAAATTGGCTACAGGAACGGATATGTCTATGGCTTGCGCTGTGTGAAAGAGTCGGGTAAATATATTTACTACTTCTTCTTTGGCTCTCTCAATCAAGTACTAAACAATACTTGCACCGAGATAAACCTGGGAGAATATCCTAACTTTACCCTTGAAGGCATGTTCTTCGAGACTTCTAAGAATTGATAGATGTTGCTGCACAGCATGAGATTGTCGTGGTGGTGATGGTGACAGTCCCCGCCAATATAAGAGATAACATTATTTTAATCATTAAATCATTATTATTATTATGAGACGTTTTATAAAATTCAGTTTACCACTATTGTTGCTTGCATTGATGGCATTTAGCGCTACAGATGCACAAGCAAAGACCAAACCCAGGAAACAGATACGCACAGTCTATTACATCGTGTGCGGCAGTTATTCCTCTCTAGACCAGGCTATCGAGCAATCAGAACAGATGAGTGAGGTGATGTTCTATCCAGTGTATAAGACCACAGTGAAGGGCAAAACCGTTTATCGCCTGTGCTGCCAGTGCTATTACAGCAAGGCACATGCCGAGAAAGACTTGAAAGGCTTCCTCAGTGGTTTTAAAAGCGATGACTGGTGGATTTGGCAATCAAAAGGATTTGCCAATTGTGTCTATCGTCCTCTCTCGCCAAAAGGCGATGGCGAGCGCATCCCTGAATTGAGACCGCTGACAAAACCTCTTACCGAATAATATGAGGAAATTCATTTTATTATAGGTAGATGTTATTTTGCTTGTCAACTCGTTTGCTATAAACCAATGAACATTCAAGAACTATACGCTTTTTATCAGCAGCATCCGGTAGTTACTACCGACAGTCGTGATTGCCCTGAGGGCAGCATCTTTATCGCTCTCAAGGGCGAGTCGTTTGATGGAAACAAGTTTGCCGTGCAGGCACTGGAGAAGGGTAGTGCCCTGGCGGTGGTTGACGACGAACAGGTATATGACGAGTTCATGGCCATGCCTCTCGAGGGCAAGCGCATGGTGCTGGTGCCCGACTCGCTGCAGGCGTTTAAGGACTTGGCGCGTGAGCATCGCCGCCAGTTCACGATTCCCATTGTGGGCATCACCGGCACCAACGGCAAGACCACGACTAAGGAACTGGTGCGCATCGTGCTCGCCCAGAAGTTCAACGTAATGGCGACCGAGGGCAACTTCAACAACGATGTGGGCGTGCCTAAGACGCTGCTGCGCCTCTCGCCCGAGCACGAGATTGCCGTGGTGGAGATGGGCGCCAGCCATCCCGGTGACATCAAGACTCTTGTAGAGACCGCCGAGCCTACCTGCGGACTTATCACAAACGTAGGCAAAGCCCACTTGCAGGGTTTCGGCTCGCTCGAGGGGGTGATAAAGACCAAAGGCGAACTCTATGACAACCTCGCCACCCGCGACGGCAGCGTAATATTTGTCAATGCCGACAACAAATACCTCATGGGTATCCTGCCGCAGGGCGTGAAGGCCGAGAAATATTCTCAGCATCAGGATGCTGATGTGCTGGGCGAGATAGTGGCTTGCGACCCGTTCTTGCGCTTGCGTTGGAAGAGCGAAGGCGGCGAATGGCACGAGGTGGCTACCCACCTCATTGGCAGCTACAACCTTGACAATGTGCTCGTAGCGGTGACCGTGGGACTGCATTTCGGAGTTGACCCCAGCGCCATCAACGTGGCAATCGCGGGATATGTGCCGTCGAACAACCGTTCGCAGCTCACCGAGACGGGCCGCAACCACCTTATTGTGGATGCCTACAACGCCAACCCCACCTCGATGGCGGCGGCAATCGACAACTTCTCGCTGATGCAGGTAAGTCCCAAGATGGCGATTCTGGGCGATATGCGCGAATTGGGCGACAGCAGCCATCAGGAGCACGTTGCTGTGGTTGAGAAACTCAAGCAGTGCTCGTTTGACGAGGTGTGGCTTGTGGGAAGCGAATTTGACGCAGTGGATTGCGACTATCGCAAGTTTGCCGATGTAGAAGCCGTCAAAGCCGCCCTCACCGCTGAGCCCGTAAGCGGGCGCTTCATCCTCATCAAAGGCTCCAACGGCATCAAGCTCTTCCAGCTGCCCCAGTTGCTGTGATTGGAACTTTATTGGTTTGTTAGGGTGTAGTGGTTATTGTTTAGTGGGTTGGATAGAGGCTGCAAGGCTATTGATGCGTCGGAACTCGGGTATGAGCAGCATAAGGCCGATGAGTGCCGCTATAGTGTCGCTGATGGGGAATGACATCCACACTCCGTCGAGCTTGTAAAGCGGCGGCATAATAAACAACAGTGGCAACAGGCATATTACTTGTCGCGACAGGCTCATGAATATCGACTTCTTGGCACTACCTAATGACTGGAAGAAATTGGTGGTCACAATTTGGAAGGCTGCAATCCAGAACACGCAGTTGGCTATGGGCATGCCGTGCTTGCAAGCGGTGATAAGGTCGCTGTCGGTGGTGAAGATCATAGCCACATATTTTGGGCAGAAAACGCTGGCGATAGTGCCCAGCAGACATGCGGCAGTGCCTACTGCAAGAGTTAGCCAGTAGGCGCGCTTTAGGCGGTCGTAGCGCTTGGCTCCGTAGTTAAAGCCCACGATGGGCTGCATTCCCATACACACTCCTAGCACAAACATTATCGCGAGCTGCGAGAATGTCATGAACACGCCCATCGCCGCCACACTGGGGTCACCGCCATGTTCATACACAATGTTGTTGAGTAGCGCGTTGATAATACATCCGGCAGTATTGACGATGCATGGCGCGGCACCCACCGCAAGGATAGGCAAGAGTATGCTTGAGTCAAGACGGTAGATGCCTCGGCAGTAGTGTATCGTGCTTTTCTTGTTGAGGAAGTGTCGCTGCACATACATCATAGATATGAACATTGAGATGTCGGTAGCTATGGCGGCACCCTTGATGCCCCACTTGAGGCCAAAGATGAAGATAGGAGCAAGAATCACGTTCATGCCCGCGCCAATGAAGTTGGCAAGCATCGCCTTTTTGGGATAGCCCGTGGCGCGCATGATGTTGCTGAACGAGAAAGTGAGGTTGTTGATGAGCAGCCCCGGCAGCATATATAGCATGAAGTCGCGGGCGTAGGGCAGCGATTTCGTGCTTGCTCCAAACCAGATGAGTACTTTGTCGATGAAGACGGCGAGCATCAGCAGGTAGAAGACACCCAGCGCAAGTGTCATCACCAGGCTGTTGCCAAGTATGAGCTCGGCAGTGCGCTTCCTGCCCTGTCCCAGCACTATCGACGTGCGCGCTCCCGCACCACCGCCAATCAACACGCCAAACGCCGCCGAGATGTTCATCACCGGAAAGGTGATGGCCAAACCTGCAATGGCGTCGGGGCCCACGCCCTGACCAATGAACATGCGGTCGATGATGTTGTAGAGTGACATCACCACCATGCCAACAACCGATGGCAAGCTGTATTTCAGCAACAGCTTGCCTATTGGGGCTTTATCAAGTTCATTGAGGTTGTTGTCGGAATGCACGATTCTTAAGTTTTGAATTTTAGTAGGGACGAGGCTTGCCTCGTCCGTTTTTCATTCTTCGTTCCACTTTCCACCTTCCACGTTCCACCTTCCACGTTTTTCGTTCCACCTTCCACGTTCAAGTTCAGCAGACAAGCTCCCCCCTATAACAATACTATAAGGGAGAGCTGTTTTGCATTAAATATTACGCTTCTTTGGATAAGGGAATTATTTTTTCTCTTTCAGCAAATCGAGCCAGGAGTTGTCTTTGCTCTTCTTGGCCTTGTTTCTGAGGGATTTCTCAGCCACCTCGGGAGCTTGATATTTCACGTATTCCAGCACCCACAACGCTCTGGCGTTGTCGCGTTCAAGCTCGAGTGTCGTGATGATGTCTTCCATAGCTTTGTCATATTCCTCATCATTGTAATACTCCACGGCGCGCAGGGCGTAGCACTCGGCAAAGTCTGGGTCGAGCTTGATGGCCATGGTGAAGGCCTTGATGGCGTCATCGCGCTTATCGTAATCGCCCAGGTTAGCCAGTGAGCCGGCCACGGTGCCCAGTCCAAGATATCCTTCCACATTATTGCGGTCGTACTGCACTGCCAAGCCATAGTTTACCATAGCCAAGTCATATTCCCTCTGCATCTTATAGATGTTGCCCAGGCGCATATAGCAGTCCACGTCATCGGGCATGGCTTTCACCGCTTCGTTCAGGGCATTGATGGCGCGCACCGTGTCGCGCTGGTGCAAATAAATCGTGGATTGTGTGTAATGCATCCAGTTGAGCATCTCGGGATCTCCGTCTTTGGCGGCGTATTTGCTGGCCTTTGCGATAGTCTTCTCAGCCTCGGCATTGCGATTGGTCTGGCACTGAATGGCTGCCAGGCAAGTCAAAGCGTATGGGTCGTTAGGGTTCTGCTTGAGATACCTGTTGATGTAGGTCAGCGCCTCATCAAATCTTTCGTGGTAACAAGCTTCTATGGCCCAGTCGTAGTCAGTCATTTGAGCGTCAGCAACTTGTTGCTGTTGTTCTTGCTGTTGCTTACTCATTGACTTGATGGTTTTCTTTTTTGTCTCGGCGCCAGCTGTAGCAAGCACGGCGACAAGCAAAATAAATAAAGCTATTCTTTTCATGATTTCCAATTTTTAGAGTTATTACTGACCGCAAAGATAAACAAAATTTTTAAAGAATAAGGTATAATGGTGATTTTTTTCAATTAATCTCACTTTTGGGTAGGGTGCCTGACTCTCCTTAACCTAAATGCACAATGCGACGATAGTTTTTTAGCTCTTCTATGCAATAACAGTTTTTTGTTGGATAAAAATGTTTTATGGTTTGTTGGTGCTTATATGTTTTTTTTGTCAATAACCACAAGAAAAAGTTGTTGTATTTGTTCCTCTTTGTTGTCTTTGTTTGATGATAATGTGGTTAGATTATGTCGCAAATAAAAAGCAAAAATCA
This sequence comes from Muribaculaceae bacterium, assembly GCA_017557625.1. Classification (GTDB taxonomy): domain Bacteria; phylum Bacteroidota; class Bacteroidia; order Bacteroidales; family Muribaculaceae; genus Sodaliphilus. The sequence continues at coordinate 41,186 of JAFYYG010000031.1, forward strand.
ACAGCCTCGGCGCTTATTGCTGAGGCTGTTGTAGAGTTTTTAGCTAGAGCATGAGAATCAATAGTTCTCGGCTTTGATTTGGAAGAATGCCTTTGGGTGGTTGCACACGGGGCACATCTCGGGAGCCTTCTTGCCCACCACAATGTGGCCGCAATTGCTGCAGTGCCAAATCACGTCGCCGTCGCGCGAGAACACCACTTCGTCCTCGATGTTCTTCAAGAGCTTGCGGTAGCGCTCCTCGTGCTCCTTCTCGATGGCTGCCACGCCACGCATGCGCTCGGCAATCTCGGTGAAGCCTTCCTCGTCGGCCTCTCGAGCCATGCGGTCATACATGTCGGTCCACTCGAAGTTCTCACCTTCGGCGGCTGCAAGGAGGTTGTCGGTAGTGGCCTTGATAGCTCCGCCCTCGAGGTACTTGAACCACAGCTTGGCGTGCTCTTTCTCGTTCTTTGCAGTCTCCTCAAAGATTGCAGCAATCTGCACATAGCCGTCTTTCTTAGCCTTGCTGGCGAAGTAGTCGTACTTGTTGCGAGCCATCGACTCGCCGGCAAATGCCATCTGCAAATTTTTCTCAGTCTTGGTGCCTTTTAGTTCTTTCATGATTGTGTGAAAATTTTAATTAGTTATTATTTGAGTATTATAATCTTGTCGGCAAAGATAATAAAAAAAAATGACCCAAAAATCTTTTTTTGAAAAATGATTCAGAAAAGCAAAAAATGACTTAAGGAACCACGAAATCTGTACTGCGTCAATAATGCATCAATAATTGGATTTTGTGTGAAAAAATATGTATTTTAGCTGCAGTCTCAACTTTTTTCACTAAGTTTGCAGATTATTTTGATAAAACGTTATGAGTATTCTTGAGAAGATTTTTAAAAAGAAAGATGCCTCTAAAAAAGGCGAAGTAAAAGATAAAGAGAATAAAACCGAAGAGAATGTACGCCAAACAGGCTCATTACAAGAGCGTTTGGGTCGCGTGAAGAAGACACGCTGGATACGTTTTGGCATAGTGAGTTTCATCTTCTTTGCCTGGGTGGCTTGGCTGGGAAACTGGTGGGTAGCACTGTGGTGGTTCCTGCTTGCCGACATCTACCTCACACAGTTCATCCCTTGGAATTGGTGGAAGTTCAGCAAGAGCAAGGTGGTGCGCACCGTGATGAGCTGGGTCGATGCCATCGTCTATGCTCTAATTCTGGTCTATTTCCTCTTTGCCTTCGTGGGGCAGAACTATCAGATTCCGTCGTCATCGCTCGAGAAGACGCTGCTCACTGGCGACTTCCTGTGGGTGAACAAGATGGTGTATGGTCCCCGTGTGCCCATGACACCGATCCACTTCCCGCTGGCGCAGAACGAGATATTCGGCATAAAGAGCTATATCGAGCATCCGCAGTTTAAGTATCATCGCCTCAAGGGCTTCCGCAACGTGGAGCGCGGCGACATTGTGGTCTTTAACTTCCCAGCCGGCGATACCGTGGTGGTGGGAAGGACCAATCCAGACTACTATACACAGGTAATGGAGTTTGGGGCCATGAAATTAGCCGAAGAGTCAAATTGCATCCCCGATACTATTTATAGAAGACTAATTTCTAACCCAAGTCTTTATGGACTACTGATGGAAAAGGGGCGCAATTATTTACGCAGTAGTTTTGATATTATCTACCGTCCCGTTGACCGCCGCGACAACTATGTGAAGCGCTGCGTGGGCCTTCCGGGCGAAAGGATTGCCATAAAAAATGGAAGGGTGTACATCAACGGCGAAGTAATCAGCGAGCCTAAGAATGTGCAATATAACTATGATATATATTTAAAGAGTGGTTTTTATGACGATAGCTACTTAATTGATGAGTTGGGTATGGCACGTTCCGATTTTGAAGCTGATGAATTTAAGGACCATAGGGTAATGGATGAAAAAGGTGTTAAATATTTACATGATGTTCCTCTCACTTATGAGATGAAGTCTAAACTGGAAGGCTGCTCTTGGGTCACCAGAATTGATCCATCTGAAATTGGAGAAGGAGAAAGCCTTTACATCTATCCTGTGGGCAAGGTGTATGGCTGGACGCGCAGCAATTTTGCTAACGATATTGGTGGCCTGTGGATTCCCAAGAAAGGCGGGGCTATTGACCTCACCAACAAGAGAAATCAGGAAATCTATGCTCGCTGCATCCATGACTATGAGTGCGTGGACCTCACCATCAAGAACGGCAAGGCCTATATCGATGGTAAGCAAGTGAGCAGCTACACCTTCAAGATGGATTACTACTGGATGATGGGTGACAACCGCGACAACTCCCTCGACTCGCGATTCTGGGGCTTCGTGCCCGAAGACCACATCGTGGGAACTCCAATGTTTGTTATCGTCTCCTTCGATAAGGAGAAGGGGTGGTTCGACGGTAAAATACGCTGGAACCGCATCTTCCGTGACGCAAACCCCGATAAATAGGCGCCTTCGCGCTGGGTTATGGGTTATTGGTTATCGTTCCAATCACCACTCTTCACTCTTCACTCTCCACTCTCCACTCTGTACTCTCCACTTAAAACCTTACGACTTAACACTTAACTATGGTGCTTGGTAGCTTTTGTGCGGGCGATGTGCGGTGCTATGCCGCCATGGTCATGGCGGGCGAGGTGGTGATTGACGCCACCGAGCGCCACCTGCCGCTGCGTCACAGCCACCACCGTTATGTCATCGATGCCCCCAATGGCCCCGTAAAGCTCACTGTGCCGCTGGTGGGAAGCACCAATGCCATGCCTGTGATGATGCGCGACGTGCTAGTGAGCGAACACGGCAACTGGCGGCATCTGCATTGGGGGGCACTGTTCTCGTCCTACGGCAAGAGCCCGTTCTTCGACTTCATCGCCGATGACCTGCACCATATTGTCTTGGAAGGCACACAGCAGCGCCTCCTTGACCTTAATATGGAGCTGCATAATCTGGTGGTTGAGTTTATGGACCTGCCCGTCACAACCCGTGTGGTGAGTGACGAAGACGAAATCGCAGCATTAGTAGCCAACGGAGCCCTTGACCTGCGAGGCAAGATAGGCGGCAAACGCGGCGACACACTGCCCATTGCCGATGTGCCATATTATCAGATGTGGAGCAACCGTCGCGGCAACTTCCAGCCACGCCTGAGCATCCTCGACCTGCTCATGAACGTAGGCCGAGAAGGCATTTTTACACTACTGAAAATGGTTAAAGAACCGCTGAAATTATAAAAAACGTTAAAGCGTTGCATACTTTTTCACATTTTAATTGTAGTATTACTGAAAATGATTATCTTTGCACCGTGTTTTTCATGGTATTAGATTTAAGGTTAATTAAGATTGGTTGTCGTGAGACAATCAATTTTTTTGTCCTAAGTGGAACCAGGGGAAATAGTAAGAAAATAGTAAGAAAAAACCACTTTAAAATAAAAAAAATCACAATATCTTGGTGGTTTCAAGATTTTGACGTAACTTTGCAGTCGCTTTTCGGCTCTGTGGGTCGAGAGCGGTCCCATAGCTCAGTTGGTTAGAGCACCTGACTCATAATCAGGGAGTCCTTGGTTCAAGCCCAAGTGGGACCACGCTTTCAAATCGCTAATCACTTGTTAATGAGTGGTTAGCGATTTTTGTATATAAAAATCTTTGCTATTTTCTCGTTGTGATGGCGATACTTTGGAAAATTCTATCTAACTTTGTAGGTTAAAACCGTTTATTCTCATTTTTTTGAGTTTAGACTTTAGGTTAATAAAACGATTTTATGGCATGAAGAAATTTTTGAAATGGAGCTATAAGACCTTGCGTGCGACGTTCATGACGATTGTTGTGACGCTTGTCGTGGCTTATGGTGCGCTCTATCTCATTGTGAGCATGCCTTATTTTCAGAACAAGATAAAAGCCATTGGAGAGCGTGAGCTGAGTGAATACTTGGGCACTAATGTCACTATAGAAGGCATCACAATATCACCCTTCAACCAAGTGGTACTCACGGGAGTGAATATTCCCGACCAAAGTAACGGAGACCTTATTAACGTTGATAAGCTTGGTGCAGGAATAAACCTCTCGGACTTTATATTTAAGCGCAAACTGGTTTTCACCTTTGCCGAAGTGAACGGTCTGCATGGTCATGTGACGCGTCCCGACAAAGACAGTCCCACCAATTTGCAGTTCATTATAGACAAGCTCAAATCAAAGCCCGGCAAGCCGCCAAAGCCCTATGACATCAAGATCCAGCATGCCATTTTGCGTAACTGCGACATCAGCTATGATGTGCTCAATGAGCCTCACAAGAATCCTGGAGTTTTTGATCCCAATCATCTCCAGGCTACCGACTTGATTGCCGACCTCTCGTTCCCACGTATCAAGAACAACGATTTCATAATCGATGTCGAGCGCTTGACGGTGAACGAGAAAAACGGTCTGCAAGTGAAGAATGTGACTGGTTTGTTCAATATTACCGACAAGAGCGCGTCGTTCAGCAACCTCGTTATTGACTTGCCAGGCACTCATCTTACTCCAGCCGACGCCACATTCCACTACACTTCGCTAGGCAATGCCATAAATGAGATTAAGCAGCAGCCCATCACCCTTGACATGACCGACAACTACGTGACGCTTGCCGATTTTAAGACTTTTGCCCCCAAGTTGGCGCAATATGTTGACCCCGTGCATTTCACTGTTGATGCGGTGGCCACTCGCGACATGATTGACGTGAGGAACCTCAAGCTTAACGCTCAGAATGGCAACATCGTCCTTGACCTGGTTGGAAAGTTCACCAACTTACGCAACCCCAGGGTTATGGACTTTGATGTGCGCCACATCGACCTGAAGGCATCTCGCACCGAGATAGCTCGCCTCACTCATGAGTTTGCCCGCCTGTCGCCACAGGCGCAAGCTATAGTCGATAAATGTGGCAATGTGCATCTTGTGGGCAAGGCCAAAGGCAATCTCTCGAACCTCACCATCGACACCAAGCTCGACACCGACTTGGGCAATGTGGCTCTTAATGGCTCCTACGCCACCGACGGACACACCAAGCGTGTCAAAGCCCATGTTAGTTCCGGCGGTTTTAACTTGGGGCGCGCACTGAGCAAGGAAGACCTGCTGGGGATGATAGCGATGGATGTCAACGTTGATGCCTCGCTACTGGCCGACAAGAATGTCGTGGGCAACATCAATGGCAAGGTTGACCATATTGACTTAAAGGGCTATCGCTATCACAACATCATTGCCGATGTTGACGTTGACCACAATAATTATAGCGGCTCTGTAGCCATCAACGACCCTAACGGAATGGTTGACCTCAAGGGCGACTTCACACTCGATGGACCGAACTCCTCTTACGATTTTGACCTAATCGCCAGGAATGTGAACTTCGCAAAATTGAACCTTACCAACAAGTATCCTGCTAATGCGTTGAACCTTGACATGACAGCAAGTGTTAGAGGCAACAACATCTCCAACTTGGCGGGTAACGTGAGGGTTGATGACGTGTCGTTCATCAACAGCGAAACAGGCAAGGGCTTCCACGCTAGCAACCTCATGGTGGATGCCAGCGAGAGCAATGGCGTGAAGCGCCTGACTATCGACACCGACTTCCTGCACGGCAACATAGAAGGACAATACGACTTCGCCAGCCTCGTCCCAGCCATCAAGGGCATGGCCTCGAAATGTTTCCCCCAGTTCATGAGCGGCCACATGCCGCCCACCACAGGCAACAACAATTTCTCCTTCAACATCGCAGTTGATCCCAACGATGAATTTGAGAATTACATATCTTCTTACGTCAAGTTGCCAGTGAAACTGGCCTATAAAGCCACTATCGATGGACATTTCGATGAGGCAAACAAAGACTTGGCAGTGGATGTAAATATGCCTTATCTTATTCAAGGCAACCGTCTTATTGAGGGAACCAAGATTCATGTCGCCAAGGACAGCAATGCCGACAATGTGACGATGACGGCACAAGCCATCCTTCCCAGCGACAAGGGAAACCTCTCGGTAAACATTGATGCCAATGCCATCAACGACGGCATCGACGCCAATCTCAACTGGGTTTTGAACCGTCCCACCGATTACCATGGCAACGTGAGCCTCTCGGCTCAACTAGGTAGGGACTATGACGGCAAGTTCATGACCCAAGTGGATATCAATCCCACCGAAGTGGTGGTAAACGGCACCGTGTGGGATGTGAACGAGGGGCATTTGGAGTATCGCAATGGCGTGATTGACGTGGAGGAGATAAAGGGCTCGTGTGCCGACCAGTTTGTGAAAATTGCCGGCAAGGTGTCGCGCGACCCTGACGATATGCTCACCGTAGCGCTCAAAGACATTCGTCTCGACTACATCTTCGAGACATTGAAAATCAACCATGTCACCTTTGGTGGAAGTGCTACTGGAGAGTTCCAGCTTGCCGACTTGTTCTCCAAGTCGCCACGACTGAGCACCGAGAGTCTGCATGTCAAGGACTTGACCTACAATGGGGCGCACATGGGTGATGGTGACATCAAGAGCAGCTTCGATGTGGAGAACACTGCCGTTAAGCTTAACTGCGACTTGACTCAGAAAAATGGCTTGCACACTTATATCAACGGAGAAATCTTCGCTGCCTCCGACTCGCTCTATATAGAGTTTATCGCCAATAAAGCCAACGTGGAGTTTATGAAGCCATTTATGGAGGCGTTTACTGAAGAGGTGAAAGGCGAGGTGTCGGGTAGGGCAGTGCTCTTTGGCAATTTTAAGACTATTGACCTCTATGGAGATGTGTATGCCGATGACATAAGTCTCAAGATTGGCTACACCAATGTCACCTATCACTGCTCCGACTCGGTGCACATTGAGCCAGGTCTCATCGCCTTTAAAGACATTACCATCCGCGACCGCGACAACCACACGGCAAAGCTCAGTGGGTGGTTGCGGCACAATGCGTTCCACGACCCGGAGTTTAACTTCACGGTCACCGATGCTCATGACCTGCTGGTCTATGACATCACCCCGGCAATGAACCCCGACTGGTATGGCACCATCTATGGCAATGGCACTGCGATAATAGCGGGCGAGCCAGGGGAGGTGAGAATAGGTGTCAACATGGAGACCGCCGATAACAGCAAATTCACCTTTGTGCTGAGTGACGCCGAGGTCGCCAACGAGTATAATTTCATCACCTTCCGTGACCGCGACAAGAAAGATGAGCCGCCAGTGGCGGTGGTCGATACTGTGAAGAGCTATGTCGATGAACTGCCCGAGGAAGTGCGTCAGCTTCTTGTGCTCAAGACCGTCAATAACGAGCAGCAAAATGAGATTCCCACGCGCTTTACCATCGACTTGCAGGCCGACATCACCCCCGAGGCCGAGATTGTGCTGGTTATGGATCCTGTGGGTGGAGACCGCATCAGGGCGTTTGGCTCAGGCAATTTGCGCTTGAATTATAACAGCATTGACGATAGTTTTGAGATGTTCGGTAAATATATGCTTGATAAAGGCTCTTATAACTTCACCCTTCAGGACATCATCATCAAGGACTTCACCATTAGAAGCGGCAGCACCATCAGTTTTAACGGCAATCCCTATAATGCCAACCTCGACATAAATGCCGTTTATTCGCTCAATGCTAACCTCAGCGACCTTGACAACTCGTTCTCTACCGACCGCGACATCAACCGCACCAATGTGCCTGTCAATGCTTTGCTTAAAGTAAAAGGTGATATCGACGAGCCCGAACTGTCGTTCGACCTGGAATTCCCCACTCTCACCAGCGATGCCTACAGCAAGGTCAAGAGCGTGTTAAGCACCGATGAGATGATGAGCCGCCAGATTATCTATCTGCTCGCCCTCAACCGCTTCTACACCCCCGACTATATGCAATCGACGAAGAACAACAATGAGTTCACTTCGGTGGCTTCGTCAACCATCTCGTCGCAGCTGTCGAGCATTTTGGGGCAAATCAGTGATAACTGGCAAATCTCGCCAAACTTCCGTAGCGACAAGGGCGACTTCAGCGATGTTGAGGTGAACCTTGCGCTCTCAAGTCAACTTCTCAATAACCGCTTAATCTTCAATGGTAACTTTGGCTACCGCGACAACACCTACAACACGCGCAACTCCAATTTCATTGGCGACTTCGACCTTGAGTATCTGCTCAACCGCAAGGGAACCATTCGCCTGAAGGCCTACAACCACTTCAACGACCAGAACTACTATGTGCGTGACGCGATGACCACACAGGGCGTGGGCGTGGTGTTCAAGCATGATTTCGACCGCCTATTTGGAAAGAAGCAGCAGCCTCAACCTGAGGCTACCGATACTGTCGCGGCTCCTGTAGCAACAGAGCCCGAGGACAACTTGATACGTATCACACCTCGCAAACCTGAGGAACCCACCGACAGCATCAGTGCGCAATGAGATTTTGGGCGGCAATATTGTTTTCGTTGATAGTGCTGACAGCATTTGCTAAATTGGCACCTAACGATGTGCTTGCAGCGCAATCACCCACTCCACAGTATGTGGACAGTGTTGTTGACCTTAGCCGTGGCAGCTCGCCTTTTGATCCCATCGATGAGCGCAAGGTGTTTCTCAAGCATGTTCGCGACAGCATTGATGCCATTCCCTGGGACACCACTCGCGATGACCACTATTGGGAACGTGCTATAACCAACGGCGAGTGGAGCTTCTTCACCGACCACACCGTCAAGAAACCTTTCCTGCTTGACTTGGCTTCGAAGGCTTATAATTTCTACTCCAAGGCCTTTAACAACTACGACACGACCTATGTGGTGGGCGTTAAAGAGGACTTTCGCATCATGCTCATCAACAACGACTGGCTCGACGGCTATGGGGGAATGATCGCCGACAATGACATGAAAGTGTTTATGCACTCAGGTGTTTCGTCGAGTGCTGGATTGCATTTCTCCTATATGGGAATAGGATACACCTATATGTTCGACCTCGACAACGTGTTCGGAGGAGACCCCACGCGCCACATGAAGTGGGACCTCTCGTTTGCCACCTCACGCTTCTCATTTGAGGCCTATCGCTCACGCAATACCGGAGACGTAACAATAGGGCGATTTGGTGACTACAACAATAAGCGCTACGCCAACAAGAAATTTAATGGCCTCACTCGTGTGTCATCTGGATATGACATATACTATTTCTTCAACCACCGCAAGTATTCGCAAGCTGCTGCCTACAGCTACTCCAAAATCCAGAAACGCAGCGCTGGCAGTTTTATAGCCGGCTTCCTGGTGGCGACTCAAGATGTGGACATCGACTTCACGACTCTCCCCGATGACATGAAAGAGTACTTGCCCTCACATGAAGATAATAAATACCAATACCGATACCACTATCGTTCCTACAGCTTTATGCTGGGATATGCCTACAACTGGGTGTTTCACCGAAATTGGCTCTTCAACATAACCATGGCGCCTTCTTTGGGGTGGCGACATTCTTTCGTCAACTCTGTCGATGGCAAGCGCAACATGTTCGCCCTCGATTTGCGGGGAAGGCTCGGACTGGTATATAACATAGGCCACTTTTTCTACGGACTCCAGCTCCTCGTTGATGGTCACTTCTACCACAGCAAAGACCACAACTTCATCAACTCACTGCAAGATATGACACTATCAGTTGGTGTCAGGTTCTGAATCATCCCGAATAACCCACGAGAAGATGTCTTTATTTTGCTACGAAGGCACCAAAACGCCTGTTCGTAGCAAAATAAAACGCAAAAAATGAGACTTGAGGTTTGGTCCCAAGTCTCATTTATTTGACTGAAAAGAGGTTACTTCGCTACTTTCTCGAGGCGCTTGAGCATTGAGAACATAAAGACCGCCGCAATGATACACAGGGCGATAAGAATTGCCCAGTTGTACATGAGCGGTATTTTGTCCCACAGTCTTGATGGGATAGAACTCAAGTAGTTACCTATAGCGGTTGCCACGAACCAGCCTCCCATCATCATTCCCTTGTATTTGGGTGGTGCGACTTTAGACACGAAACTGATTCCCATGGGAGAGAGGAATAGCTCGGCAATAGTGAGCGTGAAGTAGGTGCCTATGAGCCATGATGGCGATAGCACGCTCTGAGTGCTATTGCCTAGGTCCATTGGAGATGTCAAGCCAATAGAAGCAAGAGTTATGATTCCAAATCCCACTGCCGCCAAGAGCATACCCCAAGCAATGCGAGCAGGGGCGCTGATCGCATGATTGCGTGCTGCCAAAACGCCGAAGAAAAGTATGCTGAACGGTGTGAGAGCCACTACAAAGAATGGGTTAAACTGCTGGAAATCGCTGGGTTGAGCCATGGTAGGGTCGTCCATTCTCATAAATAAGGCTATCGCTAAAGCCACAAGTGCTATTGTAGATACACCGCAAATGATGCGTGTCTTTTTTTGCTTGCTCTGGAAAGTTGCAAATCCAGTGTAAACAGCTAGTGCAATTAATGCTAAAGAGAAAATATTGAACCACATGCGCATACCTCCAGTGATATTGAGATTAGTGTATTTCTTTGCGAAGAAGGTAAGCGCCGAACCATTTTGGTGGAATGCCATCCAGAAGAATATTACAACCGCAAACACCAGTAGCAAGGCTGTGATACGTTCTCTGGTCTGCGCTGGTGTGAGTTCCTCTACGGCGGCATTGTCTTCTTTAGCCTGCTTTGCAGTCTTCATGGCGTCTTTGAACCAGCTCTTGCAAGCAAAATAGATGACGGCACTTAATATAAGCGAAGCACAAGCCACACCAAAGCATAGTCCATAGCCTCCATATAGCGCTTGAAGGTAGTCGGGTGAGAAGTTGGCGGCATCGTAGGTGAATCCATAGCTTTCAAGATATTGATTAGTAATCCACTTTGCCATTGAGGGAGCAAACATCGCGCCAATGTTGATAGCCATGTAGAAAAGTGAGAAAGCATCATCACGACGGTCGGCATATTTTGGGTTGTCAAAAAGGTTGCCTATCATTACCTGCAGGTTGCCTTTAAACAAACCAGTGCCGATAGATACACAAGCCAGACCGGCATACATGGTGACAAGTCCCATGGTGTCTGCTGATGTGGGTATCGCTAATCCCAGGTATCCAATGAACATTGTTAACATTCCGATGGTAACACATTTGCCGTATCCAATTTTGTCGGCAAGCATACCACCGAAAAGAGGTGCAAAATAAACTACTGCAAGGAATATGGCATAGACATGTCCTGCCTGTTCCTCGCTCCATCCGAATTTTGCTTGCATAAACAGAGCAAAAATCGCAAGCATCGTGTAGTAGCCGAAGCGTTCGCCTGTGTTGGCCAGCGCCAGGGCAAATAAGCCTTTAGGTTGATTTTTGAACATGAGTTAATCGTTTTTATAGGTGTTATTACTAATTGATTATTCTTTTATGTCAGAAAAATGTCTAAATTTTTCAAAAATAAATGGAGATTTAGCTTATTTATGGTTTCGGTTTATATAGCAAACAGATCATCAATATTTATTTCGTTCTGTATTGTTCCAAAATATTTGTTACGAGCCAGTCCAAAGGTTGTTACCATAACAATATGAACGGCATTTCTTGTTTTGGTTATTCTTGAGAAAACAGCCTTCTTTGTGTTCAGTTCTTTATCATAGCTAGCTGTAATGGCATAAAGTTCAGAAGAATACTTTATTTCGCACAAGTCGGTGATGCCATCGCTGCGTTGAATGAGCAAATCTATTTGAGTCCCTGGAATGCCCTTTTCTTTATTGCCGGTGTAACGCCATGCATATTCATTTGTCAAGATGCCTGCAATTCCCAGTGTGCTCTTAATTTGCTCTACATGCCACAAGCACACTCGTTCAAAAGCCAGTCCACACCAAGTGTTGTATTGCGGTTTATCTTGCATTGTGAGCCAAAAATTGTGTCCTGGATGTTTGCCGTGCAAGAATGTGTAATAGAATAAGGTGAAGCTGTCAATCAATTGATAAATGTCTTCTTTGACAATTCTACCAGGCATAGAGTAGGAACGAATGAAGCCACACCATTCAAGGTCATGCAGGACTTCGCTGAACCTGCCATTGTTACTAAACTTACCGGCTTTGACCAGTTCCTTGCGTGTCATGCCCATCTTCTTGGCAGCCAAAATTGAAATTACAGCCATAAATGGCTCGGGATTACTGAAAAGTGACGAATAGAGCATACTGAACTCGTCGTGTAGTTCGCCGTCCTCATTAAATATTAATCGGTCAACCTCTTGGGCTAGACTTGCACCAGGTTTGAGAAGAGTCCAATAATAAGGAACACCTCCAAAAATCATGTAAGCTTCGAGAACTTGTTTTCGGGTCATCTCGATATTGAGATATTGCACCAATTGTTCACACAATCGCAAAGAGAAAGGTTTTAGAGCAATGCGATGAGTAAGGCGGTTGTGTAGTCCCCCTTTGTTCTTGATAATCTTTTTTACCATCCAGGATGTGGAACTGCCGCACACAATAAACACTATGTCTTTGCGTGCCGATGCCCATCCGTTCCAGAAAGATTCCAACTCGCTCAAGAAGTCTGACCTGGGAGCGTCCATCCATGGCAGTTCATCAAAGAAAATAACTTTCTTGCCATTGGGCATTTGGTTGATTAATCGTCTCAGTTCGGCAAAAGCGCTCAACCAGTTGGTGATAGACAAAGCAACATCTTTCAAGCCTTGCTCTTTCAGTGCTTGACGAAAACGAGCCAACTGCTTTTTGGTGCTGGTGCGTGCTGCTCCTGTAAACTGGAAGGCAAACTTGTAGTTGAAAGTTTCTCTTATTAGGAAAGTCTTTCCCACTCTACGGCGACCATATACAGCAATGAACTGCGAATACTCATTAGCAGCAGCTTCAATCAAAGACTGTTTTTCTTTTTCACGTCCTATAAGCATAAGTAATTTTTTTGCAAAGATAAAAAAAAATACCATAAAACGGCTAAATCTGCATTATTTTTTGAGATTTAGCCGTTTTATGGTTAAGTTTCCTGCAATTTTATGTTGCAATAGAGTATAAATAAAGCCGAGAGCTGAAAAAATCGCTACTCGGCTTTTTGTTGTTTTTAAGATAGGTGCTTATTTAGTAACTTTTTCGAGCCATTTCATCATTCCAAGCATCACACCCATTGAGATGAGGCAGAACCCGGCAAATACTGCCCAGCACTGCCACTGATGTGGGAAATTGTTGAGCATTGTCACTCCAAGGGCGATAAACAAGTTGCCTATAGCTGTAGCAGTAAGCCACAAGCCTTGGCAGATGCCTTGCAGGTGGGTTGGTGCTATCTTAGATACGAACGACAGGCCAAGTGGCGAGATGAACAACTCGGCAACGGTAAGGAAGAAGTAGGTGACAATCAGCACCCAGGGACCTGCTTTCATTGAATCTTTCATGGCTTCAGGCAAACCCTTAAATTCTGCACCCGAGGGATAACCATTGGTGGCTGCGATAGCGATGAGGAATAAATAGGCGCTTGCCGCTACAAACATTCCCAATGCAATCTTGCGAGGAGTGGAGAATTCTTTGCCTTTACGGGCCATAGCAGCAAATACCATCATAATGATGGGGGTGAGGACAATCACAAAGAATGGGTTGATGCATTGCCATATTTCAGGGGCAATTGAGTTGGTATTACAGAAATCACGGGCAAACACCGACAGTGACTGGCCATTCTGATGGAAGGAGAACCAGAAGAATACGGCCACACCAAGCACTGCATACAAGGCATACATGCGTTGCTTAATCTCTTTAGCATCGGTTGTGATTTGTTCCTTGCTAACAGATATTGCCTCTTTTACTTTTTTGATGGGATTGGGAAGTGATTTGCGAGTTGCAACGAAGATGAAGAATGATATTAACATGGCCACAGCCGATGCAATAAACGAGTAGTGCACACCAGTGTTGAAACTCTCAAGGTAATTTGTGCAGAAGGTTGTCATGTCGCCAACCTGGCCGCCATCTATTACTGAATTATTGGCAAGTGTTGTGAGGTTCTTCATGTCATCGCCCTTGAGTGAGCCATTCAAGAAGCCGTGGCACAGACGAGGAAGGTCAGAATTATAGATGAATCCATCGAGTTTAAGCATTGCGCTGCGAAGCAATGGTGCAACGAAAGGCGCAATCACGCCGCCAATGTTGATGAAGACATAGAAAATTTGGAAACCACTGTCACGACGTGACTTGACGATAGCAAGTTCTTCGGGACCTTTTTTGGCAGTTTCGGCCTCATAGTTGTCATACAACTGGCCAACGATAGCCTGCAGGTTGCCCTTGAACAAACCATTACCGGCTGCGATGAGCAAGAGGGCAAAACAGGTTAGCACGAGAATCCACATGGGAACTGCGCCGGGGTTGCCTCCAAACACAGGTATTGACAGAATTAAATAGCCTGCCGCCATGACGAGGAGACCAGCCATGATGGTACCCTTGTAGTTTTGCAACTTGTCGGCAATCATTCCGCCAGGAAGGCTAAGAACGTAAATAAGGAAATAGAACACGGCATAAATCCAGCCGGCAGCATCGTCGCTAATGCCAAACTTTGAACACAAGAATAACAGTAGCACTGCATTCATGATGTAGTAGCCAAATCGCTCGCCCATGTTAGACAGGGCGGCCGAGATAAGGCCCTTGGGGTGTTTTTTCTTTGCCTCAATTATATAGTAAATGAGGAAAGGCAGAACCACAATTAATACCGCAATTAGCATGAACATCATGCGGTTGTTGTTCCATAGATCTTGTAACATAGTCAGTTTATTTATTATTAATGGTTAAAAATTATATTGCTTCGTACTCCAGTCTTAATTAAGCATCGTGCATTGCTGCGAATGCTGTGGCGTAGGCCTTCATATTCTTGAGCATGGAGAGGAGGCCGTTGCTGCGTGTGGGGGAGAGGTGGTCGCGCAGGCCTATGCTGTCGATGAAATAGAGGTCGGCATCGATGATGTCTTGCGGTTTCTGGCCTGAGAGCACGCGAATGAGCATCGCCACGATGCCCTTAACTATCATGGCGTCGCTGTCGGCACGGTAGGTGACAATGCCGTCGCTGTACTGCGCATCAAGCCACAGTCGGCTTTGGCATCCTTCAATCAGGTTGTCGGGAGTCTTGAGGCTCTCATCGAGAGTGTCGAGCGCGTTGCCCATCTCAATGATGTAGGCATAGCGGTCCATCCAGTCGTCAAGGTCGGTGAACTCGTCTATTATCTCATCTTGAATTTTGTTGATCTCAGTCATTTTATTGAATGATGTGTATAAATCGGTCAAAGTTACTCATAATTTTGGTTTCTCACAAGATTTTGATAAAAAAGTTTAGAGTTTAAAGTTCAGTGTTCAGTGTTTAGAGGGGTTATTTGTCCCACGTTCCTGGTTCTTCAATCCTTCACCTCCCATACTAATAACATAAGGTGCTGGACCTTGAGGGTACAGCACCTTAATTATATAAGAAGTGTTAAGTGGTTCAGTGATTATTGTTGTGGATTCTCAAATCTGAGGGTGTTGTTGTAAACCTTGCGGCTTTTCGATATAATACTTTCTGGGTTAACTCCCATCAAACTCGAGAAGAAACTTGCGATTTGCTCTTTTGGCTGTGGTTGGGCAGACTGTTCTATCTTGTTGACCTTTACTACATAGAGAGCGTTTTGACCTGCAATAACCTGAATCTTATCTTTTGCCTTCTGTCCCATACCGATGATGCGTCCAATAACTATGGGGTCGTTAATGTTCAAAAGACTTGGGCAAG
This sequence comes from Muribaculaceae bacterium, assembly GCA_017557625.1. Lineage (GTDB taxonomy): Bacteria > Bacteroidota > Bacteroidia > Bacteroidales > Muribaculaceae > Sodaliphilus. The sequence continues at coordinate 56,872 of JAFYYG010000031.1, forward strand.
GCATTACATTTGAATTAAGCAGTTTAGCATATCCATCCAAATCTTGAGCCTTACCATTATACTTGTTGAAAAGGTCCTTACCAATCTTCTTGTTGAGGATATAGCTGGTGAGTTGTTCCTTAACGCTGGGGTCGTTATATGGCTGGTAGTCTTTATACACATCTTCTAAAGCTGCAACAACCATATATCTTTGTTCCTCATTTTCTATGATTTGAGAAACAGCGCCAGGTTTGTTATTGAATGCCCAATAAATAAGTTCGCGTGTGCCGATAATAGGACCAATCTTTTTATGGCCAATATATGGAAAGTTGGCATCAACTGCGCATTCATATACCTCATATTTTGCTTCTTTGGCATTTTTCTTGAAGTCGGCAGCAGTCTTGTTCTTGTCGATATAAGCCTGCAATTTCTTTCTAAAGTCATTGAGAGTTGTTTCGCTTGGCTCGTTCTCGTATCTTACACGAGCTACCGAATAGAGGGTTATGGGAGCCTTGTACTGAACCACTTGTGCATATAAGGCAACATTTTCTTCGCCCTGAGTGTTGCTGTCAAGCAAGAAAAATTCTCCGTCCAAGTGAGACTTGATTTTCTCACGAATAGAATCTTGGAAAACAAGATTGTCAGATGTGACTGATTTGTTGGGTAATTGAAGGTAAACAACTCCATCTGGTACAGGTTGTTTGCTGTTTTTGTCAAATACCTGTATTTTAATGTTTTGGTTGTTTTTAAGCGAGTCGATTGGCATGCCGTTTTTGAGCAGATTCATGACAGAATCTTGCATCTGTTTGTTGCCCTTTATAGAAACATAATTTAATCCAAGCGAGTCAGGACACTCAACGACCTTAGTTACCTTATATATATAGTAGTAGCGGTCGCTAGCTTTTTCAGGCTTAATTGTTTTCATGTTGTCTATGCCTCCGTCAAGCAATTCCATGAAATTAGGATTCTTGGGTTCAGATGCTCCTGTTGGCAATGCGATAAGTGTATTGCTCTTACTGTTGGTCATCAGCGAGTCAATAATCACATTATCATATATCTTGTTGTCTTCTTTTTTGTGGTTCTTCAAGCCGAGAATACCCTCTTGGCTCTGGAAGTCATTGTATATCTTTGCGATATTGGCATCACCCGTTTTTATGTCATCGTTAGATGGGTCTAAGTCAACTTTAATGAAGCTGATAAGACGCTGTTCTTGGTCAATCTTGAAGAATTCCTTATAAGTTTTGTAAGCCTCTTTTAATTCTTCGTCGCTAACCTTGTAGTCCTTAGCGTAGTCATCGTATTTAGCATAGGTATACTCAATGTCGTATTGAGCAGTCAAGTCATTGATAAGCATCTTCTCAAGCTTGTTGGGCTTATAGCAACTTAAAACAGCGAGATCCAATTTTGCTTTCTTCAGCTCATTTGCTATTTCTGGAATACGATTTTCGCAATAAGATTTATATGCTGCTAATTGTTGTTGATTAGGATCATTAGAGTTGGGATCGGGTCTGGAGTTCTTGATTTGCTCAAAAGTTTTATTATCTAGTCCAGTTTCTTTAAAGAGGATAGAAAGAATCTCCTCATCGGTGGCATAAATGCCAGCTTCTTCACACTCTTGCGAGACGATTCTGTCGCTAATAATTTGTTGTGCAACCTGTTGGCGCATTACGGCTGGATCGTCTTTTTGATTTTGATTTTGATTCTTCTTTTGTAGCCTGTCCTGTTCTGCGCTGAATTCTTGAGGACTTATTTTCTCATCTCCCACTGTCAGCATAGAGGTGTCCTTTCCTAAGAATCCCATAGCTTTTGCGGCTTCTTCACCGATAAAAGCAAGTAGACCTAGTCCTATGACAATTGCCAAAATTGCTGATCTTCTTCTGATTTTTTCTAATACTGCCATTATTGTTATTTTTTATGTTTTTTGTTATTCAAATTTAATTATTTGCGAAAAAGCATGCAAAGATAGACATTTTTTGCTTACTGACAAAAAAGTGTGGTGATTTTGTTGCAAAAATCTATGCAACTTGCCGTTTTGCATAGGTTTTTTGCCCAAGAAAACACCCATTTTCCCGAAATGATAGCCTAAATGTGGATGTGATATTTTAATGTGGTTAGTCATGTTGAGGCTGTCATAATTTTGCAACGTGAAATTCAACCATCCCAATCTATCAACCATAAATCTATATTAAAGAGATGAACATCGACAAAATTATCGAAGAAAACGCTGTTGCCGAGGCTCAGCAGGAGACCTCAAGCGAGCTCAAGACTGCAGCCGAAGAGCATTCTCACGAAGAAACCTCTCCCGCTGAAGAGGACTCCAAACAACTCGACGACGTGCAGCATCTGCTCCAGGAGCTTGGCGTTAGCGAGAGCATTGCCGCCTCGGCGAGGGTGATTGTGCAGTCGCTCCGACAGGGCAACGCTTCCAGCGAGAGTATTGTCAAACTCGTGGTTCAGGCCCTTCGCCATGACGAGGACCTGAAAAATGCCGAGACGCAAGGCTACCTGCGCGGTCGCAACGAGGTGATTGCCGCCACAACCACTCCCCCCGATGACAAGTCGCCCCGCCCCCTAAACTTTCCCATCTACACCAAGCGAAGCTTTTGGGACAAGTAGGGTGGAAGGTGGACAGTGGAAAGTGGACAGTGGAAAGTGGACAGTGGAAAGTGGAAAGTGGAAAGAAAAAGACATATCCTCATCAATCATTGTTTCATATACCTCTTTCCACGTTCCTCTTTCCATCTTCCTCGTTCCCCGCTCCGCGCTCCACTCTCCACTCCAAACTCTAAACTCTAAACTTAAAAAAGCCATGTTATTCAAGAAACTTTTCAATCGTGCCATTGCTGTTAGCAATTGGCTCAAGAAGAACCGCAAGCTCCTCATGTTGTTGCTTGCTATTGTGACGATGCTTATTCTTGGTGGTTGCCTCGCTGGATCTCACCATGTTGCCCTCGCTGTAGTGGTGGCTGGTGTAGCAGGTGGCAAGCACATCGATGATGAGCCGCTCACTACTGACCTCACGCGTAACGCGTCGCCCGACCTGCTTCTCAACGAGATTGACCAGCAGATAGTGAAAATCCGCCCCATGGCTACCCCAATCGACCAGCTCTCGCGCTGCGCTGGCTCGAAGCATGTGGGCAGTATGATTGTCGATTATTATAATGTGGATACTAAGCCCACCAGTGCCGAGGTGGCGGACGACTATGTGGAGCCCGACGAAGGCGAGGCTACCGCCGATGACACCCGCATCACGCTGAGTACCAGCAACGACGACATGTTTGATGTCTCCGACACCATCCTTGTGCAAGGTGTTTACGGCTACGACGCTACTGGCACCGAGCAGAGCAGGGAAGAGCTTGTGCTTTATGTCATCTCTCGTGACGACAGCAGTGGTCTTAAGGTGCAGGCTGTCAACGGAAAGAAGATAGGCAATGTGGAGGGTTGTGTGCCTTCTATTGATGAAGGCACGCCTCTCATTCGCATGGGGCGCGCTGCTACTGAGCTCGACGTGATGTCGCCACAATTTGAGGCATTGCCTCATAAAGCTCAGCAGTTCTGCCAAATCTTCAAAATGCAGGTGGAACAGTCCACTTTGCAGAAGCTCTCCAACAAGGAGGTGCCCTGGACTATGACCGACCAGGAGGAGGCAGCTATCTACGACATGCGCCTGGGCATGGAGAAGTCGTTCCTCTTTGGCGTGAAGGGCAAGATTTGGGACAATGCCAAGAAGGAGTATGTGATGCTCACCGGAGGCATCTGGAAGCAGGCTGGCAAGGAGTTTGCCTATAACGCGCAAAGCATCAACCAGGAGTCGATTATCGACATGATGCGCAAGGCGTTCACTGGCAATGCCGGCAGCAAGCGCAAGATTCTCATTGGCGGCTCAGAGCTAATCGGCACCATCAACAAGCTCGACTACCAGCGTGTTATCACCGCCAGCGACACCATCACCAAGTGGGGTATTGACTTCACCGAGCTGAGGTCGAAATTCGGCACGCTCTATGTGCTGCTCAGCGAGGTGTTTGACGAGTGTGGCATGGCTGCAAACGGCATGATTATCGACCCGGAATACTTGCAGAAATACGTTCATCAGCCATTCAGCGCCGAGACCCTCAACCTCAAGGCAAGTGGTGTGCGCAATGTCGATGCCACTGTGCTCTCTGAGACCAGTTGCCTTGTGCTGCGCTATCCCAAGGCCCATATGCGCATCGTCAAGGCGTAAGAAAGTTGCTCATTTCCCCTAAAAATCTAATCCTTCTAGGGACATCTCTAAGCCAGAGGTGTCCCTTTTCTTTAGGATGGCACGCTCGATTGTTCGATTACTCGAATGCTCGATTGCTCGTTTCTCTGAGTTGGGAGAGTGATTTCTTTCACTATAAAATTTGGCTGAATCAAAATTTTTATAGAAATTTGTCCCACCAAAAAATGACACGCGAACGTAAAATACAGAAAGTCACCCTTGTGGGCTGTTTGGGCAATGTGGTGCTGATGGTGTGCAAACTCATTGCGGGCATTGTGGGACACAGTTCGGCGATGATTGCCGATGCCGTACACTCGCTCTCCGACTTCGTCACTGATATTATCGTCCTTACCTTTGTCAGCGTCAGTGCCAAGCCTCAGGATAAATCGCACGACTACGGGCATGGCAAGTTTGAGACCATCGCCACGTTCTTTATCGGCATTGCTCTGATAGCGGCAGCCACAGGAATAATCATCTCGGGAATAATAAGCCTGGTGGAGTGGGCTAAAGGTGGAGACTTGGAGGCACCAGGCAAGTTGGCACTATGGGCTGCCCTCTTTTCCATAGCCGTCAAGGAAGCACTTTATCAATACACCGCCTATCACGGCAAGAAGCTCAACTCCCAGGCGGTGATTGCCAACGCTTGGCACCACCGCAGCGACGCTCTTTCGTCGATAGCCGCAGCCATTGGCATTGGCGGGGCAATCATGCTCGGCGACCGCTGGACGGTGCTCGACCCGCTGGCGTCGGTGATAGTGGGTATTGTGCTGATAAAGGTGGCGGTAGAGTTGCTGAAAACCAGCGTCAACGAACTCACCGAGAGTTCTCTGCCGCAAGACACCGAGCAGGAGATTGAGGATATTATCACCTCTTTTCCAGAGATTAGCGAGCCTCACAACCTGCGCACGCGCCGCATAGGTAACCGCATCGCCATCGAGGTGCACATCCGCATGGATGGCGCAATGACGCTGCAGGCCTCCCACGACCTCGCCACACAGGTGGAGCAGAAGCTAAAAGACCGCTTCGGCGACGATACCCACATCACCATCCACGTAGAGCCAGCAAAGTAGTTCATAGTTTTTAGTTCACAGTTCATAGTTTTTTCTAGACAGTCTAGAATTTCTAGACCTTCTAGATTATCTAGCGGATGAGGCAGGCCTCGTCCCCACTAAACTCTAAACTTTCAAGCTCGTGAGCGAGCTTGAACTTTTGTCTATTAATTTCCCACATTCCTCTATGTGATGCTTTGGTTTGGTCTAATAGTGGCGATATTGTTATAGAAAAGTGGTGTCTATTATGAAAATATACACTATCTTTGCACTATGGGAAAGAAGTTTACATTTAATAGGGCTACCTTGATTCATGTGCTATGCTGGGGATTGGTGCTGGCGTTTCCGCTGTTCATGTATCGCCAGAACGACACGATGACCGATGCCGTCAGGCACTATCTGCGTTCGCTGGGTGGAACGTTATGCTACATGATAATATTCTACCTTAACTATATCTATCTGGTGCCCAAGCTGCTCTTCTTAAATAAGCGCAAGCGGTTTGTGTTTTATAATGTTATAGCGATATTTGTGCTTGTTGCTGCCATGACATGGTGGTGGCATCTGATGGGCGACCTGTTCCCAAACTCTAATCCCAAGCTTCCGTTTAACGCGCCGCCCAAGTGGACACGCTTTGTGCAGATGTCGTTTATGCTGATACTCGTGATAGGCCTCAGTGCCGCCATTCGCATGAGCCAGCGATGGCAGAAGCTGCAAGAGGCGAAGAAAGAGGCGGAGCGCATTCGCACCGATGCCGAGCTCAAGAACCTGCGCAACCAGCTCAACCCTCACTTCCTGCTCAACACCTTGAACAACATCTACGCCCTTATCGCTTTCGACCCCGAGAAGGCGCAGGTGGCTGTAGGCGAGCTCAGCAAGCTGCTGCGCCACGCTCTCTACGACAATCAGAAGCACTTTGTGCCTTTATATAAAGAGGTGGAATTTATCGAGAACTATATCGACCTGATGAAGATGCGCGTGACCAACAACGTGAAAATCAACACCAACATCGACATCGATGAGGACGACTCCACGCCCATCGCTCCGCTGATTTTCATCTCGCTCATTGAGAATGCCTTCAAGCACGGCATCTCGCAGGCGGGAGACGGGGAAATCGACATCACTATCACCAACAAGGACGATAGAATCTCCTGCGAGATTGTCAATACCAATCACCCAAAGCGCGACAATGACAAGAGCGGTTCGGGAATAGGCCTCGAGCAGGTCGCCAGACGACTCGAACTCATGTACCCAGGCCGCTACAAATGGGAAAAGGGCATAGACACTGAGACTAATAAATATTTTTCTAAAATAGTATTACGAAATGCGAGGAACGAGGAACGGGAATCAGGGAGAGTGAATCCAACCAATAACCAATAACCGATAACCAATAACCGACAATGATAATCAAATGCGCAATAATCGATGATGAGCCGCTGGCGGTGGAGCTGCTGGTGAGCTATGTGAAGAAAATACCGTTTATGGAGTTGCACGGCAAGTATTCCAATGCCGTTGACGCGATGAAAGGCATCGCTGAGGGCCCGGTGGATGTGGTGTTTCTCGACATTCAGATGCCGGAGCTGAACGGGCTGGAGCTCTCGAAGATGCTGCCCGAGGCGACGCGCGTGGTGTTCACCACGGCTTTTGACCAGTATGCCATCGACGGCTACCGCATCAACGCCCTCGACTACCTGCTCAAGCCCATCTCCTATCCCGAGTTCCTTGAGGCCTGCAATAAGGCGTTGCAGTGGTTCACTATGGTGCAGCAGGCCGAGGAGTCGAAAGAGCCCGAGGCAACTAGTATCTTCGTCAAGAGCGAGTATAAGCTGCTGCAAATCGACCTCGACGACATCCGCTACATCGAGGGATTGAAGGACTATGTGAAAATCTACACCGAGCAGTCTCAGCATCCCATCCTCTCGCTCATGAACATGAAGGCGATGGAGCAGATGCTGCCAGCCTCGCGATTTATCAGGGTGCACCGCTCCTATATCGTTCAGAAGAGCAAAATCAAGGAGATAGACCGCAACCGCATCGTCTTTGGCGATGTCTATATCCCCATAGGCGACAGCTATAAGCAAGCCTTCCAGGACTTCTTGGGGAGATAGTCCACATAAACGTCTGAAATGAAAAGATTTGTCACATTAATCGCGTTGTTGATGGTAACAGTTGGCAGTATAGTTGCCCATCATGTCTATAAAGGCAACTATACGAGTTATACTGATATCGTTTATACCTACGACGATAAGCACATCTACTGCGGCAATTCCACATCCTATACCGACATCGTATATACCTACGATGACCGTCACATCTACCGCGGCAATTCCACAAGCTACATCGACATCGTCTATACCTACGACAGCCATCACATTTATCGCGGCAACTCCACAAGTTACACCGATATCGTCTATACCTACGATGACAAGCACATCTATCGTGGGAACTCCACAAGCTATATCGACATAGTTTATACATTTGACTAACCACCTAAAACAACAACTGTAATGAAAAGAATACTCTTAATTGCGACAATCGTGATGGCTGTCTTGCCGGCAGTGGCTCAGAAACATGAGCGCCACATCTTTGAGGGCAAGTCAACGAAGTATTGGGATATCGTTTATACCTTCGACGACAAGCACATATACAAGGGCAAGTCAACTAAATACTGGGACATCATCTACACCTACGACGACAAGCACATATACAAAGGCGACTCCACCAAGTATTGGGATATCGTCTATACCTACGATGAGGAACACATCTACAAAGGCGACTCCACAAAATACTGGGATATCGTCTATACCTACGACAAAGAGCACATCTATAAAGGCAAGTCCAAGAAATACTGGGATGTCATCTACACGATAGAGAAAGAGGAATAGTGTAGCAACTTTTCCGCGTTTGCGCGGCTCTACAAAGGAAAAATGCCTGGAGCTATCAAAAGCCCCAAGCATTTTTGTCTCAAGCTCCTGCGCCAGACCACGGCGGAGCCGTGGTACAGGGAACTGCTTTTAGGACGGCATGGATAGAGTATCAGCCCATTTTTTATCAAACAAAGTCAACCAAGAGGAACAAATTCAACAATAATATTGTTTCCTTGATTTTTGGACTTGTTGTTTTTGTATGGTTTTGAATAAAATGCTCACGCTCGGAAAGCATTAAGCAAGCTTAGCCTTATCTCGCTTAATCGCATTTTTGTTGTTTTTGTTTGATAAGAGTAACAGGGTTAAATTTTAGAGTCAAAGGCTCTCTAATTTCCTGCGCCAGCAGGCTATGTGTTATAGCAGATTAGCCGCCTCGTGCATGGCTGCAAGGGCGGCTAATATCGTCAGTGTCGAAATCACCAAAGGTTACTTCTTGTCTTCTTTCTTGTCTTTCTTGAAGTAGTCGTTATACATCTTAATGCAGAAGATGATAATGCTGCAAGTGGTGGTTATTGCGTTGGTGAAGAAGATGAAGAATCCTGGTCCTGGCCAGCTGCCATCTTCGTTGACGAGTCCCATCATCAGTCCCTGAATGACGAATGCGATGCATCCTATCGACAT
>JAFYYG010000032.1 GCA_017557625.1 Muribaculaceae bacterium
CCTGCCCGTCCGCTCCGACGGTGGCGATGCCGACATTGCCCACGGTGAGGAGTCGTTGCACAGGCTCGGCGGGGAAGTACTGGTAGTCGCCGTCCTGCGTGGCGGTGAGCCATGCGTGGCCGTCTGCCACAAGGTGCAGCCGGTCGCCCTCGACATAGGCAATGGTGCTGTCGCTACTGGTGTACGACACAGGCAGCCCGCTGGTAGCTGTGGCGGTGAGCGTCACGGGACTGTCAGCTAAGGTAAACACCAAGTCCTGCTGCCATTCGATGGATTGCTCCTGCCTGTCGGAGGGATGCACGTAAGGCTGGGCAAAAGCGGGATCAACATACTTGGCGATATATGCTTGACTAGAGCCATAGTTATGCGTCACTATTGTGTCGAAAGCCACATCTTCATAGATATATCCTGTTAGATATAGTGTACTATCTGTGATATGCGTCTGGGAGAAACCATTTCTATTGGATTGTGAACCATAGGTCTTTACCATTATTTCATGGCCGCTATAATCCCATGCCACGAAACCAAGAGAGAAGTTTGAAGGTTGAAGTGTTGTGTCGCCAAAGACTGCCCCATTAAAAAGAGTTTGGGCAAAGACTCTGTTATTGCTTGTCGCCAATGCACCGAACATGCACCTACTTGAATGACCAGTAGTTGGATGCATTATCCCGACAGAAAGAAGGCTAAGGTCGTCCATGTTTAAACGAAGCCAAAAATTAGACCTATCGACCAAATCAAGTGTGTTATCCCTATAAAGAATGCCGTTGACCTGACTCTGTAAAGTCCACGAAACACCCCCATAAAGGAATATCGTATTCGTACTATCGTCTACACTCGTCCCTTTAATAGCCATGATTGGGTCACCACCATTTCCATCAAACGTTAATTGAGCCACATTTTCTGCAAATAAATTTGAATCGTATTTAATCATCCAAGTCGTAGTGTGAAACGAGTCACCCAAGTGCAACAAATTAGAATTAGCTATACCTATATGGGCAGGAACATCCTCGCCTATCATTGTTATATACATGTTATTCTGAACATCAATATTAAAAGAGTTTATTTTTATTGTGCCACATTGACGATTCAAAGTAGAATCAAACATATACACAGCATCCAGCAAGCTGTCGAAATGGGGAGAGAACTTCAGAATCTGTTGGTTCCACAAGGCAGTCGGACTAGGTATTTCGTATTTCAGGAAATGGGTACCGTCAACCGCTATCCTCATGGCTCCTATTGTACCATCGTCAACTCTCCACATGCGATAATCGGCTGTATTAGGGTCATACGGGCCGATAACTATGTCGGCATGCACGCTACGAATGACATAGATGTTGCCGTCGGCATCAATGTTGAAACTTTCCCCTGTCAGTAAATTTGTTGTCATCTTGTCAAGGTTTGTTCCACGAATAAACCTTGGGGTCAAGATATTACCTATTGAGTCCGTGTATCCAACACAGACAAAATGCTGTTCAGTGACATTACCATCTAAATCAAACGAGATGAAGGCATTTTGTTTTCTCCCCACACTGTCGGTAGACATTAGGTAGTCATCGTTGCCAGTAAGTAGAGTATCTAAATAGTACAAGTTTTTATACTCACTATAGCTGCCAGCATCGTATGGCAATTCGAGTTGCACCATTGCCATGATTCCACTATCACCCACCATGCGCAAGGCATAAGCATAGCACGAGGTAGTGCCATTGTAGATAGCCTTGTGCCATAATAGTTCACCTGATGGGGAGAGCTTGGCAATCACTACGGCGCTCTTGAGTGGTGTTGTAATGACATCCATGGGCAAAAGGCTTTCGCCGCACAACTGGGCCTGTGGAGAGAACTCACCAAGGATGTAGAGGTTGCCCGCCGAGTCGACGCAAGAACCCACCAAATGGTTTGTCGTCACTCCGAAGGTAACCTCAGCTCCCGTGTAGGTCTTCACCCAGTCGAAGTGTTGGGAGAAGGCGTGGAGGGAAGCGGCGAGGAGGATTGAGAGGAGGAGAAGATGTTTAAAAGGGGATACTTGTTTCATGGTGTTGTTTTTTGAGGGTTAATGGGAATTGAAAATTGATATAGGGAGGGGTATTGTTCAGGGTGTTTTGAGCATCCAATCGACAGCGTTTACCTTGCGGATGCCATTGATGTCGGTCACGAGGTCGCGGTCGAGGGTGATGAGGTAGCGGCTATAATGGTCGCCAAGGCTTC
>JAFYYG010000033.1 GCA_017557625.1 Muribaculaceae bacterium
AAGGCGTCAAAAAAACCGCTCAACTCGGAACCAGGTCCTCGTGAGCCGAAAAGCGATGCAAAATTACAACCAATCTACGACATGGCAAAATATTTTCACAAAAAAAATGCGGAAAACCGCAAATTTAACGTTCTTTCACAGGAAAGCGGGTGATTCCGGCCGGATAGGAATAGCTAGGAATGACTAGGAATGGCTGTGAGGACTCACATAAACGCCGTGCCTGCAGCGCAACACATCAACAGCGCCCACGCCTGTCTTTGCGGTGAAATGTGGAAACTGCGGTCACACCTTATTATATAATATAAACCACACTATAATAAAGAGCGCTGTAGTGGTATGATTTTTATTAGACTTTATGTTGTGGATGTTATTTTTTATATCTAATTTTGTTGCGGTTTTGTATCAAACATTTTATCATTATGAGATTGAATAAGATATTCTTTATCATCTTGGCAATAGCCACAACTGGGCTAGGCGGCATATCTAAGGTCGGCGCATTTGGCAATGTGACTGCGCAGAGCGCGACTATTGAACACATGCGTTTTCATTGCGAGAATGACACGACAAAGATTAACACGCTGTTGCTTGAAGGCCTACAGAGCGGTCTGAGCGATGCCAACGAACTAGTCTGCTTCTATGCTCATAAACTTGAGGGCACCCCTTACGTGGCCCACACCCTTGAAGGCGAGAGTGAGATGCTCACCATAAACATCGATGAGCTTGACTGTACTACGTTTATTGAGACCCTGTATGCATTAACCCGCACAACGCTTAACGGCCGTTATTCTTGGCGCGACTATGCTCACCATCTTGAGGACTTGCGTTACCGTCGTGGCGAGATGGGCGATTACTCTACCCGCCTCCACTACATCAGTGACTGGATTATCGACAACAGCAACCGCGGCAACCTTGTTGACGTGACATGCGACATAAAGTGTGTTCGCTATAAGATTAAAACCATAAACTACATGAGCACGCACCGCGACAGTTACCCATCGCTAGTCAACGACACGATATATGAGAAAATAAAGAATTTTGAGATAGGTTACCGCAATCACCGCTTTCCCTATATCAAGAAGGAGAGTCTTAATTCTAAGGAAGTGAAGGCGGTGGTTCGCCGCGGCGATTTCGTTGGGTTGGTCACTCGCATTGATGGTCTAGATATTTCGCATCTGGGAATAGTTGAATTTGACAATGAGGGCAACATCGTCCTACTCGATGCGTCGTCTATAGGCAAAAAGGTTATGCTTGAGGATGTTGACTTGAAGCACCAGCTCTCGAAGAGCAGTAAAACCGAGGGAGTGCGTTTTTTCAGGTTGAAGAACAACTGACAAAACTACAGAGTGTGACGAAATAAAGCCAGCAGCATCGTTGATGTCGCTGGCTTTACTATAAGTGTGTCTTCGTGAGAAGAATGTGAGCTTATCTTACTTATCTTACAGAGTATCGTTGTGTTGTTACTCCTCGGCTGCAGGCTGCTCGGTTTTCTCGGCAGCAGCTTTCTTGCCTGAAGAACGACGACTGCGGCGAGTTGCTTTCTTAGCAGTCTCTTTCTTTTCGGCGAGAAGAGCCTCGTTGTAATCAACGAGTTCGATAAAGCAAGTCTTGGCGTTGTCACCGAGACGGTTACCCATCTTAAGTATGCGAGTGTATCCACCTGGACGGTCGGCAATCTTCTGTGCTATCTCGTTGAAGAGAATGCTTACGGCCTGCTTGTTCTGCAGATAACTGAATACTACTCTTCTAGACGCTGTGTCATCTTTCTTAGCACGGTTGATGAGGGGCTCAGCATAAACGCGCAGCGCTTTAGCCTTAGGCAGAGTGGTGAAAATTCTCTTGTGCATGATCAGAGAAATGGTCATGTTGGCCAGCATGGCGTCGCGATGTCCCTTCTTGCGGCTTAAGTGATTGAATTTCTTATTATGTCTCATCGTTATTACTCTTTATCTAATTTATACTTTGAAATATCCATGCCAAAGTTGAGGCCATGGCTTG
>JAFYYG010000034.1 GCA_017557625.1 Muribaculaceae bacterium
ACCGTCGGCAACAAAGATGTCACCTTTGCTATCGGCAATGACGCACCCGACCCCGCCCACTTCTCGCAGGACGGCAACACTTACACTATCCACACCGCCACGGGCTGGGATGTGTTCTGCGACAAGCTTGAAGGCGGCGAGTCGTTCAGCGGCAAGACCGTGAAGCTGGGCAATGACATCAGCGTGAGCCGCATGGCAGGAAAGACAGGCAGCGACGACAGCACCCCCTTCGGCGGCACGTTCGACGGTGATGGCCATACGCTGACCTTTAACTATAGCGGCAGCGAGGATTTCATCGCCCCGTTTAGTTGGACCATCTGGACCAACTCGCCCGTCTTCCGCAACCTCACCGTTAGCGGTACCATCAACACCACTGGCAGTTATGCCGCCGGACTCGTTGGTCACCTCTTTGGCGAGGTCACCATTGAGCACTGCACAAGCAATGTTGACATCACCTGCGCGAGCGGTGGGAGCGGCTTCGTAGGCCTGTGCGAGCACACCGTCAACTTCAGCGACTGCCTGAGCAGCGCCGTCATCCACAGCAAGGGCGGCAACAACAGCGGCTTCGTGGGCTGGAGCCGAGCCAGCGGCCATGCCATCAGCTTCACGGGATGCGTCTTCAACGGCAAACTGCTACAGATAGACGGTGAAGGCGGCATCAATGGCGGCTTCATCGGATGGACTGGCAGCAACAAGACCGTCACCATCACCGACTGCCTTGTCAATACCGCAACTCTTGCCGATGGTGAGACCATGGCCAGCGGCAGCACTGCCACATTCGCTCGTGGCTGGAACGCCACCACTACTGCCACCAACTGCTACTACACTGCCGCCCTGGGAGCACCGCAGTGCACTCAGGCCCGTAGCATCACGGCAGGCGAGTACGTGAGCGTGGAGAACGCTGGAACGCCCGAGACAGTATATAACGTGAGCGGCATCACCGCCTACCCAACAGGTATCAAATATAATGATGTGCTTTACGCCGGCAACGGCGATGAGGTGAATCTAGACCTCAATCATGCCGACCGTGAAGGATATGATTTTGTAGGCTATGAGGCGAGCGCAGGCGAGCTTGCGAACACCGAAGGCGTATGGACACTCACCATGCCCGATGAGGATGTAACCGTGTCCGCCAACTATATAAATGCCTCCGTAATTACTGGCGACGTTGACGGCGACGGATATGTGACTACGGTTGACATCACCGCCATCTACAACTACCTGCTCAATGGTGACGAGACTTATCTCTCCACCAGCGACGTAGATGGCGACGGATTTATCACCACAACAGATATCACCGTGATTTACAACATACTGCTGGGAAATTAATCAATGCATAATGCACAATGCATAATGCATAATTTAAAGCGCCTTCGGGCGCTTTTATTTTTCCCCCACGCTGATTTTTCTGCTTCGCTGGACGTTAGATACTAGACGGTCGCGCTACGCGCTCAAAATTTATTGAAAATTTGAATGAAAATTAATTCCGATAGATATGAAATTTTAAAAATAATTTTAATTTAATTTTAAGCGCAGCGCCCATACCGCATCTGATGGTCGTCCGCCATAGCTCCAAATTTCGGAGGATACATTATGCATTGAGATTATGGCAGTTCGATGTCGCCTTCGAAGACTTCGGTGGCGGGGCCGCGCATGTAGAGGTGGTTGTCGCTCTCGCGCCACTCTATCTCGAGTGTGCCGCCATCCATGTTGATTGTTGCCTTGCGCCTGGTGCGCCCTGTGAGTGCCGCTGCAACCAGTGTGGCGCTGGCTCCTGTGCCGCACGCCATGGTAATGCCGCTGCCCCGCTCCCATACGCGCATGCGTATGTGGCCGTCGTCAAGCACTTGCGCAAACTCAATATTGCATCGCTGCGGGAAACGCGAATGGAACTCCAACTCAGGTCCCACTTTTGCGAGGTCAACTGCCTCAACATCATCCACAAAAATCACATAATTAGGATTTCCTATCGACACAAACACCCCCTCGGGCAACAACTCGCCCTCGGTAAGAAATTGAGAGGGGTCGTCAAGCACAGGCTCCATCAAGTCAACAGCCACGCTCCGCACCTTGTCGTTCTCGTCAACGTCGAGATATAGCATCTTGATGCCAGCACGCGTGAGCATACTGATAGAGGTTTTGCGGGTGAGCCCGCGTTCATAGACAAACTTGCCGAGGCATCGGCTGGCATTGCCGCACATCTGCCCCTCAAGGCCGTCGGCATTGATGATGCGCATGGTGAAGTCGGCCTCGGGCGAGCGCCCTATCAAAATGAGTCCGTCACTGCCGATTCCCGTATGCGGCTTGCTCCATTCTATAGAAGCCTTGCTCGGGTCGGGGATGGTGTTATACTCGGTGTCAACATAGATATAGTCGTTGCCCAAACCGTGCATCTTCACAAAATGTATCTTTTTCTTTTCCATGCTTCTAAATAAATATATGTCTTGTTTTCAAACAATTACAAACAATTTTCATTAATATACCCCTTTGTCTTAAGTGTAAAAAAACACAACCTAAAGACTCTCTAACCAATGTGATAAAAAGACATCGTTCAATGAGTAGCTTGTGCCTTCAAGACTCACTTCATCATTTATCAGGCCTTTCTCTCGCAGTGAATCAATGAGACGTGTGACAGAGGATGGAGTGCCAAGTTTATATTTTGAGAGAATTTCGGCCGATGTTGCTTTGTGTATTATTCCTTCTTTCGCTACAGCAATGAGGAAATTCCATTGCTTGGGAGTAAGCATCTGCCGATATTGAAGATAAGTGTATTCCCCCTGCTCCAACAACTGGTTACAAGCAGTTTTCACCTGGGCAACGTTAATATCTGAATCTCCGTTGGCATAGACAGTATGGCACAGCTGCTGAGTGTAATAGGTGTGACGACGAGTCCATTCAAGAATAAAATCTATAGCTTCATCGCTTATCACTTTCCCTGATTGAGAGAACAATCGCCTAATAAATGTAGAGTAGCTTGATGATGATATCTTATCAAGCGAAACAAAAGTAGTACTTGAATAAAACGGCTTTTTCTCATTTATAAAAATGTCGGTCATTAAATGTTTTTTGCTACCACTGAAGATGAATGTGAGATTGTGAGTGTGCTGGATGTAGGTGCGCAGCAGAGCCTCCATACTCTCTTCGGGATACTCCCTGATTTGTTGGAACTCATCAATCGCTATCACGATGTGCGTGCCCTGCTGGTCAAGAAACTCCAGCAAACCCCGCAACGTATATTCCTTTTCTTGCGCCGTATTGTAGGTGAGTTGCAACTGTGGCTCGCCAGTTATATTGTCAAACGACAATTGCGGACGCAAAGATTTTATAAACGACAGAAATTTGTCGCCTATTGATGTCTTTGGCTTGAACGAGCGCATTGCACCCTCTGCAAGAAGTTTGATGAAATCATCAATTCTTCTTGACGCTAATATGTCGATATAAATAGTAGAAATTTCGGCGTGTTTTTCCTTGATCTCATCAAACAAGCGCAAAATAAGCCCCGTTTTTCCCAAGCGACGTTGAGATATGAGGGTCATATCAGTGAAATTAAGACAATTTCGCAGCATTAGTTCCAGTTCCTGCTCACGGTCACAAAACAAGTCTTTGCTCTTGTAAGGCTTAATAATAAAAGGATTATCCATAATAGTGTGTGATTTTTGCGACAAAGATAAGCAAATTTTTCAAATTACGCAAAATGCGTTATGCAAAATGCGTAAAATTTCTTGGAATTCATCCTATCGTGACTTTTTAATGTTGTTTTGGTATTAATGCGCTCAGTAATTTTGCCGCATAATTCAATAACGATAGATCATAAACCATTGACGCAAATCGAAGATTTGCCGATGTGCGAAACACATTGTGCGCGTAGCGCACTGTGTGAAAGAGAAAAACCATGGAAAACCGCAATCAATTCTACAACCTTACCGAGAGCGAGATGCTCGACCTGTGGAAGCAGGTGATGCGTCTCGAGACACCGCACCGCGACTGCACGGTAGAGTGGGACGACGGCATCGACCTTGATGCCCTGCTGCTCACCCACATCAAGCAGTGGTATGCCCACCTGTTGAACAACGCACCCGCCCACCAGCTACCCGTCGAGGATCTCGCAGCGCAAGTGTCACTTACCATGCGCGATAGCATCGTTGTCGCCACAGTGCCCGACCAAAGTGTGCGCCCTGTTGAATGGAAACTCGCCGAGTGGCAGCGCAGCGTCACCGAATTCCTCGACCCATGCAGTCACGAGGCGATGCTCCAGCTCAACGAGTGGACGCGCGGCGGCGCCAGCGACCCCGCCATCATCGACTATGGCTTCCAAATGCTCATGATGAGCACAGCTGGCAACACTCCTCAACTTGAGCTCGCCCGCTGCGTGGTGCGCCCCACCGACGGTTCCTACCAGTTCCACAACGACCTGCTCAGCACCATCCCTGAGTGGAAACAGAGTCTCCCATCCCTGCCATAAACCACCAAAATTCGCTTCAACAAAAAAGCGTGGCGGCGCCGTTGAGGGCGTGCCACGCTTTTTATGGTTATGTGTTATTCCTCGTGAGAGGAATTGTCACATCAAGTTTACTCTTGAGTGCTATCCCACCAAACGGGGAGTGTGCAGATTTGGTCACTGAGGTACCACAATCCGTTAGAACCTACTGGCAGGTCGAGCGCGCCAGGAATCTGTGCGCCGATAGCCTCGAGGTTAGAAGAGTTGTAGTCCTTCTCATAGCTAGCCTGGTTCCAGCGGCGTGGATACTTGCCTTGTGGACAGTAGGTCCAGTAGCTAGCGGTGTTCTCATACATGTAAGGCTTGTGCCAGCCCATGAATATTGATGGGTTGTAGTCGTAGCGACGCATATCAAGCCACATCTCAGTGGTGAAGAAAATGGCAAACTGCTTTTGAGTCATAATCTTAGCCAAAGTGAGGTCGCCGGCAGTACCAATAGCGTTGTTGAGGTAGTTGTCAATGTCGGCCTGCTTCATTGGGGTGAACGAAGGCACGGTTTCAAGAGTCTTGTCACCCGATACCCACATATTGCAAATGTCATTTACGTAGTTGATGTGAGCACGGATACCTTCCTTGTAAGCGGCAAATGCCTCAGCCTTCTTGCCCTGATTGAACAGAACCTCGGCCTTGATAAAGCAGCACTCGGCGTAAGAGCCAATAACTGTTGGGCTGGTTGGACGAGTCCAGAACACGCCTGAGAGAGCGCTCTCATCAAGAGGCGAACCCTTGTAGCTGGTCTTGCGCATGAGCATGTCCTTGCCACCACCGTAGCCAGTAGAACCCGACTGACCTTGCACGTAGAGTGTGTCGTAAGCATTGGCTGCAGTCCATCCAACATGTACGAAACGAACAGCACTAGCAGCCTTATCTGTCTCCTTGCCATTCTCATCATACATTATGATTTTGTAGGTAGAAGCCTTGATGCCACCGTTGCTGATAATGTTGCTGTTGAGGTCAACACCCAGTGAGCGGCGCCACTTGCCATCGGCACTCCACTTAATCTCGGGAATAAGAGCAGCAATAGTGTCATTCTTCACCGAACGGCACCAGGGGATGAACTTGTCGGCACGCGGGTCTTCGACGCCCTTGCCGTCGAAGTTGGTAAGGTTGTCGTAGAAGCACTTGCTGACGAACATACGGTTGTTGTTCATGCCGATGCAAGAATAGAGTGTTGAGTAGTCAACAGGCTCATTCCAACCCTCGTGGTCCCAAGTGCTGCTGTTGTTATCCTCGTGGTAAACCACAGTGTTGTCGGCATTGCTCTTCATCGCCTTGTCGAGGCAAGCGAGAATCTCGGCTTGGTCGTACTTGCCATCCTTGTAGCTGCCAGTAGCCTTCTTGCTCAAGTGGTTGAGCCAGCGTGCCTTGAGCATGTAGCAAAGCTTAATCCACTTGCCAGTGTCACCGCCGTTCCACATATCGCCGGCGCTTAATGGAGTAGCGCCTGGCTCTTGTTGACGCTGGAACAGCTCGATAGCCTCGTCAATGAGATCGATACATCCCATGAACACCTCTTTACCAGTGTTGTACTTGGGGTTAGTAGCCTCGCCGAAAGCTTCGTCAAATGGAGCCTCGCCAAAGAGGTCGGTAAGGTTCATGAAACCGAAGGCTTTCATGTAGCAAGCCATAGCGGCATAGTGGTAAGCTCCTTGCTCCATTGCTTGATTGTATAGGTCTGGCAAGTTGCCGCCTACAGGAACGAGGAACCATTGCTGAGAGTTGTTGGCACGGTTAGCGCCACCAAGATTCCAGTTCATAGCAGCAGGTTGCTGTGTACCAGTGATAGTAGCCAACTGACCGCAATAGTAAGCGGTGTTGGACGAAGGAATCATATAGGATGCAATGCTGTAGTGCTGCATGTACACACAGCGAGCATTCAAGCTGGCATCCGCCGAAGTTGGGGTGTTAGGGTCGTTGTTCACGTCAAGCCAATCGTTGCACGAAGTCAACGAGAGAGCAGCTACACCCGCTATCAATAAAACTTTGAAAAATTTCATATTCTATAATGTTTAGTAAGTTCTTAACTATTATGTCGGCTTCGCCGAAGTTTAGAGGGAAGAGTTGAGAGTTTAGAGGCCTCTAATCACTAAACACTAAACTCTAAACTGCGCGAAGCGCCAGTAAACGTAACGGGTGCATTAGAATGTGAGGTTCACACCAAATGCGAAACTAGCTGTAGATGGAACACCGCAGTAGTCGATACCCACCGAAGAAGAACCAATAGAACCAGCACCAGCGGCGGCAACCTCGGGATCGCCGTCATAATTGGTGAACAGCAGCAGGTTGTTGGCAACAACACTGAATGTACAACCCTTGATGAACTTAGTCTTTGCAAGGAGATCCTTGGGAAGGGTGTAAGACAGTGAGATGGTGCGCAGACGCAGAGCATTAACCTTCTTCATGAAGTTGGCGCTCTCACGCAGGTAGTAGGTCTGATAGTAGTTGTTGATAATCCACTCACCGGGAGTCTGCTTGCCGTTGTAGTCATAGAGCTTGCCAGCCTCGAAGGTGTAGGTTTCAACATCGCCGTAAACATTGTTGCCATCGGCATCTTTGCCAGTCTTGTGAACACCGCTGATGGTGAGGAAGTCGCGATCCTCAGTCATCTTGGCATTACCGGTAGCCACCATAGAATAGTAGGTGCCGTTGTAAACGTGACCGCCTACACGGAACTCCCACAACATGTTGAACGACCAGTTCTTCCAAGTGAGGGTGTTGTTCCAACCACCAGCTACACGTGGCTCGCGGTTACCAATCTCAAGCTTATCGTTAGTGCCGCCAACAGGCATATTGTTATCGTCGAGGACGATATTGCCATTGTCGTCACGGTCGAACTCGCTACCGCTGATA
Organism: Muribaculaceae bacterium; assembly: GCA_017557625.1. Lineage (GTDB taxonomy): Bacteria > Bacteroidota > Bacteroidia > Bacteroidales > Muribaculaceae > Sodaliphilus. The sequence goes on from JAFYYG010000034.1 coordinate 7,349, forward strand.
GCCATGAAGTTACCATCGTTGAACGAAGCAGCACGTGCGCTACCCACCTGAACGTCGGTAACATATAGGATGTTCATACCATCGAGGAGGTTCTTAACAGTACCACGGTTGCCATAGAGGTTCAAGCTGGTCTCCCAAGTGAAGTCGCGGGTCTGTACTGGAATACCACCAATGGTGAGCTCCATACCCTTGTTGTAAACGTCACCAGCGTTAACCTTGCGAAGGATGTAGCCGATGTAGTTCGACAGACGAGGCTCCATAATCTGGTTGTAAGAGTTGTTGGTATAAAATGCGTAGTCGAAGTGCAGACGGTTCTGCAAGAAGCGCATCTCAAGACCAATCTCGGTTGACTCGGTAATCTCTGGCTTGAGGAATGGGTTACCAGTTGTCCAGGTGTTACCCACACCAGTCATGCCATTCAGATAGGTACCAACGGGCCACAGATAGGTGTTGGTAACATAGGGGCTGGTGTCCTTACCTACACGTGCCCAGCTGGCGCGAATCTTACCGAAGGTCATCCATGCGGGACGTGCGTCACCCATGAGCTCGGTGAATACAACAGCACCGCTCACTGATGGGTAGAAGTAGCTGCGATTCTCCTTTGGCAGAGTAGAAGACCAGTCGTTACGTCCGGTCACTGTCAAGAAGATAGCGTTGCGCCAGTCAACACGGAACTCGCCAAATACACCCACGAGGCGCTTGCGGCTCTTATAGTTGCTGAAGTCGCGGTCCTCTTTGAGGGCGTTGTCAAACGAATAGAACTCGGGCACCTGGAAGTTCCAAGCCATGCGTGAGTTGCGTGTGTTCTTGGTGTACTCACTGGCTGTACCGAGCATGAGGTTGAAGTTGAAGTCACCAAACTGCTTGTTGAAGTTGGTCATCAAGTTAGTAGAGAGATACTGGTAGCGGAGCGAGTTCTCGCTGTACATACCATTCTTCCACAATTCCTTGTGAGTACCACCAGGAGCGAGACGGTTGGTGTTCTCGGTAGTATAAGAGTCGACACCCATGCGGTAGCTAACCCACCACCAGTCGAAGATGTCGGCCTTCACGCTGAAGTTGCCGGTGAAGCGCTCGGTGTTGTCGGTGAGACGGTCCTTATTGAGAATCCAGTAAGGATTGTTGCGCTCATCCCATGGATCGAGGTCAGGACGCAAACTGTGACGACTGCCATCCTCGTTGAGGTAATAATTCATATCGTCAAAGGAGTTCCAGTTGTAAACTGAGTACATAGTACCGTTACCGCTATCACCGTAGAGGGATGCACTAGTAAGAGTCTTCACTGTGCGTGCCTGGCTGTAGGCGGCGTTGGCGGTGAAGGTGAATAGTTTGTACTTCTGCTCGCCGTTGAAACGGAATGTTGCTTTCTTATAGCCAGTGGTCGGGATGATACCGTCCTGATCATAGAACGAACCCGAGAGGAACATGCTACCGGTCTTGTTGCCGGCGCTGATGCTCAGGTTGGTGTCCCAAGCACCACCACGCTGGAAGAAGTTGCCAATGTTGTCATAAGTCTGCTCGCCAGCTGCTGCGGGAGCGCCCCAAGAGTTGTAAGAACGGTCATCATAAGTGAAGTCCTTGAATGAGCCATCGGCGTTGTAGTGCTGCTCGATGTAACCGCGTTTGTACTTCTTCTGAGTCTCAGGCAGATATTTTGCCCAAGTAGTGATGTACTTGGCGTTCAAGTTAACCTCAACAGTGCCTTCCTGACCTTTCTTGGTGGTAATGATAACAACACCATTGGCGGCACGTGAGCCATAGAGTGCCGAAGCGGCGGGGCCTTTTAGCACACTCATGCTCTCAATATCCTCGGGGTTGATATCCATAACACGGTTAGCATTGGTGGTAGCAGTAGAAAGCATACCATCGAAAGCCGAGTTACCAATTACCGAAGCAGAGTTGTCGTAGATGACACCGTCAACTACAAACAGAGGCTGGTTGTCGCGCTCGAGTGATGTACCACCACGCAGGATGATCTGAGCACCCGAACCGGCGGCACCACTTGTCTGGGTAACGGTCACACCGGCAACCTTACCGGCCAGCGAGTTGATGGCGTTGGTATTCTTGTTACGCATCAGCTCATCGGCCTTCAAGTCTTCAACGGCATAACCGAGCGACTTGCGGTCTTTCTTGATACCGAGGGCGGTAACTACCACCTCGTCGAGAGTGTTATTGGCATCGCTCATGTCGATGTCCATGGTCGAACCGGTAACCTTCACTTCTTGTGGGTCAGAGCCCACATACTTGATTACCAGAGTGCTACCAGGCGCAGCCTGGATTGAATACTGGCCGTTGATGTCGGTGGCGGTGACACGGTTTGTACCTTTCACCTGAACTGTGGCACCGATTAGCGGCTCACCGCTGCCGTCACGAACGACACCGGTCACTTTGCTGGTGTTCTGCGCACTTGCAGTGAATCCCCATGCTTGACCCGAGGTCATGCCAATTGGAGCTCCACAAGCAACTATCAGCGCAGCCAGCAATGCAATTTGCTTTTTCATACGCACATGATTTTTGTTAATAAATAAATGTTTCTATATATGGTTATATAACAATTTCTCCGATACTTTCTCTCTTAATATTTCTTCACTTTTTAAAATAAAATGCAAAATTGGCAAGTTTTTTTTATTTATGCAAGATTTTCACATGGAAAAACACTTTCTGCCCCACAAAAAAATTAAAAATTTTATTAATAAACCAAAATTCAAGACAGATAGAAGGAAGATGCAGCATGCTTAGCAGGCTGCGAGTTACAAAAACTCCCGCTCAAAATATAAACAACTGAAATATCTGAATGTTCTGATTTTACTTATGTTCTTATTCTAAAAAGGGTCATTAGGATTCAAGTGAATACAGCAAGAGTGGCCGCATCGCTATAGTTGATGCAGCCACTCTTGATTTTATGCTAATCTAATATTTAGCTAAAAGAGATTACCAACCTGGGTTTTGGGTGGTGGCACCACCGCTTGCATTGATTTGGTCGGTCGGGATGGGATAGAAGTAGTACTTCTTATCGAAGGTACGGGTTGCGGTGAACGGGATAGCATATCCACCATCGAGGGCAACCTCGCAGTTTTCAACATTGCTCAAGTTGGCACCGCGCTTGATGTCGGGATACTTGTTGGTGTCGAGCTTGTCGAGCATGTGCCAGCGCACGAGATCCCAGTAGCGGAAACCATCGGTCATGAGCTCGCAGCGACGAGCGCGGCGAATCTCCCAAATGAGGTTGCTAACGCCTACCTTGTTGGCAGGGTCGGCCTCAGGATTAACAGTCATGTTGGGAAGACCGGCACGTGCTTGGAGCAGGTTAACCGACTTGTTGAGGTCGGCCTGAGTGCAGTTACCCAGTTCAGCCTTAGCCTCGGCATAGTTCAGAAGAACACGCGAGAGGTAGTAGATGGGAGCGTCGGTATAGCCCTTGCCAATCTCGTTGCAGTAGATGAGCTGTTCTTGTGGTGTGGTACCCATAGCGGTAGTATAGTACTTGCCAATGGTGTAGCCAGTTGACGAAGTCATCTCGGCAAGCCAAGTGCGAGCATGTCCGTAGCCCTTGAAGGCGAGGAATTTATCTACAACCTTCGAGAGTCGCTTGTCGCGAACGCTGAATGGCTGTTCCATCGAGTAAACCCACATGGGCTTTCCATCACTGCCAACGCGGACAGAATCACGTCCGTCGGCTGTCTTAACGATGTTGCCTTTGAGGTCAAGCATGTAGTAAGGCACTTTCTCGGGCAGGTCGCTCTTATTGAGGCTTGTGGTAGCCAGGGGCTTGCCGTCGAGGAAGAGGAATGCGTCGATAGCGTCCTTAGTGATACCGCGCTGTGCGGTAGAACCGCTGGTGTAGTCAACGGTGCTGTGTCCGAGCATGTCTTGCACATACTTGCGGTAGAAAATAATCTCCTTGTTGGCGCTCAGGTCAAGAGAGTTATAGATATCTCCGTAGTTGGCAGTTAGGCTGTAGCCACCGTTCATGATAGACTCCGAAGCCTTAACACACTCGTTCAAGTACTTTTGTGCACGGGCATTGTCAGGACCCTTGCCGTTGTCGGCCTGGGTGCGGTACTTGCAGTAGGTGCCCTCATAGAGGCAGATGTCGCTCTTTATAGCCAGCGCGAGATCGGTGCTCCAAGTTGCCTTGTTGCCCGAGCCAATGTTGGCGATAGCATAGTCGAGGTCCTCAAGAACCTTGTCCATAACATAGTCGCGGTCGTCGCGTGGACCAGTAACGAGTTCATCATCTGAGCTCATGATCACATGGTCTTGCCACTGCACGTCACCAAAGCGCTTAACCAACTTGAAATAGTTCAAGGCACGCATCAGGCGAGCGATTGCGCTGTACTTGGCTTTGCTGGCATCTGACAGAGTAGAACTCTCCATATTGTCGAGCAAGTAGTTGCAGCGACGAATCTCGGAGTAAGGAGTTGACCAGTAGCCTGTATTGGCAACTTTACTGGTAAATGTCCAGTTTTCAAAGTCGGGATTTGCCTGGTCATCGCTCAAGCTGCTGAAGTAAGGATCTTCAATCCCAGTTCCGTAGCCCGAGAAGTTGTTGGTGTACATACCATTGGTATAGTTCTGAACCTGGTTCTCATTGTTCCAGAAAGCGGGGTCGTTGGTGAACGTGTCGCGTGGAGTCACATCGAGCATGTCGTTGCAACTGGCGAAGAGCAATGCGAGACCAGCAAGTCCTAATAAATATGTTTTTTTCATAAACTTCAAAATTTATTGAATGTTAATAATCTAA
>JAFYYG010000035.1 GCA_017557625.1 Muribaculaceae bacterium
GTAGCAAGATTCTGTGCTAATTTCCAAACTTTGGATATAAAAAATAGAACAATTTAACATTAAGGGCGCATGCAAATGCTTTGAGCCAACAAGAACACTTCTTGGCCGATGGCCAAGATCCAAAAATATCAATATGGAATATTTATTTCTTTTTCTTTTGCTGTTCTACTGATTTTGTTGTATCTTTGCAGCCACTAAGGGAAGTCGCTGGTGTCAATTACCAGTTTTGTACTATCTCGTGTGGCTGTAGCTTGAGGCGCAGCCACTTTTGTTAGAAATCCCTCGTCTCATCGTATTCCTCGCCGCTTTTCCAAAGCGAGTATATAAGAAGCAGCATCTTGCGCATAATAGCTGTAACACCTATCATCTTTATGTTTGGATGCCTATTACATATATTCATATAAGTCTGATTCATCTGCCTGTTGCAATATGCGGCACTTAAGGCCGGCATATAGAGTGCAGCCCGAATATAGGCATTCCCTTTCTTTGAAATCTTGTGTTTAGGGTCATCCTTTCCGGATTGTTTCGCCACTACATCGAGCCCTGCAAAGCTTGTGAGTTGCTTTCGGTTGTTGATGAGATGGAATCCCTGCGTCTCTGCCACGATGCATGTCACAGTGCCAGTTCTGATGCCTTTGGCCGTAGCTATGCGCTTTATCCTAGCTTCCAATTCCTTGTCCTGGGCGACCTTCGTGGCAATGGTCTGCTCATTCTTTTCCAACTGTTTATCTATGGAATCCAGCAGTTTCTCGTAGCTTTTTCGTACATCTTTCGAAGCACTCTCCATATGATCAACAGCCTCTATATGATTTCTCAGTTGAGTTTGCATCTTAACAAGCGATGCTCTGAGTCGTGTGAGTTGACGCAATTCTCGATAAATAGGCATGGGAGGCTCCCATGGGCGAAGCTTACGATTTGCACACCCCAAAAGAGCCAAGCAGCGAGCATCCATGGCATCAGTCTTGGTCTTGATGCCCTCGTACTCGCAAAACTTGCGTGCCTTGTTGGGCAGTACCACATAGACCGTCAGTCCAATCTTATTCAGATGATATGCCAGCGGCTCATAATAGCTCCCCGTAGGCTCCATCAGGTAAGTCAGGGGGAATCCCTTCTGTGCCTCCCTGCGGCTCCATTTCACCATCTGGTTGAAACCAGTCCTGGTGTTAGTGAAATCAATACTCTCGGTGTGGCAGCCCACATCGCTGGCAATGTCGTACATGTACAGACAGGCCGTGAACTTGTCCTTTGAGATGTCAATGCCGACACACTGCCTAAAGTACTTGTCAAGTGTCATCTGTGAATTCGGCTTCATCTTGATAACTGTTTAAAGGGTTAATAACTCTAGTTATAGACTATAGCCAAAATCTTCTTCGACTTTACTCTTAGTGGACACTGCATCACCCAGCGGCGTGCTTCGATTCTTTGTTCAGACTCTAAAGACTTTAAAAGGAGGACGGAGGAAAGTCTTGCTAACGATATAGCGATCTACTGCTTACCTAGCGACCAATGATCTCGTCCCCCACGGCCACAATCTCTAGCAAAACTACAAAATTCTGACCGCATGTCCTAAATAATTGGGATGTTTAACATCTAACATTTAGAACATTATCTATAATCTGCTGCAAAGGTAAGAGCGA
>JAFYYG010000036.1 GCA_017557625.1 Muribaculaceae bacterium
AGCTTCCCAAGCTGAGGGCCGCGGGTTCGAGTCCCGTCTACCGCTCCAAGTTTTAAAATACTGAATAGCAGATAGATAACCCTAAATCACAGCCTTTTCCACCCTTTCCAATTAGCGAATTTTAGTCAAAAAAAAACCGCATTTTTGTATAAAAATAGGTAAAAATAGGGCTTTTTGGTGCATTTGACGAGCATTTGACGAGCAGGTTTTGCTAAAAGTAGTGCATCAGTCCTTACGGAACAGCGAACCGTAATATGGTATTGGGTAATATGTGCTGTCGGATTGTAGGGCAATTCATTGTCGCCGCCCCACGGCATATATGAGAGCCGTTCATCGATTATGACCGGCATAATGTTGGTGTCCTCCTTAAACACTTTTCCGCTGTCGACTTGGAATACTGCCGAAGCGTTCAAGTTGGCGATAGTTTCTACACTATTAAAATTAACTCCATAATTCTGCGATTTTGTTTGCGCAAAATTATGGAGTCTTATCCATTGTCTAAAAGACAAAGATTATTCCGCTTCTTTATGTCGAAATACATTAAACGAGTCGTATCACCTTCTTCTTTTTGACTCAACAATATAAATCCATTATTCTCATAGAATGGAGTGGCCGAGAGGTAAGAATCTACTGTGATAAAGCGGAAAGCGGAACGACTTTGTTCATTATACAAAAAGTCTTTTATCATGTCCATTAGCAACTAGCCAATATTCTTTTCCCTATATTTTATTGAGACAGCAAAACGATGACAATAATTGGAATTTGCGGCAAAAATGTTCAAAAACATGCATTTTTCGCAAATTTTTTGAGATTCATTTGCGTGTGCTCTTAGGTGATCGCAATTCGCCGTTTTATCAGACGATTAATAACGATAAAAAACGAGCGCGACGTTTTGCAAAATTCGCGCAATTCGCCGTTTTTTTTCAAAAAATGTCGCAAAGTTTTGTGGTAATCGCCAAAAAAGTTGTATCTTTGAAAACTTAATGCTAAATGTGGCGTAAAAGCTTCAATTAATTAACTTTTTTTAGGTTAAGTGTGTTAAATTTGATACATAAACATAATTAATCAAAATACTATTTATGAGACTAAAACTATCATTGCTTCTAACGCTCTTTTTGAGCCTCTCTGTAGCGGCTCAGACAGGGCTGCGGGGCATCGTGGTCGATTCAAGGACCAATGTGCCTGTAGTGGGGGCTACTGTCTTGCTCGATGAGCAGGGTGCCAGTGCCATTACTGGGCCAAGTGGCGACTTTGTCATCACCGATGCCAAGCCAGGAAACGACCGTCTGCTAATTTTCAACTACGGTTATCGCGACCTGGTTCTTGATGTCGTCGTTCTGAACGGCATCGATGACTTGGGAATAATTAAGCTTAATCCCACTTCCTCAACAATGGAGGATGAGAATGAGGAGAATGCCGAGATTGTTCTCACCGAGTCGATGCTTGAAGACGAGGAGGGTAACGCACAGCAGGTTGGGGCGCTCACCGGAGCCACCGACAACCCCTACTACAAGGCTACCAACTACAACTTCAGCACGATGCGCTTCCGCATTCGTGGTTACAACAACGAGTACAGCCAGACCTACATAAACGGCATCAACTTCAACGATGCCGCGCGCGGCCGCTTCAACTACTCGATGATTGGAGGTATGAACCAGGCATTTAAGAGCCGCAGTGTAGGATATGCCACCGAGCCCGTCAGCTTTGGATTTGGCGACATCGGCGGTGCCACGAATATATTCACTACCGCCAAGGACTACGCTCCCGGTTTCCGTGGAAGCATTGCCTATACCAACAGCAACTACCGCTGGCGCGGAATGATTACCTACAGCACCGGCCTCAACAAGCACGGATGGGCGATGACTCTAAGCGCTATCGCACGCTATGCTGGCGAGGGTATCATCCCGGGCTCGTTCTACAACAGCTGGGGCGCCTTCCTGGCTTTGGAAAAGGTGATCAACCCTCAGAACTCGGTGTCGCTCACCTTGTTTGGCGCACCAACCAAGCGTGCTAGCAACGCCGCGACATTCATCGAGGCCTACGACCTTGCCGGAACCAACCTTTACAACGTGAACTGGGGTTGGCAAGAGGGCAAGAAGCGCAACGCCAAGGTTGTTGACTCCTTTGACCCGACAGCCATCCTGAGTTGGATTTGGAAACCCAAGACAGGAACCACGCTGACCACCGGTCTGGCGTTCCACAAGTCGTTCTACGCCTCGAGCGCTCTCAACTGGTATAACGCCCGTGACCCGCGTCCCGACTACTACCGCTATCTGCCTTCTTACTACCGCACCACAAGTCCCGAGACTGCCGACCTATTTGAGTGGGAGTGGCTCAATATGGAGGAGAAGCGTCAGCTCAACTGGGCAGAACTCTATCAAGTGAACTACCTCAACAACTATGAATATGAGCAAGGCGGTGAGGACAAGGGTTCGAGCTATGTGATAGAGAAGCGACACAGCAACCAGTTCAACTGGATGCTGAGCAGTAATCTCAATATGCGTCTTAATTCTATTCTCACGCTGCAAGGTGGCATAGGAGCCAACTATAGCCGCTCGTCTTACTACAAGACTATGAAGGACCTGCTCGGTGGACGCTACTGGCTCGACGTGGACCAGTATGCCGAGCGCGACTTCCCCGGTGATGCCGATATGCTTCAGAACGATATGGACAACCCCAACCGCCGCATCCTCGAGGGTGACCGCTTCGGTTATGACTACGACATCAACTCCATCACTGGTCGCCTGTGGCTGCAGAATGTGGTGAATCTTAACCATTTCGACATCAACTATGGTGCTCAGTTGAGCGCCACCACTTTCCAGCGCGACGGTAAGATGCGCAACGGACGCGCACCTGAGAACTCTCTAGGCAAGGGCGAGAGCCACAGCTTTATCAACTACGCTTTCAAGGCAGGCGTCATCTATAAGATTGACGGCCGTAACAATATCCAGGCGCATGCCTACTACGGCACCCGCGCCCCTGAGTACTACAACGCCTACATCTCGCCACGCATCAAGGACGACGTGATCACCGACCTCAAGAGTGCGCGCATCCTCTCGGGCGACTTAGGCTATGTGTGGAACTACCGCAAGTTCAGGGGTTCTATCACCGGTTTCTGGACCGAGTTCTGGGACATGACCGAGAGAACCTCGTTCTATGACGACTACAACAGCACCTTCGTGAACTACTCGCTCACTGGTGTGAGAAAGGAGCACAAGGGTGTGGAGCTTGGCGCCGCCTACAAAATCACTCCTTCGCTCACTCTTAATGCTGCAGCAACTTTCGCACGCTATCAGTACAAGAACCGTCCTCTTGGAACCCGCAGCTTTGAGAACGGCTCGGTAGAGGATGTCACCCAGACTGTTTACCTCAAGAATTTCTACGTGAGCGGCACTCCTCAGGAGGCTTACAGCCTCGGCATCAACTGGAGCGCACCCCACATGTGGTTCTTCGAGCTCAACGGTGTGTGGATGAACCGCTCATACGTCGATCTCTCGCCAATTCGCCACGAAGTTCTTCCCGAACTCTACACCATGGCAAGCAGCGAGCAAGAGCTCATTCAGATGATGCAGGATATCGGCAAGCAGGAGAAACTCAACGAGGCGCTGATTATCAACATGAGCATCGGTAAGGTGATTTACCTTACCCGCTCGTCGTCGCTTAACCTCAACCTGAGCCTTAACAACCTGCTCAACAACACCAATATCCAGACTGGTGGTTATCAGCAGGGCCGTTTCGACTACAAGAACTACACCACAGCCAAATTCCCCAACAAGTACTACTACGCACAAGGTTTCCGCATGTACTTGAATGTGGGAGTGAGATTCTAATGACACACATTTATAATATATTGAAATAATCAAAAATAAGATATACACTATGAAACGTTTTAATTTATTCCTAAATGCATTGTTGCTTTTGCTCGTGGCTGTGGGATGTAACGAAGACTTCGACACGCCACCTATGGTGGTGCCTCACGCCGAGCATCAGGCCAACATGACAATAGCCGAGTTCAAGGCTAAATACTGGCAGGACGGTCGCAACTTCATCGACACCTGCAAGGAAGACACCTACATCCACGGATGGGTGACCAGTAGCGATGAGGAGGGAAACATCTATAAGCACCTCTACATCCAGGACGAGACCGGCGGTCTTGGTATCTCTATCGATGCCAACAGCATCTGCAACACCTACCGCCTGGGCCAGGAAATCGTTATCAACATGAAGGATTTCTGGATTGGCAAGTACAATGGCGAGTACCTCATCGGCAAGCCTGAGTGGTATGCCGCTCAGAGCGTATGGGAGGCTGGACGTATGTCGCTCGACATGTTCAAGGAGCATGTGGAAATCAACGGTCTTCCTAACCTCGATAAGATTGCTCCAGTAGAGATTGAGATATCTGACGTGATTGGCCACAGCGATGCCGAGACACAGCTCAAGTATCAGGGACAATTCGTGATTATCCGCAACGTGGAGTGGGAAGGTGCCGACGGTGCGCTCACCTTCAGCGAGAGCGCTTCTTCCACTACCCGCAACATCAAGGATGAGAACGGCAACGTGCTGGGTGTGAACAACAGCAACTACGCCAACTTCCGCGGCGACCCACTGCCAGTGGGCAAGGGCGACGTGCAAGGTATCCTCTACATGACAGGCTCCGACAAGTGGGGACTCTATCTGCGTGACGCCAACGACTGCATCGGCTTCGACAACAACACTAAGGGATATCCTAGCGACCCATGGACCGTGCCCGAGGCCATTGAGCTACAGAACCAAGGTAAGAAGGGTTGGACTACCGGCTACATCGTGGGTGTTATCGCTCCTGGTGTTAACGAGGTTACAAAATACAACGACATTGAGTGGAATCCCGATTCTTTGTTCACTCTTGACAACACTCTTGTGATTGCCCCAAGTCCAGACGTTCGCGACTATAAGCAGTGTATCGCAATTTCTCTGCCGCAAGGCTCTAGCTTCCGCCGCGACGCCAACCTGAGAGACTTCCCCGAACTTCATGGAACTCAAATCTGGGTTAAGGGTACACTTGCCACATTTATGGGTATGGCAGGTATCCTCGACAACAGTGGTTCGATTGATGAGTATCGTCTCTCTGTCATGACCGGTGGTGTAACCGAGCTTATCGAGCCATTTGAGGGTTCTGCTATTCCTGAAGGATGGAAAATTTTGAATGTCAAGGGCGACAAGAACTGGTATATGGCATCATTCCAGGATAATGGCTATATCGCTGTCACTGGTTATAATGGCAAGCAGCCACCATTTGAAGCATGGCTCATATCGCCACCTCTTGATATCAAGAATGCCGGCAGAAAGGAAATGAGCTTCCAGACAGAGGTGCGTTATTATCGTGGTACCGACATGCTTGAGGTTTATGTGATGTCAACTAACGACCCATCAACTGCCGAGCTTGTTAAGCTTAATCCAACACTTGCTACAGCCGAAATTGGTGGACAGTCTGATTTCATCAACTCTGGAACTATTGACTTGAGCGCATTTGCCGACGGTACTTACTGTATTGGTTTCCGTTATGTTTCGGAACAGCAGGCTAACTACACCACCTGGCAGCTCGACAACTTCAAGTTTGGTGGCAAGGCTCTGTTGCAGACCATTGACGACTTCGAGACTATGAACGACGGCCAGACAACCGCATTGCAAGGTTGGACAACCCTAACTTCCACCAAGGGATGGGCAGCGTCGAATGCCGCATTGCTCAAGGGCGGTGCCACCGATGCCGCGCCAGTATATGCCGCTATCGGCAAGAAGGCCGACGAGAGTGACCGCTGGGCCTACGCTGTGCATCTGAACGGCAACATATCGGCTAAGGGTGCCCTTGTTTCGCCTGTTATCTCTGGCGGCATCAAGACTCTCACCTTCAACTACGGTTACTTCCTGACCGAGAGCAATGGTGTGCAGTTCCGTGTGAAATTGATTTCTGGCGGACAGGTAGTTAAGCAGTTTGATGTGATTAACAAAACGGCGCAGAAGAACACCGCTTACACTCACACCGAGACATGCAACATCTCGGGCGATGTGCAGATTAACGTCGAGCCCCTGTGCCCTTCCAACAGCAATAAGAATACAGACCGCTTCGCAATCTGGAATATCATGTGGGAGAACATGAGATAAGCGTTTGTTTATCAAATGTATAATACAAAAGAGAGTGCCACACATGGCACTCTCTTTTGTCGTCTTAGAGGTTGCGGCTGAGCCGCAACACAGGGAACCTGTTGAGGATTAGCGGCCTAATCGTCGCTCCACAGGGTGAGCTTTTTGTTTTTTAGGGTAGCCTGCACGTCGATGAGACGCTGGTTGTTGCTGCCGCGGAAGCGGAGCTTGGTGTTCCTCTGGTCTAAGAGGAAAGGGCTGTCAACGAGCACGTCGAGCTGCTTGACAGCTTCCATGAGTTTTGGCTGTTGCTTAACCTGCTCCCATGTGTAACCGGTGTAGCACCACACGTTTTGACCAGTCTCCTTCTTGATGCGGCTGATGAGGTGCGCCAGCGGCTCGGGTTGCGCCAAAGGATCGCCGCCCGAGAATGTGACGGGAGCCTCGTTGTAGGCGATAACCTCCATCAGTTCGTCGAGGGTGCGTTCCTCTCCGCCACCCATGCGCCACGACTCGGGGTTATGGCATCCAGGGCAGTGGTGGTTGCATCCCGCTAAATAAATCGACGTGCGCAACCCGGGGCCATCAACGCTGGTCCCTTCCACAACATGAAGCACACGCAATTTATCAGTCATAAGTGTTAAGAGTCAAGTTTTAAGTGTCAAGTGGGCTGCGACGGAGTCGCAGCACGGTGAACCTCTAGGACGATCCTCGATCCTCGATCTCCGATCCCCGCGCCACAGGTGCTACTTGTGCACCACGCGGTCGCGGAGCTCGGCGAGCTTGCCGCTGTTCCAGCGATCGGTGGTGCCCACGAGGTAGCCCGTGATGCGCTGTAGCTTGTCTATGTTGGTGCCGTGGCATTCTGGACACTCGTGCAGGTCTTCGGTAGCGTCCTCATATCCGCAGTCCAAGCAGCGGTTGCGGTTGTGGTTCACTGAGCCGTAGCCGATGTTGTACTTGTCCATCAGGTCCACGATGTCCATGATAGCCTGCGGGTTGTGTGTGGCGTCGCCGTCAATCTCCACATAGAAGATGTGACCGCCTCGGGTGATCTCGTGGTAAGGAGCCTCAACCTCGGCCTTGTGCTTGGGGCTGCATTTGTAATAGACAGGCACATGGTTGCTGTTGGTGTAGTAGATTTTGTCGGTGATACCGGCAATCTCGCCGAAGTCCTTGCGGTCACGGCGTGTAAACTTGCCGCTCAACCCCTCGGCAGGAGTAGCCAGCACGCTGTAGTTGTGCTTGTACTGCTCGCAGAACTCGTTCACACGCTCTCGCATGTGACCAATAATCTTCAATCCCAGTTCCTGGCTCTCCTTGCACTCGCCGTGATGCTTGCCAGTGAGGGCGATAAGGCACTCGGCAAGGCCAATGAAGCCAATGCCCAGTGTGCCTTGGTTAATGACGCTCTCGATGGTCTCGTTAGGCTTAAGGTTCTCGCTGCCGTTCCACAGTTGTGTCATCAGCAGCGGGAACTGTTTAGCCATAGCCGTCTTCTGGAAGTTGAAACGGTCGTCGAGCTGACGTGCAGTGACGTCGAGCACGTTGTCGAGCTTGTGGAAGAACTCCTTGATGCGCTCCTCTTGGTCTTCAATCTTCATGCACTCGATGGCGAGGCGCACGATGTTGATGGTAGAGAATGAGATGTTGCCGCGGCCAATACTCGTTTTAGGGCCAAAGCGGTTCTCAAATACGCGTGTGCGACAACCCATCGTCGCCACCTCATATTTATAGCGCTCGGGGTCGTTGATGTCCCACTGCTCGTGGTAGTTGTAGGTTGCATCGAGGTTCACGAAGTTGGGGAAGAAGCGACGAGCGGTCACTTTGCAGGCGAGTTTGTAGAGGTCATAGTTGGGATCCTCGGGCAGGTAGCTCACGCCTTTCTTCTTCTTCCATATCTGAATGGGGAAGATGGCGGTAGAGCCATTGCCCACGCCCTCCCAAGTGGAGTGCAGTAGCTCGCGTATGATGCAGCGTCCCTCGGCACTTGTGTCGGTGCCGTAGTTGATGGAGCTGAACACCACCTGGTTGCCGCCGCGGCTGTGGATGGTGTTCATGTTGTGGATGAACGCCTCCATCGCCTGGTGCACACGGTTGGCGGTGCGGTTGATAGCGTGTTGTAAAACACGTTCACGACCTTTCAGTCCGTCAAGCGGGCGGATAATGTAGTCGTCAACCTTCTGCTCATACATGTCGCTGTAGTCCTCGCCGTTGATATCCTCGAGAATCTTCACCTCCTCGACGAAGGAGCGGCGAACGAACGGTGCCAGGTAGAAGTCGAAGGCGGGAATCGCCTGACCGCCGTGCATCTCGTTCTGTGCGGTCTCCATCGAGATGCAGGCGATGACGCTTGCGGTCTCGATGCGCTTGGCTGGACGTGACTCGCCATGTCCTGCCCAGAAGCCGTTGTTCAAGATTTTGTCCAGCGGGTGCTGAACGCAAGTGAGGCTCTTGGTGGGGTAGTAGTCTTTGTCGTGGATGTGGAGGTAGTTGTTGCGCACTGCCTCGCGAGCCTCGTCGCTGAGCAGATAGTCATCAACGAATGGCTTGGTAGTCTCGCTGGCAAACTTCATCATCATGCCGGCGGGCGACTCAGCGTTCATGTTGGCGTTCTCGCGAGTGATGTCGTTGTGCTTGGCATTGATAATCTCGAGGAACATGTCACGGGTCTTGGCCTTGCGAGCCACGCTGCGTTTGTGGCGATAGTTGATGTAGCATTTCGCCACTTCCTTGCGGGGGCTCTTCATGAGCTCCAGCTCGACCATGTCCTGGATGCCTTCCACACTCATTTGGCTCTTGCCGCGCGCGCCAATGTGGTCGGCGATGCGCTGTATCAGCGCCTCGTCGTCGCCCGCCTCAGTGGCTAGCATCGCTTTGCGTATTGCCGCTTTGATTTTCTCCTCGTTGTATCCAACAACTCGTCCGTCACGTTTTACTACTGTTTGTATCATTGTTTATAAGTAATGCTATAATAATATAAAATAAGGTGTAGATTAATTGCAATAGAATGGCGCATAAAAAGCCCAATTACTCGGGCTCAAAGATTCTCCTTTTATTTGCGATGCAAAGCTACAAAAGGTTGGAGAAATGGCAAAATTTTTTTTCAAGAAATTATCAACAAATTTTCGTTTTGGAAAACTATTTGACTTGACAGAAAAAAATAAAATATTGAAAATCAAGAAAATAAAAAATATTTTTGAAAACTTTGCATAAAAATTTTATTATACAAAATTTCTGTTTTTGTGACATTCACTCTTTTTGAGCAATAAAAAAGTGCGAAGCGCATGGCACTTCGCACTTTTTTTAAAAGTTGGATTATATGGCTATTGCCAAATACTGGTGTTGAGTGACGCTTCCACCACTTCTTCTATGTCATCGGGCAGGTTACAGAAGAAGTCGATGCCTGTCCTCTGCTCCAGCTCGTCGATAGTTATCATGCAGCTTTGAAGTGTAGTTGAGCTACATGAGCTGTTGATTTGCTCGGTCCAATAGGCCATAGCTTCGTATTGTCCGTTCTTAAGGCGTAAGACAGCCATATACCAATAGCGTGGAATAGGCAGCGTACCAGTGATGTTCACGCCATACAGGCTCTGCACCTCACTCTTGGGAATGAGGCCCGATGTTGTGGAGCCATTGAGCGTAACATTGCCGATGGTGGCGCCCTTGCACACGTAGAGCGTGTCTCGGAAGGAGTTGCTGTAGCCCCAGTTCTGAACCTTTCCCTCCATGCGCTGCCATAGGCCGGCATTGTGCGCCTGATATTGCGGGTGGATGTTGCTGGTGACAAAAGTGTGACTGTTCTGTTCACTGCTCGACTGACGGTCCTCGCTGGCACAGATGTGACCGCGGGCAAACATCGTCATGTTGTTGCCGTCAAGGTTTGTGACAGAGGTAGTGTACTTTCCGCTGGTGTATTCGTTAGTGTTAACTTGGTAAGCGGTTGGCACATCATCGTCAACCGAGAATGAGGGAGTTCGTCCCACATTGTTGTTGGGCGTGCCTGCGTGCATTGTGAAGCAGGTCCAGTGATTGGCTCGCTGGCTCTTGTCAAGTTCAAGCGAGAGCGAGACGCCATATTCGGAAGTTGCCTTAACCACAACTATATAGTTAGAGTTAGGTGTGATGTGTGGGTATTCGATGCGCCAAGCCTGGTTGTAGGTGGCACTCGAACTGGTGGGTGTGGCTCCTGACTGCGGAATATTGTAGGAGGTCTCTTTCCAATTGGCATTGATGTTATTGTCTACGACTTGTTCTACGGTGTAGGTAGCGGTGGCCACTGCGCTGCTCTTGCCGTTGAGCACTGCTATCGCCTTGATGGTTATGGTTCCCACTCCTAACGACAGGGTGAATGGAGACAGACCGTTGTCCCAATAGTTGGTGGTTGACGGATTGCTGCCATCTATTGTGAAGTAGATTTTGCTGCCTTGCGGACCGGTGATGATGATGTCATGGTCACCTTCGAACACTGTTCCCGATGGGTGGCTGAAGGTGGGGGCGGGCACTGTGGGAGCTGGTGGCTCATCACCAGTCAAGAGGTAGTTGTAAATCATGGTAATGTCGGCGCTAGTGATATCGCCATCGCCATTCACGTCGCTGGAGGCGAGATAGGTCTCGTCGCCGCTGAGCAGATAGTTGTATAGGGCGGTGATGTCAGATGCTGTCACACTGCCGTCGTGGTTCACGTCACACGGGTCGTAGTCGGGCACTTCCATCTCATAGGTTACCGTCATTGAGTAGAGGGTGTTGCCACCGGTGCCAGTGAAGGTGACCTGGCTGGCGGAACCGCTCCAATAGCTATTTTCTGAGTCAAAGCCAGCGGGAGATGCTGTGAAGCGCTGCTTAGTGTAAAAACCGTAGAAGTCAACACGCTTGATGGTTGCACCACTTGCAGCTTGGAAGGAGAAAGTATTGCCACTGGTGGTGTAAAACGTGTATTGGTTCTGATAGAAAGTTGAGCGAGGCGAACTGCTGCCTGGGATAAACGTGATATCGCCCACTGTGATATTGTTCTCCAGGTAGGTGGGATTGCTACTTGTGGGTGTGGGCAGGCCCAGCTGTGTCAGTGCCTCGGGAGAGCTGAAGTCGAAGGTCACGCTCCTTGTCTCGGTAGCCGCCATGGCACCCAGAGCCAGGCAGGCCAACATCGAGAATAAATAAATTCGTTTAAGCATAGTCTTTTAAGTTTATTTTATTCTAAGATAATCGTTTATTTTTATTCCAAGTAATCGTTTGGTGCCTAAGCAGAGCACCTAAAGCACCACAATTGGAAAAGTTGTGCAAGTTACACATTTTTCTTAAAATGACAAAAAAATTGTGGAATAAAACTACTAAAAGTCACAGCAACACCACCAAATTCCAAACCAAATTCCAAACCACAATTACCAATTTTTATATGCGTTTAACCTTTAATAAATGTGTTTTGGTAGAAAACTTGTTCAAGAAGAGCTATTTCTCAAAGCTTTTCATTAACTTTGCATGATTTTTGGAAAACAAAAGCAAAACATATATGAAAAAACTAATTACACTATTTTTAATCGCCACCCTCGCCACAAGCGTCGGGTGGGCTGATGAGTATTCTTACACGTTTACAAGTAAGCAATTCTCTACCAATGGCTCTAAGGACTTGGGAGGAGTGACCTGGACCCTATCTGGTGATGGTAACTATTGGGGATATGATGGAACCAAAGGCCAGCAATTTGGTAGTGGCACATCCCCATATAAAACTTTGTCGCTTACCACATCAGGCATTTCAGGCACCATTCAGAGTGTTGCTGTGAATGCAAGTACTGCAAATAGTGCTTCGGCAAATATTTCTATATCGGTAGGTGGTACAACTTATCTATCAAATCAGTCATTGACTTCAACAGCAACAACTTATACTAGCTCAGGCAATGCTTCGGGAACAATTGTGATATCCATGTCACAAACAACCTCAAAAGCTTTATATATTAAAAGTATAACAGTGACCTATTCCACAGGCTCCTCCGCCACTGTTCAGGAGCCAACTCTCACCGACGAGTTCACTTTTTGGCCGGTGATGAATGAGGCGGCGAGTGCTACGGTGACGATTACTCCTGCTAGTGGCAATACGGTGCGATATACCACCAATGGCAGCACTCCATCGCGCACCAATGGCACAGAGATTACCGCTGCCACTACCATCAATATCAGTGGCACAACAACAGTGAAAGCTATCTCATACGTTGGAACTCAAACAAGCTCGGTTGTGAGCAAGACCTACACGTTAGGACAGACGGTGACTGGCATCGCCGCCTTCAAGAACTTGACAAGCGGTACTACTGTGCGCCTCTACTTGCCCGATGCCAACAATGCCCGCACACTGTTTGTTAAGGGCAATGACGCGTTTGTTCGCGACAACAGTGGCGCGATATGTATTTATAATGTGACTACCAACCCGCCGCTGGCCTATAACCAGCACATCGCAGGTTGGATAATCGGCACTTACACTAATTACAACAACTTGCCCGAGTTCACTGCCTCATCAGCCACCAATAGTTGCTACCTTGTCATTGCCGACCCAGTTACCGAGGCCGACGTTGAGCCAGTGGAGATTGAAGCTGACAATTATAACGACTATTATGCCGATTGGGTGACAATCAGTGACCTTCAAGTGACAGCGGCAAGTGGCAGCACTGCCACTGCCACCGCGGGCAATAGCTCGTTCTCTATCTATAACAAATACAACCCCGACTATTATCAGCTTCCCTACGTGGGTGCTATAGTTGACATCAGTGGCATCGCCGCTCCCTATAACAATACACAGCAGCTTCGCCCCATCTATCAGAATGATAATTGGCCTATCACCTACGTGGTTGATGCTCAAGAAGGTTTTGTTGCTCCTGACACCGATATTGCCAATGCACAGGTGAGGCTGAAACGCAACCTTATCCCGCAAGACTGGAGCGTGCTTACCGTGCCTTTTGAACTTGAGGACTTTGAGGGCGATGTGCTTCAGTACACTGGCGTGACGCTTGGTGAGGTGGGCAACTATGAGATGAGTGGTCAAACCTATCCTATATATAGCGGTGTGATGCAGTTTGAGGACTATTATGGCCCCCTTCAGCCTGGCACGCCCTACCTTGTAAAACCTTACACTTTGCAGCATGGCATGACGCATAATGGGGTGACATTGAAAGCCGGAACTGCAGGTGCAGTGACCAAAACCCTTGCCGCTCAGCAAAATGCTCCAGGCATCAATTTGATGGCGAATGAGCAACCTGTCTATGCTGGTGACTACTCGCTGGTGGGTACCTATTCGCCGACGACCTTGCCACAGAATGAGTCAACAGTGGTAATTCTTGACAGCAACAATTTGAGCTGGACATCGCTTGTCGATGATACCTCTGTAGGTGGCACTGAGGGATATATCACCGTGCCTAATGGTGCTGGTGTAAAACTCGCGCTGCCTGGAAGTGAGGTGATTACAGGTGTTGTTGACATAAGGTTAGATAATAACACTCCAAAAGATGCTGTTATCTACAACATTTTGGGACAGAGGCTCACTCGACCGCTTAGTGAGCTGCCGCCGGGTGTGTATATTGTGAATGGTAAAAAGATTGTTAAACGTTAAGCTTTAGGAGGACACTACAATGAAAAAGACTTTACTTGTTGCCCTCTTGGGCTTGATGACAATGATGAGTGCACTGGCAGCCGACACCGACCCAGTGACCATGACAATCACGTTGAAAAACGGAACCACCGTGACCTATAACGCTTCTAATATGGACAGCGTGCGCTATGTGGGTGGACAATTTGGCGACAATGGTGCCATAGGTATGAAGATTTACCTCACAGGTCAAAGCCATAGCGTGGACTATCTGTATTCTCAAATTACAAACGTCACCTACGACACTACACCTGTAGTAACCAGCGACATCTTTACTCGTGTGACCAGTGCCAGCCAACTCGTGGCAGGGAAAAGATATATCATCGTCTATGAGAGTACTCCAGTGGCGATGGGAGCAATTTCCAGTACGAATACAAAATATGGTCTTTCGGTACCCGAAAGTGGTAATTTTGCCTATACCGATGGCGTTGTTCAGTTGACCGAAGGAACTGGCGTTAAAGTGTTGACTCTTGGCGGTAGCGATGGTGCATGGACATTATCTATGGATGGCGCATTGTTGAATCACACAGGTACTGCTAATACATTATCAACTGGTGCTGAAAATAACACTTGGACGATTACGATTGATGATAATGGCGATGCTGTTATCCAAAATGTTACTGATTCTGAGTACTATATTATGTATAATAAGACTTCGGGTCAGGAACGTTTCTCTTGCTACAAAAACACTCAACAACCCATCCGACTCTACGTTGAGGATGACGGCAGTGCAGCAAGCGTTGTTGCCACGCCTACATTCTCGCCCGGCGGTGGAACTTACACCTCGGCGCAGACGGTGACCATCAGCACAACTACAAGCGGAGCAACTATCTACTATACTACCAATGGCAGCACTCCAACAACTAACTCCACAGCTTACACTGGAGCGATTACAGTGAGTGCCAACATGACCATCAAGGCAATCGCTGTTAAGGATGGTGTCTCGAGCACCGTGGCAACAGCTTCTTACATAATCAGTACTGGCGGAAATAACAATGTCAATGCCAACTGGAACATCGCTGGCTCTGGCATTCCACAGTCTAAGGGCGACCCGACCTTCACAAACCAGAGCACCGACGACTACGCTTGGCGACTTGAGTATCCTCACATCAACACCGCAAGCGGCAACCAGCGTGTGGTGAAATCGGTAAGCACATACGGTATTGTTTATTCAATAGAGTGGGACAACAACAAGATTGCAAACCGCTGGAGCTGCTACACTATGTGTTCGAAGAACAATGCCTCCAATGTGGATCGGACCAATAAATTCTATACAGATGGAGCTGTGACAGTCTCTCCTGCTAATTCTTATACAAATAGTAGTACATATTCTCGTGGTCACTTGTGTCCAAGTGCCGACCGTCTGGCTACAGAAGATCAAAATAAGCTCACTTTCTATATGACCAATATGCAGCCGCAATATAGTGCTCATAATAGTGGCTTGTGGAGTACGCTTGAGGGTTACGTGAGGACCAAGTGGCAGCCTACCAACAATACCGATACCCTCTATGTGGTGAAAGCCGCGACAATCGAGAACGTCACACTCAATAACACTACAAGTTCAGGAATCATAACCACCACAACCGATGGCTCTGGTCAAACATTGTTAGTTCCTAAATACTTCTATATGGCATTCTTGTATTATGAGAAATCGACTGGTGACTACAAGGCCTTTGCCCTGTGGACCGAGCATCTGAATGCCAACAATCCTAGTGCCGCTACGGTAATTAGTAACCGCATCTCTATCGATGAACTTGAGCGGCGAACGGGTATAGACTTCTTCTGTAACCTGCCCGATGACATAGAAGCCACAGTCGAGGCCACGGCGACCTATTGGGATAATAGTTCTAATAATTAGTTGCTAATTATGAGTTTTTTACAAGGGTGATTTATGCAGGATGCGTGAGTCACCCTTGATTTTTTTTCAACTTTTTCTTTCAAAATGCGTGTGAATTCAAGAAAAAGTAGTATTTTTGGAAAATAATTAATAATCTACCCGAAATATAAACATAAAACACATAGATCTATGAAGAAGTTATTATTCGCCGCATTGGCGGCAATGGTTTTATTGCCAGCGATAAACGCACAAGACAATGTGCAGCAAGGAAAGCGCTATAAGGTGTATGGCGTGATGTTCTATAACCTCGAGAACCTCTTCGACACCATCAACTCTAATGGAACCTACGACCTGGAGTTCTCGCCTAATGGCGCGCGCCAGTGGGACGGTCGCAAATACTGGATGAAGATTCACAATATGGCGTTTGCCATTTCACAGATGAAGACCGACGCCACACCCTACGGACCAGCTATTATAGGTGTTAGCGAGATTGAGAACGAGACAGTGCTCAAAGACATCTGCCGTGACCCGCAAGTGCGTGACTGGCATCTGCAAGTAGCACCTTATCATGACAGCCCCGACCGCCGTGGTGTGGATGTGGGAGTGCTTTATAACCCGCGCTTTTTCCGTGTGCTCAATGTCACCAATCAGCGCCTTAGCGAGGAGGATTTTGACCGTGCGAGGGCGGCTGCCGTTCCCGAGCGCCGTAACGATCCAGGCTATGATTGGAACGACAATTTCCGCACTCGTGACCAGATGTGCGTGGTAGGCATTCTTGCCGGCGACACAGTTGCGGTGATGGTTAACCACTGGCCTTCGCGACTGGGAGGTCAGGAAGCGTCGAGTCCCAAACGTGAGGCTACTGGCTACATGTGCCGTCGCACCATCGACTCGCTGGTAAACGTACACGGCAACAACATTGGCATCATCTTCATGGGTGACCTTAACGACGACCCTATGGACAAGGCATGCGCCGAGTCGGTGGGCGGAAAGCGCAATATTGAGGACGTCAACGGCCCCGGTGAGATGTTCAACCCCTTCTGGAACGTGTTGGCGAAGGGCGTGGGAACATTGGCATACCAAGGACAGTGGAACCTCTTCGACCAGATTATGTGCAACGGCTTCTTCACAAAGTACCGCGATGGAAAAGACAAGCCGCAACTCACCTACCTGCGCTGTGAGGCGCTTAACCGAGACTTCCTCAAGACTCAAGAAGGCGACCGTAAAGGCTACCCCCTCCGCACCTACAGCAGCGGCGTCTTCCTCAACGGCTTCAGCGACCACTTCCCAACAGAGATATTCCTGGTGAAGGAGGCGGAGTAAAAACGCCATGGCGTTTTTACTCGTGGAAGGTGGAACGTGGAACGGCATCAAGCGATACCACTTTTCTCGTTACAAGGTTATGTAAACTCAAAGATATCAGTTGTGTAAGTTATTTAAACGATAATAAGTATTAAGAATGGACTCATCTTATTTCTTGTATGAGAAACTTGAGGTGTGGCAATTGTCTATGGAGCTTGTAGACAAGATTTATGAGTTGCTTCGTAATTTTCCAAATGAGGAAAGATTTGCCTTGGCAAGCCAAATTCGCCGTGCAGCAATATCTATCCCTTCAAATATTGCCGAAGGAACAGGAAGGTTCTCTAATAAAGAAAAGGTGCATTTTATTGATATAGCCCATGGTTCACTTTATGAGGTGCTTTGTCAATTGAGAATATCTAATAAGGCTGGTTATATTCAAGATGAAGATTTAATTAGTATTAAGGCTCAGGCAACCAGGATTGCTAAAATGTTAGGTGGCTTACGCCGTTCCTATCTTAGTAAATTGGGCAATTCAGAAGATGACAATACATAAAAATGAATGAAATTCAATTAAAAGAAAACCCCAATTTTGAGAATCTAGATTCTCAAAAAACCTTCCACCTTCCACCTTCCACTTTCCCCGACTCAAAATCGCGGAGCGATTTTGAGTTAATGGCTCCCGTGGGGTCGTGGGAGTCGCTGGTGGCGGCGCAGCAGGGTGGGGCGGATGCTATATATTTTGGCATCGAGAACCTGAATATGCGCTCTAAGTCGAGCGTGAACTTCTCAATTGACGACTTGCACACTATAGCGCAATGGTGTGAGGAGCGTGGCATCAAGACCTACCTCACCGTCAACACTATCATCTATGACGAGGACATCGACTATATGCACCGCATCGTTGATGCCGCCCGCGAGGCACACATCAGCGCTATCATCGCCAGCGACATGGCGACCATCCTCTATGCCCGTAGCATCGGGGTGGAGGTACATATCTCCACGCAGGTCAATGTGAGCAACAGTGAGGCGGTGCGCTACTATGCCCAATATGCCGATGTGATGGTGCTAGCCCGCGAACTCAACCTCGACCAGGTGACGCGCATCCATGAGACCATCACTGCCAGTGATGTGCGTGGACCGCATGGCGAGCCAGTACGCCTCGAGATGTTCTGCCACGGAGCTCTATGCATGGCGGTGAGCGGTAAGTGCTATATGAGTCTGCACGAGGCCAATAGTAGTGCCAACCGCGGCGCCTGCCGACAGATTTGCCGTCGCAGCTATGTGGTAACCGACCGCGACACGGGCGACGAGCTCACTATCGACAACAAATACATCATGTCGCCCAAAGACCTCAAGACCATCCACTTCCTAAACAAAATGGTGGATGCGGGAGTGCGGGTCTTCAAGATTGAGGGCAGGGCACGAGGTCCGGAATATGTGCGTACCGTGGCGAGCTGCTACAACGAGGCTCTCAACGCCATCGTCGATGGCACCTACTGCGACGAGCGCATAGAGCAGTGGAACGAGCGGCTGGCACGCGTCTTCAACCGTGGCTTCTGGGATGGCTATTACCTGGGTCAGAGGCTTGGGGAGTGGACCTCGAAGTACGGCTCCAGTGCCACCCACGTCAAGGTCTATGCCGCCAAAGGCATACGCTATTTCTCCAAGATTGGTGTCGCCGAGTTCTTGATGGAGGCTGGCGAGCTGCACGTGGGTGACGAGATTATCATCACAGGTCCCACCACAGGCGCGCTGCCCATGACCATCGAGGAGATACGCGTTGACCTCAAGCCAGTGGAAAAGACCGTGAAAGGCGAGCGTTTCTCAATCAAAACCGACACAAAAATTCGCCCCAGCGACAAACTTTTCCTCTGGAAACAAGTTTGAATAATCCATGATGCACAAGATAATGCTTAATGCGTAATAATGAACGGTTTCAGTCGTAGGCTCAAGGGTTCTATATACGACTGTTTTGCCATCGTCTATTGTGCGTTAATCAAAATTGCCTCCCAAAATATTGCTGTAGTGGGTGTCGATGCCGTGCAAATTTCTATATATTCTTGCAAATCTCATTTTTTTTATGGAAATTTGCACAATTTTTCACGTGAGTATTCAATATATTTTTTAATTTATTATCGAAATAAAATTTGAAATGAAAAAGTTTTTATTGATGACGATGGCCATTGTCGCCATGAATGTTGCAGCTCAAGAGATTGGAACTAAACCATTCACTGTAAGGTATATTGATGAGGATAAGTTGTATCAGCAATATGTTGTGGCGCAACAGTATGTGGAGCTGCAAAATAAGCTCAAGAATGATTTCCAGAAAGCGCAGCAAAAGAAAAGCAAGGAGATAGAGACATTCTATAACCAAGTACAGAATAAGTATAAAAAGAACCTCTATAAGACACAAAAAGCGTTTGAGGCCGACCAGAAGAAGCTCGAGCAGATGCAAGAAAAAGCTCAAAAGGATATGGAGGCCATGCAAAAGAGCATGGAGGTTCAGCTCAACAATGAGCAGATGAAACTTGCCAATGAGATTGACCTTTTCCTCGCTGACTATGCAGTGAAGAACGATTACGATGCCATTCTGCGCAAAGAAGCAGCGATGTTCATCAATCCCAAGTGGGATGTAACCGATGAGGTTGCCGAGGGACTTAATGCGCGCTACAATGCCGCTAACGCTCCTGCCACTGTTGTCGATCCAGCTGTTACAGGTGAGCCCAAGGTTGAGGAAAAAGGTGCTGCTGATATAACGAAAGAGGTGCCAAAAATTGAGGATGCCCCCTCTGAATGAGTATAAACCTTTTAAAACATAACACATTATGAAAAAAATATTTTTAGCTTTAATAGCAGTGTTCTTGGTGGCAGGCGTTGCCCTCGCCGAAGACAAAATCGTTGAGATACCATTCAAAAAAGTTCCTGACTTGGCTCAGAGGACAGTGAAAGCATATTTCCCTGACAATACAGTGGTGAAAGCCGAGAAAAATAAGTCAAAAGACATGAAGAATCGCACTCGCGTATATCTCGACAATGATGCGACCCTGGAATTTGACAAGGACGGCCACTGGATGATTGTGGACTGCCGCAGCAGTCACGTGCCCATGAAAATGGTGAATGGCATGGTTCAGATGTATCTTAATGCCAACTATCCTGGTCATGAGGTGTTGTTTATGGGACGTGAGATTAAGAACGGTGATGTCACCTTCATTCTCGATGACGGCACCGAGCTGCATTTCACCAATGAGAACACTATAATAGAGTAACGATTAATGAGAAAAATCGGGCTGATAGCGCTGGTGCTTGTCGGTGTTATGGGATTCCTTAATACTGCGGCACAAGAGGTTGAGGCTATGGATTTTTGTGACGCCAACTCCCCCTCTAAGATTGAGGGGGACAGGGGGGGTATGACAAGCGATTCTGCGATGCTCGTTACGGAGAGCGATGTCATCGTTGACAATGGCACCTATGATGCAGCGCCCTCGCCAAGTGTCGCATCTTTTGCCAGCTCCGAGCTTAAGCTCTATGAGCCGCCCAAAGCTCCCGACTTCAACTTCATCAAAAGCCGTACTAATCCTGCAGTGAAACCTTATCGCTTCCTTGACGACCAGACGTGGGTGGGCATTCCGCTTTTTGCGGCAGGTCTTATTGCCAAGGGCGAGAAAACGGCTTTCAGGCAGGACTACAACAACCCCAACACCAAAATTCGTCTTATCAAGTATAATTTCCATAACGAGATTGACAACTATACTCAGTATCTGCCGTTGGCACTGACCATCGGCATGAAGATTGGTGGAGTTGAGAGCCGTAGCGACTGGCCCAGGTTCTGGGCGTCGGCAGCAGCTTCGTCGGCAATAATGGCGGGATTTGTGAATGGCATCAAATACACCGCCAGCGAGATGCGCCCCGACGGCTCCACACGCAACTCCTGGCCCAGTGGGCATACTGCCACTGCTTTCCTGGCAGCAACTATCCTTCACAAGGAGTATGGTCTTACTCGGTCGCCGTGGTATTCCGTAGGCGCCTATACTGTGGCTACAGCCACTGGTGTGATGCGTGTGTTGAATAATCGGCACTGGATAAGCGATGTGCTTAGTGGAGCGGGCATCGGTATCCTTTCGGTGGAATTGGGGTACGGTTTGATGGACTTGCTGTTCAAGAACCGTGGATTGCAGCGAGGTGACCTAAACGTCTATCCCGACCTGCGCGCCAATCCGTCGTTTTTTGCTATCTCGATGGGTATTGGTCTTGGCAATAAGAACTTGACGCTGCCAGCATTCCATTTTGATATTCCGAGCGAGATTATGGATGGTGAAAGTTCCGATTCTGATGCGCCATTGGAGCTCAACTTCCGCTCGGCAACGGCAGTTGGTGTCGAGGGGGCTTATTTCTTCAACCCCTACATTGGCGTGGGTGGACGATTGAGAGTAAAGGCCACTCCTATCAACGGATGGAGCAAGTTTGCACTGAGCGAGGAAGAAGATATGCAGCAGTTTTTTAATGATCCTCTGTTTATCAATTCTTCTCAGAACATTGCTCTTACTATCGAGAGTGATCACATCACCGAGTTTGCAGCCGATGCGGGTGTGTATTTCAGTTGGCCATTCTCGTCTCGATTTGCCTTAGGCGCTAAGGCATTGATAGGACGCAGCGTGATGGACGATATTGACATCAACGCAAGTTACTCAGGCGAGCAACTCAAGTTCAACGAGGAATGCATGTTTGATGATAACGCTCTCATGTTCACTCCTTCGGGAGAAATGGTTGACTATAAGTGGGACTATATCGATGTCTCGGCTTCCAACTCAATGAAATTTGGCACAGGCATCTCTTTAACCTATGCTCACAAAAACAACTTCTCATGGCGTGTGTTCTGCGACTATGACTATTCGCGCAAGACCTTCAAAGCCATCTATCATCCATTGGGACTGATGGAAGGGCTGTCGCCCGATGTAGTATCTTTCATGGAGGTGTTTGGCTGGGATATGACCAAGCCGGCAGTGTCGAGCGTGAAGAAGAACTTGCACCAATGGGTGCTGGGCGGAGCGCTGTGCGTGTCGTTTTAAAAAGCAATTAAATTTTATTATATGAGAAAGATAATACTCACATTATTATTAACAGCCTCGGTCGTCTCTGTGGCAATAGCTCAAAACAGCTACATCCCTTACAAGACATTTGACGGCGAGCACAAGAACGAAATTTCAGGCTATGCGATGGGTGGTAACAACGTTGTCACCGATGGTTTTGGAGGCCTTGCGGTTTCTTACACGCGTCACCTCACTCCACGTTGGCATGTGGGCGGCGATGCCCAAATGCAGTTTGGTAAGGAATTGTTCTCAGTTGACGTGCAAGGCGGTTATCGCCTGCCCATTAAATGGGGAAATATCTCTTTTGATGGTAAGATTATGTACAACTTCTATCACAAGTTTGGCTTCCATGAGATGGCCTATAACATTTCGGCAACTTGGGAGAGCGCTTACGTTGATATTCGTCTTGGCGAGACTCTGGTTCACTACCACAGTCACGTGTGGGGCATAGGATGGGGATATACTGAGACTCCACTGCTCACCTTTGGCTTTGGCGTGAACATCCGTCACCGCGACAATCCCTGGAACTTGGGACTCTTCTTCCGCAACTATGACGATTTCTACTACGAGAACTGGAACATCAACTGGGGTATTCGTTGGTATGCCAGAATCAAACAACGTTGGAATCTCTTTGGTGAGTTCAACATCCGCCCAGCAGGCTCTATGAGCCAGCTTGCTAGTAAATATGAGGGTTCAGTAAAATTAGGTTTGAAATATAAATGGTAAGAATGACAATGAAAGCAAGACATATATATATTGCAGCTACACTGGCTGCTGTAGCAATGCTCAACACCTCATGCGAGAAAGTAAGCCCACAGGGTGTGCTCATGGCAGGAACTGCTGTTGAGGACCGTGTGGAGATGTCCTACAAATATTATCGGGAAAACAACATGGAGCAGAAGTTTGACTACGATTTGGAAGATTTTACCAAAGATGGATATTCATTCCTCGTTGGAGCCGACAGTCACATCACCACCGACTTGGGACGCATGAACGAGATGTTCCAGATAGGTCTAGACAACGACGACCTTTTCTTCTGCCATTTGGGCGACATCGCCGACACCAAGCCCGATTATTACATTAATCTTCAAAATTGCCTTTCTGAAGCCAAAGTTAAATATGTAGAGAAGTATTACACCTTCGATGAGGAGACTCATGAGTACTACCGCAAAGGTGCACAAATCCCGCTCCCTAAAGAATATCGTGACATCCAGTTCCCATTCTTTCCAGTGGTAGGTAATCACGATCTCACTCATAACGGCTGGGCATTGTGGAGCAACATCTTTGGCTCATCGTTCTACGAGTTTGAAGTAGCTGTTGGAGTCGATGATAATGGTAAACTAATATGTGACCATTTCATCTTCCTCGATACTGCAAGCGGTACGCTGGGCAAACTGCAGGTTGACCTTATTGAGCAAGGAGTGCTTGATGGCAAAAACTATTACAATTACCGTTACACCTTTGTCTTTAGCCACACCAACATCTTCCTGCCACAACACATGCAGTTCGCTTCAACATTCCCACGTGAGGAAGCCTACTTCTTGCTCAAGCAGTTCGACAAGTGGGAAGCATCGATTGTGTTCTGCGGACATGTGCACAAGTGGGATGAACAAGTTTTCAACGGGGTTTACTTCCTGACTCTTGACTCAATGAGCGAGCGCAACAGTCCCGAACCAGGCGACTATCTCGTGCGCGTGAATATCGACAAGGATGGAATCCTCGATATCGAGAAGGTGCACATGAGCTATGTGGCGCCAAAGAAATAAGATTCCCGCTATAAACTAAAAGAAAGTGCTGCGAGTTTTTCGCCGCACTTTCTTATATGTTCCCAATTCTTCAAAACAGGCAGAATGCAGAATTTATTGGTTAATGAAAACTAGTGGTGCCCACATTTTGTTACAGCAACGTCTCTTTTTGTGGTCATTAATGCCTATTTTTCTTTTGTGTCAACGCTTTTATTTTTGTTGTATTAATTTTGGCGCCTTTATATCCTAAACTCATCATTTCATTCGCGTCATCTTCACTAAAGCTTGTAATGGAAAATTTTTTAGAGATTTTGTCGTCATTGAAGGGGTTAATGCAAATGTCGGCATCTTCCCAGTTCTTATTGTGCTTATTTATGTCGTCCGAATGAGTTAAACACCAATCAATCAGCCAATGTACTAATTTGATATTGATATTCTTTTTATTATTATGTTTTTGCATCTCCAAGTCAACAGCAATCACAATTACCTTCTCTTCCTCCATTTCTGCCCCCATTTTTTTGACTACATCAACAGGTAGGTTGTTGAGCATTCCGCCATCAACTAGTTCCATGCCGTTATAGTTGACAGGGCCATAGCCTAACGGGTATGTCATTGACGCTCGTATAGCTCTTGCCATATCGTCATCAGAATCAAAAACATACTCTTTGAGATCATTATTGTCTATGATTTGAGATGCGGTGCAGCGGAACTTGATTTTTGCATCCCCTATACGTGTGCAACCTTTTTCTGCCAGTACTCTGCGCAGGTTGTTTTCAAGAACATCTCCCTTGACGAGACCTAAGAAAGACCTGTCCCCGGCAATACTGAAGATGGCCTTTTTATCAAACAGCGAAAGCCAATCTTCGTTACGCCATAGCGAATCAATTTCATTGGCAGTATAACCAGCCGCATAAAGTCCTCCCACTAATGCGCCCATACTGGTTCCAGCGATATAGTCAATTTTTATACCTTCTTCATCCAAGAATTTCAACACGCCAATCTCGGCAGCGGCCTTGGCACCACCTCCACCCAAAGCAAGTCCAATTTTAGGGCCATCATTTGAGGCTCTATGAGTTTTTTTGCGGCAGGCATAACAAATCGCGCATAACAATAATGCTCCAAATAATATAATGATAGTTTTTTTCATGAGTGTGTTATAGTGTAGCTTAATCTGTTTCTTTGTGATAGATAAACTGTGTTATAGGGATGGAATCCCAACCACCTTGCTTTTCAAGAATACCTTGAATCTTATATTCTATCTTTCTTTTAAAACTAATATAATACACATCATTACGGTCAAATTTTACCGTGGCTAAGAAATCACGATCATTGAAGGGGTCTCCAAGATATTTTCCATTAATTCGACCTTCAAAAGAAAAAGTGCCACTAACTCCGTATGTATTAGTAAGAGTATCTGATAGATAGACATTCTTAACTTTAATGGACGTGTTGATATACGTTCGTTTGTTCCATTTTTTGGAGAAATTATCGATTAAGAAACTATCAAGCAGATTCTCATAAAACTCGTAGTTCTCGGGATCCTCATATGGATTGATTCTTTCGCTCACGATTTTGTGACGATGTTTATATTTATGTTTATTGCAAGAAGCAAATGACAGCACTGTTGCAACAATCATCAGTATGGGTAAATAATACAATTTCATTTCGTGGTTTTGTTGAAGTTTTTATTTGTTATCTATTGCCTTGCTCGCGGTTCGTGTTGTTTTAACAATATTTCTTGAGTTAAATGCATGTCATTCCACGGCATCGAGCAGTATGAACGCGGCCCAGTGAGGGCGGGTGGTGGGTTTCTTGTGTTTCTCGTCCTTGAAGTTGCCGTATATTTCTTTGACTTTGTCCTGCGCAATGTGGAAGGCCTCTTGCTTGCTTTTTCCGCTTTTGAGTGCTTTGTAGAAGCCCTCCATCATGTAGCGCGTGGCTTTGTCGTCAACGGGCCAGAGGCTCATGATGATGCTCTGCGCCCCCGCTTTCTTGAAGCCTCGCTGCAGTCCAAAAACTCCCTCGCTGCCGACAATGTCACCGAGCCCCGTTTTGCAAGCCGAGAGCACAACCAGGTCCAGACCTCTCAGGTCGAGATTTGAGATTTCTTGCGCTGTGAGCACTCCGTCGTCAATACTGTCGGGAAACTCCTCAGAGGAGTCGAATATGTGTTGTGCCCCGCTGAAGAACAGTCCTGTGCGTGTCATAGCCATGTCTTCAGTATCTTTGTGGAAATTATCTAGTTGCAGGAATCTCACGTTCTTTTGCCTAGCGATAGAGTCAATCCAATAAAAGCCGTGCGTGGCGATATGGATATACTTTTTTTTCTTTCTTGAGAGATTTTTAAACGATGATTCGGTTGCGTCACAGGCTGTCACTTTTTCGGCATCTGAGCCTAGCACGTTCTTTATGTTGTCAATTTCGATAAGAGACTCCATCAGGAAATTCAACCGGGTGTCGTCCCGCAAGCCAAAATCTGCGCATCGAGTGTGTTTTCTCAATGAATTCTTACTGACTTTTTTCGTCTCGTGATTATACTGCCTGTTGTTCTCTTTGTTTTGAATATTGCAAACATAGTCAATTCCACCATAAAGCACCGCACCGCTCGATTCAACAGTGTTGCGCTTTATCGCAAGCTCACGAGTGGAGGATAGTCGATAAATGTTGTAGAGGTCGCCCATCATCTTGCCAGGATTCTCCCAATGCGGCATCGACTCGATGGCGATTGTGTGCAACAATCCGCTGGGCGAGAAGTAGATGTTCTTCACGCCATCAAGTTCGGGAGCCAATTTTCCCCAAATCAGCTTACTCAACTCGCGAGTGGTATAAGCCTTATCCGCATTCAACTTATTCTCTTCACAAAGCTCAATTAAATGCGGCTGGTCATATCCAGGTCGCACTGTGAGTGCGATATACATTATGCTGTTGGTATCAAACTTAGGATAAGAAAGGAATTCAATGGCAATGTCGTTGTCGCCAAGTCTTTCTTGCACATCCTGCCAAGTGAGCTGAAGGTTTTTAGTGAAATCGCCAAATTCCCTTGATATATCAAGCAACTCATTTTCTAACGCTTTAGCTTTTTCTTCTATTTTTTTAGATTCATGTTCTTGTTGGGCAAACGGTTTTTCATAAACCTTTATTAATTGAGCGCGTGTATCATTCAATTCTTTAAGTTTTTCGATAGCAACATCGTCTCCACTCTCATTTATGAGTAGTTGTAACTCGGATTCAGTGCTGAATAATAGTCCCTTTGCAAACATGGCACACTTTTCATAAAGTTCGTTGGCGTATTTTTCTCCTTTGTCACATAGCACAATTGTTGGATAAATAGATTGGTATATTTCGGAATTACCAAGCCAAAACAGATTGCGTTGCGATGTAATAAGACCACTGAGGTTATGAATTACGAAAGGATAATCTACAGTCAGCGTTTTTTGAATATAAGAGATTGCGTTTTCCAAATCTTCCTGATAGTAATAGCAAACAGCTATCTCTTCCAACAATAACACATAATCATAACTATCTTCATTTCCAGTAAAGATATAAATGTCAAGAGCGTGCAATAAAAAATCTATAGCATAGTCATAATCCTTTTGTTCAAGAAACACGCTGCCTAAGAGAGCTAACAGTTTCCCCAATCCATAACAATCATTATTGTTTATTTGTTTGTTCAGATAAATATTATAAGCTTGAAAATATAGGTCTCTGGCATTATCAACTTCTCCATAGTTAAAATAGCAATTGCCCATATTCATTAAAAGACTTGCTACTTCAGGATCTTCCTTTTTCCCTGTTTTGATATAAATGTCCAAGGCTTGAGAATAGCACTCAAATGCTTTCTCGTTGCCTGATTCTGTTTCATAATAATAACAGTCTCCGAGTTTTGATAGTATAAATGCTCTTAAAGGGTCAGAATCAGATATGTCCTTGCAAGAAAGTAACCGCTCTCCAATTTCAATAGCTTTGTCATACTCACATATTTTACTATAATGCTGATACTCTCGCATCAACGAGTCCACTTCCTGCCCCCACGATGATACTGCAGTGACGATGAGCATCATCACTGGCAGGATTGTGAGTTTTAGGTTGGATGCGGTTTTCATATGTTCATTTCCGCTTGTCGATGCTCTTGCTGTGCTTTTTGAGGATTTTTGTGGC
Organism: Muribaculaceae bacterium; assembly: GCA_017557625.1. GTDB lineage: Bacteria > Bacteroidota > Bacteroidia > Bacteroidales > Muribaculaceae > Sodaliphilus. Next base: position 27,877 of record JAFYYG010000036.1, read on the forward strand.
TTGCTGGTATGGGCTAGATGTCACGCTGGCGAAGTAGGCCGCCATGTCGGTGGTGTAGGTGCATTTGTAGTAGCCTTTGGTGAATAGCTCCTCTTGAGTAAAGCCGTCGGCGAGTTGGAGCATCTTTTCGTGGCTCTGTGCCAGCATCGTGCATGCGTCAGCGAAAGAGGTTGCCTGGTGCTTCTCCACCAACATTTTGTCCATGGCATGGTAGTCCCTGCGGTATTCATCGGGCAGATAGTCACGCTGCTGTCCGGCACGTATGTTTGCCACGAAATCGCACATCAGGTTCTGCCACTCATAGATGTGTATGAGCAAATCGCGGGTACAGCGGTCGTAAATCCACCGTGCGCCACATTTCTTGGGGTTATCGGTCTCATCAAATTCGCTATTGATGGCGCATTCAGTCATGCTGTCGAGTTGAGCTTGCAGTGTCGCATAGCCACTCGCCATCTCCGCTATCAATTCGGCTTTTGTTGTAATCTTCGGCATATCTTTGAGAATTAAGAAAGGTGTGTCAAAATGCATAATGGCGTTAGATGCTGGATGGGCGCGCTACGCGTTTAAAATTGAGGGAGGTTCGCTTATCGCATACCGTGCTTTGCACGACTATTGCTGCTCACTCCCTCGAGCTGAAGGTTTATTGAAAATTTGAATAAAAATTTTTGATTCGTCAAATATGAAATTTTATAATGAATTTTAATGAAATTTTAAGCGTAGCGCCCATTCCGCATTAAATCTGTTCCTCACCTGCCAGGAATGTGCGGGCGATGATGGGGGTGGTGTAGGCATAGGGGATGAAGTCGATGCTCGAGATGGGCTTGGTGATGAAGAAGTTTGCCACTTTGCCTGGAGCAATGCTTCCGTAGTCGTTACTAAGACCCATCGCCGCCGCGCCGTTGATCGTAGCAGCGTTGAATGCCTCGGTGGGTTGCAGACGCATCTTGATGCAGGCGAGTGACACCACAAACTTCATGTCGCCACTTGGCGTGGAACCTGGGTTGTAGTCGCTGGCAATTGCCACGGGCAGACCTGCGCTAATCATCTTGCGGGCAGGGGCAAACGGCATATTCAGGAAGAACGAAGTACCAGGCAGAGCGGTGGGCATAGTGTCGCGACCGCGCATCATGGCGATGTCTTCATCGGTCATGCTCTCAAGGTGGTCAACCGAGAGGGCGTTGTGCTTCAATGCCACCTCCACGCCTCCCGATGGCGCAAGCTCCTGACCGTGAATCTTGCCGCGCATGCCATATTTGAGACCTGCCTCAAGTATGCGCGACGTCTCCTCAGGAGTGAAGAACCCCTCATCGCAGAACACGTCAACGAAGTTAGCCAGTCCCTCGGCCGCCACTGCGGGCAGCATGTCATTGATGATGTGGTCAACATATTCACCTTGACGACCTGCATACTCACGTCCCACGGCATGAGCGCCGAGGAAGGTCGATACCACTCTCAGTCGTGTGCTCTCTTGAATGCGGGCGATTACACGCAGCATCTTGAGCTCGTCTTGCGTGTTGAGGCCGTAGCCGCTCTTGATTTCAATGGCTCCGGTGCCTTTGGCAATCACCTCGCGCACGCGTTCCATGGCTTGGTCGTAAAGCTGTTGCTCGGTCATCTCATGGAGACGGTCGGCACTGTTGAGGATGCCTCCGCCATGACGGGCAATCTCGGCATAGGAGAGACCATTGATTTTGTCCACAAACTCCCTCTCGCGGCTGCCAGCATACACAATGTGGGTGTGAGAGTCGCACCAGCTGGGCATCACGGTGCCTCCAGCTGCGTCAATCGTCTTGTCAACATCGGTTGGCGCGGGGCGGTTGTCGGTTGTGTCAAACTCGGTGATGATGCCGTCTTCCACAAGCATCCAGGCATTATGGATGGCATCGAACTGAGCCATCTCGCTGCCGCATTTTTTCAGCACACCCCCGCCGTCGATACCGGCGAGGGTGGCGATATTCTTAACTAACAGTTTCATTTGCGCAGGAATTGTATTGCTTTCTCAATTAGAGGATACATTATCACGTCGTCGCCAATGAAAGGCACCTCCTTGCGGAAATCCTCGTGCATCTTCATGATAACGGGCGAAGACTTCTTGGGGAAGCGGAACTCCAGCGCCTGGGCGGCGTTGAACAGTTCTATGGCAAGCACGCGCTCGGTGTTGAGCACCACCTTGTAAAGCTTGATGGCGGCGTTGGCACCCATACTCACGTGGTCCTCCTGGTCTTGGCATGAGGGGATACTGTCGAGGCTCGACGGTGCGGCAAGCGACTTGTTGAGGCTCACCACGCTGGCGGCGGTGTACTGGGTAATCATGAAGCCGCTGTTAAGGCCTGGATTGGCAACAAGGAAGCTGGGCAGGCCGCGAGTGCCGGAGACGAGGCGGTAGATGCGGCGCTCGCTGATGTTGGCGAGTTCGCTAAGTGCGATAGCGAGGAAGTCCATAGGCATGGCGATTGGCTCGCCGTGGAAGTTCCCCGCGCTTATGATCAGGTTCTCGTCGGGGCAGACGGTTGGGTTGTCGGTCGCACTGTTAATCTCGGTGTCGATAACCGATTTCACATAGCGGATAGTGTCCTTGACAGTGCCGTGAACCTGTGGCACGCAGCGGAAGGAGTAGGGGTCTTGCACGTGCTCCTTGTGGCCCGCTATGAGTTCGCTGCCAGTGAGTAGCTCTTTCATGTGGGCTGCCGTCTCGAGTTGGCCTTTGTGGGGACGTACCAGATGCACTGCCTCGGTGAACGGCTCAATGCGGCCGTCGTAGGCATCAAGCGACATGGCGGCGATGCGGTCGGCCCAGTCGCTCAGTCGCTCGGCTTGCAGCAGCGACCACACGGCAAACGAGCTCATGTTCTGGGTGCCGTTAAGCAGTGCCAGGCCTTCCTTGCTGGCGAGTTCGATGGGCTCCCAACCTTTGAGCTTGAGCAGCTCGGCTGCGGGCATCACTTTTCCCTCATATTCCACCTCGCCGAGGCCTACCAACGGCAGACTCATGTGAGCCAGCGGCACGAGGTCGCCCGAGGCGCCAAGAGAGCCTTGACGGTAAACCACGGGTATCACGCCCTCGTTGAAGAAGTCAATTAGGCGCTCCACGGTGTCGAGCTTACTGCCCGAGTAGCCGTAGCTCAGCGACTGGATTTTAAGGAGCAGCATGATGCGCACTATCTCGTTGGGTACACGCTCACCCACGCCGCAGGCATGCGACATCATCAGGTTGATTTGCAGTTGCGAAAGTTGGTCTTTGCTCACCTTCACGTTGCACAGCGAGCCAAAGCCGGTGGTCACACCATAGACAGGCACGTCGCTTGCGGCAATCTGCTCATCGAGGTACTTGCGACAGCGCACGATACGCTCGCGAGCGTCATCGCTCAGTGCGAGCTTGATGTTTTTCTCAATTATTTCGCCCACACGCTCTATCGAGAGGTGCTCAGCGCTAATGTAATGTGTCATGATTGGTCTTGTTAATGCTAATAGTTGTTTTTATAAATTTTGACTGCAAAGTTAGTCATAATTCGTAACAAAAAGAAAAATGAAGTCGATTTTATTTCAACCCCACGTTAAAAAAACGACACATAAAGCAAGCGAAATAATATGTATTATAAACACAGTATTTAAATGGTGCAGTATTTAATATAGACCTATTAAAAATCATAGTCGTTTGACAAAACAGAATCACAAAACAGAATAAAAAATTATATTATTTTTCACTAAAAAGTTGCGTAGAAAGATATTTGTTGTTATCTTTGGCGCATAATAATAATATAATTAATCAATTATGAAAAATAAGGATATAGAATCGCGACGTGAGTTCTTCAAGAGTACCGCACGCAAAGTGTTGCCTGTGGTGGGCGCTTTGGCGGTAGGGAAGGCGCTATTTGCCGGCGAGACTCACGAGAGCCACAAATCGATGGATTGCAACAATGGTTGCGATGGCGGCTGCTGGGGCGGCTGTGGTAATGATTGCCGAGCCTCGTGTTCTGGCTCCTGCGATGGCGATTGCTATGGCGACTGCCATAAAACCTGTAGTGGCAGCTGCGACGGATACTGTGCCGGCACTTGCTCCGACACTTGCGCTAACAGTAGCTCGTGATAACTGAGTTTTCAATTTAAGTTATTAGTTGACAAGTGTTAGAAACGTAAATAAATTGATTATGGATAACAAAGAAATACAATCACGCCGTAAGTTCTTCAAAAGCGCAGCCAAGAAGGCACTGCCTGTTGTTGGGGCGATAGCCGCAAGCCAGTTGCCGTTTGTGAGCAATGCCCATGAGAGCCGCAACACGATGGGTTGCTCCGACAGCTGCTATGGCAACTGCTATGGCGACTGCTCTGGCACGTGTTACACAGGCTGCACAGGCTCTTGTGACGGTTCCTGCCGAGGAGGCTGCCAGAACAGCTGCGACGGTGGCTGCATGGGCGACTGCTACGGCAGCTGCCGCAGTAGCAGCAGTCGATAAGGGTAGCGAGTAAGATACCCAGACTGGTCGAATACCCGACATTGTGAGAAGACCATGCTAGACCTTCGAAGATGGTCGCAGCTTGGTCCTTGCTGTATCTTATGAGATGTGCCTCGATGAGGAATTTCATCGCTGATGGTTAATGTTTTTATCTACAATAATATAAGGTGAGTTCGATGAATTTGTTTTCTGATAATCATTGCGTTAGCAGTTCCCCCTAAGATAGAGGGGGGGAGTATGACAGACTCAAGGATTTACAATTTCACTATTGTCATGCCCCTCAGTCACTTCGTGCCAGCGGATTCCTCCCCTGCCTGAGGGGAGGTGCCGTAGGCGGAGGGGAGGGAGCCTTAGGGGAGCAGCTGATACACAGCAATTTAGTTTCGTCGAACTCACGTTAATATAAGGTATAAAAATGAGCGAGACAGATATTAAAATAAAAGACAGCACAGCATCGTGGCAAGATGGTGTGGCAAAGACCATCACCTTCATTGTCACCAAGGACTGCCAACTGGCTTGCAAATACTGCTACTTGGTGGGCAAGAACGAGAAAGAGCGCATGTCGTGGGACGTGGCAAAGCGAGCCATTGACTACATCCTTGACCACGAGCGCGATTTTCCAGAGAAATCGGTGATTTTTGAGTTCATTGGTGGCGAGCCGTTCCTTGAGATAGACCTTATCGACCGCATCTGCGACTATATCAAGGTGGAGCTATACAGCCGCTGTCATCATTGGTTCGACTCTTACCGCTTCAGTTTCTCGACTAACGGCATAAACTACCACACCGATAAGGTGCAAGCATTCATCAATAAGAATATCAGCCATTTGAGCATCGGCATCACTATCGACGGCACCCAGCGCAAGCACGACCTTAACCGAGTGTGGAAGGGCGTCGAGGAGCGGGGAAGCTATCTAGATGTGGTGCGTAACATCCCGCTGTGGTTGCAGCAATTCCCTGAAGAGGCTACAAAAGTTACCATCAGCAGCGCTGATATACCATATATAAAGGAGAGCGTACTTCATCTTTATGGTCTTGGTATCCATGCGGTTAATATCAATGTGGTGTTTGAAAATGTGTGGAAGGATGGCGATGACAAGCTCTTCGAGAATCAGCTGATGCTGCTTGCTGATGACATTATTGATGGTGGCTATTACAAGGACTATGCCTGCTCGTTCTTCAGCGAGAATATTGGCAAACCGTTAGATCCTGAGCGAGAGAATAATAACTGGTGCGGGGCCGGGAAGATGCTGGCTGTTGACGCAGCGGGAAATTTTTATCCTTGCACACGATTTGCAGCTTATTCTTTGCGGTCGAAGGAGCCAATAGTCATTGGAAATGTGAGCGACGGCATCGACAAGAATAAGCTCCGTCCGTTCCTCGCACTTGATCGCATTACTCAAAGCCCTGACAAATGCAAGACCTGTAATGTGGCAAGCGGCTGCGCATGGTGCCAGGGTGAGAACTACGATGCGGCAGAGACTAATACCATCTATCAGCGCGCTACAGCTATCTGCCTGATGCATAAAGCAAGAGTGCACGCCAACAATTACTACTGGAACAAACTCTACCGCAAACTTGAGATGGACGGACGAAGCACAAAGTGCGAAGGATAAGTACACTAATTCCGATTTTCTATTCCACAAAAACGATTAATGAAATTATGCTCCAATACTTAGTAATATTACTCGACGACACCAGCGTGAGTTTTTGTCATTATGATGTGACTAAACCTGAACGTCGCTTGATAAGCCTTGATGATTTGCGGCAAGGTATCCGTTTTGGCATGATGGAGAATCTGATGATTCAGTTTATCTATCCCGATTATGCTCTGCCACAGGAATATCTCGATGTGATTGACACCATCGACCATAGCAACATCAAGCCACTGTCGGCACTTGACTGCGAGACCGATATTGTAGTGGTTGATGGGTGGAAATACAATGTCGCCAAGCTCAATGGTGCTGTGGTGGTGCTGAGAACGAGTTGGAACCAGCTAAGCAAAAACCATAACAATCTAAAAGGCCTGCTCAATGTGGTGATGCGTCTCAGTGTGGTAATAACTGATGTGGAGCGCATGACTGCCAGTGATCATGAGCAGTATAAGGCTGTGCTTGAGTTACTTGGCAAAGATGTGGAATCGATATGTCTCAGTGGTAAGTCACCACAGTTCAATCTGCTCACTGACCGTTTGATGCTCACTGAGATGAACAACTGCGGTGCTGGAGATATGACTATCACTCTCGCGCCTAACGGCAAGTTCTACATTTGCCCAGCGTTCTATTATGAAAACGAGGCAGACAGCGTGGGCGACCTCAACAATGGTCTTAACATAAAGAACCGACAGCTCTACAGCCTTGACCATGCACCCATCTGCCGCAAGTGTGACGCTTGGCAGTGCCGCCGCTGCGTCTGGCTCAACCGTAAGACCACACTCGAGGTCAATATCCCGAGCCGTGAGCAATGCGTTGCTGCCCACCTAGAGCGCAACACCTCACGGCAACTGATGCTCTCGCTGCGCAGCAAAGGCACCTTCCTGCCTGATATAGAGGAAATCAAAGAAATTGACTATCTTGACCCCTTTGAAATTATAAGACAATGAAGAAATTAGTAGGAAAAGTCACTGAAGATGAGCGCAATGAGATTCAGGCACTATTCGAACGACGCAACGGATTGAGAGAACTCGCACAAGTGCTCACACCTGATAATGTAGAACTCTACGACCGTCTGGTGAAAGATATGGGCGAGAACGCCACGTTGTTCCAGAACTGGTGGAATAGGATGGCAGAGAAATATAAATGGGAAAGCGCAGATGGCGGAAACTGGGAAATTAACTTCAACAACTGCGAAATCTTCTTGAAAACTGTTTAAGAAGCGTGCGGAACTTGACCATGAGATAGACAAAACTCTCGCAGAGATACAGAAAATTTTGGGTATTAACATCAATATAGAGAAACTATGAGCGAAAAGAATCTCCAATTAATGCCTACAGAATCTCAGATGCAAGATTTGCAACAGATTATAGAATAGGCCCGAAGTCGTGTTGCAGCATCAGCCAACTATAAATAAAAAATCAGCTAATAAGCTGAGTATTCGTTTATTAGCTGATATAAATCGTACTCCGACTGGGAATCGAACCCAGATTTTAGGTTTAGGAAACCCACGTTCTATCCGTTGAACTATCAGAGCAGCCGCAAAATGGTGTGCTACGATAGGGTAGTGGCGTTTTGCGGTGCAAAGGTAAGAAATATTATTATAAAAATCGCTTTTTTGGCACATAATTTGCTCGTTTATTAGTAACTTTGCATTTCTGTGGCGGACGAGGCAGGTCTTGTCCCTACATTGAGGATATTACGGCGGACAAGGTGTGCCTTGTCCCTACATTAAATAAATTATGGCAAAACAACAGGGCTCTGTCAAGGAGAGGGAGAGGGTTTTCACCAACTTTCCCAAGCATTATAAGGTGATATTCCACAACGATGACTTCACGACTATGGAGTTTGTGGTGAAAGTGCTTATGGAGGTGTTCTATAAGTCGGAGAGCGATGCTACAGCCATCATGCTCGCCGTGCATGAGCAGGGCAGGGGTGTGGCTGGGATTTACAGCTACGACATTGCGTTGTCGAAGGCCAATAAGGCTACGGCTATGGCCAAAGCCGAGGGCTTCCCCCTTCGCATAACGGTTGAGCCAGAATAGATTTTAGTTCATAGTTCACAGTTCACAGTTGCTGTGGTATAGAGAACTTATATTGGGATGTTTTAAAATAATAAAGAGATGTTATGTCAAAAGAGATAAAAAATAGTTTTCATTTGCAGGTTGCGATGCAACTGGCGATAGATAATGCCGTTTCCATGCGCAATCCGTTTTTCACTCCTGAGCATTTGGTGGCAGCGATATTGGTGCAGGAGCCCACTATATTGGCGCTTCATGACATGGGCATAGATCATGGTGAACTTCTCAGGCCGCTGCGCAACTACACTAAGGAACTTGACTTCGTTCCCGCTGGTATGGACTATAATTTAGAGCCTTCGCAGCAGTTCCAGCAGTTGATGATGGGTGCTGTGGATATTATGCGTTCGGCGGCAGCCCAGGAGTTGGAAATCACTCATGTTATAAAGGCTGCGATGTATCTTAAAGACTCGTTGGTTGCCAATGTTCTGAACGAGTATGCCCAGAAAGACAGCGATTTCTTGAGCAATCTCATCTGGAACATTGAGGAGTTTACGGGCCAGTATGCTGTCAAGGGCGGAGATTTGGTAAGTAATGGCCCCATGTCGATAGTTGAAGATGGGGGCAAGCGCAATGTGCAAGTGTCTCCAAAGAGTGATTTGCCGTGGGATGACGACATGGATATTGGCACTTGGCACGATGATGATGAGTATTTGCGCGATGACAATTCACGGCAGCCGGGTATCAACGACTATGTCACCTGCATCAACGACCACCTCAAGGACCACAACCCGCTCATCGGGCGTGAGGCGGAACTTGCGCGCACCATCCATGTGCTGTGTCGCAAGGACAAGAACAACCCGCTGCATGTGGGCGAGCCAGGAGTGGGCAAGACGGCTCTCATCTACGGCCTGGCGCAGCGCATAGAAGACGGCGATGTGCCCGACACGCTCAAAGGCTTCAAGATTTACCAGATTGACATGGCAGCGATGCTTGCCGGCACGCAATACCGCGGCGACTTCGAGAAACGAGTGAAGCGGACGATGGATTACTTGTCGAGCCTCGACAATGCCATCGTCTATATCGACGAGATTCATAGCATAATCGGTGCTGGAGCCACAGGTGACAGCGCGATGGATGCCTCTAATATGCTAAAACCCTATTTGGAGGGTGGCAAGTTGCGATTTATAGGAGCAACTACCTACGAGGAGTTTAACCGCCAGCTCTCACGCAACAAGGGCATTGTGCGTCGCTTCCAGCAGATTGACATCCTTGAGCCATCGGTTGATGAGACCATCGAGATAATCAACGGCCTGAAGAAAGGTTATGAGAATTATCACCATGTGACTTATGTTCCTGCGGCGATAGACTATGCGGTCCGCGCGAGCGCCAAGCATATCATGGGTCGATTCCTGCCCGACAAGGCCATCGACCTCATCGACGAGGCGGGTGCCTATCGCCACATACATCCCACCGACAAGAAACGGCAGACAGTGGACAAGGCGCTTATTGACGACGTACTCATGAAGGTGATGAAAATCAACGCCACCGCCATGAAGGAGGACAACAATGCGCAGCTCAAAACCCTTGAGAAGCGCATAAAGAGCGTTATCTACGGTCAGGATCAGGCGGTGCAGGAAGTGGTAGAGGCTGTGCAGCTGTCGAAGGCAGGGCTTATCGACGACGGCAAGCCGCTGGCGTCGCTGCTCTTTGTGGGACCCACCGGTGTGGGCAAGACCGAGGTGGCGCGCGTGCTGGCGAGGGAACTGGGTGTGGAACTGGTGCGCTTCGACATGAGCGAATACACCGAGAAGCACACTGTCGCCAAGCTCATAGGTTCGCCAGCTGGCTATGTGGGCTATGAGGACGGCGGTCTGCTCACCGACGCCATACGCAAAACGCCCAACTGTGTGCTGCTGCTCGACGAGATTGAGAAGGCTCATGAGGACATCTACAACATATTGCTGCAGGTGATGGACTATGCGCGCTTAACCGACAACAAGGGGCGTCATGCCGATTTCCGCAATGTGGTGCTTATCATGACTAGCAATGCAGGGGCGCAGTATGCAGGCATGACCGTGGGATTTGATAGCCGTGGCAGTCGCGGCGGCGATATGCTCAAGCAGGTGAAGAAAACTTTCAAGCCCGAGTTTATCAACCGTCTTTCTAATATCGTGGTATTCAACGATATGGATGAGACAATGGCAGGCTTGATTCTCGACAAGCGCTTGCGCGAGCTGCAAGCGATGCTTGCGCCCAAGAAAGTGACTCTCAATGTGGATCACAAGGCAAGAGCTTTGTTGCTCAAGGAAGGTTTCACCGCCGAATATGGCGCCCGTGAGCTCGACCGTGTGCTCCACCGCGAGCTCAAGACCAAGCTCATGCGCGAGATCCTTTTCGGCAAGCTGAAACGCGGCGGCACCGCCCGCATCACTGTCCACGACGGCATAATTGCACTGAAATAGCTGCTTTTTTGAATGCCGCGGGTACGGCTCACTACACCAACATCACCCATGCTGGTTTTTCCTCTCCTCTCTCCTCTCTCCTCTTAACTCTATACTGTATATGGTTTTTGAACTTGATGATGAAATATTAGCTTTTCCGCATCCTGAGTTGCCGGTTCTTGACGACCGTAACGGGTTAGTGGCCATTGGAGGTGACCTTAGCGTGGAACGGCTTATGCTCGCCTATGATCACGGTTTCTTTCCCTGGTATGCCTTTAAGTATAAGGATATTCAGTGGTATTGTCCTCGTGAGCGTTTCGTCATATTCCCTGCCGAGGTGCATGTGAGCCACTCGATGCGCACTTTGATTAACAAGCACATTTACAGGGTGACGTTCAATACTGCCTTCCCGCAAGTGATAAGGGCGTGCAGCACGGTAGATGGTCGCATCAACGAGGTGGGAGCGTGGCTCGGCGACGACATCATTGAGGCATATACCAAGCTTCATGACCTGGGAAGGGTGCGCAGCGTGGAGGTGTGGTGCGGCGACGAGCTTGTGGGCGGTCTCTATGGAGTGACAAGCGGCACTGGTTTTGTGGGCGAGAGCATGTTCTCGCGGGAGCCAAACACCAGCAAATTAGCGCTTATCGCCCTGGCGCGGCAGATGCAAGAGCACGGTGGCTCGCTTATCGACTGCCAGATTCACACCTCTCACCTCGAGAGTCTTGGGGCACGCTTCATAAGCTATAAGGATTATATCACTACCCTGCATGGCGAGGATGCCTACCACACTTGGAAAGAGAGGCCTATATTATTCTAATGCACAATGCACAATGCTTAATATCGATTGTTCGAATGCTCGATTGTTCGAATGCTCGATTACTCTAAAAATTGAATCGAGTTCTCTCGAAAATCTCCAACAAAAAAACCACCCGAGTTGGGTGGTTTTTTGTGCGTTGTAGCAGTTAAGATTAATTACTTAACATACTTCTTGCCGTTCTGGATGTAGATTCCGTGCTCGGGAACGCTCTGGAGCTCGCGGCCCTGGAGGTCGAAGATGCGGTTGTCAACTGGTTGGTCAACAGCGATAGTGCTGATGGCAGTAACCTCTTCAACTAAGCTACCAGTCTTTTGGAGCTCTAATTCAACGGGTGCGTCGGCAGTCCAAGCGGTCAGAGGCTCTGGGCATACTTCCTCACCTACGGCTTTGGTGTAAGCGAATGAGCAGCCAGAGGGAGTGTCCTCAGCAATAATCTTGTAAATGCCATCCTCGCAACTGCTCATGTTAATGAAGAACTTGCCAATGCCAAGATTCTCACATTCAGGATAGAAACGGCAATCGAGTGTGCTGAGAATCTCGATAATTACTAACATGTCGTCTTTTAAACTGTTCTTGTTGTCCAACATGTTGGGCAATTTTGCTTCACGCATTGCATCATCAACAGCAATTTCAATCTCATCGCCAGTTTCTTCATCCTCACCAACAGTAGTTGTCCAATTTTGGAGGATTGCAGGACCATAACCCTGTACACTGAAATATTCACCATTTGATTTTCTGAAAACTAAACTCTCACTGCCTTCAGCCTTTTTAACATTCATGTTGAAGCCATTAAGGTTCTTACTTGTGTTAGTAAGTTGGAGTTCAATTTCTACTTTGTTAAGAGCATCTGCATTGAGAAGTGCGAAGTTCAATTTCGATGGGCAGGGGCCATAGGTTGGATTTACTTCTGCAAAAACGCAGAGAGAAACCATAGCAGCTGCAAAAAGAGTAAAAATTTTCTTCATGTTAAATCGATTTTAATGTTAAAAATTTAATTAATATTTATTAGTCACGTTTGTCAATTTATAACAATCTCCTCCATTTGAAGCTGAAAAAATGTTGCTTCGCATGGATTTCAATGCAAAATAAGTAAAAGTTTTTTGAACAACCAAACTTTTTTGAAAAAAAACACCAAAAAATTATTTTTTTTTATTTTTCCTTTGAAATACCTATCGAGGAGCAGTAGAAGGTAAACAAAAAAACCACCCGTGTGGGTGGTTTTTAGATCAGCAATTAAGTTTTAATTACTTAACATACTTCTTGCCGTTCTGGATGTAGATTCCGTGCTCGGGAACGCTCTGGAGCTCGCGGCCCTGGAGGTCGAAGATACGGTTGTCAACATTTGTGTCGGTGCTGATAGTGCTGATAGCAGTTTGAGGAACCTCGTCGGTGATCACGCCATCAACATTGTACAGAGTGTACTCGATTGGAGCGTCTGGAGTCATAGCTACAGTACCCTCTGCACCACCGGTGTAAGAGAACGAGTAGCGAGAAGGAGTAGAAGGAGCGCTCAGAGTAACTTGAGGAACTTCTGCCTCATCTTCCTTAGTAGCAGGCCATCTCATGTAGAATACACCGATAGCAGTTGGCTCATCAAGAACTGGGAAGAAACGGCACTCGGTGGTTGAGAGAAGCTCAATAATAACGAGGTTATCTTGTTTCAAGTTGCTCTTAACGTCGCACATATTAAGCAGTTTTGCTTCACGCATTTCGTCGGTTACAGGAACTTCAATTTCGTCGCCAGTGTCCTCATCCTCTTCCATAGTGGTCTCCCATCTTTGGAGGATTACGTTAGCGTAACCAGCAGCAGAGAAATAGTTACCACCTGATTTTCTGAAAACAACAGGTGAGCCTTCGGTCTTCTCTAACTCAAAATTGAAACCATTGAGGTTCTCGCTAGCGTTAGTGAGCATAACCTCCACCTGGATCAAATTGGGATTGGTGCCATCAAGAAGCTTTAAGCTGATTTCTGATGGGCAAGTTTGAGCGTAAGCGCAAACACCGAGCATTGCAGCTGCTAAAAGAGTGAAAAATTTCTTCATTTTAAAATGATTTTTTTGTTAAAAGTTTAATTATTATTTATTAGTCACGTCGTTTCGATAGTTAATGCGTGAGCGCAAAGTGCGCTTCACTAGAAAGATTGTGCAAATTAAGAAAAAAAAATCCAAACTAACAAACAAAATTGCAAGAAAAATTAAAAAAAAATACAAATCCGCCAATCTTGTAAATATTGGCGCAATAGTTCGATTGTTTGATCGCTCGAATCGTAGAATGCTCGAACGCTCTAAAAATCAAACATTCAAAAACGCTCGATAGCTATCTCAGCATGGTGTTGAAGCTGTCGGGGACGGGTGAAGTGAATGTGACCGCTTTGCCAGTGATGGGGTGGATGATGGAGAGGGTGGTGGCATGGAGTGCGATGCGGTTGATGGGGCTTGGATGGCCACCATACTTGCGGTCGCCGCTCACAGGATTGCCTAGATCGTGCATGTGCACCCTGATCTGGTTCTTGCGACCGGTCTTTATCTCTAATTCCACCATGGCGAAGCGTCCGCCCTGCTTGACGACGCGGTAGCGTGTGACGGCGAGCCTACCAAGCTTCTTGTCGTCGGTGGAATACATCTCAAAGGTCTCGGGGTTCTCGGCGAGGAAGCTCTTGACGGTGCCCTCTTTCTGTTCCACTTTTCCCTCTACCACTGCGATGTATTTGCGCTCTATCACCATGTTGTTCCAGTTGCTGATGAGCTTGTCGCGTGCCTGCTTGGTGCGTGTGAGCAGCATGAGTCCCGAGGTGTCGCGGTCGAGGCGGTGCACGACATACACGTTGGCTTTGTCGCTGAATCCGCGCGCATATTTCTTCACTATATTATATACTGTATCATCGCTTGGCTTTCCAGCGGCGGTGGAGAGCACGCCATAGCCTTTGTCGACGACGATGATGTCGTTGTCCTCATACACAAGCTTGATGCGGGGGTGGCTGAAGACTTGGAAGGAACGGTCGAAGTTCACCCATAGTTGGTCGCCGGCACTGACGGGCTGGTCAAACTGTTTGGATGGCACCCCGTTGATTGCCAACTGGTTGTGGCGTAGCATCGACTTGAGTTTTGTGGGTTTGTGGTCGGGTAGCAGCGTGGCGGCGGCAGCGAGCAGCGTGCCGTCTTCTTTGATAGTGAGCTTCGCCACATTATCGGTAGCGGGCCCTCGGCGAGGAGAATGTTTATAGTTCATAGTTTAGAGTTTATAGTTCATAGTTATTGACTGGTTTTTATGGAAGTTCTAGATTATAGATAATATAGATTATCTAGAGATTCTAGATTGTGCATTATGCATTATGAATTGTGCATTTTTTAAATATTATGCATTATGTTCCTTGGGTGGTGGGTGAGGATTTCTTGACGCAGGGTGGAGCGGTCAATGTGTACATATATCTCGGTGGTCTCGATGCTCTCGTGTCCGAGCATCTGTTGGATGGCGCGCAGGTTGGCGCCGCCCTCAAGCAGGTGGGTGGCGAAAGAGTGTCGCAATGTGTGGGGACTCACCGACTTGCGTATACCCGCCAGCTCGCACAGCTCCTTGACGATGTAAAAAATCATCACGCGCGTGAGCCGGCCTCCGCGGCGGTTTAAGAAGAGTATGTCCTCGCAGCCACGTTTTGCCTCCTGGTTGCTGCGGGTCTGCTCTAAGTAGAGGTTTATTTGCTCTAGCGCCTCTTGTGAGATGGGGACGAGTCGCTGCTTGTCGCCCTTGCCGATAACGGTTATATATTCCTCTTGCTCAAAGATTTGCGAGAGACGCAGTTCCACTAATTCCGAGACTCGCAGTCCGCAGCCGTAAAGCACCTCGATGATGGCGCGGTTGCGCTGACCCTGTGGCTTGGAGAGGTCGATGCAAGCTATCATGCGGTCAATCTCGTTGATAGTGAGCACTTCGGGCAGGTGCCGCCCGATGCGTGGCGCGGGTAGCAGTAGGGTGGGGTTTTCATTGATGACACCTTCCATCTTGAGGAACTTGTAAAAGCTCTTGATGCCTGAGATGATGCGTGCCTGCGACCGTGGCGAGATGCCCAGGTCGTGGAGTGTGCCCAGGAACAACTCTAGGTCTTGTCGCGTAATGTCGGGGGCACTCTTGCCATTGTTGTCGGCATACTGCAACAGGTGCTCCACATCGCGGCAATAGTTTGCCGCGGTGTTTTGCGAGAGACCTTTCTCGATGCGCAGATAGGCATCAAATCGCTTCTTTAGGATGTCGATATTGGGTTGTTCCACAGTTAGATGAAAAAATGTCATCAAAAGAGAGGTCTCTTTGATGACACAAATTTAATTTTTTGCACCAATTATTATTGGGCACCACCTTGACCGCCAGGGGTCTGCTGTCCGCCTGTAGCTGCTTGATCTCCTGGGTTCTGTGGCAAGTTTTTCATGTTTTCTAAGCTTGGCGCATCTTGTTGCTTATTAATGCTCAAAGCTCGGTTGGCCATGAATGCGCTAGCGATACTGAGCACACAGATGAAGATGGCAAGTCCCCAAGTGGCTTTCTCAATAAAGTCGGTAGTCTTGCGAACACCCATAAATTGATTATAATTGCTGGCGCTTGCGGCAAGACCGCCACCTTTTGACTTCTGAATGAGAACAACACCAATCAGCATAACTGATGCTAAAAGGATAAGAATTGAAAGTGTAATTGTCATTTTATCAAATAGTTATAGTTTGTTTTTAATGTCTTCGTTAAGCACAATTTTGCGCAAAAACCGAATTTGGTCTGCAAAGTAAATACTTTTTTTTGGAAAATTCAAATTTATGCTCTCAATAATTTCAAGAGCTTTAGAATATTTATGTCTTGCGATGTACATTTTTGCCAGACTTTCACTAAGCATAGTGCTATCATTTTGGGTAGATTCCTCCACCACATCTTGCGCCACTTGCTGCACATCTTCTTGCTCAATGTGGCGCTCTACTTGCGGGCTGCTTGCTATGGTCTCTTGCTCCTGCTTGCGTGAATGTTTGATAAAGCTGTTTATAAGCTCATCTTCCTTGCTGGTGATGCCTGGTGTCTCGTCGGCGTGTTGTGCTGCGAGAATGTCGGCATAGTCGGGCGTGGGGTTGAAGATGATGTTGCTAAGGGCATCAAGCTCTTTTTGATTATTGCCATCGCCAAAGGTGTTGAGAAAGATTTCTATGGCCTCAGTTGAGTCGGGTGACGATGTGTCCTCTGTGGGGTAGAAGTGGGCAAAGGCGGCGGGTGCCTTCCCAACAACTATGGCAAGGTCACGTCGGTCGGGACTCATCACGGCAAGGCGCTGCATAGCATCGTCGTCACCGTTATGCTTGAGCTGCAAGAGCAAAGGCAGCGTGAAATAAGGGTATTGACTAGTAGCCTCGTCAACCCATTGCTGATCAAGCTTCTTGCCCTCACCCAGCACCTTCTCTATGTCGTTAAATAGATTCAATTATATTATTACCTTGATTATCTATAAATTCCAGATTATGCATTCTGCATTGTGCATTGTAAAAACTACCAGTTTCCCAACGTTTGGTTAAAGATGAGATCCACGAGCTCGGCGCTGATTTCTTCGCAGAGTTGGTCTTGCACGTCGACGAGCAGTTGGTTGCTGTCAAAGTCGCGGTAGGCCGATACGGTGACTTCGTTGCTCAAAGCGTCGTTGACGTTGTCGATATATTTAATTCTCACGCTGATAGTGAGTCGTGTGCGAGTGGCGTAGGCATTGTCTCCCACAGCCTGTGGACTAAGGCTGTAGTTGGTGATTTCGCCCTCAAAGCGTAGGTCGCTGTTTGGACTGTCAACTTGGTGAAGGCGCGTCTGTTGTGTCACCACGTCTTGCAGCTTGTTCTGAAACAGCTGCTGCAGAGGTGGATAAACGAGTGCGGCACGAATCGGGATATTTCCGAACGATACGGTCTTGTACTTGTTGTAGTCGAGTGCCGCTCCATTGAACTTGTAGCTGATGCACGACTGCGCTATGAGCATGACCAGCAATGTGATGAGTATCTTGCTTGTGGTGCGCATAGTGTTATTTGCGGTTGTTGCGGTATTCAAGGCCATATTCTTTAATCTTGCGGTAGAGGGTTCGCTCGCTGATGCCCAGTTCCTCGGCAGTTTGGCGACGACGTCCGTGATTGCGCTCTATGGCACTGATAATCACTTCTCTCTCGGTGTCTTCGAGGGTCTTGATTTTGTCCTCTTCCACGTCGATAGCTGTTGCTTTTATGTCGCTGAAGGAGTGGCGAGGTTGCTGGCTGCGTGGCATATCTTCAATATCGTAGTCCTCGGCAACGTTTTGCCACACCATACTGTCGTCGTCGCTGTGATGCGCAGTGGAGAGCTGCGAACTCTGTCGCTGCAGGTCGTTGATGTTGCTGCTCAAGTGCATCTTGCTACCTTGATGCTTGGCGGCGATATTGGCGTTGGCGATAGTTTCCTTGATGTCTTTCAACTCGCTCTGCATCTGCATGATGAGTTTGAAAATCAGCTCCCGTTCCTGGGTATAGTCGTGCTGTACTTTGTCATAAACCACTGGCAGATTGCCGCTGTGGTTTTTTTGGTTGAGATATTTTTTCACCACTTCGCCAGTGACGATGCCGCTCTCGAAAGATGACATCTCTCGGATAAGGCTCTGCAACTCACGCACGTTGCCGCTCCAGCTGAAGGACATTAGCTGGCGGTAGGCGCTCTCGTCAAACATCAGCGGCGGACGGTGGTGCTGTTCGGCGTAGTCGTAGCTGAATTTCATGGCGAGCATCTTGATGTCCTCACCGCGCTCACGCAGCGGCGGCACTTCGATGCGTATGGCGGCGATGCGGTAAAACAGGTCCTCGCGGAACTCGCCAGCCTTGACCATCTGCAGCAGGTCTTTGTTGGTGGCGGCCACCACGCGCACGTTGGTTTTGCGCACTTCGGATGAGCCAACTCTGAGATATTCACCCGACTCCAGCACACGCAGCAGTCGTGCCTGTGCGTCGAGGGTGAGGTCGGCGACCTCATCGAGGAAAATGGTGCCGTTGTTGGCCACCTCAAAGTAGCCGGCGTGCTCCTTCTCGGCACTGGTGAACGACCCCTTCTCGTGTCCAAAGAGTTCGCTCGAAATTGTGCCGGCGGGAATGGCGCCGCAGTTCACGGCAATATACTTTTTATGCTTGCGTGGACTGTTGTCGTGTATTATCTTGGGAAAGAACTCTTTACCCGTGCCGTTTTCTCCATTTATGAGCACCGAGATGTCGATGGGGGCAATGATGAGTGCCCTCTTCACAGCGTTGAGCAATGCAGGTGCCGAGCCAATGATGCCGTAGCGCTGCAGGGTGGTGCGGATGTCGTTGTCGGTTATTTTTGCCATTTTCTTAAGTTGTAGGTTTGTTGTTTTAAAAATGCGCCTAATTCTTCGGGTGTCTCGTATTTTGCCTGCTCCTCGGGGGTGATGATGTCGCCAATCGACACGCGGAAATGGTGGTTGCTCTTGCGGAACACCTCAGCGGGTAGGCGCAAGGTGCGCAAGCGCCAGTCAATCATTCCGAGGGCGACAAACTTCCAGCTGTTGTGGCCATGGAAATAGATGGGTACGACAGGGACTTTAAGCTTCTGGATGAGGCGAATTATTGTGGGCTGCCACTCACGATCCTCGATGCGCAGCCCCCACGTGAGTTTTGACACGGCTCCAGCGGGGAAGAATCCCAATGGATGCCCTTGCTTCACATGGCGCATGGCGTCGGTGATGCCTTTTACTGAGACGGCGCGCTTGGCGGGGTCGTCGCTGGCGAGTGCGTCAACAGCGATGAAGCTGGGCCGCAGCGCCGTGATATTGTTAAGAATCATGTTGACCATCACCTTGTAATCGGGGCGACGTGTCGACACAATGTCGATGAGCGTTACGCCATCGAGAGCACCGAAGGGGTGGTTCGACACGGTGATGAATGGTCCTTCGGGCAGGTTGTCGAGCTGCTGCTCGTTGCTGAACTCAATTTTCGCATTGAGCTCGGTGAGCAGGTTATGGGCAAAGTCTCGTCCCGGGTGGTCGATGTTGCGGCTGTGAAAGTCGTTGGCCTTGTCAACCTTTAGCCAATGCAGCATCTTGTTGACAAACTTCTCCTTGCCATTAAAGAACGGTGCCGCCTTGCGTATGTCATCATAGTCGAGCACCGTGCGCTTAATGGGGGCTTGCTCTTGGGCGTCTTGTATATTATTGTTTTTCTCCATTATTTGCTGATTTTTAAGGTGATAGGTTGCATATTACATTCCTTGTCACCATTTGTGGCTACAAAGATACAGCAAAAAACTGAAAAAATGTCAGTTTTTTGATTTTTTTTAGATAGCTAGGAATAGCTATGAATGGATAGGAGTAGCTAAGGATTTCAATAACCGATAATCAATAATCAATAATCAATAACCGATAATCAATAACCGATAATCAATAATCAATAACCCATAACCAATAACCCATAACCCATAACAATAACCGATAACCAATAACCTACTTAGGCCAGTTGACGGTGGTTTTCAGCTTCTGCTGGTAGTAGGGCTTGATGTCGTTCCAGCGGTAGTAGGGGAAGGTGTCGGTGTGGAAGGGTAGGGTGGCCTCGTGTTCGTTGAAAAGCACTTTGACGAGAATGTCGTCATTGTCGTTGCGGTAGAACACCATTTGGATGTTGCAGCCCATGGGGAAAATCTCGTAGTTGCGCCAGGTCTCGTGCAGGGTGTTGAGGTCGTCGCACGAGTAGTTCACATTGTCGATCTCGAGCAGGCACGCTAATGGCAAGACGCAGGTCTCGTGGCCAAAGCGCAATGTCGCGCCTCTCTTGCCTTGTGCTATGGCATCATCGGCAGTCTCTATCATGTTGGTTAGCAACGCTCTCTCAATGAATGGCATGCGGTTTCCGCCTTGTGGTGAGTTTGCCCATTGCAGATACCAATAGATGTTCTTCACTTTCCAGAGTTCGTAGATTTCCTCATCGGTGAAATACTGGAACAGACTCATGCCGTCGAAGGCGTGGTGGTTCTGGAGGCTGCCGGCGATGTCAAACACCGCCTCCATGAATTTCGCGCTTTTGAATCGGCCTGCGATAACCGAAGTATCGTTTACCAGTTGGCTCATGAAACGTGAGGCATTGATGCGTGCGTTGAAGATGCTGTCGCTGATGTGGCGGATGGCCTTGCGCTGAGGGTTGGCGAGGGTGTCTTCGCCATATCCCCAACCCATGTAGTACATGTCGTGGTAACTGGCATCGGTAAGAATCTTGATTTCAGGATTATAAGACTTGAAGGCTTGAGTCTCGTTGCCCATTGAGAGGATGCATCGCAACACCACTGTGGAGCGTGCGTCGATGACGGCGTCTCCGTCAAACACCTCTGGGAAGTTGTCGCACATGCGCTGCGCTATGCCCTGATGCTGCTCGGCACCGATATCGCTCAAGTCGCCCACGCGTCCCTTGGCCTCGAGAGCCACTTTGCGCAAGTCGTCGAGGAGCACCTCTCCTTGCTTGGTCAAAGCCCCTTCTTTCTGCAGAGTCTTGAGGGCCTCCACGGGGTTGTCGTAGCTGCTCTGCTTGGTGAGCCATCGGCTGCCGTGCCGCCCGTAATGGTTGATAAAGAACGGCATGTAGCCTTCGGGAGCGGGTGTGAGCTGTGGCAGTTGCTCACTAGGATAGGCATAATGGTTGCTGGCGCTACGGTTATGGTTTGCTGCCAGCTGCTGTTGTGCTAGCTCAGGTTGAGCCATCGCCCCAATCGAGGCGACACATATTAATATATATAAAAAGACTTTGCGCATGGATGGAAACTATTTACTATTTTACTGCTATCTATTCTATTAAAAACTTACTATTTTTTCCCTGTAATGATAGATTTTATGTCATTCAGCTTGTTGAGTGCCTCCATGGGAGTGAGGTTATTGATGTCGGTGTTGAGGATTTCGTCGCGCACTTGGCTCAGGACGGGGTCGTCGAGCTGGAAGAACGACAGCTGCACGCCGTTTCGGTTGTTGGCGACATCGTCGAGGTCTTTGCTCAGCGAATCGTTGTTGCTGTTCTGCTCCAGTCGCTTAAGTACCTCATCAGCACGGTGTACGATGGTCTTTGGCATACCGGCGAGCTTCGCCACATGGATGCCGAAGCTGTGTTCACTGCCTCCGCGCACGAGTTTGCGCAGGAACACCACCTTGCCGTTCATCTCGCGCACGCTCACATTGTAGTTCTTCACGCGCTTAAATGTCTTTTCCATCTCGTTAAGTTCGTGGTAGTGGGTGGCGAACAGCGTCTTGGGGCGTGCCTGTGTCTCGTGGATATATTCCACAATGGACCAGGCTATAGAGATTCCGTCGTAGGTGCTCGTGCCGCGCCCCAGCTCGTCGAAGAGGATAAGACTTCGCTCGCTCAGGTTGTTGAGGATTGACGATGCCTCGGTCATCTCCACCATGAAAGTCGATTCACCAAGAGATATGTTGTCGCTGGCTCCCACACGGGTGAAAATCTTATCGACAATGCCGATGCGGGCCGCCTCGGCGGGGACAAAGGAGCCAATCTGAGCCATGAGCACTATTAGGGCGGTCTGGCGCAGCAATGCCGACTTGCCCGCCATGTTGGGACCAGTGATGATCATCACCTGCTGCTCGTCGTTGCTCAACTGGATGCTGTTAGGCACATACACCTCACCCACAGGCAGTTGCTTCTCAATTACGGGATGACGTCCCTCGGTGATGTCGATGTCGAGCGAGTCGTCCACGATGGGGCGGTTGTAGCGGTTCTCGAGTGCCACACGAGTGAAGGAGAGCAGGCAGTCGAGTTGGGCTATGAGTGCCGAATCGTTCTGAATGGCGGGGATATAGTCGCTCACCGCCGCCACAAGTTCGTTGAACAGCTGGTTCTCGATTGTGAGAATTTTCTCCTCAGCACCGAGAATCTTCTCTTCTAATTGCTTGAGCTCGGGAGTGATATATCGCTCTGCGCTAACAAGCGTCTGCTTCCTTATCCACTCCTCGGGCACTTTGTCCTTGTGGGTGTTGCGCACCTCAATGTAGTAGCCAAACACGTTGTTGTAGGCAATCTTCAGGCTGGGAATGCCAGTGCGCTCACTCTCATGCTGTTGAAGCTGCATCAGATAGTCCTTGCTGCTTGATGAGATGTTGCGCAGTTCGTCAAGCTCGTCGCTCACTCCGTTGCGTATCACGTTGCCACGGTTGACCTGGCTAGGAGCGTCGGGATTGAGCTCGCGCTCTATGCGGTCGCTGATGAGCGGGCAGGGATTCAATTGCTCGCCAAAGCTGTACAGTACCTCGCTGTCGCTCTGTTCGCACATCTGCTTGATGGGTTTTATGGCTTGTAGCGCGCATTTTAATTGCACAAGCTCACGTGGCGAGATGCGTGCCACCGCTACCTTCGACACCAGTCGCTCGATGTCGCCAATCACTTCAAGCTGCTCTTTGAGCAGTTCACGTCCCTGAGTGTCTTTGAAGAAATGCTCCACCACATCGAGGCGGCGGTTGATGGCTTTCACGTCTTTTAGCGGGAACATCATCCAGCGGTGCAGCAGGCGTGCACCCATAGGTGACAGGGTGTTGTCGATGACGTTGAGCAGACTTTTGCCGTCGTCGGCCATCGGAGCTATGAGCTCAAGGTTGCGCACCGTGAACTTGTCGAGGCGCACATAGCGCTCGGCCTCGATGCGTGATAGTGAAGTGATGTGCTTGATTTGGGTGTGCTGGGTGAGGTCGAGGTAGTGGAGTATGGCACCCGAGGCGATAATGGCGCATGTCATGTTGTGGATGCCGAAGCCTTTCAGGTTCTTGGTCTCGAAGTGCCTGAGCAAGCGGTCGGTGGCCGACTCCTCGGTGAAAATCCAGTCCTCCATCTCAAAAGTTAGATACTTTGATGAGGCCGATTGCTGGAAGCGGGTACGATTACTGCGCTCAATAAGCACTTCTTTGGGGGCGAAGTTGCCGAGCAATTTGTCAACATAATCGACCGAACCCTCGGCAGCGAGGAACTCGCCGGTGCTTATGTCGAGGAATGCCACGCCGGTGGCCTTCTTCCCAAAATGCACGGAGGCAAGAAAGTTGTTCTCCTTGCGGTCGAGAAGGGTATTGCCCATCACCACGCCAGGCGTGACAAGCTCGGTGATGCCGCGCTTCACGAGTTTCTTTGTGAGTTTGGGGTCTTCGAGCTGGTCGCATATGGCAACACGCTTGCCAGCGCGCACCAGTTTGGGCAGGTAAGTATCGAGGGCATGATGTGGAAACCCCGCCATCTCCAGGTTTTTGCCGCCGGTGCCGTTGGAGCGGCGTGTGAGCGTGATACCCAAGATTTCGCTGGCCACGATAGCGTCGTTGCCGTAGGTCTCATAAAAGTCGCCCACACGATAGAGCAGCAAAGCATCGGGATGCTTCGCCTTCATCTCGTAGAACTGTCTCATCATAGGGGTTTGCCCCACTTCCTTTGCCATAATGCGTGTTTTTTGTGACTACAAAGTTACGGTTTTTTCTTTAAAGGAGTGAAGAAAAAAGAAAAATTTATTATTGCCACCAATGCCACTTCGCGATGTAGCACTATAAATAGTAGAATTAGTTATTAATAACTTTTTTACTGACAATGGCTGGTCTTCCTCTCATGTGTCCGCTTTCGATTATATTTGCAAGATCTGCAGCCTTTTCGGCAGTTGGAATGCCTGAGATTTCGCAAACGCCGGCATCAAACTTTTCACTAATTTTGGGGTAAGAATAAACCTGATCATCAATAACGATAGCGATTGGTAATCCGATATTCTCTTCAGTGATGCGTGACCAGCGTTTGGCGCCTTCGTTGTTCATAAACATTTTCACCAAAAATCCTCCTTCTTTGTATTCATAAGGTTCAGCGTAGGTAATTACTTCACCAGTGAGACATGGTGAGTAGTCAATATCGGTCTTTATTGCTATCAGTGTAATAGAATTGGATTGTTGATCTTGATGACCTGTGGATGAACATATCCAGTGCAATTTTAGGTTATAAGGAAGAAATTCTTTGGCTATTTTATTGTTAATAATTTTATTAACTGCTGCAGTGTCACTAACCAGAACGTGTCCAACCTCACAGTAGAATTTATCATTAATATTGCCGAGCATGGTCATCAGGCTCTTGGTTGTGTCATTGGATATGCTAATGGCGTAGTTGCTAAGATTTTTAAGACTATCTACGACTTCATGATATTTATAAGTCTCATAAAATTCTAAATTACCTTTAGATTGTAGTAACCTAATCACGCGATCCAAATCATCAACCATAGGCATTTTTATCTGTATGCGCCCTAATTTTTCTGTGTTGTTGATTTCGAAACCCTCTATACCAATGCGTTCGAGGCGTGTTCTTATAATCTTGCAATTATCTTCAAGGTTTATATATATTTCTCTTTTAATCAAATCTATTGCTTCATCTTGTGTGACAAAGCTGCTCCCTTTAAGGTAATCTACATTCTTGGCAAATAATGATATAGGGTTTCCGCCAAGGTTGAGGTAGTTCATGTAGAATTCTTCCACGAAATTGTTGTTTTCAAGATTTGTATTTGAAAGTGCTTGTTCAAAGAGAGAAATGATAGAGTCATTCTCTAATTTGCTGTAATTTGCAAGCTCTTTTAAGATGTCTTCATGTGTGAATTCAAGGATTAATTCTACATGTTTATCTGGAATGATTTTCACTTTAGTTTCTTTTTCTATATTGCCTTTACAAGAGTTCATAAAGCAGCAGCTCATAGCAAGGAATACTGCGATGAAAAGTCTCGTTGTTCTGATGCTAAGTATTTTATTCATAAACAATGGATTTGATGGTGAATAATAAAGGGAGCTATAAGAGTTAGCTCCCCATAAATTGATTTTGTATTTAATACACCAGCGAAATGTTGTCAATCCAGAACGCCATTCCTGGGGTGCCAGTGTAGGCAGTGCCGCAGCCTGAGGATGCCATCACGATGATGTGTGTTGGGGTAGCGTTAGCGTCATCCCATTTCTCCTCGATTACGGGAACCATCTTGCCCTTGCTGTTCTTGGCATAGTAAGACTTATCCTTTGGAATTAGTCCCATGTAAGACTGGTAGCCGGCGTGCTTAGTGATGTCACCATACCAGATGGGGATGCGGTGCTTGTTGACCCAGTTGGATACTGTCTTGCCAAAGCGCTGGCGACCAGTGCCTACGCGTGCAGCGTGTAGATTGCCGTTGCTGTCTTCCCAGCGGCGCTGCAGCAGCACGAACACCTCGGCATAGTCTTGCCCCGACAGGTTCTTCTTGCTGCCAAAGCCTGGGCAATATACTCTCTGTCCTGAGGGAACCTCGACTTTGTAGTCAAATTGCAGGTAATTAGGCCTTTTGGTGAAAGCTACTCCCATGTTCATCTTGCTGTAGGGGTTTTTTGTGCTGCTCACAGGTTCCATCATCTGTCCCATGAATATGCTTCCCGACACCAGTACGTCGATGTTGATGACTCCCACGGCCTTGCAATGCTCAATCATAGTGGTGAGCTTGGCGCAGAAACCATTTCCACGCACATCGGGGAACACGGCGTTGCTGGTTTTCACTATCCCCATCACTTTGGCTAAGACGTTGCTCGTTGCCCATGGCGAGCCGCCCATGTTGTTATATGCCTTAGGACCATAGATATTCTGTGAAGGTCCAATCTCAAAAACTTTCTTCTCCTGTCCTCCAATCACTTTCGACTCTGTGATGTGTCGTGTGATCCATTTGTCGAAATTGCCATAAGTTAGCGGCACCACTGTCTCGGCATGGGCACTCATCAGTCCCAGGCACGATAAGGTTGCCATCAATAAAAATTTTCTCATGTTTTGTAAGTTTAAATATAGTTGTTATTAATTGTTTGTTAATGTTTTATCTATGTGCGCTCTCGCTTAGCAGGCGGTGTCCAATCTTGCAGTAGATGCATTTGCGGGCTTCGCAGTAGCTGCGCCTAAGCTCTATCAAAGCCTGCGAGGTGAGCGCGCTGTCGCACTCGATGCCTGCTGTCACAAATGTTTTGACTATCGAATTGCTCTCGGGTTTAAGACTCTCAAGCAGGCTTATCGCCTTGTCGGTGAGGGCATAGCTGCCAGTTATCTCGCCATAGGCATAGTAGAGCGGTGCCACGGTGTTGATAAGCACGATGTCGATTGATTTGTCACTCAGTGCCATCGTGGGGCGCTCATTGGGTTTGCCAAAGGAGAAATGGTTGCTCCAGTAGCCAGTCAGCTCCACTTGGAAAAGCTGTCGCAGCTCTTTCTCTCCGTCGGCGTCAAGAATCTTGCTCATCAGATTGAACCCGCCCTCAATGTATTGCGCCAGCATCGCTATGCGGCGGTATGGGAAGTTCTGCGGCCTGATGCGGAACATCTTCCACGCCTCGCTCTCCATGGGGCGCAGCGAGAACTTGTTAGCGAGAAAGGCATACTCCGAGCACAGGTGGCGGTAGTAATCATCGGCACTAGCTGCCGAGGGGTCGAGCAGGCCCGCTTGCCCAAAGAGCAGCGCCTCGACTTGCAGCAGCGAGTCGCTGTGCTTGTGCAGCAGCCGCAGCGGTGTGCGCCGTGCCAGTCGTTCAAAGGCCTCGTTGTTGATGCCGAAGCCCAGGTTGCGCGCCACAGTGACGTAGCACACCTCCTCCCAGCTGCCGTGGTAGAGCTCCAGGATGTCGCGCACTCGCTCCACCTTGCTGTGCAGCCGCTCAAACGCTAATCTCTCAATCCATTCGGTAATGGTGAGTTGGGGCACGTTGGAGATGATTCTGGCGCACGGCAGTTCCTGATGGCTGTTCATTAGTTGGTCGTAGCTCATGTTGAACAGTGGTGACACTTGCAGTACCAGTTGCGGGATGCGTTCGCCGTTGGTGCGATAGACCGGTGCGTCGTCCTTATCGACCACATGCAGCACCACGCTGTCGTAGGCGCTGTCGTTGTCGTGGCCGTGGCGTTTCCAGTCGCTCGCCCTCACATGGATCTCGATGTTCCCTACCCACGTCTGTCCGTCAATCTCCACTTTGGCGTTGAAGAAATCGGGGCCCGCGTCGGTGTTTAGGAGCCCCGGGTCGAGGACCCTCACGTGTCGGCCATCGTTGGTTACCATGTCGTCGGCGCGCCACAGCCGGTGTTGCCATATATACTGCATCAACTGTTCCATAGTTTAGTCGCTCGCTTCGCTCGCTGGTTTAGTCGCAAGCTGTCGCTTGCTGGTTTTCTTGCGAAATAACCCGCTAAGGTACGGCTTTTTTCTCATATGTAGTTGATTAGTTTCCGTTTTTTTCCATTTTTGAGCGTTTTTAGAATATAATTTGATTTTTTTGCGCAAAAAGTTTGGTCATCTCAAAAACTTGCCGTAACTTTGCACTCGCAAATCGCAAAACCACGATGGTGCCTTAGCTCAGGTGGTAGAGCAATGGACTGAAAATCCATGTGTCCCCGGTTCGAATCCTGGAGGTACCACAATTATATTTATAAACCGCTGGCTATTAAATAGTTGGCGATTTTTCTTTATAAAACGTTACCTAAAATCTACCTTAATATTGCGGGGGTGACTCTTTTTTATAATTGTTCCTACTAATTTTGGTAG
>JAFYYG010000037.1 GCA_017557625.1 Muribaculaceae bacterium
AGAAATCTCTGTTGCCAATTGCTCAACGGTCACAATGCACGAATCGCTCAAGTTGCTACCGTCGGTGGTAGTTGCGGTAATTGTGGTAACACCCTTGCCGGTAGAAGTCACTGTTCCGTCGCTCGCTACTGTAGCGACATTATTATTGCTTGATGACCACACTACAGCATGGTTGTTGGCATTGCTGGGAGTAGTAGTAGCAACAAGTTTAAACGAGAAATTATCTTGACCATTATATTTTAATGTGTGGCTATTTTCGTTAAGAGTTATGCCCATCACGGGTTGCACCACTGTCACTACGCACGAAGCACTAAGATTGCTACCGTCATTGGTGGTGGCAGTTATTGTAGTTGTGCCTCGCTTCAAAGCAGTAACATTTCCTAAAGAGTCAACACTTGCCACTGTTGGATTGCTTGAAGACCAAGTTACAGATTTGTTGCTGGCGTTTTCTGGGAGAATAGTAGGAGATAGCATAAATGACTCACCAACATTTAAAATTTTATTCTGTTCGCTGAATTCGATAGATGTAACAAGTTGTTCTACTGTCACAATGCATGAAGCGCTCAAATTAGAACCATCTCTTGTTGTTGCTATTATTGTTGAAGTGCCAGGTTCATTAGCAAAAACCGTACCATTTTGGTCAACTGTCGCAACAGATGTATTAGAAGATATCCAACCAACAACATCACAAGCATTTGTTGGAAAAACTGAGGCTGTTAGTGTTGCTGTTTGGCCAACATACATGGATAATTGTGTAGTATTAAGATGTATTTCTGTCACAAAAACATCAGGGTATATATAAATAAAACTATTCCATGGATCTCTAGCTTTATACAAACTGATTGAGGCTATTGGAACTGTCAAAATGCAATCGTTTTTATTAACACCATAAAAAACATTGTATCCATAAGGAGGATCTTCAATATAACTATAAATGTTTGTCAAGCCAGTGCAATTGTTGAAGGCCCAACTGCCAATAGAAGTCACCGAGTTGCCGATGGTCACCGAGGTCAAGCCGGTGCAATTAGAAAAGGCATGGTCACCAATCGAGGTCACCGAGCTGGGGATTGTCACCGAGGTCAAACCAGTGCAACCAGCGAAAGCATAAATACCAATCTCCGTCACCGAGTTGGGGATGGTTACCGAGGTCAAGCCACTGCAACCATTGAAAGCAGAGCCGCCAATCGTCGTCACCGAGTTGCCTATTATTACCGAAGTCAAGCCAGTGCAATCTATGAAGGCATTACCGCCAATCTCAGTCACCGAGTTGCCTATGGTCACCGAGGTCAAGCCACTGCAACGCTCGAAAGCCCAGTAGCCAATCGACGTCACCGAGTTGGGGATGGTCACCGAGGTCAAGCCGGTGCAATTAGAAAAGGCATACTCACCAATCGTTGTCACAGAATTGGGGATGGTTACCGAGGTCAAGCCGGTGCAATTAGAAAAGGCATGGTCACCAATCTCGGTCACCGGATAAGTAGTACCGTTGTAGCTGACTGTTGGGGGAATGTTAACGTCTCCAGTGTATTCGTTTGAATATGCAAAAGCACTATTTCCTCTAAATGTCACAGTAGCATGGTTGCCGTTTATCAAGTAATATATTCCATCAACCTCGAAGTCATGGGAGCTCGCAATTTGCGGGAGCATTGCCGCTATTAAAGCGAGCAAAATGGATTTAAATAGATTATTTTGTCTCATATAAGTAGTGTTTGTTAATTAACATAAAACAATTCTTACATCTCAAGCAATCGGGACATTTGTTGATGATATATTTCAACTCCTTAAATTCTGGCATAGGCATATAAACACCTAATTCAAAACCATTGGTCTGGACTTGCCTCACAATATCATCAAAAATATCTTTCATTTCGCTAGCGGAAGACACTTCTATGTGACTGCCATTTCTAGCACCTTTTAAAACATCACCTTTACTATTCTTTACAGTAATAACAGGTAGTGATGTGACGATTTGAGTATTGTTTGGGTCTTCAATTAATCTTTTACATGGAACAAAAGAGAAGAGTTTTTGATTCTTATTATAGATTTCATTATAACTATTTTCTAAATCCTGATAAATGTGCTCTAGATAATTTCTGTTATGTTTTCTGTTATCATACATTTTGCCAATCCATACTTTTTTATTAGGAAGAATTTTGCTTAGCGTAACATTATAGTAGGCATAAGGAAAATATTTGTCTTCATTCTCCTTAATTTCATAATTACCCAATAAAACCATTACCGTGTCAACAATAAGTTCTTCAGGCTTATCCTTCTTGAAAGTTCCAAATATAACTATATCGCCTGGATTCATTCCTTCGCGAACTTTGCAACATACATAATAGAAGTAGTCGCCAAAGACAAAAGGATCTGTGTTTAACACTTGTGGATGAGAATCTAAAACAGTGAGAAACGGGGAATGAATATCTTTATAAATATCTCGTAAATCGGCTTTCCATAATGGATTTGGGCGATGCTCAGAGCAACACTCCCATTCGCCAACGAAAGTGATGTCACAATCCTCATTCTTCATGTGTGAATAATCAATAACAGAAGTGCCATGTGATTCCAACAATTTGCGGCGATGCAAGCCACTCATGTTCCATGGACAAATAACAGCTCCATTATCAGATTTGTTATAAGGGTGTGGAACAAACCATATTTTAAAATTTGTTGGCATAAAATAATTTACTAACCTCTTAAGTCTCCCGAATCGAGTTTTTTTGTTAATGGTGAATAAAAAAAGCGTGAAGACTTATGTTGCTGTTGCAACGCTTTTTTTTTGAAAAAACGCACGACGACGCGGCACAGGCCGTTATGGTGGACTGTGATGGATAGGAACAGTGATGTGGAAGCGTGGCAGCTATTCCCGCCCACCGCAAATGGGGGGGGTTAATTTATTGATGTTCAATGTGTTATAGTCGGCACATTGAAACAAAGAGTGATATTTGTTGGAGTTTATCACGTATATTTGCCGTTGGTTTATGCTTTAAGTCTGCAAATTTAGTGAATAAAAAGGAAATATGCAAGGGTATTCAAGTTTATTTGGAAATAAACTTGAAGGTTAGAGGTTAGAGTTTAGAGGGGACACAGTCTCAATTTTTGAAACCACAAATTTACCAGATTAAACTAATGCCCCACGCAGGAATGGTCGCCTTCGGCGAGAAATTAATTGAAAATTAAAATAAAAATTGTTTGTCGCCAGCGTATATGAAATTTTTTATCAAATTTGTATGCAATTTTAGATAAAATGCTCACGCTCGCAAGGCATTGAGCAAACTCGGCTTTGTCTCGCTTAATCGCATTTTTAAGCGAAGCGCCCACCATGCGGCATTTCCTCTCACAAAGTTGCACCTATCGGTGTCGCAAAGCCGCGCAAGCGCGGATGAATTAAAATATTCCTGCGTAAGCAGGCTTTGTGACGAGCTCCGCTCGCAGCTTTGTGAGATTATACCAGTATCAAATGGAACTATGCTTCTTATGTTCTTTTGTCTAAAAAACAATAATTTTAGCACTTACACAAAAATGAAGTTCTCGAGCCAGATGAAGAGTATTCCGGCGAGGTAGCCGAGGAAGGCAATAAAGGTGATTCGCTTGAAGTACCAGAAGAACGGAATCTTCTCGATGCCCATGGCCACCACTCCTGCTGCGGAACCGATAATCAGGAGGCTACCGCCCACACCGGCTGTGAAGGTGAGCAGGTGCCAGAACAGGCCGTCTTCCACGAAATAAGAGAGATAGGTTGGATCACCACCTGTCATGCCGGTGAACATCTTGATACAAGCAGCCACCAACGGCACGTTATCGACAATCGACGACAACACACCAATCAGTCCGGCAATTGTCACCGGTTCGTGAATATTATCGTTCAAACTCCCTGCCACAGTATGCAGAATGCCTGCCTGCTGCAATGCCGACACGCTCATCAGGATGCCAAGGAAGAACAATATCGATGACATATCGATGTGGCGCATCGCCTGCGACACACGACCACCCAGCTTAGGATCTATCTTATAGCGGGTAATCAATATCTCAGTCACGAGCCAAATCACGCCGAGCGACATCATCATGCCCATGTAAGGCGGAAGGTGCGTCACGGTCTTAAAGATAGGCACAAACAGCAATCCTGCCACACCGAGGATAAGTATAGCCTTGCTGATGTGGGGATGCTCCTGCGACATGAGTATCGCCTCCTCACGGCGAGCCATGGGTTTGGGCATTGGCTCTTTCTTAATCCATCGTGTGGCGATTGCCACTGGCACAACCACCGAGATGATAGACGGCAAGAGCAGGTTCTCTATCAGGCTAGGAGCAGTAACCTTATCGGCCATCCACAGCATGATGGTGGTCACGTCACCAATTGGCGACCACGCACCGCCGCTGTTTGCCGCCAGCACCAGCACTCCTGCAAAAATCCATCGCTCCTTCTGGTCGGGAAGCAGTCGGCGCAGCATCATAATCATGATGATGGTAGTTGTCATATTGTCGAGCACCGCCGACATAAAGAAGGTGGTGACCGACAGTATCCACAGCATACGGCGCTTGTTCTTGGCATGGATATGCTCTGTGATAAAGCTGAAACCGCCATAGCGGTCGATGTGCTCCACAATCGTCATCGCGGCGATAAGGAACATCAATATCTCGCACGTCTCGCCAAGAAATGTGAGAAGAGCGGCCTCCTTAACATCATGGGTGCATAATGAGTATATCGACCACAGCACCCCACACATTATGAGCGCGAAGGTCGATTTGTTGATCTTTAACGTGTGTTCAAGAGTAATCAACAAATAACCAATCACAAATACTGTGACTAATGCTATTACCATCTCGTTTTATCGTTTATCGGTGGAAGGTGGAAAGTGGAATCTCGTTCTCCGTTCCACGTTCTTCGTTCCTCTTTTATCTGATTCTACTGCTACCGCTCAGCAAACGCTGGTCGTGAGAAATGCCTTTGTGGGCAAGCAACAGGAAGATGATTGCCAACACAGGTAGTATATTATAATAGGTCATACTTTCAAGCAAGTCACAATCCTTGTGCATCAAGGCAATAGAGCATATTGACGCTAATGTGGCGATAATCAACAGAATATTCACAACACAAAGAATTTTCTGGAATCTCAAACTCTTGTATTTGAAAATTGTGATAAACGACAGCAAAGCAGTGAGGCAGCTCAATATGAAAGGAACCATATCAAGACTTTCGCTATATCCACCAAGTATAGTGTTTCCACTGGCATCCCACAGTGAGGGCATAAAAGCAAAAACGCCCATCAAAATGGCTGCTATCAAAAGAAATAAAGATTGTTTTCGCTGGATTACCATATTACTACCTTATTGAAAACGTTAATATTTGTTTTTATTTGTTTCGCTTATTTTAGTGCAAAAGTAATGCAATCTATTATAACTACAAAATAAAAATCATATTTTTTTGTCAGTTTTCGTGCAAAACACCTATTTTTGCACAGTTTTTGCTATATGCAATATATAAATTTATATTAACATCAATGGATAAAGCAGAAATTTCAAAATACCGAAAATTAGTTACACAATATTTGGACAGCCGGCAGCTGGTTCTGGCACTGAAGTACCTTAAAGCCATGATTGACGACACTCAGCAATGGGAGCTTAGCGAGGAACTGAAACAAATCACCACTTCCTATCACTACATGCTGCAATACATGTCACAAGGGGTCCTTGACCCGCAACGTGACAACATTTTGTCACAAATCATCGCCGATACCTATCTACTTACTGACAAAACTGTCATTGCGCTGGCAGCGTCGCAATCTACCCACATCTTCTATCAGCGCAACCAACAATATAGAAATAGAGCATTGAAAGCTATTGTTGATGATTATTTTGCAGAGCGCAACAAGCTTCAACTGATAGGCGAGAATGTCGAAGACACCCACAACAACGAGGCTATGACTGAAATTTTGCGCCAATGTGAGACCCTTGAAAGCGACATTTTCAATAAGGTGTGGAGCATTTTCCCCGCTACAGCAGCCGATGTAGAAGACATATCAGCGTTGCTCGGCAACGAGAACCTGCCAGCTCATGTCAAGAGTCTGGTGCTCTCTGCATTAATGCTCGGGCTGTCTAAATTCTTTGACGCTCCAAAACTCGAGTTACTTATAAAAAGCTATATTATGCTTAACGACAGTGACCTCAAACTGCGAGCGCTCATCAATGCGGTCATCATCATCTTCCTTTATCGCAACCGTATCGCAATCTATGATGATATATTGACCGCTCTCAAGCAACTTGAGGGTGAACCAGATTTTATCAGCGACATGCAACTCATTTTCACGCGTTTGATACATAGCCGCAACACCGAAAACATCTCTCAGAAACTTCACGACATCATCACACCCGAACTCAACAAGATGAGCTCCGAGCTTCTTGATAAAATTAAAGGAAAGACTCCCAGCGCACTCGATATCACCGAGATAGAAGAGAACCCACAATGGCAAGAATGGCTTGATAAGAGCGGAATAACAAACAAACTTGATGAGCTCAACGAGTTGCAGATGCAAGGAGGAGACGTGTTTATTTCCACATTCTCTAAACTCAAAAGTTTCCCGTTCTTCAATACGCTCTCCAACTGGTTCCTACCATATCATAAGAACACCTCGATAATGACCAGCATGTTTGGGACAAAAAGCATCCCTCTCACATCACTGTTCAGCGTTATGCCTATTTTATGCGACAGCGATAAGTACTCTATGCTCATTTACATCGCTTCGGCTCCTGAGTCGCAGCGAAACATGCTATTCCAGCAGTTTGATGAACATCGAGAGCAGTTCCAGGAACTTCAAAGCGAGGACGCGCAGTCGGTAATCAAGATGCGCGACAACATCGTCAACCGATATATCCAAGATCTCTACCGTTTCTTCAAGCTGTTCTCCCGAAGACGCGAGTTCATGTCAATCTTCGACACCAACATCAACCTCACCGAAGTGGAGTGCCTGAAGCCTTACATCAGCGACACCTCTACCCTATCGGTAATCGCCGAGTTCTACTTCAAAAACGGCTTCTATGAAGATGCCATCGGCTTCTACCGCCAAATGGTAGCCAACCATGATGCCGACCCGCATGTGTATCAAAAGATAGGTTTTGCTCAACAGTCTCTCGGAAAATACCGCGAGGCGCTGAAGAACTACTCCCGATATGAGCTCGTTGACAATGCCGATGCATGGAACACCAAACAGATGGCACAATGCTACCGAAGCCTCCATGAGCACGACATGGCGATTGAGTATTATAACAAAGCTCTTGAACTGTCGCCACAGAGCGTGAACCTGTGTCTCAGTGTGGGACACTGTCATCTTGACAAAGGCGATTATGAAAACGCCCTGAAGCAATACTATAAAGCCGATTTCATGCCTAAAGCCAAGCATCGTGCCTGGCGTCCCATCGCTTGGTGCTCGCTGCTCACAGGCAAGCATGAGCAGGCGGTGAACTACTATGAGAAGATCATCAACGATGACACACCGACATCGCAGGACTATCTCAACTACGGTCATGTGCTGCAGGTGATGGGTCGTATTGCCGAAGCTATCACACAATACCGCAAGTCGTTTGAACTTGAGAAAAATGATTCTGAAGCTTTTTCGGAACTATATTTAGCCGACGCAAAATATTTAGTTCACAAATTAGGAATTCCATCCAGCGACTATGCTCTCATGCTTGACGCCGTGATAAATGACATATAACTCGTCAACTTGTCAACTTGTTAACTATATAAAATATGAAAAAATTATTCTTATCAATCACCTTTTTACTTTCTATTGCTACTATGATTAGTGCCGACAATGTTTTTTTCCAGCCGTTTAAGACCACCAACGGCGCTATACCCTTCGACCGAATCACTACCGCCGACTATGAGCCCGCCATTATCGAAGGCATGAAACGTCACAGCGCCGAAATCGACGCAATCGCCAACCAAGAGGCTACGCCAACCTTTGAGAACACCATCGTCGCCTTAGAGCGTTCAGGCGAGATGCTAAACCGCGTGTTGGGAGTGTTCTACCCAATGCTATCGGCAAATGCCGATGATTCGCTGATGGCGGTATCGGAACGTATGACTCCACTGATTACTGAGCATGGCAACAGCGTGACACTAAATGAGAAACTATGGCAACGCATTGACTATGTGTATAATCATTTCGACAAGTCAAAATATGACCAAGAGGATTGGATGCTGCTCGAGAAAACTCACGAGTCGTTCGTGCGCAGTGGTGCTGCACTCCAAGGCGCTGACCGTGACAAATACCGTGAGCTATCAACTCGCCTCTCGCAACTTACTCTGAAATTTGACCAGAATGCCCTAAAAGAGACCTCTAAATATGAAATGTGGCTCACTAAAGATGAGC
Source organism: Muribaculaceae bacterium (assembly GCA_017557625.1). GTDB lineage: Bacteria > Bacteroidota > Bacteroidia > Bacteroidales > Muribaculaceae > Sodaliphilus. The sequence goes on from JAFYYG010000037.1 coordinate 8,373, forward strand.
TTGATGGTCTTCCCGAGAGTGCCATCGATGCAGCGGCTGCGGCAGCAAAGGCTAAAGACCGTGAGGGAGAGTATCTTGTCACTCTGCACGCTCCCAGCTACATGGCGTTTATGAAATACAGCTCCCGTCGTGACCTGCGTGAGAAGCTCTATAAGATGTATAACTCGCAGTGTACCAGCGGCGAGTTCAACAACATCGAGATAATGCAGCAAATAGCCAACACTCGCTTGGAACTTGCCAACCTGCTTGGTTACAAGTCGTTTGCCGACTATCAGCTTGCCAATAAAATGGCGGAGAATCCCACCAATGTCTATAATATGCTCAACCAGCTCAAAGACGCTTACACCAAGACACAAAAAAGCGATATGGACAACCTGAACAAGTATGCCAGTAAGCTCGAAGGCAAAAAGTTCACTATTATGCCATGGGACTATTCCTATTACTCCAACAAACTCAAAGAGGAGAAATACAGCATCAACGACGAGCTGCTTAGGCCATATTTCAAACTTGAGAATGTGATTGACGGTGTATTTGGTTTGGCAACAAGGCTCTACGGACTGCATTTCACCGAGAACTTTGATGCGCAAGTCTTTAACCCTGAGATGCACGTTTATGATGTTACCGACGACAACGGCAACTTCGTGGCTCTGCTCTACACCGACTTCTTCCCACGTGAGACCAAGCAGAGCGGTGCATGGATGACAAACTTCCGTGAGCAGTACCGCGATGCCGACGGTAAGGATGTGCGACCTATAGTCACTCTCACAATGAACTTCACCCGTCCTACTGAGACCAAGCCTTCACTGCTCACCTACTACGAGGTTGAGACTTTCATGCACGAGTTTGGGCACGGCTTGCACGGCATGCTTTCAAAGTGTAAATATGTCTCCACTTCGGGAACAAACGTTTATCGCGACTTCGTGGAGCTGCCATCGCAGTTTAATGAGAACTTCTTGAGCGAGCGCGAGTATCTCGACAGTTTCGCCAAGCACTATCTCACCGGCGAGAACATCCCACAGGATTTGGTGGAAAAAATCAAAGCCTCAGAACAATATGGCGCTGCCTACGCCTGCCTGCGCCAGCTTAGTTTCGGTTTCCTTGATATGGCTTATCACACTATCACCCAACCTGTTTCGGGAGATGCCTTCAAGTTTGAGTATAATGCAATGAGGCCAGTGCAGATTTTTGAGCCAGTTAATGGATGCATGATGTCACCACAGTTCACACACATCTTCTCAGGTGGTTACGCTGCCGGCTACTATGGCTACAAGTGGGCGGAGATTCTCGATGCCGATGCCTTCAGCAAATTCCAGGAAGACGGCATCTTCAATCCCGAAACAGCCAAGTCATTCAAAGAGAACATCCTTGAACGTGGCGGCACCGAGCCTCCAATGACGCTCTACAAACGCTTCCGCGGCCGCGAGCCCAAAATCGACGCCTTGCTCAAGCGCGACGGAATCAAGAAATAATCAGAAGAAGGTGTGTCAAAATTTTAACTTAGTGCGCTTCGCGCAGAAATCGAACAAATCATATCAAATCAAACATCATTTAATTCTTTGATTTTAAATAAAATAATTATTTGTTAAATTTGGAATAATTTGAAAGATTTCTCACGCGCAGCGTGACTCCTCAATTTTGACACACCCTCTTTGTATTTAGTGTGTGCATGATCAGTCGCAAAATGGCGTGTCCCATGCCGTTATTTAGAATATTTTATGTGGAAAAAACGAATTATATCATTGGTTATCTTTAAATATTAATAAATTTTTAAACAGGCAGTTATACGCCAAGCTGCGAACCCCTCTGGGGTTCTTGCATGGTCTTACGATTGAAGTCGGGTCTTCGACCCGCCCAGCATCTTCCGATGCTTAATCGCCTATACTTTGGCGTGTCCCATTCAGAAAAACAGGAATCGCCTCACGGCGGAAATATATAAATTATCCTGCGTAAGCAGGCTTTGTGACCACGAAGTGGCAACTTTTTGAGATTAGACCAGTATCATATGGAAATATGATTCTTTATGTGTCTAAAACCACCTCGGAGTCCTTGCTTCTACTCACTTTTTTGACAATACAGACATAAAGACATTGTTTGTCAGTTTGTTCAGTTTGTCAGTCTGTCTAAAAAATTATTCTATTCTTATGTGGACTTATGTTCTTTTGTCTAAAAAACTAGATAAAATTTGCAATTTCCAAAATAAGTACTTAAATTTGTACGTTTTTAACATGATTGATTATGAAAACAGCCAATTTTACAGAGCTTCGCTCAAATCTAAAAGGATTTCTTGACCAAGTAATTGCCAATAGCGAACCTCTCTTGATAAGCCGCCCTCACAATGAGAGTGTGGTGGTTATCTCGTTAGAAGAGTACAATGCACTTAAGGAGACTGAATACATAATGCGACAGCCAGAGATAATGGAATCGCTCCAAGCTGCCGAGCATGATGTGGAGTATGGGAAAACATATACCCAAGCTCAAAACGAATCGGTTGAGGAGTTCTTAAATCGCATGGCATGTACCGAATAGTTTTCACCCGCGAGGCACAGCAGCAATACCGGCATTTCATAAAAAGCGGCAATGTCAAACTCGTAGAGAAGATTAATAGGCTTATCGTTGATATTGCAGAGCATCCCTACACAGGCATTGGCAAACCCGAGGCACTTCGTTTCTCGCTCGCTGGCAAGTGGTCACGACACATAAACCACGAGCACCGCATTGTTTACACTGTTAATGACCAAACTGTCATTGTAACAATCCTCACAATGCGCTATCATTACACAAAATAAAGATGACACTTCTTTTAAAAAAATAATCTGCTAATTACTGATAAATCAATTCTTTTTAATATCTTTGCAAAAATAAAGCATAAACCAAAGGCAAAAACAAAGTGATAAACTTCAATAAATATCACAATTTAGTTCAATGTGTTATCGATAATACGCTGAACACCAACCCATTACCCCCCCCCATTTGCATTAAGAGAAAATAGTTTTCACACAACCACAACACTAATAGTCTCACAGCACAGTCCACCATAGCATGGCCTGCGCCGACTTGTAGTGTACCTTCACAAATAATAAAACAAGATTAATAATAATCCCGTTGGTAGGATCAAGTATATGCCAGCCAACCTAGAATTAATATTTTAAATATAATTTGTTATGACATTACTAAAACTTTTAGAACAAGACCTTCGCTGTTGGATTGAGCAAGGTAACAAGCGTATATTGTTTAATGAACGAGATTTCCAACTACAGTTAGCAATGTGGTTGCTTAAGAGTGGAAACTACGATGCTGTTGAATTGGAATACCATGTCCCTGCACAGGAATTAAACAAAGATAATGATTACGTTTGGGTAAATCCAAATAGAAAGAAAAAAGAAGACTCACACCCAGCAGAACTTCAAGAAATGTATCTTGACATTGTTGTTGAGAAAGATAGCCGGTTTGCCATTGTAGAGTTGAAATACCCTACAAAGATAGAACCTATTAAGATAAAACGATTTGGTGATTCCAAAGAATTCACTGATATACTGAAGAATCAAGGTGCCGACAACATAGTAAAGTATAATTTCTGGAAAGACGTGCGTCGCATCGAACTTGTAAAACGCAGATTTAACAATGTGGTGGGTGGATTTGCTTTTATGCTGACTAATGATAGAATATACCAGGTTCAGCCCAAAGCAGACACTTACAAACTTAATTTTAGTATGGCTGAGAAGACAAAAGATGGCCGCACTATATTACACTGCAAAGACAAGTCTTGGGTGCAAGTCAAAGGCAAAGACACTTCTTTAAAAGAACATTTGCCAGACTTCAAGGTTGACAAGGAATACGAAACCCCGTGGAACAGCACTTTATGTGACGATGTGGAGTTTTACTATACTATTGTTAGAATTGACTGACACACAGCACTTCAGAAACTTGAGTAACAATGACTGAAGAATCTAAAATGCAAATATTATGAGAAAACGTTTGTTTACATTGCTATTGCTCATATTGGCAATTCCAATAACAATGAGCGCCTACGACTTTATGGTAGATGGGTTGTGTTACAATTATAACGACGATGGTACAAGTGTGACGTTGACATACGAAAACTCCCCTGATTATGATTATGAAAGTGGTTATGTTGCATACAGTAATCTTAGTGGAGCTATTACTATACCTACCAGTGTCAGTTATAATGGCAAATCATACTTGATTACATCAATTGGCAACCAAGCCTTCGATGGTTGCAATTGTATGACTTCAATAAGCATTTCTAGATCGGTGACATCTATTGGCAATCATTCCTTCTATAAATGCACTGGTTTGTCATCGGTAATCATTCCCAACTCGGTGACTTCGATTGGAAACTCTGCCTTCTCTAATTGCAGTGGCTTGACCTCGGTGACAATCCCCAACTCGGTGACAACTATTGGCTCCTATGCATTCTATAATACACCTTGGTATAACAATCAACCAAATGGATTGGTATATGCAGGAATGGTGGCATATAAGTATAAAGGCACAATGCCAAATGGAACATCAATAGTTTTGAAAAATGGATGCACTGGAATTGCTAGCGATGCTTTTTCTCATTGCAGTGGTTTGATTTCGGTGACCATCCCCAACTCGGTGAAATATTTGAGTGGTTTCACTAGTTGCACTGGCTTGACCTCGGTGACAATCCCCAACTCGGTAAAAGAGATTGGCAATTCTGCCTTCTATGGTTGCACTAGTTTGACAACTGTGACCATCCCCAACTCGGTGACAATTATTGGCTCCAGTGCTTTCTCTGATACACCTTGGTATAACAATCAGCCAGACGGATTGGTATATGCAGGAATGGTGGCATATGAGTATAAAGGCACAATGCCAAATGGAACATCAATAGTTTTGAAAAATGGATGCACTGGAATTGCTAGCCATGCTTTTTATCAATGCTATGGTTTGACTTCGGTGACCATCCCCAACTCGGTGACATCAATTGGTAGAAGTGCCTTCTATGGTTGCAGTGGCTTAACAAGGGTTAACATAAGTGATATCGCCTCATGGTGTAATATCGATTTTATTGATGGTTACTTATTATATTATGCTCATAGTCTTTATCTAAATGGCAGTAAGATTACTAATCTTGTGATACCTAATGGTGTTACAACAATTAAAAGAAATGCATTCAGGCATTGTCTTAGCTTGAGTTCGGTGACAATCCCAAATTCGGTAAAGTCAATTGCCGATGGCGCCTTCTATAACTGCCAAGGCTTAACAAGAGTTAACATTGGTGATATTGCCGCATGGTGTAATATAGATTTTGTGGGGAGTACTTCTAACCCTTTATCTTATGCTAAGAATCTGTATCTTAATGGCACTAAGGTAACTAATCTTGATATTCCAAATACGGTGACTGCCATTAAGCAATATGCCTTCGTCGGTTGTATAGACCTGACCTCGGCGATCATCCCTAATTCGCTGACATTTATTGGTGATTATGTTTTTTCTGGCTGTGGTTTAACCTCAATGACCATCGGCAACTCGGTGGCTTCAATTGGCAATGCATTCGGTACAGTAAAGGTTCCGATAGGTGGAGAGTATATTGGGGAACCCTACGAGACTTGGTATGTAAGTTTGGATTGTACTTCATTGATCTCAGTTACTTGGAATGCAGTATCATGCAATTCGACTCCTTTTAGAGAGATGCAAAATATAAAGACTTTCATATTTGGTGATGAAGTTGAGACAATACCAGCGTATTGTTGCTATGGTTGCTCAGGCTTAACTAACATCACAATCCCCAAGTCGGTGACCTCAATTGGCTTTAAAGCCTTCGGTGGTTGTAGTAATTTAAATAATGTAACATGGAATGCAATAAATTGTGGAGACTTCAATTACTATTCTTCAACCTCTCCATTTTATGAAACAACAGGCATAAAACACTTTTATTTTGGAAATGAAGTAGAACATATCCCTGTAAATCTTTGTAATAGGCAATCAGAGATGACTTCTATTTCCATTCCCAAATCTGTAAAAACTATTGGTGAATATGCTTTCTATGGTTGCACAGGCTTGACTACTGTCACATGGGATGCTGAGAATTGTAATGACTTCTCATATTCTTCTCCTTTCCAAGATTTGACAGGAATCCAAACATTTATCATATCAAGTAATGTAAAAAGACTCCCTGCCTATGTTTGTTCCAACCTTACTGGTTTGACAAAAGTGAATCTACTCTCAAGTAATCTTAAAGAAGTTGGTAGTGAAGCCTTCTCTAATTGCACTGGTTTGACAGGTGTATATATAAAGGGGTTGGCCACATGGTGCAGAATCAACTTCAGTGATTACAGTTCCAACCCATTATACTATGCTCAAAATTTATATAATAATAGCAACAAAGTGACTAAACTTACAATACCGAGTTCTGTTGACTCAATAGGCAACTATACATTTTACGGCTACAATGATTTGACTTCAGTGGCCATTGGAAATTCAGTTAAATCAATTGGCAACGGTGCGTTCTCAAATTGCACTGGTTTGACAGGTGAGTTAACTATACCAAATTCAGTTACCAATATTGGCTCCTCTGCCTTCTCAAGTTGTACTGGGTTGACAGGCGAATTAACTATACCCAATTCAGTTACTTCAATTGGTGGAGGAGCGTTTGAGGATTGCACTGGATTATCTTCGTTGTCACTTGGCAACTCGGTGACTGATATTGGTTATAGTGCCTTCAACAACTGCAGTGGCTTAACAGGAGAGTTGAATATCCCTAATTCGGTGACCACAATTGGTAGTAGCGCCTTTTCAAATTGCAGTGGCTTAACAGGAGAGTTGACAATACCAAACTCTGTCACTGAGATTGGCGACGATGCTTTTTATCATTGCACTGGCTTGACATCTTTGAACCTCGGAAACTCGGTGACCCGAATTGGCGGTAGTGCATTCGAGGGTTGCTCTGGCTTGACGGGACCATTGACCATTCCCAACTCTGTGACCGAAATTGAATACGACGCTTTTCAGGATTGCTCTGGGTTGACATCTTTGAATCTCGGGAACTCGGTAAAAGAAATTGGTGGTGAGGCTTTCTCTGGTTGTACAGGAATGACAGGCGAATTGAACATACCCAACTCTGTCACTGACATTAGCAGTGAAGCTTTCTATAACTGCAGTGGCTTTACTTCGGCAAAGATTCCCAACTCGGTGACCTATCTTGGAAGCTACGCCTTCTATGGCTGCAGCGGATTAGAATCACTAACAATTTCCGACTCTTTATCTCGCATTAGGGATAAGACTTTTTATAAATGCAGCAGCTTGAAGAACATTTACACCGGTCTTAATCCTGAGGATGTAGAATTGGGAGTAGAAATCTTCAATTATGTCCCCAAAAGGACTTGTGTGCTGCATGTAAAGAATGAATATGTGAGCATTTTTGAAATGGCCAATCAGTGGGAGGATTTCTGGAACATAGTTGGCGACTATAGCGACACTCCCCACAGCGTTCCTGGCGATGTGAACGGTGACGGAGTAGTGACAGCCGCCGATGTGACGGCCCTCTATGATGTAATGCTCAACAATGATTACACAAATGTTGTCAATAGCGACCAAAACGGCGATGGCAACATCACGGCAGCCGATATTACAGCTATCTATGACATCCTCTTAGGCAACTAATCAACGAGCACAATCGCATCAATAAAGCCACGCAAAATGCTGCGTGGCTTTATTATTTTCCTTATCTGTTAATAAAAAACTGATAACTGATAACTGATAACTAAAAACTTTTTCCTACCTTTGCACCGTTTTTAGAAAGACTATAATTTAAAAGACTATTAAATAAAATGCTCACGCTCGCAAAGTATTGAGTAATCTCAACTTTGACTCGCTTAATCGCATTTTTGCAATCAAGAAAACTAATTCACTAATTTTCAATCATAAAGTACTTTTTGAATAACTAAAATTATGGCTAAAGAAAAGAAATTCATGACCTGTGATGGTAACCAGGCCGCAGCTCACATCAGTTACATGTTTACCGAAGTTGCCGCTATTTATCCTATCACTCCGTCATCTACAATGGCAGAGCACGTTGACGAATGGGCAGCTGCCGGTCGTAAAAACATCTTTGGCGAGACAGTTCTCGTGCAAGAAATGCAAAGTGAAGGTGGCGCCGCAGGTGCCGTTCATGGTTCATTGCAGGCTGGTGCGCTTACCACCACCTACACCGCTTCGCAGGGCTTGCTTCTGATGATTCCTAACATGTATAAGATTGCCGGCGAGTTGCTTCCTGGCGTTTTCCATGTTTCGGCTCGTACTCTCGCTTCTCACACTCTGTGTATCTTTGGTGACCACCAAGACGTGATGGCCACTCGTCAGACTGGTTTCGCCATGCTTTGCGAAGGCTCAGTGCAAGAGGTTATGGACCTCGCTGCTGTAGCTCACCTGAGTGCCATCAAAGGACGCGTGCCTTTCGTGAACTTCTTTGACGGTTTCCGCACATCGCACGAGATTCAGAAGGTTGAGGCTCCCGATCAGGACGAACTCGCCAAGCTCGTTGACATGGATGCCCTCAATGACTTCCGCCAGCGCGCCATGAACCCCGACAAGCCCGTTACTCGCGGTACTGCCGAGAACCCCGACGTGTTCTTCCAGCATCGTGAGTCGTGCAACGACTACTACACCGCTGTTCCAGCTATCGTTGAGGATTACATGAAGAAGATAAGCGACCTTACAGGCCGCAAATATGGCCTCTTTGACTATTACGGAGCAAAGGATGCCGACCGCGTGATTATCGCTATGGGTTCGGTGACCGAGGCTATCCGCGAGACCATCGACCACCTCACCGAGCAAGGCGAAAAGGTTGGTCTCGTGGCAGTTCATTTGTATCGCCCATTCTCGGCCAAGCACTTCCTCGCTGCCGTGCCTAGCACTGCTAAGCGCATCGCTGTGCTCGACCGCACTAAAGAGCCAGGTGCTGTGGGCGAGCCATTGTATCTCGATGTTAAGGACTGCTTCTACGGAGCCGAAAATGCTCCTCTTATCGTAGGCGGCCGCTACGGTCTTGGTTCTAAGGACACCACACCTGCTCAGATTCTCTCGGTATACGAGAACCTCTCGTTGCCAGTGCCCAAGAACCAATTCACAATTGGCATTGAGGACGATGTGACATTTGCATCTCTGCCCCAGAAGGAGGAAATCGCACTTGGAGGAGAAGGTCTCTTCCAGGCTAAGTTCTATGGTTTGGGTGCCGACGGTACTGTAGGTGCCAACAAGAACTCTGTTAAGATTATCGGCGACAACACCGACAAATATTGCCAGGCCTACTTCTCTTATGACTCTAAGAAGTCGGGCGGTTTCACCTGCTCTCACCTCCGCTTTGGTGACCAGCCAATCCGTTCTACTTATCTAGTAACCACACCTAACTTTGTCGCTTGCCATGTTCAGGCCTATCTGCACATGTATGACGTGACTCGTGGTCTCCAGAAGAATGGCACCTTCCTACTCAACACCGTTTGGGAAGGCGAAGATCTTGCAAAGAACCTGCCTAACAATGTAAAGAAATACTTTGCCGACAACAATATCACCGTTTACTACATCAACGCCACCAAGATTGCACAGGAGATTGGTCTGGGCAACCGCACAAACACCATCCTCCAGTCGGCATTCTTCCGCATCACTGGCGTAATCCCAGTTGAGCTTGCTGTGGAGCAGATGAAGAAGTTCATCGTGAAGTCTTACGGCCGCAAGGGTGAAGATGTTGTGAACAAGAACTATCAGGCTGTTGACCGTGGTAACGAGTATGAGCAACTCACTGTTGACCCCGAATGGAGCAACCTGCCTGTTGACAACGACTTCGACGACAACGCTCCTGCATTCATCAACGAGGTGGTTCGTCCTATCAACGCTCAGAACGGTGATCTCCTGCCAGTTTCGGCATTCCGTGGCCGTGAGGACGGTACTTGGGACGCAGGTACCGCCGCCTATGAAAAGCGCGGTGTTGCCACCTTCGTTCCTGTTTGGAACGCCGCAAACTGTATCCAGTGTAACAAGTGTGCTCTCGTTTGTCCACACGCCGCTATCCGTCCATTCCTCATGAACGAGGAAGAGGCTGCTGCTTCACCATTTGCCGAGACCGACAAATTGCCAGCAATCGGCAAGACTCTCGCTGGCTTGAAGTTTGTTCAGGCTGTTGACGTAATGGACTGCCTTGGCTGCGGCAACTGTGCCGATATCTGCCCTGGCAAGAAGGGCGAGAAGGCTCTCACTATGGTGCCTCTCGAGCAGCAGGTTGAGAACCAGAAACTTTGGGACTACTGCGCTGCCAACGTTTCTTCTAAGCAAGAACTCGTTGACATCAAGAGCAACGTGAAGAATTCACAGTTCGCCACTCCGCTCTTTGAGTTCAGCGGTGCTTGCTCGGGCTGCGGTGAGACTCCATACGTGAAACTCATCTCGCAACTCTTCGGTGACCGTGAGATGGTTGCCAACGCCACTGGATGTAGCTCTATCTACTCTGCTTCGGTTCCTTCATCTCCTTACACTGTTAACGGGAAGGGTCATGGTCCAGCATGGGCAAACTCACTCTTTGAGGACTTCTGCGAGTTTGGTCTTGGTATGACCATCGCTGACGAGAAGATGCGCAACCGCGTTACCTGTTTCGTGAAAGATGCTATCGAATGCGACGGCGTGAGCGACGATGTTAAGGCACTTTACAAAGAGTGGCTTGAGAACAAGGAAGACGGAGACAAGAGCCGTGAACTGAGCGACAAGATTCTCGCCGCCATCGAGAACAGCGATGCCGAGTGCGACAAGAAAGTTAAGAGCCTCGGTCAATATCTTGTTAAGCGTTCGCAGTGGATTATCGGCGGTGACGGCGCAAGCTACGACATCGGCTTCGGCGGTCTCGACCATGTAATTGCAAGCGGAAAGAACGTCAACATCCTCGTTATCGATACCGAGGTTTACTCCAACACTGGCGGTCAGGCTTCTAAGGCGACTCCTATCGGCGCTATCGCCAAGTTTGCCGCTGCAGGCAAGCGCATCCGCAAGAAAGACCTCGGTCTGATTGCTTCCACCTATGGTTACGTTTATGCTGCCCAGGTGGCTATGGGCGCAAGCGACGCTCAATGCCTTAAGGCATTCCGCGAGGCAGAGGCCTACGATGGTCCTTCTATCATCATCGCCTACGCTCCATGTATCAACCATGGCTTGAAGGCCGGCATGGGCAAGTCGCAGGCCGAGGAGGCTAAGGCAGTTGAGTGCGGCTACTGGCACCTGTGGCGTTACAACCCCGAGCTCGAGAAAGAGGGCAAGAACCCGTTCACTCTCGACAGCAAGGAACCTAACTGGGACGAGTTCGAGAACTTCCTCAAGGGCGAGGTACGCTACGCTTCTGTCCTGAAGCAATATCCCGAGGAGGCCGAGCAACTCTTCGCAGCAGCCAAGGAGAACGCTCAATGGCGCTACAACAACTACCGCCGTCTGGCTCGCCAGCAGTGGGGTGTTGAACCAGAGGAGTAATTCTTGATTGACACACACTTAAAGTAGAATAGCGTCACAATCACAGTGGCGCTATTCTTGTTTTATAAAACATCCCACAATCAAGCATCATAATCCGTCAAAAAATCGTGAGGCGCTGCCTCACGAAAAAACTACTTGAAAAAAACTAACAACTAATAACTAACAACTAAAAACTTTTTAGTACCTTTGCACAAACTTAAAAGAAACGATTATGCCCGATACAAATAAACAATATGACGAGGTGATTGCTGAGTGCCGCAAGATGTTCATCTCAAAGATGGGTGACTACGGCCCTAACTGGCGCATCCTTAGGCCACAAACTCTTACCGACCAAATACTGATTAAGGCTAAGCGCATACGCACTATTGAGATTAACGGAGAGTCGAAAGTGGGAGAAGATATCTGGCCGGAGTTCATTGGGATTATCAACTATGGCATAATGGAGCTCATTCAGCTCAACAAAGGCTACAGCGAGGAAGTGGATATGACACGTGAACAAGTGACACTGCTTTATGACCACTTTATCAATGACACCAAGACTCTGATGATTGCCAAGAACACCGACTATGGAGAGGCGTGGAGACTTATGCGCATGGAAAGCTACACCGATATGATTCTCTCTAAGCTACAACGCATTAAGGAGATAGAGAACAATGGCGGAAAAACTCTTGTGAGCGAGGGTATTGACGCCAACATCCAAGACATCATTAACTATGCTGTCTTTGCGCTCATCAAACACAACGAGCAATAATTGTATAAACTATGCTTGAACGCTTCTCACGACTTAACGAACGCATCTCAAACAACCCTATCAACAAAGTTGTGGTCATCCTTCTGCGTATAATCGTGGGTGGGACTTTCATTTTTTCGGGATTTGTGAAGTGTGTGGATCCAATAGGCAGCGTCTATAAGTTCCACGATTATCTTGCCGCATTAGGACTTCACAACCTTATCGGTTCGGAAGTGGTTCTGTCTTTTGCCATTCCTGTCCTTGAGCTGGTGCTTGGCGTGATGATTCTCACCGGCTGTCTCCGCTACGGCTCACTCTTTGCGGCAATGGGCTTTATGGGAGTGTTTCTACCTCTCACCTACTTCCTTGCCAAGACCAATGCTGTGCCCGACTGCGGATGCTTTGGCGATGCTGTAAAGCTCACCAATTGGCAGACGTTCTGGAAAAATGTGGTTCTGACCATCGCGATCCTGTATCTGCTGTTTCACAACAAATCGGTACCATGCCTTTATGGTCCTGCAATCCAATGGGGTGTGATGCTTCTCACTTTCATCTTAGGACTCTCTATTGCCTACATGAGCTACAGCACCCAGCCACTCCTTGATTTCAGGCCCTTCAAAGTGGGCACTAAAATCGGCTCCACGCTGTCGCCATTAGGAGAAAATGACTTCCTATATATATATGAAAAAGATGGTGTGCAACATGAGTTCTGCTACGACAGCATCCCCGACGAGGATGACGGATGGGAATTTGTTGACCGCAAGAAGTTGACACCCGATTTGTCACCTGCCCAGAAGGCAGAGTTGGCTTCGTTCAGCATCTATGACGAAGGTTCTGATGTTACCGAAGAAGTGATTGACACAACCAGCAATCAAATGCTCGTGCTGATGCCCGACTTCCAGCGTGTGAACAAGTCCTACGCATTTGTGCTCAACGACCTTGCCAAAGCATGCAGCGAGAGAGACGCGCAGCTGTGCGTTATCACCCCTGCACTTCACGAAGAAGTTGAGCAATGGAAAGACCTCACCTCGCCCGAATATCCTATCTACAGCGGTGATGATAGTGAAATAAAAATGCTAGCTCGAGGCAATCCAGCAATTGTCTATGTGGAACATGGAATAATTTCGTGGAAACGCACTCTCAGCTCTTTGAAGACAGAGAAACTTCTAGAGGAGAATATGCCATTGGCGCATCTCAGTGATGACTTCTCGCCCAAAAAGACACTCTGGCAACTCCTGTCGCCCTATTTTTTGCTGATGATTGTCCTGCTTTGCATCAACCGCATTTATCCAGTAGTAAAATTCATTGTAAATAAGGTGAAGGGGGTGAATAAGAAATCCAATGATGCTGAAAATATAGAGGAGCAAGAGAATCTTGAGGAACAAGAGGAACAAGAGAATCTGAAAGAAGAAGAGACTTTAGACAATAATTAATAAAAAGTAATTATAATAATCATCTAATTTTTTAAAAATGAGAAAAAACATTGTAGCGGGCAACTGGAAAATGAACACCACAGTTCCCGAAGGTCTAGAACTAGCAAAAGCAGTTAACGAGGCGGTAGCTAATGCCGAAGACCTCAAGTGTGACGTAGTAATTGGCGTACCTTTCACTCATCTTACAGCGATAGCACAAGTAATCGATATCAATAAGGTGGGTCTGGCTGCCGAGAATTGCGCTGACCACAACAGCGGCGCATATACCGGCGAAGTATCGGCTCCCATGGTGGCTTCAACAGGTGCCAACTATGTAATCCTCGGTCACAGCGAGCGTCGTGGATATTACAACGAGAGCAACGAGATGCTCAAGACTAAAGTGGACCTCGCTCTTGAGGCTGGGTTGAAAGTGATTTTCTGCTGCGGCGAGAGTCTTGAGGAGAGAGAAGCAGGGAAGGTGGAAGATGTCATCAAAGCCGAAATCAGCGAGTCACTGTTCCACTTAACCGATGAGCAATGGGCAAGTATTGTAATCGCTTATGAGCCTATCTGGGCCATAGGCACCGGCAAGACTGCCACTAGCGACCAAGCTGAGGAAGTGCATGCCTTCATTCGCGGTCTCATAGCCGAGAAATATGGCAAGCAACTAGCTGAAAACACTACAATTCTCTACGGAGGCAGCTGCAAGCCAAGCAATGCTCCCGAACTTTTCGCTAAGCCCGACATAGATGGTGGTCTGATTGGTGGTGCTTCACTGAAAGCCGCCGACTTCATGGGCATAGTAACAGCGTTCTAATAATCGCATTCGCTGAAAGTTAGAGGTTAGAGACTTATGGTTAGTGGTTACCACTCTAACCTCTTTACTCTATACTCTTAACTCTAAACCATATGATCTATCCGAGCAACTTTGAGTCTAAGATAGGCTTCACAACAATCCGCAAGGAGATTAACTCACGGTGCATCAGTGCTATGGGAAGGGATTGCTGTGAGAAGATGCGTTTCTCGCCAAACATTCAAGAAGTGACGCTTTGGCTCAATCAGACCAACGAGTTTCTCGGAATCTTGCAGTCGAAACGTGAGTTCCCGCTCAACTTCTTCTTCGATATGCGTCCTGCCCTAAGAGCCATCGCTGTGCCGGGGAGTCACCTTAGTGAGGAAAGCCTGTTCAACTTGCAACGGTCTTTAAGCACTGTGGGCGAAATTGAAAGATTCTTTGAGCGCACCAGCAATGAAGGCACACACCTCTACCCTAACCTGTCTCGTCTGGCAAAGGCCATGCAGTCGTTCCCCGAAATTGTGGCAGAGATAAGCCGTGTTCTCGACAAGAACGGAATCGTCAAGGATAGTGCCTCACCATTGCTGCAAGAGCTACGACGAGCCATCGCCAATGCCACAGCGAGCATCAATGGATTGCTCCGTAAGGTCATCAATGCTGGACGTGAGGCGGGTTATCTCGACAAAGACACCACTCCCAGCATGCGCGATGGTCGGCTCGTTATTCCCGTCTCGCCGATGCACAAGCGCAAACTGAGAGGCATAGTTCACGACGAGAGCGCCACAGGACGCACAATCTTCATCGAACCAGAAGAAGTGGTGGAGGCCAACAACCGCATCCGCGAGGCTGAAGGCGAGGTGAAGCGAGAAATTATCCGCATCCTCACCGAGGTCACCGACATGATAAGACCTCATGCTGACGAACTGATTGCCACCTATCGTGTGCTCGGAATGATTGACTTCATTCGTGCCAAAGCGGTTTTTGCGCAGGATGTTGACGGACAACTGCCTCATATCGAGAAGAATCCTCACATTGAGCTTTATCATGCCGTGCATCCGGCATTGCTGCTGTCGTTGCGTGAGCAAGGCAAGGAAGTTGTGCCGCTTAACATCGAGCTCAACCATGAACGGCGCATTCTGCTCATCTCAGGACCTAATGCCGGCGGCAAGTCGGTGTGTCTCAAGACTGTTGGCGTGGTGCAATACATGATGCAATGCGGCGTGCTGCCCACGGTGTATTACAACTCGCATATGGGAATGTTTAACAGCATATTCATCGACATCGGTGACCAGCAGAGCATAGAGGATGACCTAAGCACTTACAGCAGTCACCTCCAGAACATGAAAACCTTCCTCACGCGCGGTGACAAGCACTCGTTGGTGCTTATCGATGAGTTTGGCAGTGGCACCGAACCGCAGATTGGCGGAGCAATTGCACAAGCCATCCTCGAACAGCTCAACAAGTCGCGAATCATGGGAGTGATAACCACTCATTATCAAAACCTCAAGCACTTTGCAGACGAAGCTCCAGGCATTGTCAACGGTGCCATGCTATACGACCGCCAGCAGATGAAGCCGCTGTTCCAACTCTCGATAGGCTATCCAGGCAGTTCATTTGCCATCGAGATAGCCCGAAAGACAGGAATCCCCCATGAGGTTATCGACAAGGCGAGCGAGATTGTGGGAAGCGACTATATCAATATGGATAAGTATCTGCTCGACATCGTGCGAGATCGCAAGTACTGGGAGAGCAAGCGTTACGACATCCACAAAAAGGAGAAGAAACTCAACGCCATCGCTGAGCAATATAACGAACGGCTTGAGAAGCTTAACAACGAATACAAGGCCATCTTGAAAGAGGCGCGAAACGAAGCTCTTGACATCATCGCCAAGAGCAACTCACAGGTGGAACAGACAATCAGGGGCATCAAGGAGGCTGAGGCCGAGAAGGAGAAGACGCGACTACTGCGACAGCAACTTGAGGAATTCAAGCAGAGACTAGCACAAGACGACGAGAATCGGGGATCGGAGATCGGAGATCGGGAATCGGAGATCGGGAATCGGAGATCGGGAATCAGGAACCTCTCCACTCTTCCCTCTCCCCTCTCCCCTGTCAAAAAGAAACACATCATCAAGAAAGACGATAAAGACCGACCGCTGCTGCCTGGTGACAACGTGCTGCTAAAGGGCGGTGCTTCTACTGTAGGAACAATCATTAGTATTGATGAGAAATATGCTGTGGTGGCGTTCGGCAGCCTCAAGACACGCGTTGAGACCGAACGGCTCGAAAGAACCATGCGCAAAACCGAGGTTCGGGAGAAACCGTCAATCACAAAATCCACTGCCGACGACATCAGGGCTCGACAACTCAATTTCAAGAGCGAAATAGACGTGCGGGGAATGCGTGCCGATGAGGCTATTCAGGCCGTCACTTACTTCCTCGACGATGCCATCCAGTTTTCGTACAAAACCCTACGCATCTTACACGGCACCGGGACCGGAGCCCTTCGCGAAGCAATCCGTCAATACCTCAACACTGTCCCCGACGTGAGAAACTATCATGACGAACATGTGCAACTCGGCGGCGCCGGAATTACCGT
The DNA here is from genome assembly GCA_017557625.1 of Muribaculaceae bacterium. Taxonomy (GTDB): domain Bacteria; phylum Bacteroidota; class Bacteroidia; order Bacteroidales; family Muribaculaceae; genus Sodaliphilus. The sequence goes on from JAFYYG010000037.1 coordinate 25,403, forward strand.
AGTAAACCTGGAATAATGGTGATTAATGCTTGCTGCATTAAGTGAGGCTCTTTTCATACAGTCTCTATATCATTAAAATAATTGGCAAAAAAAATGCTAAAGGCGGTTTGTTCCTTTAGCATTTTGAGCGTTATGTCACGTTTCTCAACGATCAACGCCCCATTGATGAAAAAAATAGTGATTACTTTTATTGATTTGCCTTATGTGTTATTATTACGTTACAAAATTATATCAAAAAAACCAATTACGCAAGCATGTTTCAACAAACCCCCTTTTATAAAGCATTAATATCTAAAAAACTTCAGCAAGACGATTTGGATAGTGGAAAGTGGACAAGCAAACAATGCAATGGTTGGCATCCATAATGAACTCTGAATTAAAATCAGTACCACTGCACACCATTGCTGAAGCTAGAGTGCTTGTCATACTTAAAGTCACTCAAGATGCTCGATTTCACAGCAATGTGGAAATTATAGGACTTATAAGGTCCTACGGGAACAAAGCTGGCGCTCATCACAAAACAGTGCATCTCACGGCTTATAGAGCAGTTCATGTATGCAATCTTGTGTGTGTCAAAATTATAACTTCCCGAGAAACTAATGTTCCAATTCTTGGTGGGGCGAATGTTGCCGTTGAAGCTCAAGTTGTGGGTAAATTTGCCTTTATATTCCAACTTCTTATAATCAAACGCACCATATCCATAGTTGAGAGAATAGTTGACGGTAAGACTCCATGGACACTCCCATTTCATGTAACCGTCGGGTCGCAAGGTAATATCACTGCCTTCGACTTGGCCACCACTATTATCATCTTCGCTGCCTGAAGATGCTCTAGTTGGAGGACTATTAGACTTATCGTTGGCCTTGTCTTTACGACCAAACAGCTTCTTGAAGGTATCGTTGTTGAAGGTATAAGAGAAAGAAGTGCCAGTACTTGACAATCGTCCCCATCCTCCACCATGGAAGAGACGCAGCTTGTTGATTCTAACAGGGTTTCCATATTCGTTCACCCCATATTTATACACATCCCAAGTAGCACTTAGGTTGAGATTAAAGCTCTTGGTGAGCCGCAACAATATCGAGGTCTGAAGATTGCTCCAGCGCAACGAATCGGCGGCAAAATTATATGACTGCGACAATGTTAGGTTCTCAATAATTGAAATTTTCTTATAACCTGTACTGTCCTGGTCGCTTTTTACCTTTGCCTCAAGGTTGTTTGCTATGGAGTAAGTTAGCACTCCATTCCTGCCACTTCCCGGCTGACCATATACACCATGCTGGAAATAGGGATACTGGACATCACGAACCGCTCCTTGAGCATCGGTATAGGAATAATGGCCGTAATACCCCCAGAACTTCGAGCCGAAGTCGGGCGCTGCCGAGAACGACACCGTGGGCGTAATCACATGCCGCACCATCTGCAGCTTGTCGCCCATAAACTTCAACGGTTTGTAGAATCCATAGAGCTTCGTGCTCATCGACACCGAAGCCGTGAAATCAAAAAGGTTGTAGAAACTGTAGGTAGTGTCACGCACTACAGCACTGGCATTAGGATCCCACGACTGTTTGATTTTACTTGTGTACATGCGGTCATTCAGTGTAATCGAAGGCGTGATGTTCAAATATTTAAACACATTGAAAGTCGCCGAAATTGGAACTGTATGCGAAAAACCATTTCTCCAATCTTTTACAAGATTCTTGTGGAAGAACTCGTTCTCCTTTGCGGTAAGTGAGTTCTGAAATCTGCCTGAATAAGAAATCTTAATCTTCTCATACCAACGCTCGGCCCCCACAGCTTTCTTGCGCTTGAAAGGGGTGATTTGCGCCATGGTCACAGTGAAATTTGGGAACGACACTGTAAGAGTTGAATCTGATGACCGTTGCGACACACTTGCTGTCGCCGAAATGCTCCACTTGGAGTTCGGGAAGTTATAGGACCAGTTTACAGTGGAACTCTTGGTGTTCTCGGTGAACGAGTTGCTATAATAGTCGGTAAGGTTGTTGCGTGAATAACCACTAGTGGCAAAGTTAACGCTTGCAGATAGCTGCATATTGGGGTTGGCTTTAGGGTTCTGGGTGTGACTCCACAGCAACGAAAAGTTGTGTGCCTTATAATAGTCAGGATCGCCTTTGTCGCCTGTGATAGTGGTGAGGTAGCTAGCGCTGAAACGTCCCGAGAACTTATAACGTTTATTATAATTAGACTGTGCTGTCACACCCCAAGAGCCACGTGTGTAAAGTTCGCCTGTTAAAGCCAAGTCCAGATACTGTCCCAAAGCAAAATAGTAGCCACCATTGCGCAGATAGAAACCACGATTGTAGTCCTCACCAAAAGTAGGCACAAGAATACCGCTTGAATATTTGTTTGTGAACGGGAAGAAGGCAAACGGCACAGCCAATGGCAGAGGCAAATCCTCAAGCACCATATAGGCAGGACCTGTTATCACATTCTTTTTGGGGCGCATCTTGGCCTTAGTTATCTGAAAATAAAAGTGAGGATGCTCATGGTTATCGCAAGTGGTGTAACGACCATTCATTATGTGATATTCATCATCTTCGTGCTTTTTGGTAACACCACCAGTGAGGTAGCCCTCGCCTTGTTCAGTAATGATGTCAGTTATAAGACCTTTCTTAGTCTTGAAGTTAAAGGCCATAACCCGCGACTTATATTCACCACTGGGGTCAGTAAAAACTGGTGTTCCCTGCAATTCACCAATAGAGTCAGGGACACCAACGGCATGCACGACATTACTGTCCATATTCATCGTTATCGATGAGGCGGTGAGCTTTATGTCGTCGTAGTTGACTTCACTATTTCCATAGAATCGCAAATCATTGCGGCCAATGAGCACCACGGAGTCTTTAGAGGAGAACTTTACTGTGTTGTCAAGGTCTATTGCTCTTATCTTCTTGAAGCGGGCTGTGTCACGAGGCGCAGCAAGACTGTCGCCACGAGCATTCCTCAAACTGTCGGAACGAGCTATAGTGGCACTATCACCTGCAACCACGTGAGGCCTTAACCTCACAGCGCCAGTAGATTGCTGCTGAGCCCACACATGAGCAGTACCAATCGACACGACTGCCACTACTAACCACAACAATATTTTAAGATTTTTGCTGCTCACCTTACGGTCATTAATAGTTGATATAACCTGCAAAATTAATCATTTCTCCCGATATGAACCGCAACATTGACAATTATTAATCTTTTTAAATGATTTCTCTGCTGATTTCAGAATCATAATCTGGAATAATCTGGCGCCCCAAAGAGGGCTTGCATTTCATCAAAACGAGAAACAGTTTCTTCTCCAAATTTTATCAATTTGCTTCTAGCAACATCTACTGAGCGAACAGCATCGGGATGTGATTTGCTGAAAAACTTATCGGCATAGCACACTATCTTCTCCTCGATACTCACCGGCAACAAGTCGCGAAGAGGCAAAGGCAATTGCTGTGTCTCAATCTCTTTTATTGACAATCCAGTACCCGTGTGACGCTCACACACTAGTGCGTGCCTGAAAAGACCTATCTCCTCAAGCATCGTCCGTCCTAAGACGCCATGCCTAATGTAGGGCTCTGTGCCGTGACAGTATATTCCAGGTGCATTAGTATGCACGATGCCAATGTCATGAAGCATCGCTGCCTCAACAACAAAGTCTATGTCAACAGGGACATGATTGTTTATCAGCCGTTGAGAGAACTGCCGCGACAACTCAGCGACCTGGGTGCTATGTTTAATTAACAACTTACACAGGTCACTCTCAACCTCATAAAAACGGTATATTATTGATAATGCATCAATCATCGTATATACTTAACTAAACAGTAAACCAAAAAGTAAAAAACTGATTACCCTAAACTAAACAATGGTGTGTCACATCTCACCGTTTGATGGAATGCGACACACCATGATTCTGTTTGGGTTTAATTTTCGTTTAGTCGAGCACGGTATTCCACCCGTGAGTGTCCTCGATGTCACCTTTCTGGATGCCCTGGAGGCGCTTGTAAAGCTCGGTAACCACAGGACCAGGATTACCATCTTTGGAAATGACATAGGTCTTGTCATTGTCGAAGTCATAAATTTCACTCAGTGGTGAACATACTGCAGCAGTTCCGCACTCTGCCGCCTCATCAACCTCGGCAAGTTCCTCAATGGGGATAGGACGACACTCCACCTCAAGCCCCATGTCCTTAGCAATTTGCTGAAGGCTCATGTTGGTGATTGAAGGCAGGATTGAGCCGCTCTTTGGAGTAATGTATTTGTTGCCCTTGATAGCAAAGAAGTTGGCAGGACCACACTCATCAAGATATTTCTTCTCTTTGGGATCAAGGAAGAGAACTGCCGAGAAGCCATTCTCCTGAGCACGAGCTGTTGCCCCCATACCGCAAGCATAGTTGCCACCCACTTTCCAACGGCCGGTACCGCATGGAGCGGCACGATCATACTCACGATAAACAACCACTTTGGTTGGCTTGAAGCCTTCGGGGAAGTATGGACCAACAGGGGTCACGAAGATAATGAGAGTGTACTCATCGGCAGGTTTAACACCTACCCTTGCCTCTGTTCCAATCTCTACAGGACGAATGTAAAGCGAGCTGCCACTATCATAAGGTGGAATAAAGCGCTCGTTGAGCTTAACAACCTTTTTCACCATCTCCATAAACAGTTCCACGGGCACTGGAGCCATTTTGATGCCTTTGGCGCTGTTAATAAGGCGCTGTGCATTGGCCTCGGGGCGGAAGATGCGGATTTTTCCGTCTTTACCCCTAAAGGCTTTTAGACCCTCAAAGATTTCTTGACCATAATGCAAGCAGGTTGCTGCGATGTGAATACTGACCATCTCAGAATCGCTAACCTCAATCTCACCCCATTTTCCGTCTTTGTAGGTGCAACGCACATTATAGTCGGCCTTCAGGTAACCAAAAGGCAGGCTACTCCAATTAATGTTCTCTAAGTTTGTCATAATTTAGTAATTGTGTATTAAAAAGTTATATCATTGATATTTTTGTTCTTCGTTTTACTTAGGCAGTTTATTGTAACTGATAACTTAAAACTGACAACATCTAAATGGCAACTTTTTGGGTTATGTTTCCGGTCTTCACCAAATAGATGCCTCGGTTTAGTCTCAGTTCCGATGCTCCTGGCTGTAGTGTCGCTTGCGACACCAATTGCCCGAGAATCGTAAACACCTTCACTTGTATTATGTGCTGAGTCTTTATTATTATAACACCGCTTCGCTGGTAAATCTCAACACCGTCGCTAGTGCGGGCATCAGTAAGGCTTCGTCCCTGAATCTCACCAGAAACCTGTCGCCATTGAACTTTGCCACTTGCCATCGACGATATTGCCAACGAAAAGACAAGAGTTAATATTACAATATACTTCCTCATCTGCCAACAAGCTATCTATGTGCAAAAATACTATTTTCTTTGAAAACAAAAAAAAGTTATAAGGTATTTTTTCATATTATTGCTTAAAAATTGTCAATATTGCTGTTTTCAAGCCCAACACAGCATAAAAAGACACCAAAATCGACCTCTTTCTAAAGCAATAAATTACAAATTGAAAGCATTGTTGACTAGGTAAATTATATGTAAGGATTGTAAATTTTCTCATCGGCAACAGTTGTGGTGTCGCCGTGTCCAGAGGCTATTACAGTATCTCCTGGAAGGGTAAGTATTTTAGTCTTTATAGTATCTATCAACTGTGTGAATGAGCCTCCAAGTAAGTCGGTGCGGCCTATGCTGCTCTGGAAAATCACGTCGCCAGCAAGGAGAACTGAACTGTCAGGCAAATAAAACGACAGTGAGCCTGGAGAATGACCAGGTGTCTCAAGTACCCTAATGTCCTCACCGGCAAGGGTAATTATGTCGCCTTCGGAGAGAATCTTATCGATAATAAGCGGGCTAGAATCAATTTTCAGACCAAATCGCTGAACCTGAATGGGCATATTCTCGGCAATAATCGCTTCTTTTGCTCCTGCCTCAATCTCAACGCCATAGTGTTGCGCGAGCCACGTAGCCCCACAAGCATGGTCAACATGGCAATGTGTCAACAATATGTGTTTTAAAATCAAGTTATTGCCATCTATAAACGATGTTATCATCTCTCGCTCACTATCGAGCATCATACCAGGATCAATTACTATGCACTCCCCTCCAGGCACGCTCCACAAAATGTAGCAGTTCATGCCAAAAGGGTTCATTGTAAATCGGGAAATCTTCATCTATATTATAGTTTTTAGTTGTAAGTTGTCGGTTTTCAGTTGTCAGCCGCAATACTCTTCACTCTCCACTCTCCACTTTACACTCTATATAGGATAATATACAATCTTCTTTGTCTTGAAGAAATCTTCTTTAAAATAAGTGCTTATCTCGTCAACAAGCACATTTTTCTTATATCGAGACAGCTCTGCTTCAAGGTCGCCGCCTTTGAGACTAATCAGACCATTGGGGACGGCATTATGACTATCGGGACTGATAAACCGACGGACCAACTTCAGCATATCTCCAAGTGGCATCACGGCGCGGCTCACCACAAAGTCGAATTTTCCCTTCACCTCAAGCACATCGCCATGCTGAAAGGATACATTTGTCAAGCCTGCCTGCTCGGCAATATCCTGCGCCACACGCAGTTTCTTGCCAACACGGTCAACTAAGTGGAATTTCACCTCGGGAAAATAGATTGCCAGAGGCAGACCTGGCAGCCCCCCACCCGTCCCCACGTCCATGACAGTGGTCAACGGCATGAATCTCACAAACTTGACAATTGAGAGAGAGTGCAGAAGGTGGTTAACCTCTAAATTGTCGATGTCCTTACGCGATATCACATTGATTTTCTTATTCCATTCGTGATAGAGTTTCATCAGCTGATCAAACTGTTGCAACTGATTTTCACTTAACTCGGGAAAGTATTTTTTTATAATATCCATTGTTGTTCGTTTGTCGTTGTTCGTTTGTCGTTTTGAGAAAAATGGGAAGAGCATTCTATATATTCACACCGATTAGAGATTTGCAACTGCGTTGTCTTAGGCATAAGAGCATGATTTTTTCATGGTGTTAACATCACCATTTGTCAACCAGTTAACTTAAATACGATTTAATGCCGAATCTTTACATTTAAAACGCATTAGCTCCTCAAACGGCAACGTTAATGAAGTTTCTCCCATCGATGGCAAAGAAATAATCCCTGGTTCATAACACCATGTGATGCCATCGTCGCAGAAATAAAAATTATCTGAGATAACAATATTTTGTAGGTTATAATAACCACTATTATATAACTCATCCTCATTATTCACCTTAACATTTTCAATCAGTTTTGACTTGAGCATTTGGGTAATCTGGTCCATGCTTTCATTGAGGAATAAATCACTGAGAGTCAACTTTTTCATCAACACCAAGTCAAGATTCACATAACTATGCGACACTGAAGTCACCTTATCGTTCTTCTTTACTGTCTTCTCGCAGCAGAACGTCAACAAGTCATTCTTGTTATACACATTGGTAATCCTTATTGTTATCTCAAAATTGTCTATATCGATATCATCGTAGTCTTCTTCGGAATACACGCTGTCCTCAGCAATCTGCAGAGGCGAATTATCCGTAATTATAGACTTGGCGTAAAGGTTTAAGGCCGACTTTATATCACTCACGCCATCAGGGGAATTAAGGACTTCTTTACAGAAAAGAACTTTCAACTTTTGGAGATTCTCGTTGTCCTTATACTCATTGGGATAGGACACCACAACTTTGGTCTTGATTTTGCACAATTCACCATTGCTTTTCTTGAAGGAGTCTTCAACTACAATTGAGTCATTGACAAGCGCAACTTCATTCTTCCCTTTGCACGAACTGATAGCTATCGACATCAGCATCAGCAACGATAATATAGCGTATAACGGTTTCTTTAGGTTCATATTTAACGATATTCTCTTTGTTCAGACCGCTAAAGTATAAAAAAAATTGTTAATAACGAAATATTAACCCTAATAATCGTCTTTTTTGCCAAAAATTGCACTACTTTTGCCAATAAAATGAATAACAACCAACTAAAAACACTAATAATAATGATGAGAAGACTTTTGAAATCCATAGCGATTTTTGCCATCGTGGCAATGACTGCAATTAATGCTAACGCACAATCGGCGGCTGTCGATAAAGTGGCGCAACTTGACGATGTATATTGTTTCAATATGCCCGAGTTTATGATTAAAGGCATCGAGAAACTTGGAGGTAACGACATCCTTAAAGCAACTCCCATACCTACTGGGCTACTCAAGAAAGTTAAGAACATTCAATTCATCTCCACCAGCAAGAAGAAAGCTGTGAAAAAGGCACAGAAAATCCTTAAAGACCTTGATGACAACAACAAATATCAAGTGATTTTCCGCTCTAGTTCCAATAAAACAGAGAAAATCGCAATCTACGCCTTCCCTGCTCGCAGCGAGACATTCAGTGAAGTGGTGCTGCTCATCAACGAGCACGACCGACAACTCACCCTATTCCAACTCCTAGGCGAGTTCAGTTTGGATGACGTAAACGACATAGAGGAAGAACTTAATGATGACAAGACTCAAGACAATGACGAGGATCTTATCATAATCGACGCAAGCAAGAGATAAATTACAAATAACTCAATTGACAAGGAGACAAGGTCACTATCCCGTTTCAGATAGTGACCTTGTTTTTTCATCACAAAAAATGCCTGAAAGCATCAAATCGAATGCTTTGATTCGTCATTTGAGAACCACACACTGCCATAAGTATTGAGCGATGGAAGTGCCTTCACATGAATAGAATCTTCATTAGGCAAACATTTATTCCCGCTTGCCCAAGCTATAGAATTTATAAGCAAGACTATTAACACCAATAATAGATATTTGATTTTCATAAAGTGATGTTTTTGAGATTTCTACAAAAATACATTCTTTCTTTTAAAGCATCAAATATACTATAAAGAATCAACAAAAATTGTGATGCACAATCACTTAAAGCGGATTATGCATCACAATTTCAATAATTTTTATTATTGTTACTCAAGTCCGCGAAGGCGGAGTAGAGCCTTGGCATCGGGCTCGCGACCACGAAACTTTTTGTATAGGGTCATGGCGTCCTCGGTGTCGCCAGCTTCAAGGATGTAGCGACGATAGTCATTGGCGACATCAACGTTCATAGGTCCTTCCTCTTGGAAGCGCTCCCATCCGTCAGCCTCGAGGACCTGTGCCCAAAGGTAGGTATAATAGCCGCAGCTGTACTCCTCGCTGTTGAAGATGTGCTTGAAGTAAGGACTGCGATAGCGATACTCAATAATCTCGGGCTTGCGCAAGCGCTTAGAAACAGAGCGCTCAAAGGCCTTAACGTCGATGTTGTCGCACCAGTTGAGCTTGTGCCACTCAATGTCGAGCAAAGCGGCACCCACCAACTCAGTAGTCATAAAGCCCTGGTTGAACTTTGAAGACTCAATGAGTTTGTCAACAAGAGCTTGCGGAATCACCTCTCCTGTCTTATAGTGCTTAGCATAGTTTTTGAGAACCTCAGGCACGAGCATCCAGTGCTCATTGATTTGCGACGGCATCTCCACCATATCACGGTCCATATTTGTGCCTTCCAGTCCACGGTAAGCAACCTGAGTCAACATTCCATGAAGTGCGTGCCCAAACTCGTGGAACACGGTCTCCACCTGGTCGATAGAGAGCAGTGATGGAGTGTCCTTAGTTGGAGGATTGAAGCTGCCCACGTTATAGATGATAGGACGCTCAACAACACCATTGTAATTATAAGACTGGTTCATCTCGTTCATCCAAGCACCCTGAGCCTTAGTGGCACGTGGGAAGTAGTCGGTCATAAACACTGCCAAATGCTTGCCGTTGGCATCCTTCACGTCATAGACGGTTACCTCAGGATTGTACTTCGGAGCATCCTTCATCTCGGTGAAAGTGATGCCGTAGAGCTTATTGGCAACATAGAAGATGCCATTCTTCACCACACTGTTAAGCTCAAAGTAAGGACGCACCTCGTCTTCACTGAAACTGTAACGCTCGGCTTTTACCTTGTTGGCATAGTAATAATAGTCCCAAGGCTCAAGTTTGAAGTTTGCTCCGTGAGCGTCGGCATACTTCTGCATATCGGCAACTTCCTCATCAACTTTCTTGATGGCTGGCCACCAGATTTGCATCAGCAGGTCCTCTGCATTCTCCACTTTCTTTGCCATTACTGCGTCGCAGGCATAGTCGGCGTAGGTGTCAAAGCCCAACAGATTGGCCTTGCGTGTGCGTAGCTTGAGAATATTGTTGATATTCTCGCTGTTGTCCCACTCGTCGCCGTGACTAGCGGTGCTGGTGTACATCTTGTACATCTTCTCGCGCAGGTCGCGGTTGTCGGCATCATTAAGCACCGAAAGGCGTGTGGCGGCCGAGGCGGTAAAACCCCAGCCCTGCTGGCCGCGCTCCTTGGCAAGCTCGGCGGCGCCGTCAATCACCTCCTGCGAGAGACCTGAAAGTTGAGCCTTGTCGGTGACATAAATCACGTTCTCGCTCATCTCACGCATCACGTTCTTGCCGAAGGCGAGCTCAAGCTCTGCCTCACGCTGGTTGATCTTCATCAATTCCTCTTTCTGCTCGGGATTGAGCAACGCACCCTTACGCACAAATTTCTTGTAGTACTTCTCCACAAGTCGTTTCTGCACATCGTCAAGCCCCATAGCATCGGCATTATTGTATACCATCTTGATGCGCGAGAAGAGTCCCTCGTTCATGTAAATCTCATCGTTGTGAGCAGTCATCATGGGCATGAACTTCTCGGCAATCTCCTGCATCTCGGGGGTGGCATCGCTCTCGTTAAGAGCCACAAACACGGCACACACCTTATTATATACCTCTCCGCTGTTGTCAAGGGCGAGGACTGTGTTCGCAAAGGTGGGAGTCTGACGCGCATAGGCAATCATCTCAATCTCCTGGTTGTGTTGGGCGATACCCTGCTCCAGGGCGGGCAGATAGTGCTCATACTTGATTTTCTCAAATGGCGGAATCTTATACTTGTTAGGATATTCCGTCAAGAAAGGGTTTCCATTGTCGTTAGCGTTCACTTTCTTAGGGGTTTTGCCCGCTGCCGGCAGTGCCAAAACAGCGATGGCGAGTAATGATACAATAAATTTTCTCATAAATCTCAAATTATTAGTTAATATTTTCGTTTATCGTTGTTCGTTTATCGTTTATGGAAGACAATAGTGGAATTTATGTCTCTACATTCTCTCTACTCTTACTACTTCCAAACAAAGGTCGCTACCTGCGGGTAGTGATCGCTCTCGCCAGCTTTGTCGCGGCGCCAATCCACCGCCTCTAGGTTGCCGCGATACATGATATGGTCAATCTTAAAAAACATACGTTTGTCGTGAAATGTGTGTTTAAAACCAAAGCCGCAGTCCACAAAGGCATCCCTCATATCATCACCACGCACTGTGCGGTAACAATAAGAAGCCGGTGCTTCGTTAAAGTCGCCACATAATATTACATTATTTGGACACTTGTCAAGGAAATTCCTTACCATCTGTGCTTCGTGAGCATGTATCTTAAACGTGGCAGCGAGTTTATTATATAACGAACTCTTTATCTTGCGGAACTCATCCTCATTGTCAATATTGTTCTTTGTGATTCTCATGTATAAGTCTTTGTCATTATCATCAAGACCTATTGAATGAAGATGTAAGTTGACAAGTCGTAACTGCCTGCCATTGGGAAGTAACAAGTCGTAGCCGCGGGCATAGTACAGATATTCGGGATTACAACTTTTTAAAGAGCCTGGAGCATTTTTTAATATAGTGTCGTTTACAACAATGTAAGGATATTTCGATAAAATAACCAAATCATGGCGACCATCACTATGATAAGGATATTTCTTCTCTAACTCATCAGCCATCATCTCTATGTTTGATAGCTTCATGTAATTACGCTCTTGAGAGCCTTCCTGGAGCAGAACAATGTCGGCATCCTGGTCAAGAATGTAGCGCATTGAAGCCGACGGTGTGTGGTTGCTTGGGTCGTATGGGCCAAAGTTCATCACATTGAAAGTCATTACACGCAGACTATTCTCTGGAGTTGCCTTGACATTACTGGAGAACACATTAATAGGGAACACCATTCTTACACTTCCCCATGAAATAACGATAGCAGCAAAACTAATCAACGCATAGCGCCAACGCAGTACAACCAGCCATGCTATCATTATGAAGAAATTAATTGTGAGAATGATTGGTAATCCCAGCGTTAAGAACGACAAGAAAGAGAAAGTATTTGGATTGACATACCCTCCCCATGCCGAAGCCACCAGCAGTATCGCCATGAGCACAGTTAAGCAAAGAAGTATCACCTTTATCGTAACCTTACTCATCTTAAGGCTTCTCTTGCCTATGTCATTACTACCATTTCTCACAGTCACAAAATTACTATCTCTTGCGAGAGGCATTAAACAGAAATTCCCTCTCTTCGTCGGTCAAGGAAGCATACCCCGACTGTTTCAGCTTGCCAAGTATCTCATCGAGTCTCTCTTCGTAAACACGATTGATTTCACTAGCACTTCCACTGTTCTCTTTGGCTGAAGACGATGACTCCCCTACCGATGTGGATTTATGATAATTGTAGGATGAATCCCGCTCTGAAACACGACTGTGTGACACCTTTGCAGGCCGCTTCATGAACAACATAACCACCCAATCGATGCAGCGATTTATCCACGAGGTGATGTCGTGACCACGTTTAATCGCCAAGCCAAACCACAGTCCCACGAGCGCGCCTCCAAGATGCGCTATATGGCCGCCCATATTGTTCTCTATGCTTATTAAGACAATAAAGATGGTTAGGATAGCAATCCACTTGAGAGAAATGCCTCCAACAAACAACAGCGAGATGCGGTAATCTGGGCGATAAAGTGTTATCCCCACAACTATTGCAAGAACCGATGCCGATGCGCCAATAAGAGATGAATGTTGACTGGCCAGATGGGGAATTAAGTTGTAGCATGCCAAGTAAAGTGCCGCGCCGCCTATTCCTCCCAGCACATACAAACCTCCCATCTGACGAGGATTGAAAAACTCCAAGAATATGCGCCCCAGCCAATACAGCCAAAGCATGTTGAAAAGGATGTCCCACACATTATAGTGCGAGAACATATAGGTTATCAATGTCCAGGGTTGGTGCAGGAAGTCATGAAAATTTGACGGCAGCTCCAACCACTGCACAAAAGTGCTACTTTCACCAGTAAACAGAAAGGAAATAAAACCAACCAACCTCAACACCACAAAAACTGCAATGTTGATATAAATGAAACGCATGAGAAGGGAACTGCCCTTGTAGCGTATTCTTAAATCGTTAACGATAGACATAGTAGTTGTTGAAAATACCTTTTTTCTTCCAATACAATATTAAGATGAGCCCAAACAACATTCCGCCTAGGTGAGCGTAATGGGCTACGCTACTCATCACGCCTGCTACACCAAAGAACAACTCTATCACAGCAAAACCAATAACTGCATATTTGGCTTTAACAGGAATTGGAATAAACATTATATATACAGGAATATTTGGGAATAACATCGCAAATGCAAGCAATAAGCCAAACACAGCGCCAGAGGCGCCAACAGAATAAAGTATATCGAAGAACTCAATTTTAGGTATTTTTATTTCTTCGCCAAAATCATTTACCAAAGTAACTGGATCACCGTAAAATCCAGACTCAATCTGCCACACGATTTCTTGAACTAGACCAGCTCCCAAACCGCATATAAGGTAAAACAAGATAAAACGCTTAGTGCCCATCACGTTCTCAAGCAATGAACCAAACATCCATAGCGTAAACATATTGCAGAAGATGTGAGTAAAGCCACTGTTGAAAGCGCTACTGTCATGCATAAACATGTGAGTGAGAAATTGGTGAAAATGGAAAGTATTACCCTTCCAAAAATGAAGACCAAGATATAGTGACAAGTCAACCCCACGAGACTTCAGTAACATGGTTGTAACCCAAAGGATAGCATTTATAATAATCAGGTGCTTCGTCACAGGAGGCAATGAGGGAGAGTTCCAGCGAATTTTTGCGCTCATATTATCATTTATATAAATTGATTTTTACTCTTTTTTCACCTTATGTTTATGCAACACAAAGTGTTGTTTGAAAGCACAAAATTATATCAAAAACACGAAAAACCACCATTTTATGGGTAAAAAATGACCTTTTTTAATAAAAAATATAAAATTTATTCCCTTTTTTTTTGCTGAATGTATTTGTTTTTCTAAATTTGCGATGTTAAAAGCATTCAAAACTATTTTGTTAACAAATTTAATCATTAATTATTATGAACAAAACAGATTTAGTAAACGCTATTGCTAACGAAGCAAAATTAACAAAAGTTCAAGCTAAGGCCGCTCTCGAGGCTGCTCTTTGCGCTGTTGGTGGCGCTCTCGCTAAAGGTGACAAAGTTGCCCTTATCGGTTTCGGCACCTTTGGTGTTGTAGAGAAAGCTGCCCATCCAGGTGTAAATCCAGCTACTAAGGAAAAAATCATTATTCCTGCTAAGAAAGTCGTTAAATTCAAAGCTGGTGCGGAACTCGCTGCTAAGGTTAAATAAGCTTCGTGCAATTATTTGACGAAATAAGGGTTTCACATCAATCTCGATGCGAAACCTTTATTTTTTAATTTCAAAACTCCAATCAAACGTTTTCATAAAATATACATTATTAAAAAAAATAAATATTATATATTAATCAAAGATTTTCACTACCTTTGCACTTGCAAAAACTAAAGCTGAGCGCAAGGATGATTGAATCTATTGTTGCTCAGGATATTATAAGAAACATACCAAACAATTTCAATTTTATACTTTAATTCAATTTTAAGAAATGAAGACAATCTACACTTTCGGTAATGGTAAAGCAGAAGGTAGTGCCGACATGAGAGACCTCCTCGGAGGCAAAGGCGCTAACCTCGCCGAGATGAACCTCATTGGTGTGCCTGTTCCTCCAGGTTTCACTATCACAACTGAAATGTGTCGCCTCTACAACGAGAAGGGACGCGACGAAGTTATCAAACTCATTAAGAGCGACGTTGAGAAGTCAATAGCTCACATCGAGAGCCTCACAGGCAACAAATTCAACGATCCATCCAACCCACAGCTCGTTTCGGTGCGCTCTGGCGCTCCCGTTTCAATGCCTGGTATGATGGATACCGTTCTCAACTTGGGTATCAACGACGAGGTGGCTGCTACACTTGCCGAGAAGAGTGGAAATCCCCGTTTTGCATGGGACAGCTATCGCCGTTTCGTGCAGATGTATGGCGATGTAGTGCTTGGCATGAAGCCCGAGAACAAGACCGACATCGACCCATTTGAGGCTATCATTGAGAAGGTGAAAGCCGACAAGGGTGTGAAGTTCGACACCGAGCTCGAGGTTGAAGACCTCAAGACATTGGTTAAGCTCTTTAAGGAGGCTGTTAAGACCAATACCGGCAAGGACTTCCCAACTAGCGCATGGGATCAGCTGTGGGGCGCAATCTGCGCTGTATTCGACAGCTGGAACAACGAGCGCGCCATCCTCTATCGTCAGATGAACCGCATCCCCGAACATTACGGCACCGCTGTTAACGTTCAGGCTATGGTTTATGGCAATATGGGCAACAACTCGGCTACTGGCGTATGCTTCTCGCGTGACGCTGCTACAGGCGAGAACCTGTTCAATGGCGAGTACCTGATCAACGCTCAGGGCGAGGACGTAGTTGCTGGTGTTCGCACTCCTCAGCAGATTATGACCGAGGGCTCACGCCGCTGGGCTGCCCTTCAAGGCATCAGCGAGGAAGAGCGCGCAAGCAAGTATCCTTCACTTGAGGAGTCAATGCCTGAGTGCGCTAAGGAGCTGGTAGAGATCCAGCACCGCCTCGAGGAGCACTATCGTGACATGCAGGATATGGAGTTCACTATCCAGGACGGCAAGCTCTGGCTGCTCCAGACCCGTAATGGCAAGCGCACAGGTGCCGCTATGGTGAAAATCGCCATGGACTTGCTGCGTGAAGGCATGATTGATGAGAAGACCGTCATCAAGCGCATGGAGCCCGAGAAGCTCGACGAGCTTCTGCACCCAGTATTCGACGCTTCGGCTGTGAAGACTGCAAAGGTTGTTGCCAAAGGTCTTCCCGCAAGCCCAGGTGCTGCTACTGGCCACATCGTGTTCTTTGCCGATGATGCCGAAGCATGGGCACAGCGCAACAAGAAAGTTATCTTGGTTCGCCTTGAGACCTCTCCCGAGGACTTACGCGGCATGAGCGTAGCACAGGGCATCCTCACCGCACGTGGCGGTATGACAAGCCACGCAGCCGTTGTGGCTCGCGGTATGGGTCGTTGCTGCGTTTCGGGTGCTGGCGAGATTCTGGTTGACTACAAGAACAAGACCGTTGAGATGGGTGGCAAAGTTTACCACGAAGGCGACTGGATTTCATTGAACGGTAGCACTGGCGAGGTTTACGAGGGACTCGTATCAACTGTTGACGCCGACATGAGCGGTGACTTCGCTGCCATCATGAATCTGGCTGAGAAATACAGCAAGATGTATGTTCGCACCAATGCCGACTCACCACGCGATGCTAAGGTTGCTCGCAAATTTGGTGCCAAGGGTATCGGCCTGTGCCGCACCGAGCACATGTTCTTCGAGGGTGACCGCATCAAGGCTATGCGCGAGATGATTATCGCTAGCGATGAGGAAAGCCGCCGTGTGGCACTCGACAAGCTGCTGCCATTACAGCGTGGCGACTTCGAGGGAATTTTCGAGGCAATGGACGGATTTGGTGTTACCATCCGCCTGCTCGATCCTCCTCTGCATGAGTTCGTTCCCCACCAGTTGGCGACCCAAAAGGAGCTTGCCGAGGAACTCGGTATCACTCTTGATGAGGTGAAGAACGTATGCGCTAACCTTGAGGAGTTCAACCCAATGCTTGGCCACCGCGGCTGCCGCTTAGGTTGTACTTACCCCGAAATCACCGAGATGCAGGCTCGCGCCATCATCGAGGCTGCACTTAACGTGAAGGCTCGCGGCATCGACGTTCATCCCGAGATTATGGTTCCTTTGGTAGGTGTTCTTCCTGAGATTGACATGCAGGCCCGCATCATCAACGAGACCGCTCAGAAGGTATTTGCCGAGCGCGGTGAGACTGTTGCCTATAAGGTAGGTACTATGATTGAGATTCCACGCGCAGCTCTCGTTGCTGACCAAATCGCTAAGGTTGCCGACTTCTTCTCATTCGGCACCAACGACCTCACCCAAATGACCTTCGGTTACTCGCGCGACGACGCGCCCAAGTTCCTTGGCAAGTACAAAGAACTTGGCATCCTCAAAGTTGATCCATTCGCAGTCCTCGACCAGGAAGGCGTTGGCCAACTCGTTGAGATGGGAACCAAGAAGGGACGCGCCACTAAGCCCGAACTCAAAGTGGGTATTTGTGGAGAGCATGGTGGTGAGCCTTCGAGCGTGAAATTCTGCGCAGGCCTCGGCATGGACTACGTTTCTTGCAGTCCTTACCGTGTGCCCATCGCACGCCTCGCAGCCGCTCAGGCAGCAGTAGAAGGAAAGTAATCACTCCTTCCTTTACAAAACAATATGCGGTAGAACCTCCAAGTGAGCGTTCTACCGCTATTTTTCATCACTCAAATTATTTTGAGAACAAGTAACATTCTCGTTTACTCCTTTTTCTGGTAGTTTTAATTGCCAATTCTTTAAAAAACAGATAATTTGCTTGACTTATTATAAAACACTTCCTATCTTTGCGACAAGATTTATTCATCCTTAAAACAGAGAACATATGACAACAAAACTCTTAGTATTATTATGCTCGTTGTTTGCTTTAAATAATGAGGCTCACAACACTACTCAATGCTCATGCGGCTCGGATTGCAGTTGCATTGAATCATGCGTTTGCTCGACCGACATAGCCCCAGCAATGCTTGAAATGCCAGTCACCACGATGGAACGCGAGGCTGGAAAATGCTCTTGCGGCGGCAGCCTTAAGTTCAGCGCCAAAGCGTTTGCCACTGAAGTAACTTGCACGCTATGCAAGGGCAATAAGGTTTATGCTGGCGAGGTGTGTACACTATGCAAGGGTAATGGCACAATCACCCAATACTCCTCAGGCTACATCTGCGAGAAGTGCGGCAACAAATATGACAAATGGGAACCATAAGTCATAGTTCACAGTAGTGAAAGTTTTTTATAAGCGGTAGAACCTCACATTGAGCATTCTACCGCTTGTTTTATACTCAAATTATTGAAAAAAGGAATCAGTAATTGGTCAATGATTCAGAAAATAATATAGAAAGCATTAACCATTAATTGCTTCTTTTAATGCTTTGGCGAGTTGGTCAGGACAAGAGGTAAATTTGAAACCGCATCTAATACCTTCTAGTTTAGCAATTACTTCATCGCACGACATTCCTTGCACAAGCCGTGAGATGCCTTGAAGGTTTCCGTGACATCCACCAGTGAAGACCACTTGCTTGACTATATTGTCTTCAATCTTAATGTCAATTTGACGCGAGCAGGTTCCTGATGTGTGATATGTGTATTCCATTAAGTACTGGCTATTCGGTTGTGTTTAATTGATTAATAAACCTATGGCGACTGGCAATGCTGATAGTTGAGCTATCAGACATATCAATTAACCCATTATCTTTCAGGAAACTAATGGCGCTAACCAGTGCGGGGCGTCGTGTCCCTAATATTCGGCACAAGTCGCGCTGTCTAAAGGTCATTGTTATGTTTTGTGACTTTTGCGAAGTGAACGCACTCACAAGCATAACAAGTCGCTCCAGCACTGAGGCGTTGCCCAGGTTGAGGAGTTGGGACTTCCTTACTTGAGAGTTTCTCGACAGATAATTCAAAATATTGAAAAGGAAAACATCGTCGGTTCGCAGCATCGCTACATAATCTTGTTTTGCCAGTTGGAGGATTCCGCAGTTATCTATTGCCCTTACACTAAAAGGATAGCATGTGTCGAGGCCAAAGAGATAATCAGGAGCAATCACCTCGGGTGCTTCAAGTTCATGTGAAATCTTGAACTTCAAAACTTTGCTCTCATATTCAAGTTTAACACGCCCTGAGACGATAAATCTCACATGGGTACAAACGTCACCACACGACAAGATTTTCTCACCCTTCCTGAACTTAAGAAAATGGAAAGGCACTTTCTCTACGGTCTCCTGTAAACGCTCCTGACTAACACCTTGAAACAAGGGCAAGTGCAGCAATTTGTCAAAAATGTTTTCCATAATTATTATCGTGCTATCGAGTAATTGAACATTCGAACAATCAAAATTCTATTTCAGCTGCTCTATTGCTTGGTCAACAGTGTAATTATTCTGTTCTCCGGTTGCCATGTTCTTTATAGCGATAGTTCCTGATGCCATCTCGCTCTCTCCTACCATTGCCACGAAGGGCACGCCTTTTGCGTTGGCGTAGGCCATCTGCTTTTTCATCTTTGCCGACTCAGGGAATATTTCACAGGATATTCCTGCTGCGCGAAGTTCTGCCATGTGTTGCAAGCAGGCTGAGGCTTCTTTCTCACCGAAGTTGATGAAAATCACCTTTGTTGTGGCTATTGTATCAGCAGGATAAAGGTCAAGAGTGTTGAGCACATCAAAGATGCGGTCGGCGCCAAAGCTGATGCCCACTCCCGATAGTCCATCCATGCCAAAGACACCAGTGAGGTTGTCGTATCGACCACCGCCAGTGATGCTTCCCATCTCCACATCGAGAGCCTTAACCTCGAGTATTGTGCCAGTGTAATAGTTCAGTCCGCGAGCCAGTGACACATCAAGCTCCACTTGAGACTTGAGATTCAGCGCAGCTACACTATTGAGTACAAACATCATCTCCTCAATGCCTTTCATGCCCGTCTCAGAATTAGCGAGCAGAGACTTGAGAGTAGTGAGTTTCTCGTTGTTGGTGCCACTCATAGTGAGCAACGGCCGAAGTGTGTCGATTGCGTCTTGCGATAAACCTTTTTCAAGCAACTCGGAATTGACGTTCTCAACACCTATCTTGTCGATTTTGTCAATTGCCACTGTGATATCTACAATCTTCTCGGGCGCACCAATTATTTCGGCTATACCAGTCAGTATCTTGCGGTTGTTGAGCTTGATGACGATGTTGATACCAAAGCGTTTGAACACCTCATCAATCATTGACACCAGTTCCACCTCATTCAGCAGAGAGTTGCTGCCCACCACATCGGCATCGCATTGGTAGAACTCGCGGTAACGGCCACGCTGAGGGCGGTCGGCACGCCACACAGGTTGAATCTGGTAACGCTTAAACGGCATCTGCAAGTCGTTGCGGTGTTGAACGACATATCTGGCGAAAGGTACCGTTAAGTCATATCGCAGACCCTTCTCACTCAATTTGTTAATAAGGTGTATATAATCCTTGTTTGCCAAGAGATCATCGGGTGCGTCTTTCAGATAGTCTCCGCTATTGAGGACCTTAAACAGCAATTTGTCACCTTCCTCGCCATATTTGCCCATCAATGTGGAGAGGTTCTCCATTGCGGGTGTCTCAATCTGCTGGAAGCCGTAGAGCAGAAAAACGCTCTTAATTGTGTCAAAAATATAGTTGCGTTTCGCCATTTCAAGTGGCGAGAAGTCTCTTGTTCCTTTGGGAATTGATGGTTTTTGTGACATTTTTTGTTATTGAGTTTGTAGATTTTTTAGTTTTAATCACGGCTGCGTCCCATGAAAATCATCACATAATACATTAATGTTGCCAGCGAACTCAAAGCAGCAACGACATAGGTATAGGCTGCTGCGTGAAGGGCATCTTTAGCGTGCTCGGTCTTAATGCCATGGGTGACACCAGAGCTTTCGAGCCAAGCAATAGCACGACGGCTCGCATCCACCTCTACGGGCAAAGTGACAAGACTAAACAAGGTGATTAAAGCAAACAGGATAATGCCAACCAGCATTATCATGGGGAACACCTCTATTAAGAGAATGCCGGCAAGTAGCACCCAGGTAATCCATTGTGAGGCAAAACTTACTACTGGAACGAGAGCCGAGCGCAACTTGATTGGTGCGTAGCCCTGAGCGTGCTGCAAAGCGTGACCACACTCGTGGGCTGCCACAGCAGCCGATGCCACACTATTAACCGAGAATACCACATCACTTAGGTTTACGGTACCGTTGGCTGGGTTGTAATGGTCGGTGAGCTGTCCAGCTACACTTGTCACATTAACATTGCTAATCCCATTGTCATGCAACATCTTTGCTGCCACGTCACGACCAGTCATGGACACATCGAGTGCTTCTTGAGAATAAATTTTGAACTTGTTCTGCAACGAACGTTGAACTAGAAAGCTGATAACAGCAATTGCTATAAAAAGTAGATAAACCATAATAATGTGTTGCTTCTTTTTGATGATATTTTGGCTATTTTTCAGCAAAAATTTCCTTTATAATTTTTTAGTTTTCAAAAATTGATGTAAATTTACACCGTTTTTTTGAAACAGCAAAATTTTATTGACAAAACATTCATATTTTATTTAATATTCACTATTTTTTTAACATTCACAACTATCTAATTTTAACACATTATGAAAAAGTTTTTCTTATTCGCAACTACAATTATTGCACTTGCTTTAGTTTCTTGCGCATGTGGTGATAGTAATAACACTGAGTCTAATAACAGCACTCCTCCCAATGGTGATCCTAACACCACCACCCCAGAGATGCAAGTTGAGGATCAAGCTGCTGCATCAACCACTGATTCTGTTCCTTCTATGACTACAGATCAGAACAATGTTGAGAACACTGATGGTGATCAAGCAACTCAAACTACTGATACCAAAACTACTGACAACAAAACTACTGACAACAAGACTACTGACAACAAGACTACTGACAACAAGACTGTTGACAACAAAACAGTTGACAATAATGCTACTGCCAATAGTAATTCCGACAAAACTGAGAACAAACCAGACACAACAACAAAGTCTAATTAATAAATATTTGATATAAGACATTAAGGGGGGAGACTCTCACGTGAGTTCTCCCTTATTAATAAAATATTAATATATAGTTTTTTACAAGCAAATTCAATTTTTTCGCAATTATGAAGAAATTTTTCGTATTATTTGCAGCTGTAGCTGCATTATCACTTGCTTCGTGCAGCAATGGTGATGCCTCAAGCACTCCTGACGGTCAATCACAAGCCACTACTGTTGATCCTAATGATGGAACACATAATACAGAAAATACTGTAGATCCAAGTGATCCCAATCAGAATGTTCCACAGATGCAGACAAGTGATGAGCAGAACAATTCAAATCCGCAAGCCACAAACATTGATCCTAACGCAAATAATTAATATTATTTAAACCACAAAATATTAAAGGGGGACACCCAATGAGTGCTCCCCTTTTTTATTTAATGAGGTGAGTGCATTATGAACAAGGACTTTATAACACGGCAATTATCAGACAAATTTGACATTTCCTGTCTTAATGATATGCAGAATGTTGTTATTGAGACATGGCAAGTGAGTAAAAATAACATTGTTCTGTACTCCCCTACTGGCTCAGGGAAAACGCTTGCCTTTACTGTGCCTATTTTGCTTGAAATACAAGAGCGATGTTTTGCCACACAGGTGGTGATTATCGAGCCCACTCGCGAACTTGTATTACAAACCACCGAAGTCTTGAAGAAACTCGCACCATCAATAAAAGTGACATCTTGCTATGGTGGACACAATTCTCATGACGAGAGGCATTCTCTCTCACAAATCCCTGTCATTGTTGTGGCAACACCAGGAAGATTGCTTGACCATATAGAGCGTGAGACTCTAATTACCAATACTGTGAGCACGCTGGTTCTTGATGAGTTTGACAAGTCATTAGAGTTGGGGTTCGCTGAGGACATGCGCCGCGTCATTTGTTGCTTGTCATCAACAGTACGTATGCTAATGACCTCGGCAACAATTATAAAACGTGTGCCAGATTACATTGACATATCCCACTTCATGACCATAAACTTCTTGCAACATGACACTCATTCTCGCATTACCACTTGGCAGGTGAATTGTGGCGATGAAAATCGTTTGACTTGCTTAATCAACCTAATGATGTCGCTTCCCGATGAAAAGACCATTGTCTTCACTAACACACGCGACACCGCACATTTTGTCTATCGTCAATTAATAAAAGCGGGTATCACCTCTGGACTTTACATCGGCACTCTTGAACAGAGCGAGCGTGAGAAAGTTTTGGCTATGTTCAAAAATGGCTCTTTACTGGTGCTCGTTTCATCCGACTTGGGTGGACGTGGAATAGACATCAGCGACATCAAACATATCATTCACTATGAACAGCCTTTAACCCGTGAGATATTCACACACCGCAATGGTCGCACCGCCCGCGTTAATGCCACTGGCGAAGTGTATGTAATTGTTGACCAAGAAGATGTTGCACCCTTCATCAAAATCGATGGTCAATACAGTCTTGCCAATACCGAAAACCGCAATATGAAACAACCCACTAAAGCCACCATTCGCATTAGTGCCGGCAAAAAAGAGAAGATCTCACGAGGTGATATTGTTGGCTATCTTCTCCACAACTGTCACCCACTGGATGCCTGTGAGATTGCTGGCATCGATATATTTGACCATTATACTCTCGTAGGATTGCCAGTCGATAAAGCAGAAGAGATAGTAAAAACAATTTCACCTTTTAAGCTTAAAAAGCAAAAGGTGAAATCGATGGTTGTTAGCTTTAGGCCTAAATTTATTTGACAGTATGATAGTTTATAAGTTCCCACAATGTCTCATCCATTATTTCGGCATCACATGCTCCTTCCATTCTGTCTATTTCCTCTCCTCTTGGAGATAGAATGACGAAAGTGGGGACTGCATTGATTCTATATTTCTCGGCCAATGCAGGCTCTTTGTCGATATCAATTTTCTTGAACTCCATATTTTCGCTGTACTTTTTCTCCATCTCTTCCATAATTGGAGTCATCATTTTGCAAGGCCCACACCAAGTGGCATAGAAGTCGAGAAGGACCAGTTTTTCTGATTTAGGGTTAGCTCTTTCAGTAGCATTACTTTCGGTAGCATTACTTTTGGTAGCATTACTTTCAGTAGCATCACTTGCGCTTGAAAAATCCTCATCTTCATTCTCAATTTTTTTCGATTTCTCAGATTTTTCTTTAGATGATTTTGACTTAGAAGAAGATGAGTCCTTCTTATTATCACAGCTATTGATACCAATTAAGAGAAATATACCAATAGCAACACACATAATAAATCTAATTGTTTTCATTTTTAAATATTTATTGGTTAATAACTCAAATCTCCTTTTCCCTGTCTTATAATCTCAGGATCGCTGCCTGTGCAATCAACTACAGTAGATGGAATTAGCCCTCCCCTACCGGAATCCACCACGATATCGACTTGAGAACCTAGTGCCTCGGCTATCAACTCGGGCTCGCAACGGTAGTCGTCGTCTTGCGCAGGCACCGAGGTGGTGAGGATAGGATGACCCAGTTCCTGCTCTATAGCGGTGGCGATTTTGTTCTCAGGGATTCTTATACCCACCGTGCGGCGGCCTTTAAACGCCTTGGGCAGTTTAGACATAGCAGGAAAGATAAAGGTGAAGGGGCCAGGCAGGTTGTTCTTCATTAGGCGAAACTGAGTGTTATCAAACTTGGCATACTGCGCCACCTCACTGATGTCGCTGCAGATTATTGATAGATTTGTCTTTGCCGATTTCATTGACTTTAAAGCGCAGATGCGTTCAATAGCCTGATTGTTAAGAGCGTCACAGCCGATGGCATACACGGTGTCGGTGGGATACACTATAATTCCGCCATCACGCAGCACAGCGACAATTTCCTCAATATGCCGGTTATTGATATTGTCCTCTATTATTTGTAATACTTTCATAACTTGTATATTAAAATTCAGTTATTATTCTCGTTTCTATATTGGTGGCTTGTGCATATTTCTCAAGCAGTGATGCAGTCCAATTCAATGTGTCGTCAACGGGCATCTCGGGGGCGAAGGCGTTGATGTTAATTTGTACTCGGGTAGTGTCTATGGTGAACTTGGTGCGCTCCTCGTCACTAGTGGGGGTTGCCACTCCGCCCACTGAATCGCGATATACAGGCAAACCCTCAATATTGAGATAACCACGACCTATGGCGCAATATTTCTCATCCTTCTCCCCCACTCCCATCGTGAGCGTGTCGCCAACAAGTTTGTCGGCATCAAGTCCGCTGATGGCATACCCACTTTTCACCGACACAAGGTTGACAATGTCAATGAGCGAGGTGAGACGATAGAGCCCAAGACCTCGAATAATGCGGCGACACAAAGCCTCGCTCGACACACGGTAACGGCCTGGATCTTTGCCAAGCGACTTATAGAGCTTGCGGGTGGCGGCGATGGCTGGACGCTGGTTTATCTCTAGCAGTTGATAGGCCGATGCTATCTTAGCCGCCTCATCCTCAATTTCTTGCCATAGAGCATCAGGAGTGTCGCAATTGACGACATCGGCACTTAGCAGTCCAATCTGGATATGTGGGCAAACCACCAAAATCCTGGGTTCAATCTTTACATTTATCATTTTAGTGAAGAAGATTTCTCATTTTTTCCGCAAAAGTAATACAAAAATCGGTTTTTTTGTGTATTTTTGCAAAATCATTAACAGAAAATTTTATTCTTTTTTTAATTAATACACAATGAAACATCTTTTTCTTACTTTTATTGCCGCCAGCCTTGCGCTTGGCGCAATGGCCGACGACAAGGTCGAAAATCCTGACAGCACAGGTTTCCAATTCACCGACGTGAAGGTGATAAAGTCAACACCAGTGAAAGACCAGAACAAGTCTGGAACATGCTGGTGCTATTCGAGCAACACTTTCTTTGAAAATGAAATCCTACGCAAAACAGGCAAGGAAATCCATCTCAGTGAGGGATTTGTGGTTTATCATTGCTATCTCGACAAAGCTATCAAGTACATCCGCATGGATGGCACAGTGAACTTCGCCGAGGGCGGTAGCGGACTCGATGTAGGCTATGTATGGGAGAACTATGGCGCAGTGCCAAATGACGTTTACACCGGCATGACCTATGGTGACAAGAAGTTCAACACCGCCGAGCTCACCAGCACACTCAAAGGCATGGTTGACGTAGTGAACCAGCGAAAGCTCAAAAAACTCACCCCTGCGTGGATCGACGCTTTCAAGGGCGTGCTCGACGCTTACATGGGCAAGCTTCCCGAGACTTTCACTTGGGAGGGAAAGACCTACACTCCTAAGAGCTTTGCCGCTTCACTGCCCATCAATCTTGATGACTATGTATCGGTGACTTCGTTCAACCATCACCCGTTCTACTCGCAATTCGTTATTGAGGTTGCTGACAACTGGATATGGGAGAAATCATGGAACGTGCCTCTCGACGATCTTTGGGAAATTGCCAATAACGCCATCGATAAAGGCTACACCATCGCTTGGGGTGCCGACGTGAGCGAGCGCGGCTTCAAGTGGCGCAAGGGATATGCTGTACTCGTGAAAGAGAAGAACGAGAACGACCTGAGCGGCACCGACCGTGAGCGTTGGGACTTGATGAGCGACAAAGACCGCGACGAGCAACGCTGGGAGATCAAAGGTCCGGGCAACGAGGAGACTGTTACCCAGGAATCTCGCCAAATCATGTTTGACAACAAGGAGACGACCGACGACCATGGCATGGTAATCGTGGGCAAGGCTGTTGACCAAGACGGAAACAAATATTTCAAGGTGCAGAACAGTTGGGACACCAACCAACTCTATCACGGATTCTTCTATGTGAGCGAAGCATTCTTCAAAGCTAAGACTATAAACATGGTCATCAACAAAGAGTGCATTCCCGCAAAGATTGCTAAGAAATTAGGCATCTAAACAAATTTCTTTTGACTAAAAATTAGGTTCCAAACCATCACATGGCCTGGAACCTATTTTTTACTGTAATATAAAGAAGAAAATCAAGCAGCTCAGAGACCAACTGTTTATTCTAATATATACGAAATACGTCTGAATCGTGCCAAGCTGGAAATTTCTCACGAAATCGAGAAAGTTCTGATGGTGATAGTTCAGCCTCGATTATTGGTGACGAACCTCGTTCGCCAAGAATTTTTCCTTTGAAGTCTATAATAAATGAACCTCCCGTAGCATATTCCAACCCATTAGGATCAATGCCACACCGATTTACCCCGCAAACGAAACACTCGTTTTCAATGGCACGTGCCTGGAGCAGTGTTTTCCAGGGATGGAGGCGGACTTTTGGCCAGTTGGCAACTACGATAAGCACATCGTAGGCATTATTGACATTGCGACAGAACACTGGGAAGCGCAAATCATAACAAACTATCAACTTGATATTAAATCCCCTGTAACGCACTATTGCCGATGATTTCTCACCTGCCACATATACATTCTGCTCGCCCGACATAGTGAAGAGATGCTTTTTGTCGTAAAACATCTCGTCGCCATTTGGCTCAAGAAAGAACCCACGGTTGTAGAGACTAGTGCCATCGGTTGCAAGGAAGCTACCAGCAAATGCCACATTATAGTAACTTGCTAAATTTTTCAGGTATTTTACGGTCTCGCCTGTGTTTTGTTCAGCGAGTTCACGGGCGCTGTCATCAACAATAAAGCCAGTTGTGAACAATTCGGGCAGCACAATGATGTCAGTGCCGTTAGAAACTTTCTGGATGTTGCGGCCAAGCTTCTCAAGATTGGCATATTTGTCGCCCCACTTGATATCATCCTCAATAAGAGCTATTTTCAGGTTCTTGGTAATCATAGTAGTTTATTTTGTATCTTCATTAATTCCCGTAGTAAACTTCTCGGGATATTTACCCTCGCAATCTACTGTATCGTAGTATCTCTTAATTGCCAGCATGTCGGCATCCACATCGTCGGTGGGTTCAAAGATGCGGTCAAGACACACAATCTTCTTCTTGTAGTTGAAATATCCGAGCACGATTGGCACGCCAGCATCTCGAGCTATATAAAGAAACCCTTTGTGCCAGTGCGGGTTGCGGCTTCGGGTGCCTTCTGGGGTAACTGCCACAGCAAGGTTGTCGCAACGATTGAAACTGTCGACAACACCTCCTGTGACATTTGTGTGATGGCCACGCGAGACGGGGATGCCGCCAAGTGCTCGAAGCAGATATTTGAGAGGGAAAAAGAACCAAGTGTCCTTCATGAGGAACTTGGCTTTCATCCCCACCGATCGACTCGCCAGCTCCCCCATAATAAAGTCCCAGTTGCTAGTGTGTGGTGCAGCACAAATCACGCACTTTTTCACGGATGGAATGTTCACGACGAATTTCCACCCATGATTTTTCATTATGCGGTCCAATAGCTTGTTTATCACGCTGCTTGTTCAGAGGATTATTAGTGAAGCTAACAAGCTGACGAGTAACAAGCAAACAAGGCAATGGTAGTTGTCGCAGCATTACACTTGCCTTGTCAGCATGTTGGCTCGTTCGCTTGTCAGCTAAATGTTTTATTACTTCTTGATGAGAGCATTCATCGCGCCTACAATCTTCTCGCTTTCCTCTTTCATGTAGTTGCCGAGAGCTTTCTCCACGGCTTTGAAATAGGTGCGGCGGGCTTTTTTGTATTCTTTGCCATTGGCAAAGTCTTTTGGGGCTTTGTCAAAATCGACCGACACGCGATTCACCGCCTCGGCCTGAAGCAGAGCGATGTCGATGATGATCTTGTCCCAGTCTTCGGGATTGGTGTTCTCAAAAGTCTCTTGAGCGAAGAAACACTCACCTGCCATCTCACCACAAGCGTAGCAGATGGCTTTTTTCAATTGTCTTTTGTTTGCCATAATGTTTTTCAGAAGTTAACAAGTAAACAAGCTTACAAGAAAACAAGACAATTGCTATTGTTGAAACTTGTTTAAGTGTTTACTTATCTTATTAAAATTCTGTATTATTAATCTTTAATCAACACAAAGTTCTAAATTCCCAAGTCACGACAAATGGTGTCAATCTTAGCGTCGGCCCACTCGTTCTTGGCGTCATACTCGGCAGCGCTCTCGAGTTTGTCGTGTACCTCGATGTAGAATTTGATTTTTGGTTCTGTTCCCGAAGGACGAATAGACACCTTAGTGCCATCCTCGGTATAGTACTGAAGCACATTGCTGGTGGCAGGCATCTCAAGTTTGGTGATTTTGCCTGTCTTCACATCGAGTTCCTCAAGGCTTTGGAAGTCCTTAATGGTGACAACTGGCGATCCAGCGATTTCCTTCTGGGGATTCTCACGGAAGTTCTTCATCATAGCCACAATTTCCTCGGCTCCACTCTTTCCCTTGCGAACCACCGAGATACCGCGCTCCTTTGAGTAGCCGTAGGTGAGATAAAGGTCGATGAGCATCTCGTTCATAGTCATACCCTTATCCTTAGCCCAGGCTGCAATTTCGCACATCAGTGGAATTGACGAAACCGAATCTTTGTCGCGTGCGAAGGTCTCAGGTAAGAAGCCGTAGCTCTCCTCGCCACCACCCAGATAGCGTCCTTTGCCTTCCATCTCGCGCATCACAGTAGCGATCCACTTGAAACCAGTGTAGCAGTCAAACATCTTCACGCCAAGCTTGTCGGCCATACGCTTAATAGTCTCGCTGGTTACGATAGTCTTAACAATGTATTCATCACCAGTTAGTTTGCCTAACTCGCGGTTGCGGGTAAGCAGATAGTAGTGGAATATAATCTGAATTTGGTTTCCGTTCACGAGTTCATATTTGCCCTTATTGTTTTTGAACACCACGCTGATGCGGTCGGCATCAGGGTCGCTGGCGAGAGCGATGTCGGCCTGAGTCTCCTCGGCTTTGTCAATCGCCATCTGCATTGTTGGTGCATTCTCGGGATTGGGCGACTCTACAGTGGGGAAATCACCACTCATCACGTCTTGCTCGGGCACGTGGATAATATTCTTGAATCCCCAGCGCTCAATGGAGCGTGGAATGATGTAGCGTCCTACTCCATGAATTGGAGTATAGACAATCTTAAGGTCGCTGTGACGTTCATTCACCTCAGGACTGAGCGAGAGTTCATAGATATCTTCGATATACTTGTCATCAATTTCTTTGCCAATAATCTCAATCAAGTCGGGGTTGCCCTCAAACTTAATCTCGCTCACATCCTTGATGTTGTTCACATAGTTGATGATGTTAACATCGTGTGGCGACACAACCTGTGCGCCATCATCCCAATAGGCCTTGTAGCCGTTGTACTCTTTGGGGTTGTGAGAGGCAGTGATGTTCACACCGCTCTGGCAACCAAGCAGACGGATGCCGTAGGACACCTCGGGAGTTGGGCGTGGTCCCTCAAAGAGATATACCTTGATACCATTGGCACTGAAAATGTTGGCAACAGTCTCGGCAAAGAGGCGGCTGTTGTTGCGTACGTCATGGCCTACAATCACTTTGCGCTCTGGCAGATCTTTGAAAGCCTCGTTGATGTAATTGGCAAGACCTTGAGTTGCGGCACCCACAGTGTAGATGTTCATGCGGTTGCTACCAGGTCCCATAATGCCACGAAGTCCACCAGTACCAAACTCCAAGTCTTTGTAAAAGGACTCAATGAGTTCAGTTTTGTCTTCGGCGTCAATCATCGCCTTCACTTGTGCTTTAGTCTCCTCGTCATAGCCCTCACCAAGCCATTTCTGGGCTTTGAGGGTCAGCTCTTGAATTAGTTTTTCGTCATTCATGTTGCTAATGTATTTAAAGTTGATATTATTTTCTCCACAAAAATAGTAAAATTTCGCCAATCAGACAAATTTAGCTGAAAAATGTCTTAAACACTTTTATCATATTAACATGGTCTTCACACGAAGCGGTTTCGCGCACCGAGTGCATGGCAAGCAATGGGTTTCCCACGTCAACACCCTCAATATCAATCTGGCCAGTCAATATATTGCCCAATGTGGAGCCTCCAGCCACGTCACTATGATTGATGAAATATTGACAAGGCGAACCAGCCTTGTCGCATAAGTTTTTGAAGATGGCGGCAGAGTGGGCGTCGCTCATATATTTGCAGTTGGCGTTAATTTTGATGCAGGGGCCGCCACCCATAGTTGGATGGTTGGTTGGATCATACTTCTCGCTATAATTGGGATGATGAGCGTGAGCATTGTCGGCGCTTATCAGGAATGTTTTCTGTAATGCAACGCAGTAGTCGTCGAAGTTGCAGCCCTGGCTCTCTGCCATGCGCTGTAAAGCATTGGCAAGCACTGGCGAACCAGCACCTTGTTTTGTGCCACTGCCTGTCTCCTCATTATCGAAGATGGCGGCGATGCAAGTACCTTCCTCGTCGGTTGCCTCAGCTATAGCTGTGATGGCGGCATGAGCCATGCTCAAGTCGTCAAGACGACCCGAAGACAAGAACTCATTATTAAGTCCAAATGTGCAAGCGGGAGTTGTGTCGTAGAGTAGCAAGTCGAAATCTAAAATCTCATCAACAGCCACATCAAGCTCTTGAGCCACAAGGTTCAAAAGCATATTACCAGTCTCAAACTCCTTGTTTACCTTAGCGATAATGGGGAGCATATCTTTTTGTTTCGACAGTGGATTGCCTTCATTTACCGCGCGGTTGAAATGAATGGCAAGATGAGAAATCTGCATCAATGGTCGGTCTATCTTGATATTGCGTGACACTACATTAAGTGGGCTGTCGCCTTTAAGAATCACTCTGCCGGCAATCGACAATGGGCGGTCGAACCAAGTGTAGAGAATTGGACCGCCATAGACCTCTGTATTAAGTTTAACGATGCCGCCATCGCAACGTATCTCGGCATTAGGCTTGATGCGGAAACACGGTGAGTCGCTGTGGGCGGCAACAATCTTGTAGCCAGTCTCCTTTATGGGTTTCTTGCCGACTTTCACGGCAAAGATTGCAGAATCATTTTTAGTGAAGAAGAATTTCTCACCCGCTTTGGCGGTCATCTTCTCCGTGAGTCTCCTTTCCTTGAATCCATTGTCAACAAGAATCTTCTTCATTGTGTCAACGGCAAGGAAGTTGCATGGACTATTGTCCATAAATTTCAGTAACGAGTCAATGTATTTGCTTTTCATATAATTGTTAGTTATAAGTTTTTTTGTAGGGACGAGACCTGTCTCGTCCGCATGGCATTTTTTTCTCCTCTTCTTAACTCTCAAATTCATCACGATAAGCCACACTCACGGAATGAAGTGCGCGGAACACGTTGCACAGCGTCTGACCCCAGTATTCAGTGAAATTCTCCTTGCACATTCCCAGGATTTGTCTTTGCTCATCGGTGTTGAGGTCGCGCAGCGACGACACGACGTTGTAAAATTCCTGATACAAATCGGCCAGATTCTCCGATATTGACGTAGCTATGGGTGTGTCGCTATATTTCATGTCCTCGAGGAACACTTCAAGATACACATCTTCCTCGCCCATCAAGGCACTGATATTGCCACGCACCATGTCGTAGGTAGGCTCATCAAGCGACTGACTGATAAAGGCATCAAAATACTCAAGACTCGGCTCTATGTCGCTAATGGTGATGTAGATGCGTGGTAAGAGTTTGAGCATCGACTCCACAAATCCCTCTCGGCCGAGCTCTGCACAATTCTCGATTATCTCGCAATACTCATTGGCCATAACGATGAACGCAAGACTCGTTGGCGACAGTTTATCGTTTTCCATATTATTTCATATATAGTTGATTCTTGACAATATATTTCTCAATAGCTTCGGGAACATAGAAACTCACACTCTTCATCTGTGCCAGTCGCTCCCTAATCTGTGTTGATGACAGCTCAATTAGCGGAGCCTCCACCACTTTTACCCTTTCACTGTATCTCTCGGGTATCACAATGTCATATCCCCTGCGAGGATATATCAGGATGTGGTATTTCGTGATTATTTCCTCGCCATTCTTCCACTTGTCGAAAAGACACCAATTATCGGCACCTATCACTAGATAAAACTCGTCATCAGGAAATTTTGCTTGAAGGGCATTAAGCGTATCGATGGTATAAGACGGCTTCGGCAGATCAAACTCGAATGCCGATGTAGTGACGTTTTCAATGCGTCGCGACACAAGCTCGGTCATGCGAAGGCGATGATAATCGCTTGCTAAGTCGCTATTCTCCTTTAGAGGATTCTGAGGCGAGACCATAAGCCACAAAGTGTCTATTGCTCCACTCTCCACAATATAGTTAGCAATAAGCGCATGCCCCACATGGATGGGGTTGAACGACCCGCCAAAGATGCCTATACGTCTCATTTTTAGTTCATAGTTAACAGTTCATAGTTAATAGTTTTTAGTTCCAGTGAGGCTATTGCCTTGCCAACTTTTTTTTGATGAAATTGGTGATTATCTCATGAGTCTCGGCAACAGCGGTTTCCAAAACATCATTGACTACGCAGCAGTCGTACTGGTCGGCGAGCGACAACTCATATTCTGCACGGGCAACACGGTTGTTTATGTCCTCTAAGCTGTCGGTACCGCGTGAGAGCAATCGCTGTCGCAAGGTCTCTATTGAGGGAGGCTTGATGAAGACTGCGAGGGCCTTCTTGCCATAAATCCTCTTCACATCTATACCGCCTAGCACATCAAGATCGAGGACAACATTGTGGCCCTTGTCGGTGATGCGTTTTATCTCGCTCTTGAGGGTGCCATAGAATCGCCCCTCATATACCTCGTGAAACTCGGCAAATTCATCATTCTCGATGCGTTGCTTGAAGTCCTCGAGAGTGAGAAAGTAATACTCCACCCCATGCTTCTCTGCGCCGCGAGGCCGTCGTGTTGTTGCCGAAATGGAAAACTCGAGCTTCAGCTCGGCATCTTTCATCAACTCGGCGATTATTGTCGATTTTCCAGTGCCCGAAGGTGCTGAAATAACTATTAATTTACCTTTTGCCATATTTCGTTTCTTGTTTTTGATTTATCGTTTTGTAAGGACAAGACAGCCTTATCCACTAGTTTCTTCGCATTATCATCAAACAAACTCAACAAAAAAGGACAAATCCAACAATAATAATTGCTTTGGGGGGGTACTAGTCGTTTTTGTCAGGTTTTGTTGTTTTTGTTTGATAAGAGTTACATCGCTGAATAGTTGTTTCATTTACAGTACATTTAAAACTTGCTCTTTAATTTGCTCTAAGTGGTCTTTCATCTCCACCACAATCTTCTGCATCTCGGCATGGTTAGCTTTCGAGCCGGTGGTGTTTATCTCGCGGCCCATCTCCTGGCTGATGAAGCCTAATTTCTTGCCCTGACGCTCTACGCTTTCTAAGGTCTCAAGAAAGTAGTTGAGGTGATTCTGAAGCCTTATCTTCTCCTCGGTGATATCGAGTTTCTCAATGTAGAAGATTAGCTCTTGCTCAAGTCGGTTCTTGTCATAATCAACTTGACCAAGCTGCTCAAGTTGCTCTACAAGGCGAGCTTTTATTTTCTCGGTGCGAGTGGGCTCATATTGCGCTATATCGTTTAGCAGCTGCTGGATGGCGGCAATCTTCTCCTTGAAGAAGAGATATAACTTAGCTCCCTCCTGTGTGCGGAAGTCGGTAGTCGCCTGTAACGCTTGCCTAACCACCTCACGCACACCATCAAGCTCCTCTTGAGCCACTTCAGCGTTCACGTCCTGCTTGTACACGTCGGGCATGCGCAGCAATGTCGAGTACCAATCTTCCGGCTCTGAAAGCCCCAACTGCCTAGACACATTTTCAACTTGTGACTTATAGCTGCGGAGCATCTCTATATTGAGTTGCGAAGCACCTGCCGAGTCTATTGACTCACAAGTGATATACACATCAACTTTTCCGCGGCCAAGTTCTTGGGCTATGGCATTGCGCAGCTCCAATTCCAGTTCCCTATACAGCAGCGGCACCTTCACTGTCAAGTCCATCTGCTTGCTGTTCAGCGATTTTATCTCGGCGGTAATCTTTTTATTACACACCACGATTGTGGCCTTGCCGAAACCTGTCATAGATAGTATCATAGTATCTTTCCCGTTTTTGTGCAAAAATAATATATTTTTCTTAATCAACACACATTTAACAGACTTAACTTATCAACAACCTTTATGATATTTTGCAACAATCACCAGAACTATGCTATTATGTTTATATTAATCCAAGAATTTGAGATGTTTTTTACAAATATAACATCTTCTTCAAGCCTATTCTCAACGATTTTTTGTAATTTTGCAGCAACTTTTGAACGATTATGGCAAATATTCTCAACATAGAGACTTCAACCACAGTGTGTTCTGTTGCATTAAGCAGTGAGGGACAGATTGTTGACCATCACGAGAATTATGAAGGTCTGAACCATGCTACACTGTTGAGCCAGTTCATCGATGATATGCTCTCAACCGCTAATCGAAAAGAAATGAAACTTGATGCCATTGCGGTGAGCATCGGACCAGGCTCATATACTGGTTTGCGAATAGGCTTGTCGCAGGCCAAAGGTTTGGCGTTCGGTATGGACTTGCCTCTGATTGGCGTGAACACACTGCAGTTG
Source organism: Muribaculaceae bacterium (assembly GCA_017557625.1). Taxonomy (GTDB): domain Bacteria; phylum Bacteroidota; class Bacteroidia; order Bacteroidales; family Muribaculaceae; genus Sodaliphilus. The sequence goes on from JAFYYG010000037.1 coordinate 60,968, forward strand.
CTAGCTGTAACAGCGATGTTCAAGGAATTCTTCGACGACGACACCCTTTACGTGCCCATGATAGACGCACGGCGTATGGAGGTTTATACTGCGGTCTATGACAGTTCTTTAGAAGCCATCGTGGTGCCACAAGCCATGATTCTTGAAGGAGATTCATTTGCCGCACAGCTCGAAAAACATCATCTTGTGATGATAGGCAATGGTGCTATGAAAGCAAAGGAGATAATCAAGCATCCAAACGCCCGTTTCATGCCTGATGTCAAGCCTGTCGCAGTAGAGATGATGGCACTATCGGAGAAAGCGTTCAGAGAGAAGCATTTCGTTGATGTGGCCTATTCAACACCCCTCTATCTTAAAGACTTCCAAGCCACAGTCCCCAAATCGCTTATCTAACTTGGTTATTGGCTATCAGTTCTCTGCTTGTTAACTAAAAACTGATAACCGATAACTGAAAACTGAAAACTTTTTTGTAACTTTGCAAAACATTTTTGATTGAAACAATATGCTTACATATAATTCACAACTCAAAAAACTGGCTCTTCCAGAGTATGGACGCAACATCCAGCAAATGGTGGACTACTGTTGCACTATCGAAGACCGCGAAGAGCGAAACAAGTGCGCCTACTCCATCATCAATACGATGAGCAACCTGTTTCCACAACTCAAGCAAGAGACCGATTATCAACACAAGCTGTGGGACCATCTAGCGATAATGAGTGACTTCAAGCTCGACATCGACTACCCTTACGAGATAGTCAAGCCCGAAAACCTTGACACAAAGCCTGTGCCCATAAAATATAAGCACGAAGGCATCAAGATGCGTCATTACGGCAAAATTGTTGACCAAATGATTGGTCGTGCCTGTGAGTACCCCGATGGCGATGAGAAAGAAGCTCTTGTGATGCTTATCGCCAATCACATGAAGAAGCTCATCTATCAAATCAGCAATGAGGATGTTGAAGATGCCAAGATTTTCAAAGATTTGGAATATTTTTCTAAAGGACAGATAAAACTCGACCCTGCAACTCACTCACTTCACCAGTTTAAAGTTGCACCATCACAACAGGCCACATCGTCGAAAAAGAAAAAGAAGAAATGATAATTTAGTGGAGAGTGGAGAGATTATAGTGCCATTCATTCCACTAATGTCTTCCATAAACGATAAACGATAAAACGAAGCAAGTCACAATGATTACCAGCGATGAAATAATCGCCATAGGCAAGTTCAACAAACCACATGGCATCAGCGGGGAGATTTCGGCAACGATTAACACCCTTACGGATGTGTTGAACAATTGTTCTTGCATTGTGTGTGACATTGATGGGATTTTTGTTCCTTTCTTTATTAAGGCTTTGCGAAACAAGTCACAAGAGACGTTTCTACTTTCCATTGACGACATCAATAGCGACGAAGAAGCTGCGATACTGGTAAATAAAGACATCTATGTGAAACGCAGTGAGTATTACGAAGTCATTGAAGACGAAGACAGAATTCCTCTAGACTTCTTTATGAATTTCAACGCTATTGTAAACGAAATTAATGGCAAAATCGTGGATATTGATGACTCTACTGCCAACGTCCTGTTTGTTATCGAAACCACCGACGGGAAATCAATCCTCATTCCGGCTGTGGAAGAGTTCATAACCGATTTTGACAGCAAAGAAAGAACAATAAAAATGGAGGTCCCCGATGAACTCCTTAATCTATAGCTATAAGCAGAAAATAAAAATGTAGAACAGCTCCCGATAAACGATAAACGAACAACGATAAACGAAACCAGATGATATGAACAAATTTTTTAATTACATTAAAGCAATCACTCTGATGATTGCCTCCGTATGCAGCTTATCGATGATTGCGCAAGTCAACAACTATCGTAGTCTTGATGAGGCCATCAACTCGCCAATGATAAAAGACAATAAAGTGCGCAATGCGGTTAGTGCCTATCAGACTAGGCTTGTCAACGATCTGGCCGATGATTATAATGTCAACTTAATTAGAAATGATGAAGTTATCGTTATCACTATTCCTGCAGATTTGTTTTTTGAGGCTAATGCAACAGAACTAAGCCGCAAAGCCGATGACATACTCTATAAAATTACACAATTCCTTAAAGTTCCGGGATTCTATCATCTTGCTCTTGCTATGTATCATGACAACACTGGTTCGCCACGCTACTGCAAAGAGTTGACCGACAAGCGAATACAAAGCATTGTTGAGTGGTTTACCATAAACACCAACAGCCGACAATACATTTCGTCATTCTCCTTTGGCGATAAAGACCCTATACTTGAGAACAACTCAATGAATAACCGCCGAATGAACCGTAGACTTGTCATCTACCTAATCCCGGACAACGTCATGTTTGACAATGCGAAAAGAAATCTTTTGAATAAAAGATAGAGTAGAGAGGGAAGAGGTGAGAGTGGAGAGATAATCAATGTACGATGCTCGTTCCACGATCCCCGGTCTCCGATCCCCGATTCCCGATCTCCGATCCACGATAAACGATAAACGATAAACAAAATATAATCAATAAAAAAATGGCTATTGAAATTAAAGACTTAACAAAACGGAGCGTAAACTACTCACAGTGGTATAACGACTTGGTGATAAAAGCCGACCTCGCAGAGCAGTCGGCGGTGAGAGGCTGCATGGTGATAAAACCTTACGGATATGCCATCTGGGAGAAAATGCAACGACAACTTGACGACATGTTTAAGGAAACTGGAGTGCAGAACGCCTATTTTCCTCTACTTATCCCAAAATCATTCCTCAGCCGCGAAGCAGAGCATGTAGAAGGTTTTGCTAAGGAGTGTGCTGTGGTCACACATCATCGTCTCATGAATGCCCCCGATGGCAGCGGTGTGGTTGTAGATCCTGAGGCTCGACTTGAGGAAGAACTCATCATCCGTCCCACTAGTGAGACCATTATATGGAACACTTACCGCAACTGGATTAGTTCTTATCGCGACCTGCCACTGCTCATTAACCAATGGGCTAACGTAATGCGGTGGGAGATGCGCACACGCATGTTCCTGCGAACCGCCGAGTTCTTGTGGCAAGAGGGCCATACTGCTCACGCCACAAAGGAGGAAGCACAAGCCGAAGCCATTCAAATGCTCAACGTATATGCCGACTTTGCCGAGAAATATATGGCAGTACCTGTTGTCAAGGGAGTGAAAACCGCCAACGAGCGCTTTGCCGGCGCTCTTGAGACCTACACCATCGAGGCTATGATGCAGGACGGCAAGGCTCTGCAGTCTGGAACATCCCACTTCCTGGGACAGAACTTCGCCAAGGCCTTTGACGTGAAGTTTGTCAATAATGAGAACAAGCTCGACTATGTATGGGCAACTTCTTGGGGTGTTTCAACTCGCCTTATGGGAGCACTCATCATGACTCACAGCGATGACAACGGCCTGGTTCTTCCACCTAAGTTGGCACCCATTCAGGTTGTTATTGTTCCTATCTACAAGAACCAGGAACAACTCGACGAGATTAACGCCAAGGTCAACCCCATTGTGGAGAATCTACGCGCTATGGGCATCTCGGTGAAGTATGACAACGCCGACAACAAGCGTCCTGGCTTTAAGTTTGCCGACTACGAGCTCAAGGGAGTTCCTGTAAGACTTGTGCTCGGTGCCCGTGATATCGCCAACGGCACTATCGAAGTGATGCGTCGCGACACGCTCGAGAAATCCAGCGCCTCGCTTGATGGTATCGAAGATACTGTAAAAGGTCTTCTCGATGAGATTCAAGACAATATCTTCAAGAAAGCTCTTGACCTCCGCAATGAAATGACTTATAAGGTTGACAACTACGAAGACTTCAAGCAGCAAATCGAGAAAGGTGGCTTTGTCCTTGCTCACTGGGACGGAACTCCCGAGACCGAAGACCGAATCAAGGAGGAGACAAAGGCTACAATCCGTTGCATACCTCTCGATGCAGAGGAAGAAGATGGCGTGGACATGCTTACAGGCAAGCCATCAAAACGCAGAGTAATCTTCGCACGCAACTACTAATTCTTTATTGCATACAAAAATCCACAAGGTGTGTCAAAAATAAAAACAACTGATTTTTCTGATTAATCTGATTATTTGCAAATTTTTCAAAAATCTGTCAATCAAGACATTGAGAGATCAGAACATTCAGACAATTCAGTTGTTTAAATTTTATTCTGCATTTTGACACACCCCTTGTTATTTTCAGCTCTCCAACCTGGAACACGCAGCCGTCAATCGTCACCTTGCCAGGGGTCTTGATGGCAAAGGTAGCCCCATTCTCGACAATGAAACCTTCTCCCAGATGTACGTCATCTGTGGCCTCTACCTCATAGACTGCACCGTTCTTTATGGTCACATTGCCATTTAATTTCCCAAAAGATAATTGTAAACAGAAGTAATGTCGGCACTGGTGACTGCGCCATCGCCATCCACGTCATAGGAAGCTGGTGCTTCGTTGATGTTTCCAAGCAAGAAGTCATAAAGTGCTGTTACATCGGCCGAGGTGATGTCGCCATCACCGTTCACATCTTCTTTCTTATGCTTCAACTGTTGAGCCACATCATACATGCAACCTTTATACACCAGCTCGCCGTTCTCATATACCGCCGAGAGGCCTGCCATTTTCTCGCCGGCGCCTGAGTTGGCATCAGCGGAGAATAGCCGGTAAGGCATCAGCAGGTCGCCGAAGGCGCAGTCAACGCCTATTCCCTCGATGATCTTGAAATCGTCAACAAATGGGATCGCGCCGTCACATGTTATTTGATATGTTTTCCTGAATGTCCCTGCAATTTCAAGGTCTATCATCGTGGCGTTATCCAGATTATATGGGTATGGATATGTAGGATAAGAAGGTGGTATTATGAACATCGGGGCATAGAAGTGGTAAACTCTATCGGTGGGGACCTCGAACCCCGGCCAATAGTTCACACCTATAGCATCGACTTGCTCGTATTTCTCCTTTGCGTAGGCGGCAAGGTAAGGCTCTTGAGCATTTCCTTGCTCATCATAGTTGGTGCGGTAAAGATTATGATACACATAAGTCCAGCCGACATTATCGGTTATCTCGGTAGTCCCGTTAAACTCCAGAGTATATAGCTCTACTTCCTCGCCCGCTACAGGACCAAGGACACTGTTGTAACCTACATACTCCCACACCACTCCCTCGCGCACCAGAGGAACGTAGTCATCCTTTGTGAAATCATCCTTTGTGAAGATTATATCTCCGTTCTCGCTGCACGAGAGCATGACGCATGGACCGATGTCGCCGGTTTGCCCTCCTAGCCAAAAATTATTGTTAACACCAACTCCTTCAACTACGTAGTAATTATAATCATATTCGACATCTTCATAGTCAGTTGTTATCATAATTCGTTTTCTACTCACACCATTCACTCTGACAAAGTCCTCAACAATAACATAACTAACAAAAAAATCATCCCATAGATGAAGCCCGATATCAAACAGCAGTTCCATCTCTCCATTTTCTCTAACATTCCACACTTTGCCGTTTTCCTCATATGCAACAGCAGTCTTTGAGCTTTTCTGGCTGTCTTCGGAAACAATTAAAATCTTCTTGCAGGTGAGATTGTTGATGATAGTGTCACCAGAGACAGAAAGGATGTAAGTGTTTATTGTATCCGTTGTTCCAGGCCTTACTCTTGCCACTTCCCACGACTTGCCTTCAGTCAGCACAGGCTTGAACGTTGATTGACCAAACAACCAAAGAGGAAACATCGCTAGGGCCATCATTAACGCTTGCTTGTAACCCAGCATTAGGAAAAACATCTTTTTCATGATTATACAGTATTATTAATTATTTCTTCCGCAAAAATAGAAAGTCGCAGTAAATAATCCAAATTATTCGTCAACATATTGCGTAAATTCCACCTTTGAGCCTAGCTCGGCGGTGAATTTACCCACAAATTCAACATTTCCAGCCTCTATCTTGACCTTGGCACCGCCCTGGAACACACAGCCGTCAATTGTAACCTTACCTGGGGTTTTAATGGCAAAGGTAGCCCCATTCTCGACAATGAATTCTCTGTCATTTCTGCTGTTAGCAAATGATGTCAATGCAAATAATGCAAACAGTAAGAATACAGTTTTTCTCATTTCAGTTGGTTCTTTACGTTAATAATCAACTGCAAAGTTCCAACTATTTGAGAATAAATACAAATATTTTTAGGGTATTCTTGCAAAAAAGCACCGCTGAAAATCAACGGATTATAAAATATTTTGGTATCCGAATGTTAATTATCTTAAATATAACAGATATCACCAAATATATAACGAAATCTTTTTTATTTCATCCTATCATTTAAGTGTTCCTGTAGAAGAATATCCAGATTCATTTTGTTTCTTATTTTATTTCTCCTTGCCTTTACAGACTTATCATTTCTATATCCTTTACAAACTGCAATTTCAGCATCACTGAATCCACAACACATGAGCCCAATAATATTTAAATCATTGGGAGACAATTTTGGATGCTGTTTTGAAATATCCTTTATAATGTTATTATACTTAAGATTCAAATATTCATATAGTCCATTCCAGAACTCCTTGTCACTGTCATCAATAGGCGATACTTTATGCTCTGATTTTTTTGATAGATAATCACTTGGTTCATTATACGTCTGGGCCATGATATTTTTCAAGACACTGATTTGGGCAAGCATAACATTGGCAAACCGATTGTTTATATTGACAAGCTCCTCATTAAGGCGATCATATTTGTTGGAATTTTCATTTCTTATCTCCTCAATAAGTCTTTTTGAGTCTTTTTTCTTCTTCAAATATAGCAACAAGAAAACTATAGATATCAGCAGTAATAATCCAATAAGCAAAGAAATTGTTTTCTTTTTCTTTCCTAAACTTATTGAAGCTTCAGATTTAGTACTTTTATCAAATTCCTGTTCTGAATCATGAAGTTTATATTTTGTTTCATTGTGTTCGAGAGAGTCAGAGATTCTATAGTAGTGTTTATCAAATTTACGATATTGTGGAATGTCGTTCTCGCACAACGCTATCTCCTTTAATGCTTTATACATCAGCAGACTGTCGTAGGCAGTGCTTTGTGATATGTCAGGCAACGAGATGAAATATTTAGCTGAATCAAGATCTTTCTGATTGGCATAAATAAGGCTCAGCATGTAATAATTGCTATTTTCTTCAAACCTGTTATTCAACTGGTAAGCCTCCATAATATATTTCTTTGCCTGTGAGTATAAAGAGTCTTTAATATACATCAACGCATAACTGGCATCTAAGCGATAGATACTGCTTGTGTCCTTTAACTCTCTTGCTATCGAAATACCCTTGTCATAACATCTTCTCGCCGAATTAATATCTGTTATTCTGAGTACATTCCCGCAATAATAGAGTGATTGCATCAACATTCTCTTGTCATTTAATAACTCGTAATAATGAGCCGCTTTCAGGAACTTGTCTAAGTCGAGGTTGTTGCTGGCGAAATTGTCATAATACAGCAGTCCCATGCGAAAGTTGATTTGCGCTAGGTTGCGGTAGTCAGTGTTGTCGGCGTTGGCTTCGGCTTGCTTGTACCACTTAATTGCCTCAACTGGATTGCCCATGTCCTCGTAGGCTCCACCTTTATATAATAGCGCACGTGTATAGTGTTCACGGTTGTGGTTGTCACTGTAGTAATCGACAGCTTTGCTGATTAATGTGTCACTTGTAAGAGGGATATTGCAACGGAACTGCGCCTGAGTGATGAGTAAAGCATAATATGCTTGGTTCTCATCGCCTTGCAGTGAGTCGCGGTTAATGGCGCTTAGGATGGCGAGTGAACTGTCTGGATTTGTCCACATAAGGGTGTCGGCGAGAACGAGCCGCTTATCCACACTGCGCCCGCAGCCCATCACCATGGTGACGAGCATAAAGGCGAGCGATATGTATAGAAGTTTCCTCATTAGCGATGCAAAGTTAGTAATTAAATAGTAAACAAGAAAAGAAGAAGACGAGAAAACAAGAAAACAAGGCAAGATATATGTCCTTTTGTACTTATGTCCCCAAAAACACACTAACAGACTGAACACATGTCTCTTTGTCTGTTTTGTTAAAAAAAACGCGGCGACAGCCTTTTGTTTCTTTTGTACTTATGTCTAATAAACACACTATTGGAGGGCGAGTGAATTATAAAAAAACTGAGATAATCAAATTTGTTACTTTTGGTTATCTCAGTTCGTTTTCTATCATCTCTACTTCGTGCCTGAATTTCTTCTCTATAGATAGCCGCTGCTCTATCTGCTTGCAGGCATGGAGGACTGTGGCATGATCTCGTGACAGCTTAAGACCTATGTTGGTTGATGACAGCTGGGTCTTCTTCTTTGTGAGATACATAACCAGCTGACGAGCATCGCTAATCTCACGTTTGCGCGACTTGCCATAAAGCAGCTGCTCGTCGAGGTTGTAGAATCGTGACACCGTTTCGGCTATCAGCTCAAATGACAGTTGTTTCTTGCTTACATTCACAGTATTGCCAATAACCCTTTTGGCCAATTCAAGGTCAATGTCCTGATTGAGCATCGTGGCATGAGCCAGCAATGCCACAACAATGCCCTCAAGGTCTCTTATGCTCTCGGTGACATTCTGGGCAATGAATTCAATCACTTCATCGCTCAACTCCAGTCCATCTTGTGCAGCTTTCATCCTAAGCACATCACGACGCAGCTCGATGTCGGGCTTATAGAGCTCTACCGTCATTCCCCATTTGAAACGAGAAATCAATCGTGGCACCATGCCGTCAAGATCCGACGGGCAGCAGTCGCTAGTCATGATGAGCTGCTTTTGGTTCTGGTGCAGATGGTTGAAAATGTGGAAGAAGGTGTTCTGAGTGCCAGTTTTTCCAGCAAGCTCGTGAATATCATCAAGTATCAAGACATCAATACTTTGATAGAAATTGATGAAATCATTGAGTTTTTTGTTGACATGTGCTGTAGTAAATTGCAACTCAAAGATGCGTGACGTGGTATAGAGCACCCGGGTGCGAGGACGCTTCTCCTTAATCCTGATGCCTATCGCCTGGATAAGATGAGTCTTGCCAACACCAGTGGGACCAAACACGAACATTGGGTTGAAAGTCTTGCAGTTGGGGTCATCGGCAATAGCTTTGCCCACACTAACGGCAAGTTTGTTGCTCATGCTAGTGCAATAGTTCTCAAAGGTGTAACGTGGATTGAGTTGAGGGTCGATGTCGTCGAGTTCTATTGAAGCAAACGGATTGGCAACCTGCTGAGTCTGGCGAGCTACACTACTGTTAAGCTTTACGCTAGAGTTATCATGAGCTATAGTAACCGACGAACTTGGAGTGTCTTTTATTATATTAAAGGTGTAGAAAAGCTTCACTTCGCTACCATAAACTCTACGTAAAGTAGCACTGAAAAGCTGATAATAACGATCCTCTATCTGCTGAACAAAGAACTGAGAGGGCACCCTCAATGTGAGATTGTTGTCTATAAATTCTTGGGCGACAATAGGATTAAACCAAGCATTAAACTGCTCGGCATCCATATTGTCGCGAAGTATCGCAAGACATTTATTCCACATTTTTATGTTTTGTTCTTCGTTCATTTTAACTCTTTTTCCTCATATGAGTGGTCCAAACTCACAGATAATGGGCTTGTTTTAGCAGTACAAATTTCGTACTATATTTCTATAAAAAAAAGACAGAAAAAATTTGCTTTTTTTGAAACAGTTATAATGGCATTGATTATCAACTTCTTGCAAACTGCTCTTCAAACAACATACAACTCAATAATACACAATCCTAAATTTCAACATTTTAGAGTGCACCACTACCCTAACAGATAAGTGAAAAAACCAACAATATCCCCTTACAAGTCCTTTATTTGTTGAGGTTTAAAATCCAAATATAAAAAAGAAGAAAACACTTATTTAGAATTATTCCAAATAAGCATTTTCTGACTCTTATTATTCTTTTTAAAATACTTTAATAGTTACATATTTCTTTGGGTTGGCTTTTAAGTCAATCAACAATGAATCGAGACTCATGACCACCCCATTTGCATTATCATACAACTGCCTGTCATTCAGCAACAAACCTAAAGATGAATTACGGTCGTTCAGCTTAGCGTTCAACTCGGCAGTCAAGGCTTTAAGATTGGCTAAAGTAGCATTCAAGTCATTGATTGTTTGCTGCAACTGTTGGGTTGGCAAATCGTTAACCTTATTGTTTAGGTTTGAGGTGAGGGTCTGAATACTTGTCATTGTGCCATCAACCTTGGTCTCAATGCCGCTAATGCCATTTATCACTCCTGGCACACTGCCATTGAGATTCTGTGACAAAGCACTCAGGTTATTCATCAAAATTGTTAGGTCTTGAGCGCTGGCGTTGATCTTAGCGGTGATATCATCCAAGTTAGACACCGAGTTATGCAATGCAGGATTTGATGTCAAAGTGTTCACATTAGCCAATATATCATTAACCTTAGGCATAATTTCATTTACCTGAGGCATGATATCGTTCCCTACCTTGTCCATAAGTCCAGCCTGCACCTTACTGGGTATCACATCGCCTACCTTGTAACAAGCATTTCCTTCAGCAAGATTGAGCACTAATGATGGAGAACCAAGCAATTGGCTCGAGAGCGATACCGACGAACCAATAGGAATCTTTAGTTCTTCGTCAAGGCTCATTTTAACCTCAATCTCATTAGTCTTATAATCATAATTGATTTCCTTTACCAGACCCACTTGGTAACCATTCACGGTGACTGGAGCCGAAACTGTCAAGCCATCTACCTTATCAAAGCGAGCTATATAGTAATTCTTTGGCTCAAAAAGATTTACACCCTTAAGGAACTCAATTCCCCAGTATAACAATCCCAATGCCAAGACTACCACGACGCCTATAATTATGTTTTTCTTCATTGATTTTTTATCTCCTAATAACGATTGAAACTCTAATTCTCTTTATTTCAAAATGCAAAGGTATAAAAATATTTCAACTATCTAACACAAATATTCGTAAAAAAGATATTAAACTAACAATTGAGCCTTTCAAACTTGTGAGACTATTAAAAAATTTGACAAGTGATAACTGAAAACTGAAAACTTTTTCGTAACTTTGCATGATTTTTCAAGAAACACTCAATTCAATAAGATATGTTATTAAATAGAATAGAGAATTTAAAGGCGCAAGTTGCTGAACTGAAAGCAAAAAACAGCGAGGAATTAGAGGCGCTTCGTATAAAATATCTGAGCAAGAAGGGCGAAATTTCGGCTCTTTTTAATGAGTTCCGTAATGTACCTAATGATCAGAAGAAAGAGTTTGGGCAGCGACTCAACGAGCTAAAAGCTCTTGCAACCGAGAAAATAAACTCTCTGAAGGAGGAGTTCAAGGCCAAAGAGGAAGTTTCCCACAAAATCGACATCACTCGTCCCGCATTCCCTGAGGAGATAGGCACTCGTCACCCCATTTCCACTGTTCGCAAGGAGATTATTGACATCTTCTCACGTCTGGGATTCACGCTTGCCGACGGTCCTGAGGTTGAGGATGATATGCACGTGTTCACTTCGCTGAACTTTGCCGCCGACCACCCCGCACGTGATATGCAGGACACCTTCTTTATCAATGAGGACAAAGGCGGTGACGTTACACGCAACATAGTACTACGCAGTCACACCAGCTCGGTGCAGTCGCGCGTGATGAAGACCACACAGCCTCCCATACGCATCATCTGCCCAGGACGTGTCTATCGCAACGAGGCTATTACTGCCCGCGCCCACTGCTTCTTCCACCAGATTGAGGGACTTTACATTGACAAGAACGTGTCATTTGCCGACCTCAAGCAGGTACTTCTCTACTTTGCCAAGGAGCTGTTTGGTCCCGACACCAAGATTCGACTGCGTCCCAGCTATTTCCCCTTCACCGAGCCAAGTGCCGAGATGGATGTCTCGTGCATGCTTTGCGGAGGCGAAGGATGCGGTTTCTGCAAGCACACCGGTTGGGTGGAGATTTTAGGTTGCGGCATGGTAGATCCCAATGTACTTGAGCTTTGCGGTATCGACAGCAAGGTTTATACCGGCTACGCCTTTGGCGTGGGAGTGGAGCGTATCACCAACCTCAAATACATGGTTAAGGACCTGCGCATGTTCAGCGAGAACGACGTGAGATTCCTTAGAGAATTTGAGCATACTCATTGAGAATAGTTTTTAATTACTGTATCGAGGGGAGTTGCGCAACAGCTCCCCTTTAAAATAAAGAGCGATGACAATCAAAGAGCGATATGAGGCGATTATCAGCCATTTCAAAGAGGTGAATCCCAATCCTACCACCGAGCTCAACTTCACAAATCCCTTTGAAACTCTGGTGGCGGTGATTCTCTCGGCGCAGTGTACCGACAAGCGAGTGAACCTTGTCACCCCTGCCCTTTTTGCCACCTATCCAACTCCGCAAGAGATGGCAAATGCCACTACTGAAGACCTACTGCAATACATCAGCAGCGTGTCCTATCCCAACAGCAAAGCGCGTCACCTGCAGGCAATGGCTGAGATGCTTGTCGAGGATTTTGATGGGCAAGTGCCAAGCACGATGGAGGAGCTAACTCGCTTGCCTGGTGTGGGCCGCAAGACCGCCAATGTGATTATGGGTGTGGTGTTCCACAAAGCGGCCATCGCCGTTGATACTCATGTGTTTAGAGTGGCAAACCGCACTGGACTCGCTCACGGCAAGACTCCTTTTGAGGTTGAAAAGACACTTACTCGCCACATCGCCGAGGAAGACCGATACAATGCACATCACTGGCTGCTGCTTCATGGCCGCTATGTGTGCAAAGCCCTTAAACCCGACTGCCTCAACTGCGGCATCAACCAATTTTGCAAGCATCACAACAAGAAATGAACACCAACAAGGAAAACATACTTAAGCAACTTATAAAACCAGTGCTTGACATCATAAAAAAAATATCCATAGAGATACAACTTGGTAATGATGTCGAGGTTGGAACAATTGCAACCATCAGGCAAAACATCGATAGGGCAAAGACCATCAATCGTAATATCTTCACCAAAGAATTAAGACAAATAATTCTCCTACCAAAACCATCTGTAGGATTCATACAGCTTGACAAGATTGGCCTACTTCCACTCGTTTTGCCTGAACTCGCCAACCTAAAAGGTGTGGAAACTGTGAACGGACGTGGACACAAAGAAATCTTTGAACACACAATGCAAGTGCTCGACAACGTGGCGACTCAGAGCGACAACGAATGGCTGCGATGGGCTGCACTTCTGCACGATATTGGCAAACCCGCTACCAAGCACTGGGACGTGAAACAGGGCTGGACTTTCCACAATCACAACTATGTGGGCATGAAAATGGTAAAGCCAATTTTCAAAAAGATGGGCATGCCATCGGATGAACACATGGAATATGTAAAAAAACTCGTTGAACTGCACATGCGACCTATTGCTCTGGTAGAAGATGAGGTCACCGACTCGGCAGTAAGACGCATGCTCACTGAGGCTGGTGACGATGTTGATGATTTGATGATATTGTGCCGTGCCGATATTACTAGCAAGAACCAAGAAAAAGTAAAACGTTTCAGAGAGAACTATGAACTTGTAAAGCAAAAAACAGAGCTTATCAAGAAAAAAGACCATGATCGCAACCTACAACCACAAATTGATGGTAAGGAAATAATGGACACCTTTGGACTTGACCCATCACCATTAATAGGAAACATTAAAGATCCCATCAAGAAAGCAATTCTTGACGGCGTCATTGGCAACGATTATGGACAAGTATACAGTCTCATGATGAAGAAGGCCGAAGAACTTGGCATTGAGCCTGTTAACAAAGGAAAACTCAACTATATTATAATCGATACTGTTATTGGCAAAATCTCAATTGCTTCTACTATAAAAGGTATCTTAGCTGTAGAGTTTGGCGAGATGGATTTCTCTGCTCTTGCTGCCAAGATAAAGCTTGAACCATGCAACACTTCTACCCCATTGCTCGACAACTGCGTCAAGCAGCTCAACGAGTATTTCGAAGGCAACCGACGAGAATTCTCCCTGCCGTTGCACCTTGTGGGAACAGAATTCCAAATGAAAGTGTGGAAAACATTGATGACAATTCCTTATGGCACGACAATCAGCTACAAAGAGGAAGCAATACGCATGGGCAACGATAAAGCTCTGCGTGCTGTGGCGCAAGCCAACGGAGCTAACCCCATCCCCATCATCATCCCCTGCCACCGAGTAATCAACAGTGATGGCACCCCAGGAGGATACTCCAGCGGATTAGATAAAAAACTATTCCTGCTAAAACTGGAAAAAACTGTGTGTCAAACGTAGCAAAGCGGCAAACTAGCGAAGTAACTGCGATCTGCTAAAACATTTTTGCCATTTGGTCTAAGGTGAGGATGTTGGCAATAAGTTTTCCTGAGGGGGTGTATTTGGCGTTTTTCAGTTTGCGCCAGTCAGTGATTAGGGATTTTATCTCTTGCTCGTTAAGTTGGCGGTTGTAAGGTATGGCGGCTTTTGAGGCTATTGTGATGGCAATTTTCTCAAACACCTTGTCTTTAACGCTCACGCCGTTCACTGAGGCCAGCACCTCATTGAGCAGTTCGATTATATCAACATTGTCAAGCCCTGGAGGCACCGAGTTTATTGACCAATCGCCGCCGCTAAGTTTTGCAAGTCCAAACCCTGCTTTCTCAAGTTCGGGCTCAATTTCCTCAAATACTGCATTCTGCGCGACAGTCAGATGCACAATCTCAGGGAAAAGCACCCGCTGCGACACCACATTCATGCCGTCAATCTGCTGCATCAATCTTTCATATATAACCGCCAGATGTGCACGGTGCTGGTCAAGAATCACAATCCCCTCTTGTGAGAGAGTGAGCAGATAGCGGTTGCCAAGCTGCATCACACCCTGAATCTCGTCGTCAACCTCAACAATTTTGTTTTCTACAGCCGCATCATCGGCCATCATTGGCAACTCCCCTATCTCGTCAAGTCCCTCTTGCTTTGACTTCTCGAAGTTCTTATAGAGTTCTTCCCAATTAGGCAGAATGTCGTGATGCGATGATGGAGTATAACCGCCACCATGCGAACTAGACTGCTGTTTAAAAGGATTATAGCTCTTGTCAACAGCGATATCAGGCATTTTTGACGTGTGAGGCAAAGTGAAAGAAGGAATCTCGGGAGCATCTTCCTTGTCGAAGTCGATAGACGGCACAACGCTGAAACGTCCCAGCGTCTCCTTGACAGCAGCAGAAATAATCTGCCAAATCGGCAACTCATTCTCAAATTTTATCTCGGTCTTAGTGGGATGAATGTTGACATCAATCGTCTCTGGGTCAACATCCAAGACCAAGAAATATTTGGGCTGAGAGTCATCGGGAATAAGTTCATCATAGCACGAAAGCACCGCCTTATGGAAATAAGGATGCCGCATATATCTGCCATTGACAAAGAAATACTGCATTGCATTGCGCTTGCGGGCGCTCTCGGGTTTGCCGATGAAGCCTGAAATTTTCACCAACGATGTGTCAACATTCAATGGAATGAGCTGCTGGTCAATGTTATGGCCAAAGAGGGCTATGATGCGCTGCTTCAATGTTCCACCACTGAGTTTGTAGAGCATATTGCCATTGTGAGTGACAGTGAAATCAATAGTGTAATTGACGAGTGCCAGTTTCTCAAATTCCTTGATGATATTACTCAATTCCACTTGATTACTCTTCAAGAACTTGCGACGAGCAGGGACATTGAAGAACAAGTCTTTAATCATGAAATTGCAGCCGACAGGACATACGTCAGGCTCCTGCGACTCACATTGCGAAGCGTTTATCAACAGTTTGGTACCCAGCTGCGCTCCTCGGGCACAGGTGCGAAGTTCGATATGAGATATTGCGGCTATCGATGCTAGTGCCTCTCCACGGAACCCCATGGTCTGCAGCGAAAACAAGTCATCAGCCTGACGAATCTTTGACGTGCTGTGACGCTCAAAAGCCAATCGGGCATCAGTGTCGCTCATGCCCACACCATTGTCTATCACTTGAATCAAGGTGCGACCAGCATCCTTAAGAATTATCTGAATACTTGTTGCCTGTGCATCAACAGCATTCTCCACCAGCTCCTTTATTACCGATGCGGGGCGTTGAATCACCTCACCAGCTGCAATCTGGTTGGCGACAGAGTCGGGCAAAAGTTTTATCACATCACTCATAGTTTCTTCAGTTGTCAGTTGTCAGTTGTCAGTTGTCAGTTTTGAGTTTTCAGATGTCTAATTTCCCATTCCACTTTTTACTTTCCACGCGCTGAAGGCGCTCTCTTAGCGTATTACTGTCGTTCGTCGAGTTAAAACCGCCTCTCCGAAAACTTGACGCATCTCATCACTAACCTCCATCACATCATAAG
Organism: Muribaculaceae bacterium; assembly: GCA_017557625.1. Taxonomy (GTDB): domain Bacteria; phylum Bacteroidota; class Bacteroidia; order Bacteroidales; family Muribaculaceae; genus Sodaliphilus. Next base: position 77,387 of record JAFYYG010000037.1, read on the forward strand.
GCTCCTTAGGACGTATGGAATCGTACCACCGAAACTTCTCAAGTCTTAAGTCCGACCGCTTGGCAAGAAACAAAGGAATGACTTTTCCCGTTACATCGGGCCACATCTTGATTTTCTCCACTTCCTGCTTGGGCTTCATGTTGATAGTGAGGTAGGCACTGTTGGCATTCACCAGTTTGTTGTAAGTAGAATCTTTTTCCATGGGATAAAACAGCGCCTCCACATCGCCGCTAACATCGAGTTGTCGAAGTTCCTGGTTCTCAAATGTAGCCTTCATCATGCGACCACTAAGCTGGTTGTAATATTCCTCTCCAAGATGTTCTATGAGCATACCTGGCTTGGGCAGCGTGGCCCAATCTACCACCGAGTCTTTCACATGGACATTTATCTCCTCGCCACTAATCTGGCGTGCCTCACTCCAAATTATTGCATGGCGATAAAGGTTGAGAATGGAATCCTGCTCGCTCACTGCCGCTGAGTCGCACACTCCCTGCAAGTCTTTGCGGTAAAACCTCACATACTTATTGGCTATAAGAATTCTCACATCCTTATCGACAGTGATAGTGCGAAGCGTGTCGGCATGGATATAAATCGTGTCCTTTTGCGAGAACTCCCTCGCCAGTGCATTTTCAGTTACATACGACTCTTTGGTCTTCTCATTGTGGAATCCCACTTCACCCTGAAGAATCACTTTATTCTTCTCATCGGTGATGACCACGTTGCCACGCGCCTTGCCAATGCCATTCTTGCGGTCATAGTCAACCACATCACCCTTGAGGGTGCGCTGGGACTTTTCATCAGTAAGCACCACATTTCCCTGCGCCTGGCCTTTATCATTCTTGCGGTCGTAATAGACCACGTCGCCCACAATAGTCTGCCCATCCTTGGCCTTGATGGTGGAGCGGTTGTAAAGCGTGCCTTCCTCGCTCGACATGTTATACCAGCCACTCGAGGTATAGATGGTGTGGCCATCGGCAAGCGAGATGATTTTTGTCTCATCTTCGATGGTGGCGATGTGGGTGCGCATGTCATAGTCGAGAATATCGGTGAACAGCTCCATCTTGTCGTTTTTCATGTGTACCTTAGACGTGAACTGCACCTTCTTAGTGTCGTGCTCATAGCGACCAACATTCGACGTGATGCGTGTGCCCGACTTGTCAACCACCGTGCCGCCGCTGAAGTAGCGCGCCACGTTGTTGAACATGTCATAGTCAAGGCTGTCGGTGGTGACGGTCATTGAACTGTTGACAACGCGCACATTGCGCCTGAGTTTTGCCACTTCAACATCACCATAATAGTGCATACGGTCACAATACACTGTCATTGTGTCGGCCTGGTTCATCACCACATGGCCGAAAGCGTCCAATGAGCTTGTTGCCTCATAGAAATAGGCACTGTCGCATCTCAACGTCATGTCACCACGGCGAAATCTAACATTACCTCGCAAAATGCGATACTCAGTACTTCGCTGCTCGTCGGCGATAAGTGCATCGGCATTCTCAAGAAACACTTTGCCAGGGTCAAAACGATTAGCATCGGGGATGATTGGCGTTATTCGACGCAAATGAGGCGTGGTGGCACCATTGCGGGCAGCAACAGCTTGGGCGTTGGCGTGCTGTGCAACAGCCGCAAAACACACAAAAACTATCAGAAACAGCGCACGGGTCATCGTTTATCGTTTAGGGGGGTGGAAAGTGTATCAATTTGTACGTTAACTAGTCAACTACTCTACTATTTTACTACTCTGCTATTTTACTACATTACTTTTAGCTCGTCAACTACTTGTTAACGTTCAACCAGTTGTACTGGAACTCACAATCGCGCCAGCCCTCTTCAATATAAACATAAGTGGTCTTTTGCTTCTCTTCTATCCATTTCTCGATTATCTCTTGTCGCTTGTGATTCTCATATAAATCTTTCAGCACCTGATAATCATCGGCAAAGTCAGCACGATGCGCATCCACACGTTTAGAGAGTTTCACGATAGCAACTTGCTGACGGTTGGTCTTAGGATTCATCATTACAAAAGGTTTTGAGATATCACCTACCTGCATAGTTGCAACCACCTTGCCCACCTCTGATGGCAAATCGGCCATCTCAAACATGTTGCTATGCTCTTTCTCATTGAGCATCACGCCGTTGTTGTTCTTTGAATCTTTATCCTGAGAGATATAAAGAGCTGCATTTTCAAAAGTAATATTGTTTTTTTGTGCTAAAATGTCGGTACGCAGTGAGTCAAGTTTCATAATAGCATCATCAATGTCGTTTTGGGCTACTTTTGGACGAAGCAAGATGTGACGTGTGTTCACACGGTCGCCACGCTTCTCTATAAGCTGGATGATGTGAAAACCCACCTCAGTCTCCACAATCTTAGACACTCGCTTGGTGTCGTTAAGGTTGAAAGCCGCTGCGGCATACTCTGGCAGCAACTCGGCACGCCCACGGAAGCCTACCTCCCCTCCGTAGTTTGAGGAACCTTGGTCCTCACTGTATAATATCGCCAACGTTGGGAAATCTTTCTCTCCGTCATTCACTTGACGAGTATATTCTCTGAGGCGTGCTTTCACATCATCTATCTCCTGCTGTGGTATCACGGGATTGATGGTGATAATTTTCACCTCCACTTGCTGTGGAATCATTGGCAACGAGTCTTTTGAGATAGTGTTGTAGAACCTCCTCACATCGGCAGGAGTCGCCTTGATGTTGCTCGTGAGTTTGCGCTGCACTTCCTGAACCGTGAACTGGTCACGTATCACATCCATCAGTTGCTCCCGTATCTCAGGCAGCGGCTTGCGGAAATACTCTTCAAGCTTCTCGCGGGAACCTAAGTTCGCAATGAAATAATTGATACGTGAGTCCACATTTTGGACAACGGTGGAGTTAGGAACCTCTACAGTATCAATTTTAGCCTGATGCAGGAAAAGTTTCTCTATCGCCATTCTCTCTGGGATGACACAATAGGGGTTGCCGTCAATGGGAATGCGCTCATACAGTATCTGCTGATACTGCTCCTCGATATCCGATTTGAAGATTGGCTCATCGCCAACAACCCACGCCACCTCCTCGGCGACATTGTTTTGCGCACTCATGCAAAATGCCACAAGCGACATCAAGCAACATAGCAATGTTTTGATTTTCATATATCTTATCCTTCTATTAATTATTCATTAATGACTATTTGTGCATTTAAACTGCAAATTTCCTCATTTTTTATGATTTCGCAAAATTAAAGGCATTAATTATGCTTAATAATATTGTATATCTACAAAAAAAGCCTTGAAGCAATAGCAACAAGGCATTTTTCCAAATATAATATTGTTATTTATACTTCTTTTTGAGTTGGTTTAAAACTTTATTGTCGATTTTCACTTTGTGTCGCTTGTGAAGCGCTGCAATCCATTCTTCTTCAAGGGCGTCTTGATAGTCGGAAGCCACCAGTCCCTTAACGTCGCTCATCTCCTCGGGTTGGTTGAGCATTCTGCCGAAAAGGATGCGAAAGACGGGATATCCTATGTAGGTCGACTCAACATGTTTCCCGCCGAAAGCCACATAATCAACCATCTCGTTCTCGCCCTGCTTCGACACAGAGCGCACCATCTTGATGTTACGGCCAAACTTCTTGTTTAGGGCTGTTGTAACAGAGTCTTCGGGCTCGTCTTTAATCGATTGATACATTGCTATGGCCTCGTTCATAATGGAGTCGTTCTTGGCACATATTATCACACCCTTGAAGTGTGGCTCATTCCATTGATACTTAGATCGGTTGTTCTCAAAACGCTGAGTCAACATCGCATTGTCGTTCTTGGCCTTGTTCCACACCTCTTTGCTCATTACCTCAAACAGCAGGGTGCCGTCGCGATACTCGTTGAGCAGGTTGCGGTAATCGGGATTGAGGTCAACGATATTGTCGGTATAGTACTTGACAATCTCCTGACGAGCGACACGCTCCACACTAGCATCGAGGACGGCTGCGGCAATCTCGTCGCTCGCCACCTTGGTTTTGGGGTTGATGGTCTGTGCCAAATGCGACAACGGGACCTTAACACCGTTACCGTAGGTGAACATGGTGTAATCACTCTTAGCCAAGACATCGGCGACATAAGTGGAGTCAAAGCCGCCATGAGCCTTTATCTCTTTGAGTATATACTCCTGCAACCCATCGGTCTTCTTGTAGTTTAGATCCTTCATTATTTGATTGCACTTGCTCTCAATAGGCATTAAAGAGCGCTGGTCATTATTTATTCTTTTCTCAATAGACTCACGACAGTCTTCAATAGTGCCCAAAGGAATATGTGCATATTTCTTGATGATGTGATAGCCATAGGGGGTCTCTATAGGTTCAGAGATTTCTCCATCAGGAAGACTAAAGGCGACATCTTCAAATGATTTAGGCATATAGTTGTGCCCGAAAGGAGCCAGCTTGCCGCCTTCACGGGCAGACCTGGGGTCTTGGGAGAAACTCTTGGCAAGTTCCTCAAAGCTCTCGCCATTTTTAATGCAGGTATATATCGAGTCAATTTTGGCCTTTACTGCCATCTTATCGTTTTCTGTAACCTGACCAGAAGGGAACTTTCTCATGATGTGCCCCACTTCGACCTGTCCCTCATTTGGTCTGTAGCCATTAACTTTAACCATGTGAACGCCATAGTCGGTGACAAACGGTTTAGACAATTCACCAATAGGAGTGTCATAAACAACCTTCTCAAAATCGTAAGGGAACACTCCGCTGCTGATGAAGCCATATTCTCCTCTATTATTCTCCCTAGAGGGGTCAACAGAATATTTCATTACAAGTTCACTAAAGTCCTCGCCATTGAGGATGCAGTTTCTGATGCTGTCCATCTTAGCGATTTGCTTCTTTTCCTCTGCTTTGCTCCTGCCTCTCGGGAGCATGATGTGACTCACGTCCACATCGGTCTTCATCCTCTCGTAAGCCTCTTGAACAAGCTGCTCCTGAAGCTCAGTGTCAGTAAGGAATGGCGCGAGCATATCATCCTTATAGCCGTTAATCTCTTCTTTGATACGTGGCAAAGTATCATAACCGAGTCTTTCGGCCTCGGCGACTTTGAGTTTATAGTCCACAAACCGGTTTATATATTCATCAATACCTTCTTTGTTGACTTGCTGCTCAAGATTCTTCTTGTAAAGATACTCAAACTCCGACATTTTAACCTCTTTTTTGTTGATCCACATCAACACAGGGTCGGTGGCAGCAATTGCGAGTGTTGCAACTCCCACAAGTGCTAATGCGCCAAATAAGATTTTAAGTTTCATAACTATCAATAATCTGTATTTTCGTTATTTCAAATATTATCTTCACGATACAATAAAAATAACGAGATTAAGAAACCGAAATTATACTAATACTTTTAAATTTAGTTAATATTGACCTTAGTTGCCCATCTCGCTGAGGAATTTGATACGCACTAGACGTATTTCCTCCTCGGTGAACTCATCACCTAATTCTTCAATGGCAACTGAGAGACGATCGCTGTCGCTCTCCTTGAAATACTCAAAAATCTCTTCCATATGATCATCATCCATCTCCTCATGAATGCAATAATCTATATTGATGCGAGTGCCAGAATATACTATTGCCTCTATCTCATCGAGCATCTTGTCAAACTCCAGACCTCTTGACTGCGCCAGGTCGCGGAGGGGAACCTTGCGGTCGATGCTCTGAATCAACGAAATCTTCAGCTTACTCTTGTTGGCAACGGTTCTTACTCGCATGTCTTCTGGGCGGATTATTTCATTCTCCTCAACATGACGCTTTATAATTTCGAGGAACTCAGCACCATATCGTTTTGCCTTACCAGCACCCACTCCGGGAATATTCTGCAACTCCTCCATAGTGATAGGATAAGTAGTTGCCATTGCCTCAAGTGACGGGTCTTGGAAAATCACATAGGGAGGCAGCTGTAGTTTGGAGGCCGTCTTCTTACGCAAACTCTTGAGGATGCTGAAAAGTTCACTATCAATAGCACTTGTGCCTCCTCTCATCTCGCTCTCTTCAATTACCGAAAAGTCGCGATCCTCAGCAACCATAAATGATGATGGCGTTTCTAAGAACTCCTTACCGCGTTTGGTTACTTTCAGCAATCCATAATTCTCTATGTCACGGTCAATATATCCTGCTATGATACCTTGTGTTATCACAGCATTCAAGAACCTGGGGCTCTTATCCTTTTGACAGCCAAACATGTCGATGCTGTCGTGAAGATAAGACTTCACCTCATTGGTGAGCTCACCTGTCATCACATCTATCACATGATCGGCCTTGAATTTCTCTTTCAACTTGATTATAGTCTCAAGGGCATCACAGAGCTCGTTGCAAGCCTCTATACGCTTGCGAGGATGCAGACAGTTGTCGCAGTTATGACAATTCTCCTCTTTATATTCCTCTCCAAAATAGTGTAGCAGTGTCTTGCGACGGCACACCGAGGTCTCGGCGTAGGATGCTGTCTCAGCGAGAAGTTGCTTGCCAATCTCCTGCTCGGCAACTGGCTTGCCTTGCATGAACTTGCGCAACTTGTCAAGGTCTTTCTGTGCATAGAACGTGATGCATTGCCCCTCGCCACCGTCACGGCCAGCGCGTCCAGTCTCTTGATAATACCCTTCCAAACTCTTTGGTATATCGTAATGAATTACAAATCTCACGTCAGGTTTATCAATGCCCATGCCAAAGGCAATTGTCGCAACAATCACATCCACATCCTCAAGCAAGAAAGCATCTTGATTGGCCGAACGAGTGGCACTGTCCATACCCGCATGATAAGCAAGCGCTTTGATGTCGTTAACTCTAAGTGTGGTGGCAAGCTCCTCAACTTTCTTACGGCTGAGGCAATAGATGATACCAGACTTACCCTGCATCGTCTTGATGAACTTGATGATGTCTTTGTCAACGTCTTTGGTCTTAGGCCTAACCTCATAATATAAATTAGTGCGGTTAAACGAGGACTTAAACACGTTGGCGTCCATGATGCCTAGATTCTTCTGGATATCATGTTGAACCTTAGAAGTTGCAGTTGCAGTCAACGCAATTATTGGCCTCACCCCAATCTCATTGATAAAATGACGGATGCGGCGGTATTCAGGTCGGAAGTCATGGCCCCACTCCGAGATGCAGTGCGCCTCATCAACTGCATAAAACGAAATTTTAACGCTTTTGAAAAACTCTAAGTTGTCTTCCTTAGTCAAGGACTCAGGCGCCACATATAGCAGCTTGGTCTTTCCAGCCAAAATATCTTCTTTCACTTGGTCAATGGCCTGCCTGTTAAGCGAAGAGTTCAAGAAATGGGCGATGCCATCCTCGTCGCTGAAGTTGCGCATAGCATCAACCTGATTTTTCATCAGGGAGATAAGAGGCGAAATGACTATAGCAGTGCCCTCCATCAACAACGACGGCAATTGGTAGCAAAGCGATTTGCCACCTCCTGTGGGCATGAGCACAAAAGTATCGTGCTCCTCGATAAGGCTCAGCATGATTTGCTCCTGCTGACCCTTAAATGTGTCAAAACCAAAATATTTCTTCAGTGTTGCCACCAACTGATTTTTATCTGCCATAGTCTTAAGGTTTTTTTGGTTCTTGTTTTCGTTACAAATATAAAGATATTTTTTTTATCAGCGAAGAAATAATCCGATTTTTTTACATTGATGACGCAATTATTGCAAAATTCGACTTGTCGAGCTGCTCGTGGGCATAGCCTAAAGTGAGTTCGAACTTCTTCTTTTTAGTTGACGGATAGCTATACATCACATCCATCATAATGGTCTCGAATATTGAACGCAGTCCTCGTGCTCCTAGTTTATACTCAATAGCCTTGTCAACAACAAAGTCGAGGGCCTCATCGGTGACGCTGAACTTGACGCCGTCCATCTTCATCAGCTTCTCATACTGACGCACAATGGCATTCTTAGGCTCCACCAGGATGCGACGTAAAGCATCGCGGTCGAGGGGCTCTAGATTGGTGACTACCGGCAAACGGCCTATGATCTCAGGAATCAAGCCGTAAGAGCGCAAGTCTTGAGGCGCCACATAATGCAGCAACTTATCCTGCTCAGCCTTGCTCACATGGTTGCCGGCGCCAAAGCCCACAACATGAGTGTTTAGACGCAACGCTATCTTACGCTCAATGCCCTCAAAGGCACCGCCGCATATGAACAGTATATTCTTTGTGTCAACGGCTATCATCTTCTGTTCGGGATGCTTGCGCCCCCCTTGAGGCGGCACATTAACAACCGAGCCTTCAAGCAGCTTCAACAAGCCCTGTTGCACACCCTCGCCACTCACATCACGAGTGATGGAGGGATTATCGCTCTTGCGGGCAATCTTGTCAATCTCATCAATGAAGACAATGCCCCGCTCGGCTTCTTTTACGTTGTAGTCGCATGCCGCCAGCAGTCTCACAAGCAGACTCTCAATATCTTCTCCCACGTAGCCTGCCTCGGTGAGCACCGTGGCATCGACTATGGCGAATGGCACTTTCAGCAATTTTGCGATGGTCTTGGCGAGCAATGTCTTTCCCGTTCCGGTAGGACCAACGATGATTATATTTGACTTTTCAATATCAACATCGTCCTTGCTCTGCGACAGACGTTTATAGTGGTTATAAACTGCCACCGAGAGATACTTCTTGGCACTCTCCTGCCCTATCACATACTGGTCAAGATATTCCTTTATTTCCTGAGGCTTGGGAAGGTCACTCATTTGGATGTCACTCAACATCCTCTCGCCTGCCGACCCTAAATATTCTTTTACTAGTTCGCTTGCCCTCTCGGCACATTCATTGCAGATGCAACCGCTCATCCCCGGGATGAGAAGTTCCACCTCATTTTGACCTCGACCACAAAAATCACATCTCAAAATTTCTCTTTTAGCCATAATAATGGGAAAATAGCATTTTTGTCAGTTTTTCGGTTTCTCTTGGTCGTTTAACGCTTTCTCAAGCACCTTGTCAATCATGCCATACTCCAAAGCCTCCTGCGAGGTCATCCAATAGTCACGGTCGCTGTCGGCATATACCTTGTCATAAGGCTGGCCTGAGTGGGTGGAGATGATGTTATAGAGTTCTTCCTTAAGTTTCTGAATCTCGCGGGCTGTAATCTCAATGTCTGAAGCTTGACCTTGAATGCCGCCCATGGGCTGATGAATCATCACGCGACTGTGCTTGAGGGCAAAGCGCTTACCTTTCTCACCGGCAACGAGTAGGATGGCAGCCATCGATGCAGCCATGCCTGTGCAAATCGTAGTGACATTGCTAGAGATATACTGCATAGTGTCATAGATGCCAAGGCCGGCATAAACAGAGCCGCCGGGAGAGTTGATGTAGATTGACACGTCCTTGCCTGGATCGGAAGTGTCGAGATAAAGGAGCTGAGCCTGGATTACATTGGCGGTGTAATCATCAATCTGGGTGCCCAGAAAGATGATGCGGTCCATCATCAGGCGGGAAAAAACATCCATCTGCGCAACATTCAGCTTGCGCTCCTCGATAATGGTTGGTGAGATATAACTGCTCTCAATAGTCGCTTGAGCATACTGGTCAAGTGCCAAACCATTCATTCCCAAATGGTTTACTGCAAAATTTCTGAAGTCGTTTTTCATTTTTCTTTATTGTTTAAATGATTTTATTTTCAAAGATAGTAAATTTTTCCCAATCTCACAACTTTTGCACCCTTTTTTAAACGATATTTCACAAAATAAGTGTAAACCGAGAGAAATAAAAATGAAAAGCGAGTTTTTCATTTTTATTTCCGTAGAGGCGCAACCTAATTTATTCAAAAAACACTCATGTAACATTTCAATGCCATGAGTGTAATTAGTATATTAAAATTTAAAAATTATAGGTATGTGCAGCACATTCTCACACCTCTATCTTCCAAAACGATAAATCATAAACGAAAAACGAATCTCACTCTCCCAAAAGCATATTGTAGATAGCTGTTATGTCGGAGGCTGTGATATTGCCGTCGCCGTTGATGTCGCTAGTGGCGATATGAGTTTGGTCATTATTAAGCAGGTAGTTGTAAATTGCCGTCACATCGGCAGTGGTAACATTTCCATCAAGGTCCACATCACCATCCATGAGTTCCTTCACTGTTCCAAACGCCAACCAAGGATTAGGCTTGTTGTTGTACGTTGACTGCCGATATTTGCCGGCAGAGCCTTTGGGCACATACAGGATGCTTGATTCTGGGATGCCAGTGAACACACGGTTGTTGGTTGAAGTATGAGTGTAAGTGACGCTTTGTGGATTTTCTATCTTAGATACTGCCACAGCAAGACTGCTGCAACCATTAAATGCCCAATTCTCAATCTTATTCACCGAGCTGGGAATTGATACATAAGCCAAATTAGTGCAATATTCAAAAGGTGCAACACCGATGGTTGTCACCGAATTAGGGATAGAGACAGACGTCAAGCCGGTACAGTCTCTAAATGTATAATAATCAATAGTAGACACTGAATTTGAAATTGTTAGCGATGTCAAACCACTACAACGAATAAATGCTTGTTTTCCTATTTTAGTAACCGAATTGGGTATCGTCATTGATGTCAAGCCAACACAATCACTAAAGGCACTTTCCCCAATTTCGGTTACCGTACTGGGAAATTCGATACCCGTTAAGCTAACGCAACCTGAGAAAGCGCCATTTCCAATAATTGTGAGAGTATTAGGGAAGGTCACCGAGGTTAAACTACTGCAACCATAAAAGGCATTGTAGTCAATTTTTGTCACTGAATTAGGGATGATCACAGATGTCAAACCAGTGCAGAATTCAAAGACTCTGATGCCAATCGAAGTGACAGAATTGGATATAGACACTGAAGTCAAACCAGTGCAGCTTTCAAAGGCACTCCCGCCAAGACTTGTCACAGAATTAGGGATGCTCATAGATGAAATACTTGTACATCCTTCAAAAGCATTGTTACCAATCGAGGTCACCGAGCTGGGGATAGTAACCGAGGTTAAACTAGTGCACTCAGCAAAAGTGTAATCGTCAATTTTGGTAATAGAATTAGGGAGAGTCAACGAAGTCAAGCCACTGCAAGCATAGAAAGCATAGTCACCTATCGATGTCACCGAGTTGGGAATGGTAATTGATATTAGAGTGGAGTGTTCATAAAATGCGCCTCCACCAATCGAGGTCACCGAATTTGGGATAACCGAGGTCTTACAACCACACATAAGAGTATTGGTCGAAGTTTCGATGATAGCATTGCAATTATTTCTGGAATCATATTTTGGATTTCCATTAGCAACACTGATTTTTGTCAAACCGGTGCAACCACTGAAAGATGTGCTATTAATTGTTGTCACTGTGCTTGGGATTGTCAATGTTTTAAGGGCGCTACAACCTCTAAAGGCATGCCAGTAGATTTCTTTCACCGAACTGGGAAAAGATATCGAGGCTAAACTTGTGCAACCATCGAAAACATAGCTGTTAATCTCTTCCAAAGTGTTTGATAGGGTCACCGAAATCAAGCCACTGCAACCCCTAAAGGCTGAACTGCCAATACTATTAACAGAATTAGGGATAGTCAAAGATGAAAGGCCTGTACAACCATTAAAGGCATCATTGCCAATCTCATTCACCGAGTTGGGAATCGTAATCGATGGTAGGTTGGTGCAGTAAGCAAAAGAATATCCGCCAATCACTTTCACCGAGTTGGGGATGGTTATCGATGTCAGATTTGTGCAGCCATTGAAAGCATTGCCGCCAATAGAGGTCACCGTATAGGTGGTACCATTATAAGTGACACTGGATGGAATGGTCACCGAACCACTAAGATTGGTGTAACTGGGATTAGAATAGCTCTCATAAGTCACCGCCACGCTTGTGTTGTCACTGTTTATTTTATAACACAAGCCATTGACCATAAAGTCGTAAGCACTTGCTGGCATCACTACACTCACTACCAGCAGAAGTAGGCATATCAATCGAGTTTTCATGTTATATGCTTTTTTAATTGATTATTACTGAGTTATTATTTCGCAAAGATAGTGAAAAGATTTCAATTATCAGTATAAAGTTTCTAAAAAATCAATTGTTTATAAACAAAGTGGGTGACTTCTATACAAAAAAATGTGTGGCAACCATGTTGCTGGCTGCCACACTAAATTGTTAGTAATAATTAATTACTTCTTCTCCTCGAAAAGCTTGTTGAACTCATCTACTGAGACGCTCTTTTCGGTGAGTGACACGTTGTCGCGGATTGTTTCAAATACTTTGTCCTCAAAGGCACGGCGTGTGATTTCGCGGGCGTAGTCCTTGTTTTCCATCAACTCGCCGGCATAGCGGTCGAGAGTCTCGTCGGGAACATTGCCGATGCCATACTGGGCAAACTGCTGTGCGGCAAAGATGCGGGCAAGGCGCATCTGGTCTTCTTTCTCGATTTTCACATCGTGGGCCTTAGCAATCTTCTCCTTGATGAGTTGCCAAACTATTTCCTCGCGAGTTTTGGGATACTCTTCATCAATCTTAGCGGCATCGGCCTCTTTGTTGGTCGAAAGAAGATAGCGTTTCAGGAAGTCGTCGGGGAGCTCAAGGTCGCCCACTTTCTTCTTCAGCACTGTCTCGGCATCGATAGTGAAGCGATAGTTGCTGTCGCTCTTCAACTGACCAGCAAGCATCTCTTTAATTTTGGCCAAATATTCTTCCTCGCTCTTGGCAACGTCTTTGCCAAGCACCATGTCGAAGAGTTCTTGCCCCATCTCGGCATCCTTGTTGACTAGAATCTCACCAACCTTGAAAGTGAAGTCGCTCTTCACATCAGCTTTGTCCTTATCAACGGCAAGCATCGACGCCAGCTCCGTGAGATTGCCTCCGGCACCCTTATAGGGGTTGATGGTCACCTCATCGTCAACCTTCAGGTCAATGAGTTTAGCCTTCTCGGCCTCGTCTTTCAGATATTTTGGAGAGATGATGGTTCGCTCCACCTTGATGCCTTCTTCCTTCTCGGTACCGTCCTCATTGAGCTCCACTAGCGAGCCGCGCAGCAGCGCATCCTCAGTAGATATCTCACCAGGAACCTGAGTGCCAAAACGCTTCATGTAGGCCTCGTTCTGCTTGTCAATCATCTCCTGACTAACCTCTATGTTGTAATAAGGCACTTTCACACGCTTGTCGAGTTTCACTTCAAACTCGGGGGCAAAGCCGAGGTCAAATTTGAAAGAAAAATCCTTCTCGTTAACCAAATCCACCTTGGTGTCTTTCGACAGCATGGGTTCACCAAGTAAATCAATATTGTTGTTACGGATGTATTCGCTCAACTCGCGACTAACAATATCGTCAACCACCTCAGCAGTCACTTGACCGCCATAATGCTTCTTGAGCAACGAGGCAGGCACATGACCTGGCCTGAAACCCTTAATAGGACGCACGCGACCTAAATGTGATAATTGCTTCTTAACTTCGGCTTGATAATCTTCTTCAACTAACGATATCGTGAGTACACCTGTCACGTTACCGGTCTTGTCTAATGTTACGTTCATTTCTTTAAATCAGTATTTTATTGCAATATTTTTTTAGTTTCTTGTTTTGAGCGTGCAAATTTACTGCAAATCCATTGAAACACAAAATATTTAAGGTAGGAAATCATTTTTATTTATGATTTACATGAAAAAAAGCATGAGCCCCATGGCATTATCAAGTGTCATGGGACTCATTATTTTAGTTAATTTTATACTTCTTCGTAAGGCACGTCTTGAGTGGTGTCGTCACCCTTATTGCCGCCTTGTGGACCTGCACCCGGGTTACCACCAAAGCCTGCAGCACCTGGGTCAAAGCCAGCCGCTCCGGGATTGAAGCCAGCACCTGGTCCGCCTTGTGCGCCACCTGCTTGATTGTACATCTGCTGAGATGCCTCATGGAAGATTGTCTCAAGCTCCTTCATAGCCACGTCGATAGCGTCAACATCTTGATTCTTGTGAGCCTCTTTGAGTTTGCCAAGGGCAGTCTCAATCTGACTCTTCTTGTCGGCAGGAAGCTTGTCACCGAGATCCTTCAAGCTCTTCTCGGTCTGGAAAATCATCGCGTCGGCACTGTTAATTTTGTCGATGCGTTCTTTTTCCTTAGCATCAGCGGCTGCATTTGCGCTTGCCTCATCCTTCATGCGCTGAATCTCAGCGTCACTAAGTCCGCTCGAAGCCTCGATGCGAATGCTTTGCTCCTTGCCTGTAGCCTTGTCCTTGGCGCTCACGTTCATGATACCATTGGCATCAACCTCAAAGGTAACCTCAATCTGAGGAATGCCACGAGGTGCGGGAGCTATGCCGTCGAGGTGGAACATACCCAGAGTCTTGCAGTCACGGGCCATGGGGCGCTCACCTTGCAGCACGTGGATTTCCACGCTGGGCTGATTGTCGCTTGCGGTCGAGAACACCTGACTCTTGCGGGTTGGAATTGTGGTGTTTGCATCGATGAGCTTGGTCATCACGCCACCTAAGGTCTCAATACCAACGCTCAGAGGTACTACGTCGAGCAGCAGCACGTCTTTCACGTCTCCGCTAAGCACACCACCCTGGATAGCAGCGCCTACAGCAACCACCTCGTCGGGGTTCACACCCTTCGAAGGAGCTTTGCCGAAGAAGCGCTCCACAATCTGCTGGATGGCAGGAATACGTGTGGAACCGCCCACGAGAATCACCTCGTTGATGTCGCTTGGACTCAGGTTAGCATCACGCAATGCCTGCTCGCATGGCTTGATGGTGCTCTGGATAAGGTCGTCGCAGAGTTGCTCAAACTTAGCGCGGCTCAGGCTCTTAACCAAGTGTTTGGGAATTCCGTTTACAGGCATAATATAAGGCAGGTTAATCTCAGTGCTCATAGAGCTTGACAACTCAATCTTTGCCTTCTCGGCAGCCTCTTTCAAGCGCTGCAGAGCCATCGGGTCTTTGCGAAGGTCGATACCCTCGTCACGCTGGAACTCCTCAGCGAGCCAGTTGATAATGCGCTGGTCGAAGTCGTCACCTCCCAGGTGGGTATCACCATTGGTTGACTTAACTTCAAACACGCCATCACCAAGCTCAAGGATAGAGATATCGAATGTACCTCCACCAAGGTCAAACACTGCGATGCGCTTGTCGTTCTGGTCTTTGTCGAGACCGTAAGCAAGAGCGGCAGCAGTTGGCTCATTTACGATGCGTTGCACGTTCAATCCGGCGATTTCGCCAGCCTCTTTAGTTGCCTTGCGTTGTGAGTCGTTGAAGTAAGCAGGTACTGTGATTACCGCATCGGTAACGGTGGTTCCAAGATAGTCCTCAGCAGTCTTCTTCATCTTTTGGAGAATCATTGCCGAAATTTCTTGAGGTGTATATTGGCGGCCGTCAATCTCAACACGGGGCTGATTGCTGCCATTGTTTACCACCTTGTAAGGAACTCGCTCAATCTCTTTCTGTGTCTGGTCGTAGGTCTCGCCCATGAAACGCTTGATAGAATAAACTGTGCGAGTTGGGTTAGTGATAGCCTGACGTTTTGCAGGGTCACCTACTTTACGTTCACCGCCGTCAACAAAAGCCACCACGCTCGGGGTGGTGTTACGGCCTTCGCTGTTAGGAATCACAACCGGGTTCTTGCCTTCGAGTACCGATACACAAGAGTTGGTTGTTCCCAAGTCAATACCAATAATTTTTCCCATAATTGTATTTATTTTTTTGTTATTAATATCTAGTTTATATTCGCTTTATCGCGATTTGTCATCTCGCAATTTAACAAATTCCGTGCCAAAAAAGTAACTGCCAATTTTTAACAACACACCACAACTAATAGTGACAAAATCTGCCACCATGTCACGTTTATCAAGTGGAAAAGGGACGCAGGGAAATAGTAACGAGAACAGGCGGCTCTTTGGAGTCGCCTGTTCTTGAATTTAAACCTCACTATTTAATTTTTCTGGGAAAAGAGGATGCTAATTCTGTGGCACATACACTGCACGAACACTGTGACCGTGGTAGCGGGCATGGCCGTCACACTTCACGCTGCCCGAATCAAAGAACAGGTAGCCGGCGGAGTATGTGTAATCAACGCTGAGCGTGCGCGACCAATATTTGCCGTATGAGCCTGTGTTGTGGTACCCACCACCCCATCGGTAACCGGCGGCCGGCAAGAACAGCGTCGCACCATTGATGTTACTAGTGAACAAACGTCCGTTGACGCCGTTCCTTGTGGTCCACTCGGTTGCGCAGTTATCAATCAACTCTTGAAACTGGTCATTTGACGGCATGCGCCACTCTGGGCCCCAGTAGGATGTGGCGGCATCATCTTCAGCGTCAAGCTCGGTCTTGTTATCTACAAAGCCGTCATAGCCATAGTCGCTGTTGGTGCAGTACTTGGTTATCATGTACAGGTAATAGCTGGCAAATTCGATTGGTTCGTACCACTCATAGTCATCCTCATTGTATGTGTACTTGGGCCTGGTCTCGCCCCAGGCAAAGTAGTTTCCGTAGTCCTCGGGGCTGGTGGCTCCAATGTTCATCGTCGCCCATAGCGTACCGCTGGGCAACATCAGATTAACATACTCATGATCTGGCAGCACACGCACTGGGCGCACGTTTCGACCTCGACTGCGGTCAAAACCGTACCAGATCACTTCTTCTGAACCAAAGGACAGGTAGTAAGCGTAATCCGGGATATATACGTCAAGCGTGCGCGACCATATGCTGCCTGACGAGCCAACGTTGTCAAGCGACCTCCCGTCGCGGAAGCCGGAGGCAGGGATGAACAGCGTCTCACCGTTGATGTTGCTGGTAAATAAACGGCCATATACACCGTTCCTCGTCATCCACATTGTTGTGCAGTTATTCATCAACTCCTGAACTTGGTCATTAGATGGCATGCACCATTCCTCGCCCCAGTTGGCGGTGGCGGCATCATCTTCAGGGTCAAGCTCGGTCTTGTTATCAGTGAAGCCGTTGTTGCCATAAGAGCTTTGAGTGCAGTACTTGGTCATCTGGCCATAACTGCCGTTGCACCACTGGTAGGTGCTCCAGGAGTAGTTCTCCTTTGGAGTGGTCTCGCCCCAAGCGAAGTAGTCCCCATAGTCCTCTGGGTTCTCTGCGCCCACGTTAGTCTTCGACCACAGCGTGCCACTTGGCAACCCCAAGTCAACATACTCATGCTCTTTCTCTTGAACACGCACTGGACGGACACTCCTACCGAAATTACGTCCATCGGTGCCACAGCCCACGTTGGTCGTAGAAAAAAGGAGATTGTAGGCTAAATAAGAAGTTTTTCCGTAATGTGTGCGTGACCAATAGTAGCCGCGTGTGCCGACGGCAGTGGGCGAGTTCTTGTAGTAGCCTGCAGCCGGGAAGAACAAGGTGGCTCCATTAAGGTTGCTGGTCACAAGGTAACCGTCCACATTGTTCCTCTGCGTCCATTCCCAAGTACAGTTCGCCTGCAACTCTTGAATTTGTTCCTTCGATGGCATGCACCACTCTGCGCCCCAGTTAGCAGTGGCGGCATCGTCTTCTGGGTAAAGTTCTGCCATATAATCGACAAAACCGTTGTATCCGTGTGAACTGTTGGCACAGTACTTGGTGATAGTGTTATAGGTACCGTTGCACCACTGATAGGTGTTCCAATCATAGACATCTTTGGGAGTGGTCTCGCCCCAAGCGAAATAGTCGCCATAGTCCTCGGGCTTATCGGCACCCACGTTAGTCGTCGCCCATAGCGTGCCGCTAGGCAATCCCATGTCAACATATTCATGCTCTTCTTCGGCCGGCTCAATGCCGAGCAGAATGTTATACACAAAGGTCACGTCGCCGCTGGTGATATATCCGTCACCATCTACATCACCATTTTGCATGCCGCTAGTTTCGTTATTAAGCAAATAGTTATAAAGCACTGTTACATCGGCGGAGCTCACATTACCATCAGCATTCACGTCACCTTTGACGGTTCGTGAGTGGCCTGGCACCACACATGCCAGAACAATAAATAGCAAGATAAATAATCTCTTCATTTCTCTATTGTTTTAAGTTAATATTTTATGCCATTTCAGAGTCATAAGCAAACATTTCCTTGACAAGGATAAAGCAAAAACGTTTTCTTTTGCTTAAAACTGCTGTATTTTTCGCAAAGTTACAATAATATCTCTGTTCAAACAAATTATTGATAAAAATTATCATTTCATTTAACTCCTTTAATTACTTTCAATTTTCACAAAGATTATACATTCACCACACCTTATTTTAAATAAAAAATTTGTAACTTTGCGCGTATTTTTGGACAATCATCAATTAACTTATAATATAAATTTCTTATTAACAATTAATTATGGACATTTCACACATCGAACACGTTGGTATAGCAGTCACCAGCCTTGACGAGGCTATACCTTTCTATGAGAAATTTCTCGGTTTCAAATGCTTCGCTATCGAAGAGGTAGAAGACCAGCACGTACGCACAGCGTTCTTCAAAGTTGGTCAAACTAAGATTGAGCTTCTCGAGGCCACCAGCCCCGACAGCGCTATCGCCAAGTTCATCGAGAAGAACGGTGGCCGCGGCGGCATCCAACACATCGCTTTCTGCGTTCAAGACGGCGTTGCCAACGCACTTCAGGAGATTCAGGACAAGGACGGTCGTGTTGTTGACAAGGCTCCCCGCAAGGGTGCTGAAGGCTTAAACATCGCCTTCGTTCACCCCAAGACTTCGGCCGGTGCTCTCGTTGAGCTTTGCGAAGATCCAAATGAATAATTCAAGTTTTTGACAAACTTGAAGGTTAGAGGTTAGCGTTTAGTGTTATGAGAAAATTATTTCTCCTACCCGCTAGGCATCTGCGATGCCACCTAAAATCTCCCTTTAGCTAAATTATTATATAAATTGTTTTCAATTGTTAGTAATTGTTTGATAAAAACGAAACAACTTATACAATTCAAATAAAAATGAGTAAACAACTCGAAAAAATCCAACAACTCATCGACATGCGTGCCAAAGCACGCGTGGGTGGTGGCGAGAAAGCCATTGCCAAGCAGCATGAGAAGGGCAAATACACTGCCCGTGAGAGAATCAATATGCTCCTCGACCCAGGCAGCTTTGAAGAGCTTGACATGTTTGTTCAGCATCGCTGCACAAACTTCGATGCAGAGAAGAAGTCGTTCCTCGGCGACGGTGTGGTAACTGGCTACGGTACCGTTGACGGACGTCTCGTCTATGTCTTCGCCCAAGACTTCACCGTGATTGGTGGCTCGCTTGGCGAGGCAATGGCATGGAAGATGTGCAAGGTTATGGACCTAGCCATGAAACAGGGTGCTCCTGTTGTTGGCCTTAACGACTCGGGCGGCGCACGCATCCCAGAGGGAATCAACTCCCTCGCCGGCTATGCCGAGATTTTCCAACGCAATATCGATGCCAGCGGCGTTGTTCCACAGATTTCGGCAATCCTCGGTCCATGCGCCGGTGGTGCCGTTTATTCACCCGCCCTCACCGACTTCACCCTTATGGCAAAGGGCACTTCGTTCATGTTCCTCACCGGTCCCGCCGTTGTCAAGACTGTTCTTGGCGAGGACGTGACTCAGGAGCAATTGGGTGGTGCCAACGTACACGCCCAGAAGAGCGGTGTTACCCATTTCGCCTGCGACACCGAGGAAGAGGTTATCGAGACCATCAAGAAGTTGTTGAGCTACATGCCAAGCAACAATATGGAAGAGGCACCCCGCTACGAGTGCAACGACCCTGTTGACCGTGTGGAGGACGCTCTCAATAACATCATCCCCGAGAGCCCCAACGATCCTTACAACATGTATGACGTAATCGGTGCTATCGTTGATAACGGCGAGTTCCTTGAGGTTCACAAAGATTTCGCCAAGAACATCATCGTGGGCTTCGCGCGCTTCAACGGACAGAGCGTGGGCGTGGTTGCCAACCAGCCACAGCACATGGCTGGCGTGCTCGACGTTAACGCCTCTAAGAAGGGTGGTCGCTTCGTGCGTTTCTGCGATGCTTTCAATATTCCATTGGTAACTCTCGTTGACGTGCCAGGATTCCTTCCCGGTACCGGTCAAGAGTACAACGCCGTTATCCTCAACGGTGCCAAGCTGCTCTACGCCTATGGCGAGGCTACTGTGCCCAAAGTAACAGTTACCCTGCGCAAGAGCTATGGCGGCAGCCACATCGTGATGAGCTGCAAGCAGCTGCGTGGCGACATGAACTACGCTTGGCCAAGCGCCGAAATCGCTGTGATGGGTGCCGCCGGTGCAGCTGGCATTCTCTACGCCAAGGACATGAAGACCGCTAAGACCGCAGCAGCCGAAGCTAAAGAGGCTGGCGACGAGGCAAAGGCAAAAGAAATCATGGAAGAGAACAAGAAGTTCATCGCCGAAAAGGAGCAAGAGTACAACGACCTCTTCTGTACTCCGTTCAATGCCGCCAAGTATGGCTACATCGACGACGTTATTGAACCTCGTAACACCCGCTTCCGCGTGATTCGCGCCCTTGAGCAGCTCCGCACCAAGAAGTACAACAACCCTGCCAAGAAGCATGGCAACATTCCTTTGTAATTCCTATTCAACTATCAGTAAAATGAATAAGAAAATATTATTGACACTTATTGCTGTTGTAGCTGCCATTACCGCCAGTGCGCAAGGCCGACTCGACCTGCGCATCAACGAGGTGATGGTGCAGAACAACAGCGACTATGTTGACCAAGATGGCCCCCACTCGGCATGGATTGAGATTTTCAATGCATCCTACGGAACCAATGGCATAGAAAAGATGTTCATCACCACACTCAATAAAGATTTCATCAACAACAAATTAGATGGAGTACCAAAAAGTAAAACAAATCAAGTGCTTCATAAACTTTGCGAAACTAACAATGGTGAAATTTATGAGATTCCACTTGGTGATGAAGCCACCAAGGTCAAACCACGCTCACATGTCCTGTTCTTTGCCGACGGTGACACTACTGCTGGAACGTTCCACCTGCCATTCACTCTCTCGAAAGGACAATATGTTGCCCTTTATGACGTGAACGGTGATCTTGTTGACGAAGTGATGATTCCTGACACCTTGCAGGCCAACCAGTCATTTGCACGCATAAAAGAGGACGACTTGCACAAGAAAAGAGTCTCACGCGACTTCAACAAAGATGAGTGGGAAGTGCGCGACGGTTCAAGTGTTAGAATGGCTATCACTCCTGGCAAGTATAACACACGCCCCATCAACGATAACATCCAGAAA
Source organism: Muribaculaceae bacterium (assembly GCA_017557625.1). GTDB lineage: Bacteria > Bacteroidota > Bacteroidia > Bacteroidales > Muribaculaceae > Sodaliphilus. Next base: position 98,576 of record JAFYYG010000037.1, read on the forward strand.
TTCAAGGAGGAGGATTCCTATGGATGGAAACTCACCTTAATGTCGATGGGAGTAGTGTTCAGTGCCCTGCTGTTGCTCTACATTCTATTTAAGATTTTTGGCAAGATCTTCATCGCTAAAGACAAAAAGAAAGAAGATGAAGCAGTTGAAAAAGTCTTTGACGAGGAAAACACCACCGAACCTCAACCCGAAGGTGATGACGAGGCTATCGCAGCAATCTGCATGGCACTCTACCAGCACTTCAATGCTCACGATGAGGAAAGTGGTGTGCTAACCTTCGACCGCTCTCAGCAGCACGGCGCATGGGGCTCTAAAGGCAATCTACTGCGCCGACGCCCCGAAAAACATTAATCACTAACATTTAATTTGTTTTATCAATGAAAGAATATAAATATAAAATCAATGGTCACGAATACAAAGTAAATGTTGGTGACATTGAGAATAACATCGCTCACATCGAGGTTAATGGAGTGGCTTACGACGTTGAACTCGAAGAAGAAAAGGCCATCAAGCCAGTTGTCAAGAAAGTGGCACCAAGCAACGACGCACCTGTTGCAGCTAAGCCCGCTGCCACCAAGCCCGCAGCCGCAGCTGCCGGTGAATATGTTATCGCTTCGCCTCTGCCTGGCGTCATCAAGGAACTTCATGTCAAAGAAGGACAGCAAGTAAAGGCTAATGACGTGGTTTGCATTCTCGAAGCCATGAAGATGGGTAACGAGATCCATGCAGGAAAGGACGGAGTAGTGAAATCTATTAACGTTGCTCTCGAAGAGTCGGTTCAAGAGGGTACCACTATCATGATTATCGCTTAGTATTATGGTACTGTTAAATATAGCTGAAAACCTAAAGCAATTCTGGGAATTCACGGGGTTTTGCAACTTGATGAATTCGCCCGAAAGCTTGATTATGCTGTGCGTTGGTCTGTTTTTCATCTACCTCGCCATAAAGCATAATTTCGAGCCTATGCTGTTGGTGCCAATTGGGTTTGGTATTCTCATTGGCAACATTCCCTTCCAGCCAGGTAACGAAATTGGTATTTATGAGGAAGGGTCGGTGCTCAACATCCTCTATCAGGGTGTGCGTCAAGGCTGGTATCCACCGCTCATCTTCTTGGGAATTGGTGCGATGACCGACTTCTCGGCATTGCTTGCCAACCCCAAGCTCATGCTTGTGGGAGCCGCAGCACAGTTTGGTATCTTTGGTGCCTACATGGTAGCCTTGGCAATGGGCTTCATGCCTGACCAGGCAGGTGCCATCGCAATCATTGGTGGCGCCGACGGTCCAACCGCCATCTTCCTTTCGTCGAAACTTGCCCCCAACTTGATGGGAGCCATTGCTGTCTCAGCATATAGTTATATGGCGCTTGTGCCAGTGATTCAGCCGCCTATCATGCGCCTGCTCACAACCAAGAAAGAGCGCACCATTCGCATGAAACCCGCCCGCAAAGTGTCGCAGACCGAGAAGATTATATTCCCCATAGTGGGTCTTATCCTCACCTGCTTCTTTGTGCCAAGTGGTCTTCCACTGCTCGGTATGCTGTTCTTCGGAAACCTGCTGCGTGAGAGCGGCGTTACAACCCGTCTCGCCAAGACCGCAAGCAACGCAATGACCGATATCGTGACCATCCTCTTGGGTGTGTGCGTAGGTGCATCAACACAGGCATCTGAATTCCTTACTAGCGACACAATTAAGATTTTCTTGCTTGGTTTCATGGCGTTTATCATCGCCACTACTTCGGGCGTTCTATTCGTAAAGATATTCAACCTCATTCTGCCCAAGCACAAGAAGTTGAACCCGTTGATTGGTAACGCCGGTGTGAGCGCTGTACCTATGGCTGCACGTATCAGCAACGACCAGGGCCTCAAAGCCGACCCAAGCAACTACCTCCTCATGCACGCCATGGGTCCAAACGTAGCAGGTGTTATCGGTTCGGCAGTTGCCGCTGGTGTATTGCTCGGCTTCCTCGGATAATAAAATAATATCCAATTATATTTTAATAAGGTGTATCCCCCGGGATTCACCTTATTTTTTTCAAATCCTTAATCCCTAATGGCCGAGTAAGTATGGCTAAGCATTATTTGCCCCTATTGATGCTATTGAAGTACTTTTTTTGCTTTTTCACTCATAAATTTGCATAATTCAAGATTTTTCCTCAATTTTGTAAGTTAAAACAAAAACTGCAATATCAATTGAAATGAGATACCTATTTTCATTTTTGACAGCAATCATAAGTATTAGCGCCTGTGCAGGTACTTTTGTTAGTGGCGGCATAGTGTATAGCTTTACTGACAACTTCCGCGAAGTAGCTGTGGACCAAAACATTGTCGATGGCATTAATGCCTATGAGGGCATTTATATAATTCCCAGTGTAGTGAACTATGAAGGCGAGAACTACCTAGTCACCGCCATTACCGAGAGTGCATTTGCTCACTCAAAGGTCACTGAGGTTGTTATCCCCAATTCGGTGACTCGTATCGAAGAAAATGCTTTTGCCTTTGCCACCGAGTTGACAGATGTGACATTGCCGCTTGAGTTGACCGCGATTCCCGACTACTGCTTCACTGGCACAGGCATAGTCAATATCGTTTTGCCAGAAGGCATACAAGATGTGGGAGTTGGTGCTTTTAAAGACTGCGCAATGCTTCATACCGTGATGCTGCCTTCTTCACTGAAGTATATCGATGATTTTGCTTTTGACGGGTGTCACAATCTCTATGAGATGTACTGCGCCGCCACCGAAGCGCCTATCACCTTAGGCGACAACACCTTTGGCGGGTTGCAAAACGTGGACCTCGTTGTCACAGATGACGAGACCATCGATTCTTACACCGACGACACAATGTGGGGCAACGACGACACCTTCACACTATTCCCTAACGAGGACTTCTACCCCACTATGGAATTTAACGGCGAGACATTCAACCAAGACTGGAAGAAAATCACTTTGGGCAACAACCTCGCCTATAAAATTTATGACGAGAACGACGAATTGGTGGCAGTGACTTCAGCAAGCCACTTTTACCTCCTTGCAAAGGACCACGACACCGATTATACCATAGTACCTACGACATTGATGTTTGACAGCGATCCATTTACTGTCACGGTTGACAAGACAACCGGCATCGAGCAATTCATTGATAACGCGTTTCCCGCTGAGCCAGAGCCTATCATTGTGGCACATTATGGCACAATATATATCTATGGGGACACATACAAGCGTTGGACCTACGTCTGGGATATATACGGCCGACTTTATTATCAGCGCATCTCAAGCGACGCACAAGTCATTGACCTACCTCGCAATAGGGTGTATGTCGTGAAAGTGGGTAATTACGTCAAGAAAATATTTGTTTAAGTGTTAAGTGTAAAGTTTTAAGTGTTAAATGAAGTCACTAACGCGACTAACTAACTGCTGACAACTGACAGCTGACAACTGATAACTGGCAACTGATAACTAAATGAACGACGAGAGGTTTATGCAGATGGCTATCAACGAGGCACTTGAGGCACAAAAGTGCGATGAGGTGCCGATTGGTGCCGTGATTGTGAGTCAGGGACGCGTGATAGCACGAGGTCACAACCTCACTGAGACGCTCACCGATGTCACCGCTCACGCCGAAATGCAGGCCATCACGGCTGCACAAGGCACTCGGGGCGGAAAATATCTCAAGGACTGCACTTTATATGTTACCGTAGAGCCATGTCTGATGTGCGCTGGCGCCCTTGCCTGGAGCCAGATTTCACGCATCGTGTATGGAGCGACCGACGACAAGCGAGGCTACCGCTGCTTCTGTGACAATCCTTTCCATAAAAAGACATCAGTAACCGCCGGAGTGCTTGAGGAGCAATGTTCAAAACTGATAACTGATTTTTTCAAGAAAAAAAGATAAATAAAATACTGCAATGAAAACCATTTTAAAACTCCAAATTGTCCTTGCCATAGCGGCAATGTGCTTTGCTACAAGCAATGCGCAGAAAGTGACACCTCCAGTTCCCGAAATCTATGACCAGGCTATAGCCAATGCCGAAAAGAAACTTGGCATAGTTGATACTATTGAAGTGATGAGCAATAAAATGGGAAGAGCCATAAAAAACACTGTGGTACTGCCTGCTCAATACTCTCAAAAAGATTATAGATATATGTCATTTCCAGTGATTTACCTCCTGCATGGTGCATGGGGAAGCTACTGCGACTGGCCCAAGAAAGCCGATCTGCGTTCACTAGCATCGCAATACAGCATCATCTTCGTGTGTCCCGATGGGCAGGACAGTTGGTACTTCGACTCCCCTATCGACCCAACGTTCCAGTTTGAAACATTTATCACTCAAGAACTTAGAAGTTACATCGAATCGCATTATCGCACTCTCAACCACCCCAAATACCGTGCCATCACAGGCCTTAGCATGGGTGGTCATGGGGCATTGTGGCTAGCCTGGCGTCATCCCGAAATCTATGGCTCGTGCGGCAGCATGAGTGGCGGCGTTGACATCTACAATTTCCCCAACAAGTGGAAAATCAACGAGCGATTAGGTGACTACGAGTCAAACAAAGAGGTGTGGAGAGAGCATTCGGTTATGAACCTGGTTTCAACTCTCGTGCCTGGCCAGAACATCATCATAGATGATGGCAACAAAGACATCTTCATAAACGAGAACAACGCACTTCATGAGGCACTTGACAAGCAAGGTATACCTCACGACTATATCGTGAGACCAGGTGCACACAACTGGTCCTACTGGGTTAACGCCCTCGATTACCAGGTGTTGTTCTTCCACAAAGCGTTCAATAGTGGACTGAAATGAGATGCCAGATTTCAAATTTCAGATGTTAGATTCTCACATCTACCCTACTAACATGCGAAAAAAACTGATAACTAAAAACTTAATAAATAAGCATGAAACTACGAACCATAAAAATATTGGTGTGGATTGCGATTTTTGCCATGTCTTGCATCAGTTGTGATGCAAGAAACAGCAACTCTCATGCAACGGAGCCAAAAGTGAAAACAACTAAAAAAGCAAAAAAGACCACGCCGAACAAAACCGTCGCCCAACCAACTGTCACCAATAATAAGCAGTTGCAGGTAATAGAGGTAAAAAGCGACAAGATGGGACGCAACATCACCAATCTTGTTGTTCTGCCAGAGCAGTATTTTATAGACTCGTCCTCAACCTATCCTGTGCTTTACTTGCTGCACGGCTATAGTGATGACTATATGGCGTGGCAAAATCATGTGGACCTAACAAAACATGCCAATAAATATGGATTTATTATAGTATGTCCCGATGGTCAGGACAGCTGGTACTTCGACTCCCCTATCGACCCGACTTTCCAATTTGAGACTTATATAACTCAAGAATTAAGAAACTATATTGAGAGCAACTACCGCACCATCAATGACCGTCAACACCGCGCTATCACTGGACTGAGCATGGGCGGACATGGCGCACTGTGGCTGGGATTTCGACATCCAGACCTTTATGGCTTGTGCGGCAGTATGAGTGGAGCGGTTGATATTACAACTCTCAAAGATCGATTTAAGATTGACAAACGTTTAGGGAAATATGCCGCCAACGAAGCGTCATGGAAAAGCCACTCGGTGATAAACCTAGTGCCTACTCTCAAGAATGACCAGTTCATCATCATCGATGACGGCACGAGCGACTTCCTTATAAAGGAAAATCGTGCTTTGCACGATGCTCTGCAACAACACAAAATTAAGCACGAGTACAGCGAGCGCCCTGGCCGCCACAGCTGGGATTATTGGTTGAAATCGCTGGAACAGCACCTCGCTGCGTTCGACAACATTATGAACACAAAAGAGGGGGACTGACCTTGTTAATAACTTTCTATTATAATAGCAAATATGACCCTAACAAACTCTAAGCCTCGTATTCTGATAATCTATACTGGTGGCACCATTGGCATGATTGAGGACCCAGTGAGCAAAGTCCTAAAGCCCTTTGACTTCAGCCACCTTATCGATAATGTACCTAAAATCAAGAAACTCGACTTCGAGATAGGCAACATTCAGTTTGACCCGCCCATCGACAGTAGCAACATGAACACTTCGCACTGGAGCAAGATTGCCAAAGAGGTGGAAGCAAACTATGACAACTACGACGGGTTTGTGGTGCTGCACGGCACCGACACAATGGCATATACCGCCTCGGCATTGAGTTTTATGCTCGAAAACCTAGACAAACCGGTAATCATCACAGGTTCGCAACTTCCCATTGGCGAGGTTCGCACCGATGGTGAGGAAAATCTGCTCACCGCTTTGCAAATTGCCGCCGCCCGCAACTCTCGCGGCAACGCGATGATTAACGAGGTCGCCATCCTCTTTGAGAATCACCTGCTTAGAGGCAACCGCAGTTCCAAGGTCAGCGCCGATAACTTCAATGCATTCACAAGCAACAACTATCCCGAACTTGCAAGTATTGGCCTTGATATTACTTATCACGAAAAAGTACTTTACCAATCGGACCACAACCGCCCTCTTATCGTTCATGAGACCATGGACACCAATGTGATGTTTATTGTTCTGCATCCAGGTCTCACAAAAGAGATGCTTGAGTATCAGCTCAACACGCCATCAATAAAAGGCATTGTCCTCAAGACCTACGGAGCAGGCAACAGCCCTAGCGATGAATGGTTTACCAAGCCCATATCAGAAGCTGTTGAGCGAGGCATAGTTATACTAAACGTGACACAGTGCGGCAATGGCTCAGTCAACAGCAACCTTTATGACACTGGCAACACGTTGGCGAAAGCCGGTGTCATCAGCGGCAATGACATCACCAGCGAGGCTGCCATCACAAAGATGATGTATCTCTTCGGAAAAGGTATGACCAACAATCAAGTAAAGAAATACCTACAACGTGACATCTGCGGAGAAATGACTGTAAACAATTAAGGTCTAAAATGCTTGCAAGACTAATTCTTTCAACCGTTGCAATTCTCATCACAGCGAGAATCATGGACAGCGTCAACATCACTCCCTGGTGGGTCGCTGCCATCATCTCGGTGGTGCTGGGTGCAATCAACACATTTATTAAACCTATAATTCAAATTCTGTCGATTCCCATCACCATTATCACTCTTGGATTCTTCTCATTGGTAATTAACGCTTCGATGATATTGATCTGCGCGAAGATAATTGGTGAGCCACATTTCCATGTGGATGGTTTTTGGTCGGCAATGTTTTTTAGTATTATTCTCTCAATAGTCAATTGGGTGATTCACCAGATATTTGACCCTCCCAAAAACAAATGATATAGTAACTGCGGCTTGCAATGACACCATCAGTCATCACAAGCCGCAGTCTTTGTTTGAGAGCATTATTATTCGCTTTTGAACTTCAGAGAATTGCGCTCAGCACTCTCTATGCGCTTGTTGCGCCAGCAACTTCGGCATAACGCCACATATCGGTCATCACCACCAATCTCTACTTGGTTGCCGTCGGTGACAATGTTTCCCTGGGCATCGATGCGGGCATTGATGCTCGTCTTGCGACCACAAGCACAGGTCGATTTAATCTCCTCTATCGAGTCGGCAATCTCAAACAATCGGCGTGAGCCGTCAAAAAGGTGAGATTGAAAGTCGGTTCGGAGTCCGTAACACACCACATTGGTGCCGTAGTCATCGACTATGCGTGCGAGCTGGTCAATCTGCTCCTCCGAGAGAAACTGCGCCTCATCAATGAGAATCCAATCCTTGACCACCAAGCTGCTCTCATAGAGCTCGCTCACGTATTCATAGATGTTCATCTCGCGATATATCCAACTGCATTCACGCTCAATTCCAATGCGCGAGCGTATCACGTTCTCTTTCTCGCGGTTATCGATAATGGGCTTCATACACAAGTACTTGAGCCCACGTTCCTCGAAGTTATAGGCTTGAGTGAGCAGCAGAGCGGTCTTTGCCGAACCCATGGTTCCGTATTTAAAGTATAGCTTTCCTCGTCCGTTCATAGCAAGCGCAAAGATATATAATTATATATCAATATCAACACTAAAAACAGGAAAGTTATTAACAATGTGCTACAACAGTTTCTCCAAGTCTTTGGTGGTTTTCGCTATATCCTCGGCAGTCACTTCATAGTTAGCCAAGTCATTAGCAAAGTAACGGTCATAGGCTGTCATGTCGATAAGTCCATGTCCTGAGAGGTTGAAGAGGATTGTCTTCCTCTCACCACTAATTTTGCATTTCAGCGCCTCGTTGATGGTTGCCGCAATGGCATGTGACGACTCAGGAGCAGGAATAATGCCCTCGCAGCGAGCAAACAGTGTGGCAGCTTTAAAAGTGTCGAGTTGCTGAATATCGACTGCCTCTATTAAGTTGTCATGCTTCAGTTGGCTTATAATTGCACCGCCGCCATGATAACGAAGCCCACCAGCGTGAATATTAGCTGGGCAGAAATTATGACCAAGAGTATACATTGGTATCAGTGGCGTGTAGCCCGCTTCATCTCCAAAGTCATACTGGAACACACCACGTGTCAGTTTTGGACACGATGCCGGCTCAGCAGCAACAAATCTAGTTGCGGGTGTCTCGCCTATAAGTTTGTGCCTCAAGAATGGGAACGCCAAGCCCGAGAAGTTGCTACCACCTCCAAAACAGGCAATCACCACGTCGGGATATTCACCTGCCATCTCCATCTGCTTCTCGGCCTCAAGCCCTATAACGGTTTGATGTAACGCCACATGATTAAGCACCGAGCCAAGTACATACTTGCAGTTTGGTGTGCTCATTGCTAATTCCACTGCCTCACTGATGGCTGTTCCCAGAGAACCTTGGTATGTGGGGTTGTCAGTGATTATTTTTCTTCCTGCTTTGGTTGACATACTTGGCGAGGAGATGACCTCAGCACCGTAGGTTTGCATTATCGAACGCCTATATGGTTTTTGATTATAGGAGATTTTCACCATATATACGGCAAGTTCTAGTCCAAAATGCTTTGCTGCGAGTGATAATGCAGCACCCCACTGTCCAGCACCAGTCTCTGTGGTGATATTGGTCACTCCTTCTTGTTTGCAGTAATATGCTTGAGCAATTGCAGAGTTCAACTTGTGTGACCCAACAGGACTTACGCTCTCATTCTTAAAATATATGTGTGCAGGAGTGTCAAGAAATTTTTCCAAGCCTGTAGCTCTTACTAATGGCGTGGGACGCCAAATTCTATACATATCTCTTACTTCCTCTGGGATTTCAATCCATCGGTCGGTGGTGTTTAACTCCTGTTCAGAAGCAGCTTTAGAAAACAACGGACATAAGTCCTCAACTTTTAGTGGCTCTTTTGTGCCTGGATGAATTAGTGGGGCTGGCTTATTTACCATGTCGGGAATAACATTATACCATGCATTGGGTATGTCATTCTCATTTAATAAATACTTTTTTCTTTCCATTAATCAAGAATTTTTATTCGTTGAATTTGAATATCAATGCAAAAGTATGCAGAACTTCTGGATATTCAATCATAATTTGACTTTTTTATGAAAAAAAAGCAGTTTTTCAAGAAAAAGTTCTAATTTTGCATCGATTAAACATGAAATCACGTCAAAAGACATACGCTTGGCTATTGCTAACAATACTGCTGTCGATGCAAGCCATTAATGCGGTTCACATCCATGAACCGCAAGTGGTGCCTATTGAAGACTATTGCGACATGTGTGCTCACCATGTCAAGCACTATAGTCATATCAGCAGTGACCGCTATAGCATGCATCCCTGCCTATCGTGCATGATAAGCAGCAGCCAATATGTCACTTCGCAACCTGCACTTCTTTTGGCTGTTCAGCAAAGTGTATGCACTATTGATTGCCCACAAACAATCTCATTGCTTGCTGCCACGATAAAACACAGGCAATCTCGAGCCCCACCGATGTTTTTAGTATAGCATAGTCTTTGTATGTCCTCAGACATGAGGACACATCTCACATTATTACTAATATCACTAATCAATAAATTCATGAACAAATTCATTTTTGTTGCTATGGCTTTTGTCATGGCAATCCTTAGCAATATAAATTTATATGCTCAAGAGTGTGAGGACTCATTGGCGTCGGTACACTTGGGCAACGTTGTGATAACCGCCAACCACTCAGCCACCCTGCAGCGATTGGCTCCCGCTATGATCCAAGTGACTGGGCGGAGACTGCTTGATGCGGTGAATGCCGCGTGTGTGGGCGACGCCTTGTCGTTCCAACCTGGTGTGCGCATCGAGGACGATTGTAGCAACTGCGGTTATAAGCAGGCTCGTATCAATGGCCTCGATGGACATTACTCTCAAATCCTTATCGACTCACGACCTGTGTTCTCAGCTGTTAGCAACCTATATGGCATAGAACAGCTGCCGTCGTGCATGATTAACCAGATTGAGGTAATGCGAGGAGGCGGCTCGGCTCTTTATGGCGCATCATCAGTTGCTGGCACTATCAACATCATAACACGTAACCCGTCAAGCAACAGCATTGAAGCAAGCCACACAATTACTTCAATAGGCTGTGGCGGCACTTTCGACAATAACACATCACTGAATGCGTCACTCATCGATGACGACATCACTAAAGGCATAACCGTCTTTGCCAACAACCGCTATCGCCAAGGCTACAGTCACACCGAAGACGGCTATACAACCCTACCCCGCTTAGACATGCAGACAATCGGAACCAAGATGTTCTACAAACCCAATGCCCGCTCACAATTGGCACTCACCTACTATTTCATGCACGACTCCCGCCGCGGCGGCAACAAGATGCATGAGAGTCCCGAGAACAGCAACATCTGCGAGCAGGCACGCCACAATATGCACAACGCCAATCTGTCGTGGGAATGGACAAGCTACGACCACAAGTGGCATTACGATGTCTATGCAGCAATTGCTTCAATCAACCGCCACAGCTACACTGGCGGCTATGGCACCGACGAAGACCCTGATCCCGATGCGGCACTATACTTCAGTCGTACCACCGACTTAACTTGGATGCTGGGAACACTTGGCAGATACAGCTTCGACAAACTGCTATTCCTTCCTGCCCAACTCACCATCGGCTTTGAATATAACAACGACCGCCTTCGTGATATCGCCCTCGGTTACGACTTCGAGACCAAACAGTCAACACACATCACAAGCGGATATTTCCAGAACGAGTGGAAAAACGAAAAATGGAGTTTTCTGATTGGCGCACGCATCGACAAGCACAACCTTGTAAAACACGCTATTTTCAGTCCACGTGTCAATCTACGATATAGCCCATCTGAGAAACTCACACTACGCGCCACCTATGGTGAAGGTTTCCGTGCTCCGCAGATTTTCGATGAGGAGATGCATATCGAGATGGCTGCCGGCAATCGTTTCAAGATTCATCTTGCCGATGGGCTGAAAGAGGAGCGCAGCCGCACCTTCACCCTTTCGGCCAATGGCTACCATTCGTTTGAAACATTCAACTTCAACTGGATGATAGAGGGGTTCTACACCTCTTTAAATAATGTTTTTGCTGAGAGGGAGACCGAGATTGTTGACCCGCAAGGCTGCAGCGTCATCGAGCGTTACAATGGCAGTGGAGCAAAGGTGATGGGATTGTCAACAACCCTTGACTTCATGTTCTCCCGTATTCTTGACATCGAGATGGGGGCGACAGTTCAACGAAGCCGTTACAACGAAGCCGAGCAATGGAGCGATGACATCGCGCCGCAGCGCAAAATGTTCCGAACACCTAATGCCTACGGCTACTGCAATGTGAAAGTGACTCCATTCAACAACTTCGATATCGACATCACTGGCACATGCACTGGCAGTATGTTGGTCCAACACTATGAAAGCAGCGGCACTCCAGTTGATGTTGAGGTCAACACCCCCACCTTCTGGGACATGAGCATGAAGCTGTCTTACAACTTCAATATAACCCGCAGACTTCAGATGAACCTCAATAGCGGTATCATCAACATCTTCAACCAGTTCCAAAAAGACCTCGACCCAGGTCCCGAGCGCGACAGTGCCTATATTTATGGTCCATCACTGCCTCGAAGCATTTATTTTGGTATTGGATTTAAACTGTAGTTTATACTTGATGAGCAGACGTGTTGACATGGTAATAACACAGTAATAAAATAATAAAAAAACATTTTTCTTTTATATTTCACTCAACTTGCAATATTTTTCGCTAATTTTGCAATTTATTATGGACATAATCATAAAAAACAAATATCAATCACATTAACAACTATCTTTTATGAATCGTATTAAAACAACACTTATGGCATCATTAGCTGCATTGATGGCATTTGCTTCAAATGGTGGCAACGAGGCGACAACCCCAAGTGAAAGTCCCAGCCCAGCTACCGAAGACAGGACATTCACTCCCGAAGTGATGCTGTCGTTAGGCAGAGTCGGTGATCCACAAGTATCACCCGACTGCAAGCAGATTCTCTTTAACGTTAATTATCAAAACATTGAGGAGAACAAAGGAAACAGCGACCTATGGCTCATCGACATCGACGGCAAGAAACCCGCCAAGAGCATCACCAGCACCTCATCAAGCGAGTATAACGCTGTGTGGCTCAACAACGGCGAGAAAATCGCATTCATTTATCAAGGGCAGGTATGGACTATGAACCCCGACGGCAGCGGACGCCAGCAGGTGAGCAACCTCAAGAATGGCGTTGACGGCTTCGTAATATCGCCCGACGGCAAGAAGATTGTAATGATCAGCAACGTAAAGTATGGCAAAACCCTCCCCACCGACCATTATCCCGAGCTCGACAAGGCCAATGCCCGCATCATAGATGACATGATGTATAAGCACTGGGATGAGTGGGTCACAGAAGTGCCACACCCCTTTGTGGCCGATTTCACTGGGAACTCCGTGGGAGAGGCTACCGACATACTCGAAGGCACCGAATATGAGTCGCCAATGAAACCCTGGGGAGGCATCGAGTCATTGGCTTGGACGGCTGACAGCAAGCAGGTAATCTACGTGTGCCGCAAAAAGAGTGGCAAAGATTATGCCTACTCAACCAATAGCGACCTCTACCTCTACGACGTGGCTCAGGGCAAGACCGTGAAGAACCTTACCGAAGGAATGATGGGTTATGACACTAATCCTCGAGTCTATAAAGATAAAGTGGCGTTCCTCTCGATGGAGCATGACGGCTATGAGGCCGACAAGAACCGTATCTTCGTCCTCGACATGAAGACTGGAGCAAAGACTGACTTAACCGAAAACTGGGACTACAGTGCCGACGACCTCGCCTGGTCACCCGACGGCAAGTTCATCTATTTCCTCGCCCCTTATCAGGGAACAATTCCCATGTTCCGAGTAAACGTTGATACAAAAAAGGTGGAAACTGTGACTCCTGGCATTGACGACTGGCACGACTATGCAGCTATTGTTCCCGTTAAGGGTAACAAGCTGATTACCGTCCGCCACAGCTATGCCGAGCCTAACGAAATTTTCAGCGTTGAGATGGGCAAGCAACCTGTGAAACTGACATCGATTAACGACAATATTCTCAGCAAGGTTGACGATATCACCATGCGCAAGGAAATCGTCAAGACCACCGACGGAAAAGACATGACAGTATGGGTTGTTCTTCCACCAAACTTCGACCCAAACAAGAAATATCCTTCTATATTCTTCTGCGAAGGCGGTCCTCAGTCGCCAGTGAGCCAGTTCTTCTCTTATCGCTGGAACTTCAAGCTCATGGCAAGCCAGGGCTATGTAGTAATCGCGCCTAACCGTCGCGGTTTGCCAGGATTTGGTACCGAGTGGAACGCACAAATCAGTGGCGACTATGGAGGCCAAAACATGCGCGACTACATGAGCGCAGCCAACCACATGAAACAGCAGCCTTACATCGACGGCGACCGCATGGGAGCTGTGGGCGCAAGCTATGGCGGCTACTCAGTATACTGGCTTGCCGGCAACCACAACAACACCTTTGCCTGCTTCCTCGCTCATGCCGGAATCTTCAATATCGAGGCGCAATACCTTGAGACCGAAGAAATGTGGTTTGTTCAATGGGACCTCGGAGGTCCGCGTTGGGATAAAAACAATGCTATCGCACAGAAATCCTATCGTGAGGCAAACCCTATCAACTTCATTGAAAACTGGAACACTCCTATCATGATTACCGCTGGCGAACTTGACTACCGCATCGTCTTCACCCAAGCCTGCCAAGCATTTAACGCTGCGCAGATTCGCGGAATACCATCACGCATGGTGCTCTTCCCCGAAGAGAACCACTGGATTCTGCGTCCACAGAACGCGCTGGTTTGGCATCGCGAGTATTTCCGATGGCTTGACACTTGGCTCAAGCCAGGCAGCAAGGCAGCAAGAGACTACAAAGCTGAGCAAGACGCCAAAGCACGCATCAAGGCCGAGGAGAATAAAGGCCCTAAGACCCCGATGCCCGAGGTACAGAATAACTTGCATATTACCAACCCCGACTTGAGATAAAAACAACTATAGAAACCACCAAAATAAAAAATGCGCCAACTGATGATGGCGCATTTTTTATAATAGCAGCAAATCGGGTCCTAAGCATTCATAATCATTCAATGCCCAAAATGACATTGTAAACAGTAGTGACATCGGCGCTTGTGATTTCGCCATCACCAGTTTGGTCACCGTTAACCAAATTGCTTGTGTCACCCATCAGCATAAAGTCGTAGAGTGCTGTAACATCGGCAGCTGTCACATTGCCATCACCATTAACGTCACCATGAATGGCAGTGCCGGCACCGGGAATGAATCTCACATGATATAAGCGTCCTCCATTATCGTAACGCAGGCGGTCACCCACTTCATCTTCATAACTTGAGATGAAATCAAAACTCAGAATATAGGTCTGTCCCGCTTCCAATCCCTGCAGGATATTAAGGTTGATGTTGTCGGCAACCCATTTTCCGTCCTCGGTTTTAGTGGCGTGAATCGAAAGCCATCCGTCATTAGATTCACCTTCTTTATATATTGCGTAATCCATAAAAATGTCCTCCACATCAATATTCACGTCAACCTCAAACCTGTTGAGATAGAAGTTGTTTATAGGACTTTCAATCATCACATCCTCAAAACCTGATGCTGGAAGTTGTTCGGTGAAAAACTCATTATCCACGTTTGCGGTAATCTTAACAGCTGTTATGGCAGGCGCACTTCCTTCCATATTGAGAATGTATTGGCAGTTGTAGGTCTGCTTGTAGTTGTCCCACATATCGTAAACAGGTTGAGAATAAACAGTGACATAGAACGCCTTATCGGCAGGCAGCGAATTGGGGCTCAATGTCATAGTCCCTAGGCATTTGACATCCATCTCATCCATGTGCTGACCGGCGTTAAGAAGACAGCCTTCAGGGAGAGTATAGTCTTTCTTAAGGTCGAAGCCTACGATGTGAAGGTTATTATAGTCAATGAACTGATTAGGCAACAATTGAACATCGCCAAGATAGAGACGCTTGATGTTGTTCTGGACTGTCATCGCCTGTCCTGCCATCTGCTCGGTAACACGCATGAACATCGGCTCCCAGTAGTTAGGGTCACTCAAGTCGCCTTGCGAGAAGAAAGCAGGTTTAGAAGGGTCGATAGGCTCGATAATGAGCTGGAATTGCGGACCGTTGCCTTTTCCCCACTCGTAAGTATTGAGAGTGAACTTGTAATTGCCAGTGTTGTTGACTCCCACAAACTCAATGTAATTATCAGTAATCACAGGTTCCAGCAGCTCAATTCCGCCATTAGGGTTAGGAACGGTGTAGAGCAGCTTGCCTGAGAGGTTGTAAACACCACCAGCCACATAGTTGAGGTCGGCAGTCTGGGTAGAACCATTGTTGAAGATGATGAATTCGGTGCGGTCAGCTTCATTAATGTCAGGACCTATCCACTGGTAAACTGGACTGCCATCAGAGGTGTTGCCAACATAATTGATGGGATCTCCAGGCCAAGTTCCAGAGGTGGTGAAGTTGGTTCCTGTAGTGTTGCTCCAAACCCACACGTTGCACTTGGTCCAGCTCTTAGGAGCGATGAAATAGGCA
>JAFYYG010000038.1 GCA_017557625.1 Muribaculaceae bacterium
CGGATAAAAAACTCCTTGCTCACCAATTGTCGCGAAACATGCTCCACCATATCAAGGTCGATGAGCATGGGCAGCGAGAAACCCGCGTGATGGATGTCGGCTTCCTTTCCATAGCGGTAAACAAGCCTCAGACCCGTTTCTGTGTCATCAAACTCGACATATACCCTGCGACCCTCAAAAGGGCCACTCAACGAATAGCCCGCATAAGAGAGGATGTGGCCTGTCAGATGCAGGGTGTCCTTGTCATAGGCTAAGGTAACGGCCAGCATCTGAGTCACCTTATCGTCGGCGACCCAAAAGCGTTTTCCCTTCTTCCATGCCGGCAATGAGTCCTGAAAGGTCTCGATTGTCACCACAGTTTGCTGGTCAGAGCCCTTTTCCAGGGCACGTTGCACGTCCTTGTCAGTGACATGCTCGGTTACCTCAATTCCCGTGCCGCACGCCGACAACAGGGCGGCAAGTGCACACCCCAACGGGAGAACAGCAAAAATCCTGGGCAACCGCATCATGAAGAGGGTTTATTTTTTCTTCTTCTCGCTCTCGGCTTTGAGCACCGAGTCGATCGAAGCCGTCACGGCCTGGATATTGGCATTGCCTTTCATCACTTCCTGCACAACATCATTGACTGCCGAATCAGGGTCAACGTTGTTCTCAACCTTAGTTACCGTCAAGAACGGCGCATTGCGCTGCATCGATTCCCTGATAGCCTCACGGAAGGATGCAATGGCAGCCGAATCGCCCGTAGCCAACACTTCCTGCTCAAGTTCATGGATTTCACGCTCGGCAGCAAGCGCTGCGGCAGTATCCTGCTGTTCTACTGACTGATCAAGTTTTTGAGCCAATTTTTGGCCCTTGGCGGCATAGTTTGCATCACAGCCAATAAGTGACAGTGCCACTACTGCTGCCATCAATAAACTGAATTTCTTCATTTTCTTTATCAATTTTATATGTTTAACTGTTTGTTCCGGAATTTATTGCCTGACTCAAGGCGTTGGCCAACTGGTCAGGGCAAGAAGTGTTTTTGTAACCGCAACGGATACCCTGTAACTTGGCGATGGCGTCAGTTGCGCTCATGCCGCGCAGCAGCACCGAAATGCCTTGCAGATTGCCATGACAACCGCCAGTGAACTGCACGTTACGGATAATGCCTTGCTCATCCAGTTCAAAATCAATCTGGGACGAGCAAGTTCCCTGCGTATAATAAGTGTACTTCATAAATCTCTGAATGTGCAAGGATTACTTCTGGATTAACCAGGTTAAACGCTGCTGGTCCAGAATATGCAACTCATTACTGTCATAGTCCAGAATGTCCTCATCAGACAGCTTATCGAGCGAAGCGATGAGCGTTGTGCGCTGCGTTCCCAGCAAGGCGCACAAGTCCCTTTGCTTGAATCGCAACATCACATCGGTAGCTCCCGTGATTGTCAACGCGTCCACCAGCATGGCCAGACGCTCCATGATTGAACCGTCCCTGGTAGCCAATATCGAGTCCAAACTGCGCTGACTGCCCGATGAGAGGTAATTCAGTATGTTGAATAAGAAGACCTTATCCGTCCCCAACATCTTGATGTAGTCGCTCTTGCGCAACTGCAGCAAGCCGCACGAGCCTTCAGCTACCGCATGATAGGGATAAGTCGTTTCACGTCCGAAAAGATACTCTGCTGCCAACACATGCGGCGTTGACAACGTCTGGAACAACGACACGCGCAGATGATCACATGGCGTTTCCAGCCTGACACGTCCCGACACGATGAACCTCATGTGGGTACAAGGGTCACCTGCTGCAAAAATCTGCTCGCCGTTGCGGAATTTGAGGAAATGAAACGGCAGTTTCTCGACAAGGGCCGTGATCTTGTCAGTGCTCACGCCCTGAAAGAGCGGTAACTGCATCAATTGCTGGTACATACTGTTCATAGCTCCGGAAATCTGAATCAGATCATTTTCCTAACAATTCTATCACCTGCGCGACAGTCAGTGACTGCTGGTCGCCGCTACCCATATTCTTCAGTGTGATGGTACCATTCTGAACTTCATCGGCTCCGACAATGGCCACATAGGGAATCTGGCGGTCGTTGGCATAGTTCATCTGCTTCTTCATCTTGGCATTGTCAGGATAGAGTTCTGCACTGATGCCAGCGCGACGCAGTGCCATGATGTGCTGCAACGATGTTGCTGCCTCCTGCTCGCCGAAGTTGACAAACATCACCCGGGCGGTCGCCATGGTGTCAGCAGGATACAAGTCAAGCGCATTCAACACGTCGTAGATGCGGTCGGCGCCAAAACTGATGCCTACACCCGACAAACCAGGCATACCGAACACTCCAGTGAGGTTATCATAGCGACCTCCGCCAGTAATGCTGCCGATGGCCACATCCAGAGCCTTCACCTCAAGAATCGTACCCGTATAGTAGTTCAAGCCGCGCGCCAGAGACACGTCAAGTTCAACCTGAGCACGGGTGCCCAGGGCTGCCACCTGATTGAGCACATAGCGCATCTCCTCGATGCCCTTCATGCCCACCTCACTACCTGCCAGCATTCCAGCGAGTGCGGCCAGACGCTCCTCGTTGGTACCATCGAGCGCCAGCAAGGGCTGAAGGGTGGCGATGGCATCGTCGCTCAAACCCTTCTCCCTCAATTCAGCATTCACGTTGTCAATGCCGATTTTATCGAGTTTGTCAATGGCAACGGTGATGTCGATAATCTTGTCGGCAGCACCGATCACCTCGGCAATGCCGCTAAGGATCTTGCGGTTGTTCAGTTTGATGGCGACGTTGATGTTGAAGCGGTTGAAGACCTCATCAATCATCGTCACCAGTTCCACCTCATTCCAGAGTGAATCACTGCCAACGATGTCGGCATCACACTGGTAGAACTCGCGGTAACGACCCTTTTGGGGGCGGTCAGCCCTCCACACCGGCTGCACCTGATAGCGCTTGAACGGCATCTGCAAGTCGTTGCGGTGCTGCACGACATAGCGCGCAAAAGGCACCGTCAAGTCATAGCGCAGACCCTTCTCACTGATTTTGGTCGTCAGGTGGAGTGAGTCATGTGCCGACAACAGGTCATCAGGAGCATCCTTGAGGTAGTCCCCGCTGTTCAGGATTTTGAACAACAGCTTGTCGCCCTCCTCACCATACTTGCCCATCAGGGTTGACAGGTTCTCGATGGCAGGCGTTTCTATCTGCTGGAATCCGTAGAGCAGGAAAACATCCTTGATAGTATTGAATATATAGTTGCGGCGCGCCATCTCGATGGGCGAGAAGTCGCGCGTTCCCTTAGGAATGGATGGTTTTTGTGCCATTATTTCAATGAAATGAATGTCTTTTTCGGTTGTATTTTGATGTTATCGACGGTTTCCGCCCAAGAACATGGCTGCGTAATATAATAATGTTGCAAGTGAGCCGATAGCAGCCACAACATAGGTATAAGCTGCAGCATGCAAAGCGTCCTTGGCGTAATTCAACTGTTCTCCGGCTACGATACCTGATCCTTCAAGCCACTTGATGGCACGGCGGCTGGCATCGACCTCGACAGGCAAAGTCACGAAGCTGAACAGCACCGTGGCTGCAAACATGGCAAGAGCGATGTACAAGGGCAATGCTGTCAATTCATACACAGCAATACCTGCAAGCAGCAGCCACTGCACAGTCTTGGAAGCGAAGGAAACCACGGGCACCATCTTGGTGCGCAGCTGCAGCATACTGTAGCCCACCTTGTGCTGTACGGCATGGCCACACTCATGGGCGGCAACGGCGGCGGCAGCGATACTGTTCGTGCCATAGACCGGCTCACTCAGGTTCACCGACTTGTTGGCAGGGTTAAAGTGGTCGGTCAACTGACCGCTCACGCTGGTCACCTGCACGTCGCCACAGCCATTCTGCTGCAGCATCGCATTGGCAACGTCACGACCTGCCATGGGCACGCCCAGAGGAATTTTACTATACTTCGCAAACTTTGACTTGAGGGAGTTCTGAACGATCATGCTCAGAATGAAAATGCCTCCCATTAAAATATAGACAAACATATATTTAATATTTTATTGGTTTTTTGTTTCTCAATCAATTTTGGCACGAAATTTGTAGCACATGGTGCGAGACCAAATTACGCACCGCAAAGGTAACGTTTTTTAGACTCAAAACCGTCCAAAAGGGCAATAAAAGTGCTAAAAAATGAAAATTGAGACCAAAAAAGTTTGTCAATTCAAAAATAGCCGTTACATTTGCGGCGTTGATTCGTTTTATTATTAATCATTTATTTTTTTAAGTTGTTTTATTATGAAGAAGTTTTTATTGATGTTTGCAGCTGTTGCTGCTATCGCATTTGTTGGTTGCAAGACCGAAACCAAGCCCGCTGAGGAAGTTGTTGAGGAGCCCGCAGCTGTTGAGTACACTGTTGACGGTGTAGCTGCTGACCTGCTGAACTGCGCTGATGAGGCTGCTGCTGTTAGCCTGCTCGATGGTATCAAGGCTAAGGCTGAGGAGTTGCTGAATGGTGGTGACCAGGATGGTTACTTCAACATCATCAACATCCTGAAGACCGTTTGGGAGAACAACAAGGATGCCATCCTCGCTAAGATCCCGACCCTGGCCGAGAAGATGACCGGTTACATCGATGTACCCGATGCTATGAAGGCTGGTTTTGCTGAGTTCGTTGCAAAGCAGGCTGCTGAGAAGGTTGGCGACGCTGTAGAAGGTGCCGTTGACGCTGCTGCCGAGAAGGTTGACGCCGCTAAGGAGGCTGTTAAGGATGCCGCTGGCGATGCTGTTGACGCTGCTAAGGACAAGGCTGCTGACGCTGCTCAGAAGGTAGCAGACGAGCTGAAGAACTAATCTAGAATACAAGATTAATCCCTTATAACAAATCAGGGCTGACTCAAATGGGTCAGCCCTGATTGTTTTATTAGATACTGTCGCCTATTTCTGATAGGCCAAACGCTCATCGCCGTTGAGCAGGTAGATGATACCGCAGTAGGTGAAACCGTAACGCTCAATGACATGACGCATGATGACGTTGTCACGGTGGGTGTCGATGCGCAGGCAACCCGCCACCTTCATGCAGTAGTCCATCACATCATTGAATACGCTGTGGCTCGCTGCCGTACTGGCCAAGCGGTGCACGACATAGTAGGGTTTGTCGTCCAGCCACTCGCCCTCAAAAATTTCCTTATAGGTGGGCTCGGGGCCAGGAATGAAGGCAAACGAAGCGACAATCACCCCACCCTCTTCTTCCAACACATAACAATGTCCATTGTGGATATCATTCTCAATAGTCTCTTGGTCGGGATAGCCATTAGTCCACTGGTTCATGTTGCCGCACGAGCGCATGATGCCACGCGCCTCATCAACGAGCCGCATAATCACCGGCACATCCTCCAATTTCGCTTTTCTGATTTTTCTATTCATCTTCACTCGGTTGTCTGGTTGGTGATGCCGTCGCGGCGCATCATGGCTTCGATGTGGGGTTCAGTGCCACGAAAACGTTTGTAGAGCGTCATGGGAGGCTCGGTCCCACCGCGTGAGAGTACATTATCCACCCACTGACGGGCTGTCTCGCGGTTGAAGATGCCATCCTGCTTAAAGCGATCGAAAGCATCACACTCGATTACTTCGGCCCACTTGTAGCCATAATAACCTGCCGCATAGCCACCCGAGAAAATGTGGGTGAACTGTGGAGACATGATGCAGCCATCTACGGGCTCAAAAGCCTGCACATCCTTAGTCGCATTATACTCAAACCGGAAATCGTCACCCTCGTAGGGCTCGGTAATCGTGTGCCAAGCCATATCCAGGAAGCCGAAGCCCAGCTGCCGCACGCAGGCATAAGCCGCACCATACTGCAACGAAGCAATCAATCGGTCGATCAATTCTTGAGGAACTGGCTCACCCGTTTGATAATGACGGGCGAAACTGTCGAGAAACTCGCGCTCATAGACGTAGTTCTCGTTGAACTGAGACGGCACCTCGACAAAGTCACGATATACATTGGTTCCCGACAACGACTGGTACTTGCAGCGGCTCAACAACTGGTGCAGCGCGTGTCCGAACTCGTGCATGAACGTCTCGACCTCGCGCACAGTCAAGAGCGAGGGCTTAGAGTCGGTGGGTCGGGTGAAGTTCATCGTCAAGGTTACCAGGGGTCGTACATCATTGCCGTCATCATCGATGTACTGCTCACGGAAACTCGTCATCCATGCCCCGCTCTGCTTGGTGGCACGCGGGAAGAAATCAAGATAAAGCATACCGACTGCCTTACCGTCCTCATCGGTCACATCAAAGACCTCGACTTCGGGATGGAAGACCTGCGCGTCGCGGTTGGGCGTGAACCGCAAGCCATACATCCGTTTGGCGAAGCCGAAGACGCCTTTGGTTACCTGACTGAGCTCGAAATAAGGCCGCAGCAACTCGTCGTTGATGTCAAACATCGAGTCTTTTTCCTTATTGCTGTAATAGCTGTAGTCCCACGGCATGATTTCCACGGGTTTACCCTCAATCTTACCAGCGAAGTCGGTCAGACGTTCCATCTCACGTCGCTCAACAGGCAAATAGGCGTCACGCAACTGATTGAGCATGTTATATACCGCCCCGGAACTCTCTGCCATCGTATGTTGCAATTTATACTCGGCAAAACATTTGCAACCCATCAATCGGGCAATTTTCAGGCGGGTATTGGCGATGTCACGCAACACGTCGAGATTACAATATTCACCGCTTGTGCATTGGCGGTTATACATCTTGTACAACTTCTCACGCAGGTCGCGGCGGTCGCTGTATTTCATGAAAGGACCGTAACTGGGCGCATCCAATGTCACGAGCCATGCATCCTCCCTACCCTTTTCCTTGGCCGCCTGACGGGCAGCATCAATGGCGCTCTCGGGCAGACCGTCAAGGTCGTCGGCAGTGAGCCACAGTTCATATCGAGGCGTTTCCTTGAGGGCGTTCTGATCAAATTTCAAGGTCAGTTCAGTCAAGCGCTTAGACAGTTCACGGTAGCGGTCACGGTCGGCACCTTGCAGGTTGGCACCACTGCGGATAAAGCCGTCGTAAGTCTCACGCATGAGCATCAGATCCTCTTTGTCGTGCTTCGTCGTATCGAAATTGTCATGCACATGTTTTACCCGCTGCCACAACTGCTCGTTGAGGGTGATGCTGTTGAAATGCTCGCTCAACAACGGAGCCATACGGTTACTCACCTCCAACAAAGCATCGTCGGCATTAGCCGAGAGCATAGGGTAATAAACGCCCAAGACACGGTTAAGTGTTGCTCCGGCGCGGTCGAGAGCGACGATAGTATTCTCGAAGGTCGGCTCGGCCTCATTGCCGGCAATGACTTTTACCTCTTGGTCATGCTCCTTGATTCCGTAACGGATGGCCGGTTCATAGTCAGCCGTCGTGATGCGGTCAAAAGGTATAGCACCACCTGTCGTCTTGAACGGTTTCAAAAATAGGTTATTCTCAATCATAGCTTTTTCACTTGTTCTGTCCTACTCCAGTTCTACGACAGTGATTCCCGCTCCGCCGAACTGAACGTGTTCGTCGCGATAGGATTTCACCCCGTTGACTGTATGCAGGTATTCACGGATAGCCACCTTCAAGGCTCCGGTTCCAGTACCATGCAGAATACGAACCCGCTGAGCACTGAACTGGATGGCATCATCAATGAAATAGGTGATTGCCTGCAAAGCCTCATCGGCACGCATGCCACGCACGTCGATATCGGGCTTGAAATTCAACTGACGAGTGCGGATCGCATCGGTCGTGGCACGCCCCAAAGACTCGGCTTTAGGCAATTTCTCCTTGCGCAAAGTGCGTTCCACCTGGTTGGCCTCGATGCGGGTCTTGATGTTCCCGAACGCCACCAGTGCATATTTCTCGTCGATGCTGATGAGAGTACCTACAGTCGTTGTACCCTTGATTATCACGTTATCACCAGCCTGCAGGGGACGGTCCTTGTCAAGTGTCGGTTTCGCCTTTTTCTTGGGCTGCTGGCGGCGAGGCGTCTGCTTGGGCGTGAGCTCTTTGAGGCGTTCAGGTTCCTCAGGATCCTCTGCATTGAGGCGCTGCTTGAACTCGTCGAGTTGGCGCCGCAGTTCCTTGGTACGCTCTTTTTCGGCCTGCTGTGCCCTGATTTCCTTGATGGTTCGCTCGATCTGCGCATTGCTGCCTTGCAGGATTTCCTGGGCCTCGGTACGCGCTTCGTGGATAATCTGGCGGTGCTCGGCACGGATGTTGTCCAACCGCTCGTCATAGTCGGCAATCAACTGGTCGAGGCGTTTCTCCTTGGCGCGCACATCCTGCCGCTTGTTCTCCCAGTAGCGGCGGTCACGCACGATATCGAGCAGGTACTTGTCCATATTGATGTAGTCGCTGCCCACAATCTCGCTGGCCTTGTCGATCACCTGCTGCGGCAAACCCGTCTTGCGGGCTATCTCAATGGCAAACGAGCTGCCCGGGTAGCCCATCGACAACTGGAAGAGCGGCTGCATGCGCTGACGGTCATAGAGCATCGCTCCATTGACCACGCCGTCGGCCTCATCAGCAAAATGCTTCAGGTTCTGGTAGTGGGTAGTGACCACTCCCATCACCTGGTGCTCATTGAGCTGTTCAAGAATCGACTGAGCGATAGCACCACCAATCTGCGGCTCGGTGCCGCTACCCATCTCGTCGATGAGGATAAGCGTTTCCTTGCCGCCCTTGGAGAGGAACAGTTTCATGTTCTGCAAATGGCTGCTGTAGGTACTCAGGTCGTTCTCGATGCTCTGCTGGTCGCCGATGTCGATGAAGATGTCGCGGAACAGGCCCATGTGGGAATTGTCACGCAACGTGGGCAACAGGCCGCACTGCATCATGTATTGCACCACACCCACTGTCTTCAGGCACACCGACTTGCCGCCGGCATTTGGTCCCGAGATGACCAGGATGCGGTCTTTTTTGTTCAGATTGATATTCAGGGGCACCACTTCCTTGCCCTGGTTGCGCAACGAGAGCATCAGGGCGGGATGGATAGCCGTGTACCATTCCACGACGGGCTTGCGGTCGATGTGGCACAGTTGTGCACCCACATCCTTGGCAAACAAGGCCTTGGCGCGGATAAAGTCAAGTTTACCCAAGGTTTCCAGAACGCCGGCCAATTCGTCAAGATGCGGACGAATCTGGTCCGTTACCTCGGTGAGGATGCGTATGATTTCACGGGCGATCTCGGCCTCGGTCTCGCGGATGCGGTTGTTGGCCTCGACGATGGCATCGGGCTCGATAAACACGGTCTTTCCTGTCGCGCTCTCGTCATGGACGATGCCATGGAGCTTGCGCTTGTTCATGGCGCTCACCGGCAACACCAGGCGGCCGTCGCGCAGCGAGGGCTGCACATCGTTATCGAGGATGCCGTCCTGCTTGCCCTGGGCGATAATGCGGCGTATGGTGCCATTGATACTGCTGGTCACACGGGCAATAGACACCCGCAACTCATGCAGTCGAGGCGAAGCGGTGTCCTTGATGTTTCCTGCCTTATCCAGCACATGGCCGATGGCGCTGCTCAGTTCGGGGAAGGCCTGCATGCCGCTGGTCAGCTCCCGCAGCCGTGGATAAGGCGTGTTGCCGTCATCGTCGGCAGCAAAAAAGCGCACGACTTGAGTCACCGTCCCCAACAGCCGCTGCAGGTCGAAAAGGCGCTCGGCCGACAGGAAAGTACCCGGTGTGGCGACCTCCTTGAGGACAACCCGCAGGTCAAAATAGTAGCTCAGGGGGAATTCGCGGCCCGTCTGGACGATGGACAGGAACTCGTTGGTCTCTTCAAGCCAGCGAATCACCTCGTCACGACGGGTCGAGAAACGCAATCGCGGCACGTTGGCAGTTCCCAACGCGCTGACACAGTGGCGCTCCAACTCCCGACGGACGGTATCAAAGCCTATCTTGTTCTCAAAAGATGAGGGATAAATCATGGGGCAAAAATACACTTTTTTCGCCATTCAACGAAATTATTGTACCTTTGTGACATCATCAATCAAATCTTATCTATCTGATTCGAGAGAAAACCGTGCCTCGTTGCAGGTCGTCAGACTTCAACGAGGCACTTTTTCATTTTTTTTGGCCAAAATAGGGTCAGAAACCAAAAAAACAATTACATTTGCAAGTTATAACCAATGAAATACAATTAACCTAATTAATAACTAACTTAATTTTTATGAAGAAATTCTTATTCTTATTGCTCGCATCGGCTATTTCGTTCAACATGATGGCCGATGACAAGGTTGTTGTCCCCGACAGCACCGGTTTCAAGTTCACCGATACCAAGGTTATCCGCCACACCCCCGTCAAGGACCAGAACAAGTCCGGCACGTGTTGGTGCTACTCCACCAACTCATTCTTTGAGAACGAGATCCTGCGCATCACCGGCAAGGAGGTACACCTGAGCGAGGGCTTCGTGGTTAACCACTGCTACTATGACAAGGCCATCAAGTACATCCGCATGGATGGCGAGACCAACTTTGCCGAGGGTGGCGCTGCCGAGGACGTTCCCTACGTATGGCGCAACTACGGTATGGTGCCCAACGATGTGTACACCGGCATGACCTATGGTGACAAGAAATTCGACACCCATGAGCTGACTTCGCTGCTGAGCGGCTATGTAGGCACCATCAACAAGCGCAGCCGCGGCAAGCTCACTCCCGCCTGGAAGGACGGTCTGCAGGCTATCCTGGACAGCTACATGGGCAAGATGCCCGAGACCTTCGTCTATGAGGGCAAGACCTACACTCCCCAGACTTGGGCTGCCAGCCTGGGCCTGAACATGGACGACTATGTGCCCATCGCATCGTTTACCCACCACCCCTACTATCAGCCCTTCATCCTTGAGGTGGCCGACAACTGGCTGTGGTCCAGCTACCAGAATGTGCCCATCGATGAGCTGATGGAGATTGCCAACTATGCCATCGACAACGGCTACACCATTGCTTGGGGTGCCGACGTGAGCGAGAAAGGCTTCAAGTGGCGCAACGGTTATGCTATCCTGCCTGTCAAGAAGGAAGTTCCCGATGCTGACGGTACCGACATGGCACGTTGGGCACAGCTCAGCGACAAGGACCGTGAGGCCGAGCTCTGGGACATCAAGGGCCCGGTAAAAGAGCAGTGGGTAACCCCTGAGGAGCGTCAGGAGATGTTCGACAACAAGGAGACCACCGACGACCACGGCATGGTCATCATCGGCAAGGCTGTTGACCAGGAAGGCAACAAGTACTTCAAGGTAGAGAACAGCTGGGACACCAACCAGCTCTATGAGGGCTACTTCTACTGCAGCGAGGCCTTCTTCCGCGCCAAGACCCTGAACATCCTGGTGCACAAAGATGCCATCCCCGCCAAGATTGCCAAGAAGCTGGGCATCAAGAAGTAATTTAGGCTTTAGGCTTTAGGTCAAAGCCATCATCAAAAAACGGCCTGCACGCCATCACCACGGCGCGCAGGTCTTTTTTATTGTTATAGGGCATTTAGTCTATCACTCAGGCCAATGACCAGACAACAAATAATCAATCAGCGTAGTCACGTCGCTGATACTGATTTTGCTATCGCCGTTCACGTCTCCCTTGATGCCGACAGGAAGAAGGGTCACGGTGCAGGTAGTACTCAGATTACTGCCATCGGTGGTAATGGCCGTAATGGTGGCAGTGCCCACGCTGTGTGTAGTTACCAAGCCGTTACTGTCAACGGTGGCAACACTCGGATTATTCGATGCCCAAAGCACGGCTTTATTGTTACATTCATCGGGCAAAACAGTTGCCGTTAACTGCAAGGTTGCTCCCTCATTCAACCCAGCTGTAGTCACATTGAGTTTAATCGACTCGGCTAACACAGGATTCGGCTCCATCTCAACAATCGAGCCAAAGTATTGGCTCCATTTTGTATCTGCTTGATAAGCTGACACGGTGCCAGCAGGCACATGCAGTGTTCGTTCAGCATAGTTATTTGGATATCGATAGAATACATCAAAGCCCATGGAAACATTCGTCGGATTGACGATAAAACTAATTACATCATTGAGGCTGCTGCATTCATAGAACGCTTCGTCGCTGATGGAAGTGACGGAGTTGGGGATGGTCACGCTGGTCAGGCCGCTGCAGTAACGGAACGCACCGAGGCCGATGCTTGTGACCGAGTTGGGGATGGTCACGCTGGTCAGGCCGCTGCAGCCCCTGAACGCATAGTTGCCGATGGACGTGACGGAGTTGGGGATGGTCACACTGGTCAGACCGCTGCAATCATAGAACGCATAGTTGCCGATTGTTGTGACGGAGTTGGGGATGGTCACGCTGGTCAGGCCGATGCAGTTACTGTATTTGCAACTTATTCTGTGCCAAGTTGTTTTAATCAAAACGGTAGAAAGATGATTATGTGGATTCTATGGAGTATAAAAATATGGCAGATTTAACGTATTTAACTTTTGTAAACAAAAAAATGAAAGAAGTGTGCAGGCTTTGTTTGAGTAGTTATGCTTGCAAAGAATAATTTTTGGCTGTCTCTATTCTTTTTAAGCCTATAAGATACAAAAACTCTTACTAATTTCAAAAATACACATTGAAAATCGTCATTTTTTAATGGAAGTTCTCTATTGTCGATTATTTCGTTTGTCTATGCTTCAAATTAAAGATATTTGAAAAAGAAAGATTTGAATCGCATTAAAGTTGTTCTTGTTGAAAAGAAACGAACAGTAAAGTGGCTTGCTGGGGAATTAGGCAAGAACCCTGCGACTTTGAGTAAGTGGTGTACAAACGTATCTCAGCCAGATTTGTATACATTAGACAAGATGGCAATACTGCTTGACATTGACAAGCGAACTCATAACAAGTAAAGATTAAAACCATGACATATATTATTCAGGTTCAAGGATAATAGTATGATGTCATTCTGCGACAGCCTGTCGCTGTTATTGACAGGACAAGATCAATGGTGGCAACAACGGTATATTCTGCCATCGGTGCCGCTCATTGGGAAAGAGGAAAGTTACTTCACGACAAGAAGGTTGAGAGCAAGCAAGGAAGTGATGTGGTCAACTACTTGTCCAATGACTCGAAGCAAAGCTATCCTCATATGAGAGTTTCTCCAAGAAACCTGTGGGACATGAAGAAATTATATGAACGCTTCTGCGACAGAGAGCCAATAGATGTAGCAGTCTATCTGCTGATTGTTCCACAAGAGGAATTAAAGAAAGTTGTGGCCGAAGAATTGGAGGTCTTTGGTAAAGAACTTCCTCTTAGTTCTGAAATTGAGTCGAATTTAAAAACAATAACGATGACAATACAACAAAGGATCATTTGCGTTCGTAAAAAGGAGCTTGAACAAACGCTTCTGAAAAAGGTATTGTGTGAAGCATGGGGAGACAGGTCGATTTAATGCAGTGATAATCGGATTCAATAGTTCGTTATAAAATCAATATATGGCGAAGCGGCTAAGTCGCGCAGACAACAAGTTCTTTGAAAATGTGATTAATTAAAGTTTGGTTCGGTCGGTATCTGGATACGTCAAAAATTCGTTTTGTCAGGAACGAGTTGGTCATCAGCTGTTTGAAGTATGACATGGAATACTCCACCCCTCTTTCCTTCATTATGACCTTTGCCACGTTGAGCGAGGCGAAAGAGGCGTTGAATGCGCAGTCGAGTTTGTTGACGTCCATAGCCTACGAATGCGTCAGGCCGCAATACTGCTTGGCGTCCTGGTAGCAGAACCCTATCTGGAACCGGGTCCTGTAGAAATTCAGGACTTCCTGGCCCGTGAGCGAGGTGACGGAGGAAAAGAATAGATTGTGTTTTCCTCCGGGCATGACCCAGATGACTAGGCGCTCCTTGTACTTCAGGGTCTTCGAGTATGCTGGCAGCGTGTAGGTTTTTCCTGACAGCCCATCGACATAGACGGGTGTCATCTTTAACAAGTCGAGCCTCTTGAAGTCGGTCTTTCCGTCCTTCGTCCTGGATATTCCCATCTTGCCCGTGCGCGCCCACTAGTACAGGTAGCACAGGTGGGCGTTTTCGCTGAAACGGCTGATGTGATGGAATCCCTGCTTGTGGATTCCCTCATAACAGGTGCTAGTCGCGAAGAAAGCGTCGGCGACGATAAAGTGGGACAGTTTCAGCAGTTCCTTGTGGTAGCGCTTGACTAGGGCGATATAGTGCATGGCCAGGGCCACGTTGAAGCGGAGCCAGTTCTAGATCTTCGAGCGCTGGCGTCTGAAGTACTGACTGTAGCACTGTTCGCCGTACCCGCCCATCTGGGTGAAGTATATCTTTCCGGGTATGACCATGTATAAAAGCAGTACCTCGATGATAACTGATTCAAAACTTTTGCTTAACTTTGACGCGCAATCCTGTAAGGCCTTCCAGCAGATGCCCGTATTTTGGTAGAGTGCTTTTGAAATTCTTTTCATATCTTAGCAATGCTTCGCGGCAACTAAGTAGCTGAATATCAGACACTTGAATAAATGGTATTAGTTGTGTTAATGTTAAGATAACTCATTGATTTTTAGATTATTAAATTAATTATTACTAAACATTGCTAATTATTCAAATGTTTTATAGTATCATAGTAACAAAGACTAGGCGACTATATTTAGGGAGGTGCCTCAATTGAGATATACTCGCGACCATCTAGATAGACATTTCTACGGATAATGCATGATGAAAAAGGGAACTCCTGTGATATCTATCTGGAAATGATTGTTACTGAACAAGGAATGAAGGAAATAATATGTTATGGGTACAGACTTCAAAGCAATAAGACATTATATGAAATCCTGGAAGAGATTGTCTTTCAGATCATCATTTTCATTAAAAAGATTTAGGCATTTGCCCAAATTAATTGTCTGCCTATCTTATTCCCAAATATATGATGATTATACGCAAGTAGATCCAAAGTCGTTTTTGCGCAATATTCCTACATTTGATTTGCTATTAATTATATTAAGGTATCAAAATCAAATTCACTATCGTTTACATGACCCAGAGTATGATCACAAGATAATAGGACTGTTATACGATGTTTTAGATGAAAGTGAAAGAGAAAGGCTTAATAAAAGTATTAGCAAGCATCATAATCTTACTTTTATCAACGCAGAAGGTACACTTCGTTTTATAAGGTTAGCATTTAGTTGTTTTACCCCTCAAAGGAAAGATTTTGAGCTTGATGAAAGTCATATAAAAAAAATTTTCAAAGCATATCTATATTGTAATCAATTATGGACGGATGAGTGTTTGAAGGTAAACCGAACCGCATATTCCAGCGTTAATCAGACCAACAAAAGCGCACTTATGGATATTTCTCTAATAATAGATATCCCTTATAGTGAGTTTAAGTTTTTCAAAGATTTTAGAACTCAATTATATAAAGCTATAAAGTTGTTTGAGTTTGCGGAGAAGAACGACTTTTTCGCCCCCTTGCTAGAGGCGTTTTACAAAGATAGAAATGTGGTTAACTGGAAAGATTATATACGCATTCATTTTGGTTTCTTTGAGTCAAGCTTAAAAACACCTGCCATCAATATGAAAGGGGTTCCGGATGCAGTAATAAAGTTTATGCAACCATATTTGGTTAATCAATCCCAATTACCATTAGAAGACAATCTAAAGGGCCAGATGCCAACTTTTTTAAGAAATCAGTTCCTTCTTCAATCTACGTTAGACCCTGATATTATTTTGGTATTATCATCGGATTTGTTGGTAGATAAAATTTATCAAGGATTGAAATTTGATTTTGCATCCTTAGCGAAAGCTAATGGGATAAAAGATAGTAAAGGTCGGGATATCACACAAAAACGAATCAATTCAGAACTTGGCTCAAAGTTCAGTGAGGAGACAATGCTATATTCGGTCATGGACATGTTGTTTGACAACAGACAGGATTTAATAAGAAAATCTGGAACTGAAACCAAGATGTATTTTGATCAAGATGGGAAAAGTGAACCAGACTACTATCTCCGAAAAGGACATAGCTTAATGCTATTTGAGAATAAAGATGTCTTGTTTCCAGATGGTGCTAAATACTCTGGTCAACTCTTGAAATTAAAAGAGTCAATAAATTCCAAGATAGCATCATTCAAGAAAGTGAAGAATGAAAAGGGTAAATTTGAGAGTTAGAAAGAGGGGTTAGGACAGATATATTTTAATATCATCCGCATGAAAGACAGACCAGATTTGTATCGCAAATTTGATCCGAATTTCGGTTTGGTAAAGAAGATATACCCTGTGTTGATAACGTATGACAAGGCATATTCTGCTATAGGTGTCAATGAATACATCAACAAAAAAACACCTAGGATTAAAAAAAAATTATTGGGTTACTTTAAAGCAGAACTGAATCACGCTATCAGAATAGGAGATTATGACATCCAGAAATCAGTAATCATAGACATAGATACACTCATCATGTATTCGCTGCTACTAAAGAAGCAACAACTTGATTTGTTTGACCTTATCGATGAGTATTTTAGTAAGAGTGACCCTGATGAGCCAAATCTGTCTTCATTCTATACATTTATGATAGATAATCACAGTTTAGACGTTCAGGGAGAGGAATTTATCAAGTTGCTCTATGGCGATATTTTAGAAGAAGATTAAATTTGTGAACTGAAAAACATGTACTACAAATCGTTCGTGACAAAGACATTATGTTTTACTGATTTCTATGATGAGCCAATGCTGGAAGTCGTGGCTTATTTGATGGGAATTCGGAAAGACTGGCTTATTAGTGCAATTCTGCATATGATTAGTGTAATATCCTATGACAGCTTTTCGATGAGAGCTGATCGTATGCTACACATGATGTTTCAAGATTATATGAACGAGAAAGAAGTTCATAGGTTGTTTGGAAGGTTGGCTGCTGTGAATAGGACATACAGGGGTATTTATCTGACATTTATCAATCATAAGGCATTGTATGGGCTTCTGAGGATAGTACTTCTACTTGATGATGAAGGAGAAACTGGAGAGTCGTTTAGAACAAGCGTAGGTTTGCTAAAAGCCATTCTTGCGGCGAATAGCAAAGAGATGGAAGTGGAGGCTAACACATTGAAGAATCTCGGTGAAGTTGATGATTTGAAAAAGGGCCTTGTAGTGATGCAGCAGGATTTGATGAATAATGGTGCATTTGGTGACAACTTTACTGAGGTTAAGAAGATACAAGAATTAAAATTCATGGCCCTTGACGCGTTTGCAAAGTCAAGACCTGATGAATATGGTGATGTGCTTAAACAGGTGTTGAGGGAAAAAGGATTTGAAGATGCATATCACTATTGGTTAGCTTTATATACCCCTTTGGAAATATACCATGATACGCATAAATATGGCGAAGGGATTATCAGAATGTCAAAAGACGAATATGAGGGAGCTCTACCAGTATGGGATAATATGATAGCAAGCCTTGAAGGCAAATATTTGGACGTAAAAGACCATCAGAAATTGCAAGAAATCCTTTCTGATAAAGAGATGCAGGATCATACTTGTTTTAGGAAGTTCCCAATACTTAAGTTGTCTGAAGATGAGTATGTTTTAGTATCTATGTTTTACTATGCACAAATACTATATGACGGATTGCAATGGGAACTATTGGCGGCTCTAAAAAAGGAGCATAAATGTGATTACATGTCAACATTCTCGACAGACTATTCTGAGAAATGGATGTTCTGCAAGTTATTTGACTCAATGAAATATCATAGAAAAATATGGACTGTGAACGACATTAGGTTTAAGGATAAGGACGCCGCTCCAGACATCACCATCAATACGAAAAGAAATATTTTTATGTTTGAATTCAAAGACATGCGGGTGATGAAAGAAGTGGCAGATGGTCGTGATTTGAAAGAATTGCTGGAATATATCGACAAGCGTCTGAACCATAAAAAGGATGATAGCGAAGGGAATAAGGGAATACCTCAACTTGTGAGAGATATGGAAGACTATTTCAAAGGACAATTTCCACCTGAGTTCAAAGATTGGAACAGGAACAGACAAAGGGTCCACCCTATTTTGGTCATTAACAGTAGGGTATTTACTTCAAGAGGTGTGAACCATATTCTGCAGATTAGGATGGGGGAACGGATTGAAGAAAGTGAAGTCTTGAGACAGTATAAACATAGAATTGACGATCTGCTGATTATAGACTATGATTTGCTGGTGATACTATTAAGTAAGATTAGGGGTGACGTTTCACAGTTACTGAAACTTAAAAGAGATTATACTAACCATACCAGAAGAGCAACAGAACCGATGGAGCGATATATATCGTTCAGAAGTTATGTGATGAGAATCTGGGAAAAGGAAAGAAATAAGAAGAATGACAGAAAATTGGAGAAAGGTTTTAAGGAGGTTACAAACAGGTTGACAGGGATTGATTTTAAAAAGAGAAGATAAGAATATGACTAAGCGTAATCAAGAAGTATTGAATTGTCTCAATAACAATCTACGACAAGGTGATGCTGCGCAAGTGCTATGTCATTGAGACCATCAACGACCTGTTGAAAAACACGACCAATTTAGTACATTCCAGGCACTACTCAATTCATAACTGCATAATGAATCTCATTGCTGCTTTGGGAACCAATTGCCTCTTTGACAACAATCCGACTGCTATCAAGGGATACCTTGAACAGTCGGATCAATTGTCAATTTTTGACTAATATTATCCCGAACTCGGATATTTTCATTTGAAAACTCATTGTTATTTGGAAGAAAAACATTATCTTTGTGGTCGGAAATTTTCGCAATCATTCCGACCAAAATTATAATCAATATCTATATGCAAGACGCTGTAGTTGATAAAATTAGACGCAAAATAGTTCACGGCAAGTTTGGAGAGGTGTTTTTTGTATCTTCCTTTCCTCAATATGATGTGGAGTATGTTACGAAGTTACTGGCTGTCTTTGAGCGGGAAGGTATTATCAGCCGTATAGCAAAGGGGGTCTATGTCAAGGCGCGTAAAACACGCTTCGGCATTCTATATCCGTCCGCCTTCGAACTAGTAACTGAGATAGCCAAAAGAGATAAGGCAAGAATTATCCCTACTGGAGCTACTGCTGCAAATCGTTTGGGTTTCTCCACTCAGGTTCCTATGAACATATGTTTCCTGACCACAGGAACGGGCAGAAAACTGATCCTTGGCAATCAAACTGTCACCCTGAAGCATGCAGCACCTAGAAATTTTGCCTTTCGTGGTAAACTGATGCAAGCACTGGTGCAGGCATTGCGTAGCATTGGAGAAAACAACATCACACAAGAAGATGAATGGCAGATTGCAAAGCTGTTGGCTGAGACACCTGAAAAGGACACCATTGAACACGATTTGCTTTTGGCTCCAGTTTGGATGAGACAAATAATCAAAAGAAACATAAAAATCCAAGACAATGAGTAAATGGATAGAATTCTCAATAGATGAACGAAAGGCAATGATACAGGCCGTCAGTCAAGCAAAGCAGATAGATGAAGCCTCTGCCGAGAAAGACTGGTGGGTGACCGCTGTTCTCTATGCCATGTTCCATACCAGCGTAAGCGAATACCTATTATTCAAAGGTGGTACAAGCCTTAGCAAAGGGTGGAATATCATCAACCGTTTCAGTGAGGACATAGATATAGCCCTGAACCGTGACTATTTCCTGAACGTTAAGAAATTATCATGCGCGAAATGTGTCTCTAATACGCAAATACATAACCTTCGTGAGAAAGGCCAGGACTTTCTTCTTGGAGAGTTCAAGTTAGAGTTGGATAGTAAGCTAAAGGCATTGGGGCTTGATGTGACCGTACTTGGCGACAATGAAATATTGGATGAAAACGGAGAACCGAGAAATGTTCCTCATGACAAAGATCCGTCTGTCCTTTACGTTCAATACCCATCGCTTTATAACAACCAAGCCTCATACGCTGTACCTACCATTAAAATAGAGATAAGTGTATTGTCTATGTCGGAGCCATATGAAATGAGACGAATATCATCGTTGGTGGAGCAAGTCTTCAATGGGGAAGAAGTGGACTCTGATTTCGTTCAAACCATACGTGCAGTAAGTCCAGCTAGGACTTTTCTTGAAAAAGCGTTCCTATTGTGCGAGGAATACCAAAAAGATAACCCGAGAACGCATCGTATGACTCGCCATTTCTATGACTTGGAGAAACTAATGCAAACCCCTTACGGAGACATGGCTCTCAAAGATATGGCTCTCTATCATGAGATAGTGGAGCACCGTCGCAAGTTCTATCATATGGGCTATGTGGATTACGACAAGGAACTACCAGCCAACATCCAGATTGTACCTAATGAAGAGTTGATGTCCGCATATGAAGCTGATTATAATGAGATGAAGAAGAGTTTCATTTATGGTGATGCGCTGAATTTTCATGAGTTAATAGAAAAGATGAAGATTCTTCAAGAAAAATATCGTACTATAAAAGGTTAAGTGCGGGAAACTTTCTCCAAAATAATAAGCTAAGTTGAGAAAAGATCACAAATGCAATATGTGGTCTTAATCAGACTTAATAAAATATGGCTGCATCCTTTGGGATTCATCTCTAGAGACAGGTTAAAGATGAGGTACATGTGCATCACAATAAGATGCTGCACTCCTCAACAAAAATAATAGGATATGGTCGAAAAACAATTTTGTCATAAGTTAATGATATTTGGCACAATTTTTGTACTTTTGTAGGTTACAAACAGAGTTTTGAACATAAACCGAAATCTGCGATGACAAATCGCAGTCGTAACTATGCAGTATGACACCATTAAGTAATGAAGCTTTTGCAGTAATGGCCATGTGTAGTAGAGCAAAGCTGCCCTACGGCATTACTGTTGACAAGATAGGCTTTGGTCAATTCAAGTTCGTCTGGGCTTTTAAGATTGATCAAGAAAAAGCGCATCGGGAAGGTTATGATGCCAAAACGGTACGGGGAGGGGTGATAATTGATAGCGAATACCCTGGTTGTCCGCATTGTGGAGCAAAGAATTTCTACACCTGCGGTGCTTGTGGATGCATTGTCTGCTATCATGGCGAAGAGGCCGTCACCTGCCCCAAGTGTGGAAACAGGGGAGAAATCACAAGAGTTGATTCTATAGACCTGCGTGGCGGTGGATATTAATGAAGCTAACAGAATCAAGATATGTCAGAATTAAAACCAGGAACAAAGATTGGCCTTAATGGAGGCGGGCAAGTAGAAATCATTAAAGAGCTTGGACGTGGTGGCCAGGGCATTGTCTATCTTGTAAACCTTGATGGTGCTCAAATGGCATTGAAGTGGTATCTCAACGATCCAGGAGACAAGTTTTATAAGAACTTGGAACGCAACATCAACGCAGGGGCTCCAAGCGATGCATTTCTCTGGCCGGAGTATATCACCAAACGAGAGAGCGGTAGCTTCGGCTACGTGATGAAAGTCCGTCCAAGGAATTATTATGAGTTTGGTAATTATCTATTGGCTAAGGTTACTTTCAAGTCCGTTACGGCAATGCTTGCAGCTGCTATGAAGATCTGTGATGGGTTCATGATGCTTCACCGTCATGGATATAGTTACCAGGACTTGAACGACGGAAACTTTTTCATTGACCCAAGTACTGGCGATGTCCTAATTTGCGATAACGACAATGTGATGCCTCAAGGAGACAAGAGCGGTATTATGGGGAAGGCAAGATACATGGCTCCCGAGATTGTCGCAGGCGGCATCCCGGACAAGTACAGTGACCAATTCTCGTTATCGGTCATCCTATTTATGCTCTTTTATGCGAACCACCCCTTTGAGGGTGCTCGTGTGGTCGCTTGTCCTTGTATGACAGAGAGCTACGAGAAAAAATTCTATGGCAGTGAAGCCATTTTCATCTATGATCCAAACAATGATACTAATCGCCCTGTACGTGGTATTCACCAGAATGTAATCCGTCGTTGGATGGCATTCCCTCAATTATTACGAGAAACTTTCATTGATCAGTTCAGTGAAGAGAAATTACGTAATCCCAATACTCGCCTAATTGAGATGAAATGGAAGGACATCATCAACAAAGTTCGTGACGAGATGGTTGTATGCCCCCATTGCGGCGATGAGGCATTTGTGGAAATTAAAGATTCATCTACTAGGTGTATGAATTGCGGCAAGACCATCAACACTTCATTGAGATTGATTCTCGGTAGCCGAGAGTTGCCCCTCACCCCCAAAACTGAGATATTCATTGATACTGATAACATTCCCGATGGGAGGGTAGCTGTTGACACTACTGGAACAACCCTGATTCAGAACGTTTCTCCAGATGCCTGGGTCGTAGAAACCGCTAGTGGCAAAATCAAGCAGGTTGATCCACAGGGTTATATGCCAGCAAAGCCCGGCTTAAAAATCAAACTTAAAATCCACAACGAGGATTATAATTTGGAAATAACAACAAAATAATAAATTTACTAGAATTATGGCTTTATTAGACGATGTAGTAAGTGTTCCGCGTAGAACGATGACCGTGTTCTTCATGATTGATACGTCTGGGAGCATGGAGGGTAACAAAATTGGTGCAGTCAATGATGCGGTAGTTAACGTATTACCTATGGTTGACGAGATTTCCCAAACTAATCCAGATGCAGAAATCAAGGTTGCAGCACTTGAATTTTCAAGTGGTACCAAATGGCTCTATAATGAGCCTAAATTGGCATCTGAGTTTGTTTGGCAAGATGTTCGAGCTGGAGGGCTAACCTCACTTGGTGCAGCTTGTATTGAACTTAACAATAAGTTGTCGCGTAGCGGTTACATGCAGGCAGCAAGCGGTTCATTTGCACCTGCAATTATTCTTCTTTCTGATGGCGGCCCAACAGATGATTTCCAAAGTGGATTAACGAAGCTTAAGAGCAACAAGTGGTTCCAAGCTGCTATTAAGGTGGCTATTGCTATTGGAGACGATGCCGACAAGGATGTATTGAAAGATTTCACAGGCTCAAGCGAATCGGTTCTTATCGTTCACAACATCGAAGCTCTTAAACAGATTATTCGTACTGTGGTTGTTACATCATCTCAGATTGGCAGCAAGAGTAGTACAGCTGGCGATGTAAGCAAACAGGATCAAGTAATTAAGGATATTACTGATGCCGTCGGGGATATTAAAGGTGCAGAGTCGGCAGCTGCACCGGCACCCGCTGCTGACAATTACGACGATTGGGATTAAGTCATAATAGATGAAAGCCCTGCACTATTCATGTCAAGGCGAGAGTCACAAGGCGACCAATAAGGTATGCCAAGACTTTTCGTATAGTGAGGTTAACGAGAACCTTGCTATAGCCATAGTGTGCGATGGCCATGGTGGTGCACGTTATTTTCGTAGTGACATAGGTGCGAAATATGCGACTGACATCACTAAAGAATGTGTCACCACTTTCATTGAGAACATTGACAAGAAACTATTCGAGGGCACTGCGTTTACGCAGGTATATGCTTTGAACACCGAGATTCAGAACGACAACTTTGCAAAGAAAACCAAAGTTGATGTTGCTATGCGTCAATTGTTCTCGTCAATTATATATCGTTGGCAGGAAAAAATCCTGGAACATGCTCACAATAACCCATTGACCGAGGCAGAACGAGCATCGATTAATCCTCGATACATAGATGATTTTGAAGCACAACGCTCATTGGAAAAGACCTATGGCTGCACATTGATGTGTTATGTCCAGACCGAGGACTACTGGTTTGCATTTCATGTGGGTGATGGCAAGTGTATCGCTTTTGATCATAATGGTCAATGGAGCGAACCAATCCCATGGGATGACCGTTGCTTCTTAAACAAGACTACTTCATTGTGTGACGTTGATGCTCTTGATGAATTCCGCTATTGCTATCAAGGTGATGGAGAGTTTCCTGTCCTTGTTTTCCTTGGTAGTGACGGAATAGACGATTCGTTTGGAGAAATTACAAACATGGTCAACTTCTATGCTCAAGTTGCAAAGATGTTTGCTAAAGAGACTTTTGAGTCTTCCATGGATTCTATTGAATCCACTTTGCCCGAATTGAGCGCCAAAGGCAGTCAAGATGATATGTCTATCGCTTGTATATATGATGAAGAACGCTTAGGTGAAGTTGTAAAACAGATTATCTACTGGCAACAAGATAGCATTCAAAAGTCAATCTTCTCACTCAACGAGCGGATAGGGCAACTTCTTGATCGGTATAATCAATTTGAGGGCGTTGTTAAACGTTCAAAAAGTGATCAAATTGATTTGACTTATACCATCACAGAGTTGAAACGTGCATACCAGGCCAAACGAGACCAAGCAAAAAAGTTTGACAAGTTCTCTATGGAACTTGGTGAGGACCGGGAACCATATGATGATGAATATGGATTTGGAGAGCAGTTTGTTTTGATAGCTGAAAAACGTCTTGCCGAACAAATAGAAGAAGATGTTGAGCCTATACCAGAACAAACTAAATCTTCAACTCAAGGCACTTCAACTAAAACAGAAGAAGAAACAGTTTTAGAGGGGGATTCCAAAGTTGATGAGAAAAAACCTCAAGAAGTTAATGATAATGTAATTGTGATAGAAGATGAGCCTGTTTCTGAAGATAAGACAGTAGAAGTTGAGTGCATTGATAGTGTCAAACCAGTTGAAATTGAATCACAAGAAGAAACCCAACCAGAATTACCAATAAATAACTCAGAAGCGAATAATGGGCAGTAAAGGATTACATATCGCCATAAAGGAAGCCATGAAACAAATGGGTGACGATATTCTTGTATCTCCTCAGTTTGTTAATATCCTTTCCGATTTATCAGCATTTGGCGATTATCCCTCCTGCAAGGTTATTCTCAAAGATTTGCAACAATCAGGAGAGTTGCAAAAGGTCTATGATGCGTATAAAGAGAAAGGCAAGAAATGCATTACAGTAATTGATGCATTAAGGAAATCGATACAGAATAATGGTAAATATAAAAAAGCCCTGATTGCTTATGTATATGACTGTTTCCTTTTCGCTTTTGGATCTATAGGAGCCGTCAATGAGCCCACTTCAGGGGCATTTGATGCTATGTCAAGTGGCCAGAATGGTCAACCTTTAGACTTGGCTGAGCAACTCAACGACCTCAAGCAGGAATACAACGATTTGCTTGAACGTTTAGCCATCAGACCCACTGATATTCTCCATGAGCCAGCAGCTTATTTTCCTGCAATGGCTATGAATGAGTTGTATTTAGTTGAGGCCAAAATTCAAATCGTTTCTAATGCTTTAGGAAAAAGAGATGAAACATGGTGTCGTCAACAGCTGGAGAAAAAGATTGGCGAGTTCAAACTTGCAAAACGTCAATCTTGTGACAAGGAATTGGCGCGATTGAAGAAAGATTACGAGTCGAAATTACACGCTGCATTAGTAATTCCGTCAAAAAAAAGCTATATCTCTAAATCCGCTTATTTGTCTCCAGATGCCATGGACGGTTTATCTTCTCTCGAAGATGAAATCAGACGAATGTATCAAGAAATCGGCGATAACTATGATGACTGGTGCAATAAAATGAAGTCTTCGTTATTGGCTACTCATGGCGTATCACCCACTCAACGCAGAAACCAGATTATAACGAAAATAGGCATCCCTGCTGCTTTTGCTGCTGGCGTGTTATGGCTTGGAGGCTCTTATGTGGGGTCTAAAAGTGAGATTGATCAGTTCAATAATGACATGAGTCGTGCTAATGAGTTGGTAGCTGAAGGCCATTTCCGTGAGGGTTTCCTTGCATACCAAGAAGCCAAAGATGGATATAATGGTTCTTTTTTTCCAAGCTCATACGAATGGGATGCAGATGAAGCGATTGAAACTACTGTGAAAATGGTGTGTGTCGAGGCGAGTGAGCTGATTTCAAACAATCAACTTGTTGCGGCGCAAGCCAAACTGAATGAGATTCCCGAGTCGATTATTATTGGCAACAAAGATTTGGAAAGACAAGTCAAAGATTGCCATGACAAGCTCGATGCAGCTATTTCAAGGATAAGGGATTCTCTTCTATCTATTATCTCTAAGAATGGAGGAAAGCTTGATGGTGATGGCAAGAAATTGCTTGAAGAAGGGTTACTTGCCTCGCCTAATGATTATTGGTTGAATTTCATAAAGAATAAAGAGAAATGAAATTACCTTCAAAGAAAATTTTAAAGACATTGCTGATTTCGGCGGTTGTGTCATTGATTCATGGCAATGCTAAAGCCGATGACACAAAATCAGGACTATCTTTATCACTTGGTGATCTTGGAGATGGCATCAATGCTGATGAGATAGACCATGCAAAGCAGAAAGTGATGAAGAATGTGTGGACGATAAAGCGTGACGGTACCACAAAGATGTTAGCGTCACATCGGTCACATTCATCACACAGGTCACACTCGTCTCATCGATCAGGTTCTAGTGGGTATGGTAGCCATTCATCACACTCGTCACACAGTTCGAGTTCCTATGGCGGCTCGTCACATTATTCGAGTACGTCTGTCAGCAAGAGTTCCAAAAGCAGCAGTAGCTCCACACCTAGCACGTTGTATTCAACTCCAACAACGCCCAAGAAGACAGTTGACACCTATTCTTTGGGTGATAGGTCTTTGATGAAAGGTTTCTATGGTGCTGACGTCACAGAATTGACGACGCTTTTGGTTAGCAAACGTTATTTGAACCCAGATTTAATTACCACGAAATCGGGACATTCATACTTTGATGAAAACGTGGTGACTGCGATTAAGAATTTCCAAAAAGATGCTGGAATAAAGCAGTCTGGTATGGCAGATTCCAATACGATTACAAAGTTAGAAGAGTGGGCAAGTTCAAATACAACAATAAGACTTGGTATCCGTGATTTGGCGTATTCGAGTGATGAATTAGACCAGATGGAAGGTTATGATGTTACCGAGCTGGTAGAATTGCTAAAGAAGGCTGGCTATGCTCCAGATCCCAGCTTGATCAAGAAAGACGGTGACAAAACAGTTTTCACGGAAGATATCGCTACTGCAGTGAAAATGTTTCAAGCATACAATGGTTTGCCTGTCACTGGTATAGTTGATAGCATTACTTTGTCAAAATTAAGGGCGAAAGCGAAATGACGATACAAATCGACCGAAACATATTTGATGATGCCGCCATCTCCAAGACAATTTATTGGCTGTCGGGCGATTTCTCTTTCCAGCGCAGGTTGGAAGGAGAAATTGAGTCTATTACCATAACGCCTAAGCCTGGTTCAGAGATGTCCGATTTAGACATTGAATTGGCGTTTCTTGACAAACTCAATGACAATAAATTGCGTGGTATTATCGCTAATGAAA
Organism: Muribaculaceae bacterium; assembly: GCA_017557625.1. Classification (GTDB taxonomy): domain Bacteria; phylum Bacteroidota; class Bacteroidia; order Bacteroidales; family Muribaculaceae; genus Sodaliphilus. The sequence continues at coordinate 27,262 of JAFYYG010000038.1, forward strand.
CAAAGGATATTCGGACGATACTCTACGCCAAGGCTTTTGCGGATGACGATTATCTAAGCGAAGAAGATTTGAACGAATGAACTACCACCTGTTGCCATTTACTTTCACTCGTATCAGCAACCATGAGGTGCTTGTGAACGAGTTAGGCGATATGATCATATCTCCTTTTGGCACAGTGTACAAGTTAGTTAATCGTGAGCCGGTAGATGAAGAACTGTTCAAGTCATTAGCGGCAAACTTCTTCGTGAGTGATACAGCGATACCTGTATTGTCCGATATATATGCCTTGCGGTTACGTGAGAAAAAACGTTTCCTCGACCAGTTTACGGCATTGCACATTTTTGTTTTGACTTTGCGTTGCAACCAAAACTGTGTTTATTGTCAGGCATCGAGTTGCAATGAAGATTGCACATCGGTTACGATGACGATGCACACCATGAAGAAGGCGGTTGAGCTCATGTTCAAGTCGCCGTCGCCATATCTTACAATGGAGTTTCAGGGGGGAGAGCCAAGCCTTGAACCAAAGTTGTTGAGGTATGGAATTGAACTTGCAGAGGAAATCAATAAGGCTGAGCAGAAAAACATCAACTATGTACTTTGTACCAATTGTGTTGACTTGACTGATGAGGTCATGGACATCTGCAAGCAATACAAGGTGATGATTTCATCGTCTCTCGATGGACCCGCTTATCTGCATAATACCAATAGGGGCAAGAAAGACAGTTACGAAAAAGTCGTGGCGGGCTTTGAGCGTGCAAGAAGCATTCTTGGTCATGACCAGGTTTCGGCACTGATGACAACCTCTGAGCTTGCTCTGGATTATCCCATTGAAATCGTTGACGAGTATCGCAGACTTGGTTTCAGAAGCATTTTCTTGCGAGCCTTGAATCCTTATGGTCTTGCAACAACTAACCCTGACTGGACAGATTATACAGACCGTTTCATTGAATTCTATAAAACGGCGTTGAATTATATTATTGACCTTAACATTCAGGGAACATTCTTCATAGAAGAATATGCGGCTATCATTCTGAAGAAGATGATTACGCCATATACCACAGGTTTTGTTGACCTTCAATCTCCAGCAGGGATTATCAACTCGGTATTGGTTTACAACTACGACGGGTACGTGTATGCATCCGATGAATCGAGGATGCTTGCAGAGTTCAATGACTATACGTTCCGTCTTGGTCATGTGGATGAACCCTACGAGAATATTGTCTATGGTAAAGCGGCGAAGAATGCAGCCAAGTATTGGTCTAATGAAGCTCTTGCTGGTTGCACCGATTGCGGTGTGCGAACCTACTGTGGTGCTGATCCAGTACGTAACCATTCGACACAAAATGATCTATATGGCTACCGTCCGGCATCGTTGCTGTGTCGAAAGAACAAAGCGATTATCGAGTACATCATTTCACTCATCATTGAGCGGTATGATGAAGTAATGCCCATTTTCAAGAGTTGGTTATTATGAAGCAGCGAGAACTCGACATACATTCAAACGATAATACACTGTATACTACTTCACAGTGCAATAATCGCTGCATCATGTGTTGCCAGCCACCACTCGCTGTTGACGATATCGAGGAGCTTTATCAAGAGAACATCGAGCGAGTGATGAACGCCCCCAAGGGATTGCCCATGATTGGAATTACCGGTGGGGAGCCCACATTGCTCGGTGATAAGCTGATTGACCTCGTGGCTCTAGTGCGAGAGCAGCTGCCGGACACAGAGATTCATATATTGAGCAATGGCCGTGCTTTCGTTGACGGCAATTACACTATGCGCCTTGCTGCGGCTGGTGGCGATAAACTTGTGGTTGGCGTTCCATTCCACAGCGACTACTGCCTGGATCACGATCTGATAGCCGGGTGCAAGGGCGCATACAACGAGACGATGATTGGTCTATACAACCTGGCTGGTGCTGGTGTGTGCATTGAGTTGCGCATAGTGATGAACGCCATAAACTACCGGCGGTTCGTTCCAATGGCTCAATTTATCCACCACAATCTGCCTTTTGTGGGTTGGATTGCGTTTATGGGAATGGAATATGTCGGCTATGCAATCAAGCATAGCAAGAACATCTGGGTCGAGCCAAAGAGTTACATTCCTGAACTTTGCGAAGCAGTGAAGTATTTGGCGGAATGGAATTACGATGTCTGCATCTATAACATACCTCTTTGTCTTCTGCTTGAGCAATACAGAAAGTTTGCCGTAAAGAGCATTTCCGACTGGAAGAACAAGTTCCTTGACTTATGTGATGAATGCTCCGTAAAAGCAAATTGCTGCGGTTTATTCAGCACATCAATCAAGCCCTACGAGGGATTAAAACCGATTGACTAATGGCATTACAAGAGGCAATATATAAAGCTATTCAAGAATTCGGAAAGGATGTTCTTATCGAATCTCGTTTTATAAATATTCTTAACGACTATCATGGCTTTGATGAAATGCCAGCAGCAAGGTTGATACTTAGGATCATTCAGGAGGAAGGCCATATGTCACAACTGGTAAGTAGTGCTGAATCTTTAAATAAGCCAGCTATTTCTCAAATACCCTACAAAATAAACAAACGATTTGGCTTTGAGATGGAGTTGGTAGAAAACATCATCAATTGCTTACTCGGTAGCGTTGGTTATTCTGTTGTGTCTTCAAGTGTAAAGATATCGGATGAAGGAATCTCATCGCCCGTCCCGAAAGACATTTCCATAACAGAGGTCAGCAAAGAAGATTTGAAAAAAGCATGGAGTGACAAAGATGGTGTTCAATATAGTAAAAATAGAAAAAAACTTCTGCAGGCGCCCAAATCCATTGATGCATGTTGCATTCAAGAAGGTACAAGAATAGTATGCAATCATGCATTTAGTGAATGTCAGTCTCTGGAAAATCTCATTTTACCAGAAGGACTTACTCATATTGGAGATTCTGCATTCTCAGTTTGTAAATCTTTACAAGGTCTATTCTTGCCTAAATCTTTGATTCATATTGGTGATAACGCTTTTTCTTGGTGCCTTTCATTAAGATTTCTTGTTTTTCAGAACAAGATTAAAACAATTGGTCAAGATGCGTTTAGAAGATGCTTTTTAGAAAAGGTTTTCATACCTGATGGGACTCGTTCTCATTTTGAAAGCATATTGCCTAAGGATATGCACAAGACGATCATAGAGGGCAATACTTTAACAACTTTTTTAAGAAATCAATTACAATGGGACTTCATCAAGCATTAAAAGATATAATCAGTCAGCGCGGGAAAGGATTGCTGGAGAATCCGCAGATTATCAATTATCTGTTAGATTATCGCTGCTTTGTGGATAAGCCAGCGACAAAGTTGATATTAAGGGATATTATCAACTCTGGCTATGCAAGTGAGATACTCTCACTTGATACTAACATACCTGCCTGGCAAACAAAATTCAAGCACTATGTGCATGAATTCATAGACTCGTGTGGGTATAAAGAGGAGTTGGCCACATATGTGTTTGAGTCTATTGCATTTGCCCTTGATTTGAAGGTTTATAATGAGGAACCAGAAATTCGCAGGAAGATCAATGTGGATTCGTTCTTTGACCTTGATGATGAGGGCTCTGCACAACCACCAACCCCTCTGAATCCTGCGCCAACCAAGCCCCAGGTTGATCCTGGTGATGCCTACACTATTGCCATGTCTTTCTTTAAAGAAGGCAAGTATCAACAAGCCAAAGGTTTCGCCGAGAAAGCCATCAAGAACGTAGTGCGGGGTGATGTTCCATCTAACTATCTAAAGTTGATGGGAGATATTCTTTTGAAATTAGATGATTATGAGGGTGCAATCGGTTACTACAATGAATGCCTAGCAAATAAAGCCAAAGAGGAAAAGCTGAATACTGATGAACTTCGCGAAGCATTGAAGATGCATAAGGTCAAAGGATATGAAAATTTCCTTTTCAGATACTTCTATTGTCTATTTTTCGACAACAGAATACCTAAGGATAAATGGCTTTCGATGCTCAAAAAGGAAGCACGAAACGGCTCGTTGGATGCAGTCCAGTTCTGTGCTCAATACGGTATAGATCCTATAGAGAACCATGTAGACATCTTCTTTACAGATTTAAACCAGCTTAAGACGGGAGACTTTCTTTATGAAGATGGGACTTTTGCTCATGAATTCAGCAAAAGTAAGAAAGCGATATGTCTTGTGGTCCTAACCAAGACATCTGACTATGAAGAATCCATGGGTTGGATTCATGGCTATCTTGTGTCGCTTTACATAGCTCGGGCTAAGAAGGTTTCCTCAAATGGAACAATCTTTGATAATACTCAGTTTCGTTGGTCAACAGTGAATGCAGAATTGCCATTTCCACATAGTCATTATACAATTGATGATATATCTCATTGGGACAAAGTGGAGAAAATAAAAATAGATCATCTTCTTTCCGTGCCTAATTTGCGAGATTATCCTGCTTTTCAGGCTGCAACTTTTTTCCAAGTTCGGATGCCACTTGCCAACACAAGTAAATGGTTTCTTCCAAGTGCGATTATAGTTAAAGAAATATTTGCTCTTACAAAGAGGCTTCCTTTAAGAGGCATAACAGAATGGTTTTCAGAAACACTTTGGACTTCTTCACAATCAGATTGGGAAAATGCAATTGAGTATAATAACGGGAAATTACATATAACTCGAAAATGGTTAACCAATGTTGTTGTGCCAGTCGCAGCCTTTTAACTTCCCGAATTATGAATAAACTAATTAACGAAATAACATCAATTGTTTCTCAGTACGGTACTGACATCGTTTCTGAGGAACGGTTTGTGAATATTCTGAAAGACTTGTACCCGGATAGAGATCATCCTGAAAAGTTCGATATATTGAGAGCACTCATCAATGATGGCATTAGCTCGGAAATGATTGCTACTGTTAACGCCAATAATGCAAGGTCCAAAGTTGAAAAGAAAGCAAAACTACTATCTGCAAAATATGGTTATGACCAGCAGGATATTTCACAGGTTTTGTATTGCCTCTGCATTGGATGTGACTGTATTTCTATTGACGATTATAATGCCCTTAAAAAGCAGAGCAAACCAAAGCCCACTCCGTCTAAGCCAAAAGGCAAACCAAAACCCGCCCCATCTCCATCAAAGCCCAACAAACCTTCAATAAAATCTAGTATACGATTCAAGGATTTATTAGGCCTAACAATTGCTATTTGTGGGATAGTTAGCATTCCTTTCATGTGTTTTGCGCTATTAGAGAATGGATGGTGGCCCTTTTTCGTGCTTATATTTTTAGGTGTCTTTCAATTTGCAATCATTTTAGTCATCGGCTTTATGATATATGGAAGCGATATCAATTCAAGCAATTCTACCGCACCCGAGATAGAAGCCGGTTTCTCTGCAGTGTGTTTCTGTGCATCTGTTTTTTATATATCTCTGCCTTTTATTTTGATTAACAAGCCGAATGTTGATTCTGGATCCCCACTTTCATTTTTTCTAGAGGTTATTCTTTGTGGCGCAAATGGGTTTATTGGATATATGTTCGTATCAGACTCTTTGGATTCCTTTGTACATCAAACAGATATTAAAAGGGTAATAAAAGCATTTTCATTGACTTTATTGGCAGTTATTCTTTTATTTGGCTTGTTCTACTTTTTCCCTTACATAAAAAACACGTTGAAATCCAATATGGACCTTAAACGCTATGAGGAAGAAGTGAAGCAAGTTGAAAGCATTCGACGTACGAGAGAAACAAAGAGTATCGAATTATCGTTTATGGATTTTAACTTAGGAGATAGTATTAATCACTGTTTTGCTTTATTACAAGGTAATTCTATTCATTCTATACAAAGGGGACACTATCTCAATGAGGATTTGAAGCACAAGAAACTTATAGTTAATAATCTTGATTATTCTGTATTTATTGATACTGTTTTGTACGCAGATTCGGAATGGGATAATGAAAGAATCAATCTACATTTATTCTTTCATGATCAAAGATTGATGGCTATAGAGATGATTAACAGACATGAATTAGATAGTTTACTTGAAATATATTCTCGAAAGTATGGAGAACCCGAGTGTGTTCCTCAAAGATTATATGAATATCAATCTGAATATGATATAGTGAATTATGGCAATGCTGATCATAAAGAGTATTTATGGACTTTCTTAAACGGAATCATTCAATTAACCAATGATTATGATGATAGTTTTTCTTTATCAGTATGGCATGTAAGGTATATAGATAGACAGTTCGAATCTATTTTGAGAAGGAAACATGCAGAAGAAGAAAGAAGGCGATTAGATAATCAAAAACGAGATTCTATAAGAAAACTTGAAATTGAAGCTGAGAAAGAAAAAATGCGGATAAAAGAAGAGATAAAAAAGAATGAGAACCATCGCAATGCGATGGATCAAATTTAGAGTTTTGTTCTTGTTATCAAAATAAGTTAAAACGAGGCACATGAACGAGCTAATTAAAGAAATATCGACAATAGTTTCTCAGTACGGTACTGATATCGTTACTGAGGAGCGGTTTGTGAATATCCTAAAGGATTTGTATCCCGATAGGGACCATCCTGAAAAGTTTGATATTCTTAAGGCCATCATTGCCGATGGCATCAGTGCGGATATGTACACTGATTGCGATGCTACTACTGTTAAATCCTTTCTTGAAAAAAAGGCTGGGTTCCTTTCAAGAAAGTATGGATTTGATTCAGCGGATATCAAACGAATTCTAGCTTGTCTATGTATTGGAAGTGGATTCATAACCATCGATGACTACTATGCAGCGACAACGCCAAATCGTGTAAAGCCGTCGCCTCAAAAGAGCCCAAATCCTGCAAAGCAGAAAGCACAGAGCAACCCGAACCCAGTTAAGCCAGCGCCAAAGAAGAGTAAAGATCCATTGGATTTGCTGTCGCTGATCTGGTCTTTAGTTGGCTTGTTGGTATCACCATTCATTTATTTGGGCCTCCTTACAAGTGGTTGGTGGCCATTTTGGGCACTTTCTGCGGTTCTCGTCATAATGTTCATTTCAATCATCCCGGCTATTAATCAGAACCAAAAAGCCACAGCTAGCTCTCCCATAGTTGGTGGGGTAACTGCTGTAGTTCTTTGTGCTGCAATATTCCTAACGGTTGCTCCATTCTTTACCTACTGGACGAGGCACACATTTGACTTTTGCCATCTCTACTATGGATTTGATGTCAATGAGGCGCCGACCATCTTGACATTTATTGGGGGATTAGCATTCTCTTTCGTGTTCTCTACCTTTATTAATACGACTGTCATTTCTCACTTTTCTTGCAAGGTAATATACAATAGAAATCCGTCAAAGTTCTGGCTGGGATTTGGCGCAACATTAGCAATTATTTTTGCCGTAACAGCAATATCTTATTACCTTCCTTATAATGATAAGCACAAAGAGGAATTAAAATATGCTGATGATAAATATGATCTTGAAAAAGAGAAGCAGAGAATATCATACTTGAAAGAAACTCGATCGAAGGAAGAGAAAGAATTCTCATTCATGGATTTCAAATTGGGTGGTAATTTCAAAGAAGCAGTTAAGCTAATTAGAAATTCGAAAAACGAGTATCGGGTAATAGATGATTCATCGCAAACATTGTCTCTGAATGAGATAGACTTTACCCCAATCGTCGATGATGCCATATCTGTCACTACTAATTGGGACAATAAGTTGGTTTACTTGTACCTGTACTCTAATAGTAATCGAATCGTTGCGATTGAGATGAAAACGGAACATAACATAGACAGTCTCGCATCGATCTATTCAAGTAAATATGGAGAGGCGGAATACGCACCAGAAATAGATTACTCGAAATACAAATATATAAAATATCGTTCAAACGTCAATTATTTGGACACTTTGTTAGGGAAATCTGTTGCATATTCATGGTCATTCAAAAATGCAACAGTACAGGTTTCAGGACTTAAGAAATTAGAGGGTGTAGATGATTTTTATGAAGGATATGGAAAATCCGTTTTGTACTTTGATAACGAATGCTTTGCATTATTAGATAAGTATAGAGCAAGAGTGCGGGCTTTGCGACAGGAACAGGAAAATAAAGAGAATGCTGAGGCCCAACGGATTAAAGACTCCGTTTGGCAAGCAGTCCAGAAAGAGCGACTTGAGAAAAAACAAAATCACGAGAAATCAATAAAACAGATATAATGGGAACATGTAAATATTGTGGACAGAGTGCGGGTTTGCTATCGCATGCCCATAGGGAATGTGAAGAGAAACATGAGCAAGGTCTTGAACAGTTGGAAAAGATCTTGCGGCAGTTTTTCTCCGGCCAGCAAACCGTTCAAAGTATGAGGCAAGCAATAGTGAGCCTACGGACACCAACTTTCTTGAAGAAATCGGATGTAGAACAATGCGCAGCCAAGGTGCTTGATGCCCATGGTGAACAATTACGTCCGCCATATAATCAGCAGACTCTTGACCAAATTAACGAATTCATCAATGGCCTGAGTCTTGATCGTCAGGCATTAAATGAGGGCGGCTGCTTGAACAAACTGGCCGAGAAGCTGTTGCGAGGCTATTTGGCCAGTTTCTTTGTGAGTGGCACCTCTATTGCCACCATCAAGGGCCAGGAGCAGCAAATCGATCGGGTCTTGCCTATGACTCAATCACAGAAGTTGGATGCCTATATGCACGTCCTGAACCGCGCTGCACATAATTTCTTGAGCAATGGTCTCATCAGTGACAGCGAGCAACAACAGATTGAGCAATATGCACAATCCCTGTCCCTGCCGCTATATGACCTGCCTGTACAGTACCAAGGCACCGATATAGAGAAAGTCAACCAAGCCATCATCATTAAGAACCTGCAACGTGGTATTCTGCCACAAAGCAGCGTTTCGTTGCCTATCTTGTTAGGCAAGAGCGAAGCCGTGTTGTGGGTTTATGATGGCGTAACCTTTTATCAAGAGAAGATAGAAAAAGAGTACAAGCATAACAGCGGCGGTTTCAGTTTCCGTATCGCCAAGGGCGTTTATTACCGCACTGGAAGTGGCCGCAGCAAACCGATTGAACATAGCGTGATGAACAACGAGGGCAAAGGAAGTCTCATCATCACAAACAAGAACATCATTTTCTACGCTCAAACCAAGAGCGTGAAAATCCCGTTTAAGATAATCATTGGAGTAACACCATATAGCGACGGCATCGAAGTCCATAAGGACGGCAATGCAAAGCGTATGGCATTCCAAGGCTTTGACTGCTGGTTTGTAATGAACATTCTTTCATTTGTAAACGACTAAATCGATATGGTTTATAAAGTTTTTGCAAAGCGTCCATCTTATATAGCCGAAGTTTCACGGCAGTATTCACCGTCGCCTCGTGCTATCATTGATGCTTATGAAAGTGAGAAGAAGGCTTTCACAGAGTTGTATAAGCGACATCAACAGAAAGTGAATGAAGAATCCTTTCAGAAAACGATGGACGCTATCAGTGTTAAAACACCAACAAGACAATCTTTTTTCCTACTTAGTCCTTCGATAGAAGATGTGCGTAGCATTCTGCGAAATGAAGCGAAAGCTGTGTTACATGGTCAGAACCCAGGAATCAGCGAAGAAAGCAAATATATTCAAGACCACTTTGATGACGTTATGCGAGATCGTCAAAAGAAGTGGGAAGAAGCCCGGGCTCTTTTCAGAAGATTAGAACAAGCTCGTATCGAGATCGAAGAAAGAAAGATACAGCATGAAAAGCAGCAAAAAGAGCAATCATTGTTGGATATTAAGAATGGAGAGCCTTATGTGATTGAGCAAGGAATGGCTGAGATTGCGGCCACGTTGGAGGTTCCTTTTGATCTCGATTTTCATTATAACTACAACAAAAATGAAGGGCTGGTTACTACCGATGTAGAAATCTTCAATGGTATCAATGTCCCTTTGCAAAAGGCAGAAATGTTGCCAAGCGGCAGAGCTTCAATTAAGAATAAGTTGGTTCGAGAGGTTGCAGAGGAAACGAAAGATACTATTTTAAGTTTTGTTTATTATTTTGCAAGTTGTGTATTTGAAATATCATCCAATATAGCAAAGGTTGAACTGGCCGTATGGGATGAAGGGAAAAATAAAGGTTATATTTGGGTTAGGCTTCTTAGAGATAGGCTTTTCGTAGGAAAAGTGCCAATATTCTTGATTCCGGCCGCCGATATATCGAATTATCGACAAGTCGCTGATTTTCGTGTTAAGACTTCAAGTGTTGAGTTGGCGCCGATACTTGCTCCTAAATTCTTGAAACTCATAGAAGAAGAAAAGAAAAAACCAGATTTCACGATACTTCCAAAGAGTAGCAAGTCTGGACAAAAACAAGTGGCCTATATTACAATGGACGAAGCTAAATCGTTGCTTCGTGAAATAGGCTATGATTCAGAGTTGAAGCAGAGTATTGCTGACGCTGAGTTAAAAGCCAGTCGTATCGTAGCTGTTGATCCTAAATATAAGAAGATGATAGCTGACAAAGCAATTGCGGCAATGTACGAACAAAAAAACGACGTCTCTAGCATAACTGTGCATGAAGTAAAAGATCGCGACCCGTTATTTGAGGAAGCTGTTAGATTTGTCGTTATGTGTGATACAGTAAGCCCTTCTTCATTACAGAGAAGATATGAAATTGGGTATAACCGAGCTGGACGTCTGATAGATCAGATGGAACACGCTGGTATAGTTGGACCAGCTGATGGAATAAGACCAAGAAAGGTGTTGGTTAGTCCAATGGATATAGACCAATTATTCTCATAAACTACCACACGTTGATGTCCGCTTGGTCTTCAATGAGTTTTCTTGTGTCAGGGTCTAATTGAGGGAAGAAGTGCAGTCCTGTCAATCGTTCTACCTGATTGAGGGTGTTAACATACATATCCTTCTTCTTGTTGCCGTCGGTATTACGGCAAATGAAGCCAATGCACTTTGGCACATCATTAAGGCAAAGGATTACCTTGAAGAACGCATCGGGCACTGCGACGGCATTCTCACCAATGTATTGCATTTTCTTGCTCTTGAAATACATTGGGCCGCAGATGACATAAATATCACCATATCTATCTGCCCAACGACGGCATGAGATCTCAATCTGGTTCCATAGGCCGCTATTGAGATTTGCATTTTGTGGGCAGACATTGGAGAGCAAGAATGTTTCATACATGACATCTCGATCCCATTTGTTATCACCTGCTGGGCACATATGTGCGTATTCCGGCGATACCCGTTCAGCAATTCCGGTGATACCCGTTCACTCGGTTGCTGGTTTTCAGTATCGGCGGCAAAATTAATATTTTTTTCTTAGGCTCTCTCCTTCGAGCTGAAATCTTTTGGATTTATGCACGAG
>JAFYYG010000039.1 GCA_017557625.1 Muribaculaceae bacterium
ATAGAGGGGGTAAGGGGGAGTATGATGGCCTCTAGAAATTACAATTTTGCAATTTACATACCCCTCAGTCACTTCGTGCCAGCTCCCCTATCTTAGGGGAGCAGCTGATACACAGTAATTTGTTTTCGTCGAACTCACGTTGTATTAAGCCAACAAACACCCACCTCTGTTGTTCAAGTTGTTAAGATGTTGTGATAGTTGTTTGATATAAACCGAGGCAGTAGAACAAAAGCGCCTCCACCTGATTGTGAGTGGAAGCGCTTTTGTTTATGAATTATTTCATGCACAGCTCAACTGTGAACTGTGAACTGTTTTAGTTGTTTCCTAACAGCACGTCATATACCGCTGTGATGTCGGCGGCTGTGATGTTGCCATCACCGTTCACGTCGCCGTTGACGATGTGGCTGCTGTCATTGGTAAGCATAAAGTCGTAGAGCGCGGTCACGTCGGCTGCTGTCACCTCTCCGTCGCCGTTCACGTCGCCAAGAACGGCAGCACTGACTGGAATTTCAACCCATCCACTTCCACTCACATACTTCTTTGGTATCCAGCGTTTGTTGCGGGCTGCCATTACTTGAGCATTAGTGATGACATTGCCCTCGGTATAACTATTATAAACATAGCCTGGATAAATAACGTCAAACTCACCTGTGCTGCCGGCGGGTATTGTGCGCAGGCTGTTAATTAACGAAGTCATGGCCGATTCCTTAATTTGATTCCCGAAGCAATTCAAAAGCGTAAGGGAGCTGCAGCCCTGAACCGAGAGCGAGGAGAGTTTGTTGGTGCCACAATCTAATGTTTTCAGAGCCGAACAACCCTGGACATTTATTGAAGTCAACTGGTTTCTATAAGCATAAAGTGTAACAAGTTTTGTCTTATTTGAAACATTAAGACTGTTGATTCTATTATCAGTACACCTAAGTTCTGTCAAGTTGCTCAAGCTGCTCACATCAAGTGAGGTGAGGTCGTTGTAATTGCAATTGAAAGTCTTTATCGCGTTGCTGCCGGCAAAGTAAAATCCGGAATATGCGTTTCCAGAAACTAAAGCATTATTGTTACAGGTGAGTGTTGTCAGTGCTGGACAATTCCCTATCGATATGCCTTTCAATGCGCTGTTGTCAGTGACTGTCACCGTAGTAAGGTTAGGGTTGTCGGCAAGTCCTAATGTCCACAACTTGGTGAAGCCCTGCAATGAAAACGATGAGAGTTTATTGCTGTTAAGTCCCAGGATTTCAATAGTGGATTTATTGGCACTGCTGAAAGCGGGAGCAGTATAAATCTGATTATAACTTGCATAGACTTCTTTCAGTGCAGTATTATTAGCAATAGCGAGCGACTCAATCTTATTGTGCTCGCAGTTGAGGTAATTCAGTGCGGTGCAGCCACTGAGGTCAAGCGACATGAGCTGGTTGTAATTGCACTCTAATTTTGCCATTGACGAGCAGTTTTTAACGTTGAGCCAAGTCAATGAACAGTTGTTGCACTTAAGCGCGGAGAAATTCGGGTTGTTGCTGACATTAAGCGATTTGAGCGCAGAGCGATTCGACAGGTCAAATGTGGAGCCAGAGAATCTGTTGTTACTGCAGTCTATTGTCTCCAGTGATGTGGGCAGGTAGTAGAATGTCGTTATCTGGTTGTTTTGGCAGTAGAGCGTGGTCAGCGCCGAGCAGCCATAGAATTGAAGCTGAGTGAGCTTGCAGTCATTGCACATCAGCATGGTCATTGCCGAGCAGTTATTAATATCTATGGCTTCCAAGTTTGAGCAGTTGTTGCAATAAAGCATTGACATGTTTGGATTATTGCTGATATTCAAAGTATTAAGTTTACTGCGGTTACTAAAATCAATTAAGTCGTTCAGCTTGTTGCTGCTGCAGTTGAGGATTTGAACCGAAGATGGGGCATATATCGAAGTGAGCTGGTTGCTGTGGCAGTCGAGCCTGAAAATTGGTGCTGAGCTTGAGACAGTGAGCCAACCAACTTGATTCTCTGAGCAGTTGAGCTCTTTAAGCTTCGTCAATGCTGACAAGTTAAGTGTACCCGAAAGGTGGTTTTTGCTGCAATCTAGTGTCTCAAGGTAGGTGAAATATTGTATGCCCTCCAAGTTGTAGACATTTTGGTTTCTCACATACATACTTTTCACATACGGCATTTCAAAGTCCAAGATAAAGCCTTTTTGAAAAGGTAAACGATATAATTCATCACTTTCAGCCCAATTTAATATCTTACTCCGGAAATTGGAATCCGGGAAATAGTCGGAGTTGACGATTGCCACATAATGACTTGAGATTCTTGCACTATGAGCTTTTTCTCCAGAGTCGGTATAGATAACGCCATTGGAAACATATCCGATAAAGGGAGACACATTAGGTGTAATGATTTTCACCCCGCTAGAGGAGGCAGTGTTTATTGTGCAGCCATTAACGACTCCATATCCTCCACTTAATGTAAAATCATTAAGCTCGACATCGCAACCCGAATTGAATTTAAGAGTCTGCTGAGAGAAACAGTAACCGCCATAATCATTAGATGACTTATTCGTATTTTGAACATATACAATGCAATCACCATTAAATGATATACTGGAACCGCCTTTGATGGCCGGGGTAGTGGTTTTCCCACCATAAAATCCTAATTTGCCTCTATCGCCGCCGATTGTCAACGTGCGACCGTCGTCAATATCAACCGCCGGTTTGCCTCTATCAGAGTTACCTTGAACTATGGCATAAGTTTCGGTGCCCGTAATTTTAATTGTGGTGTTCCTTTGAAGCTTCATTCCCGGTGCGTTGTCGGGATCTAAGACGCAGTCCCCGATGAACTCAATAGTCAGGTTGTCACGTTTGCGGTTGTGAATGGCGTAATTGTTACTACCGGTGCGCTTAATGGTGATGTTTTTGAGCGTGAGGGTATTAGTGTTTGGGTTATATTGCACATAACCGCTGCTGTAGCCGCTCGTCACAGCAATGTCGCCACCAGTGACATTATTGTAGTTGCTGGTGCTGACCTCGATGCCACCCACGTTGATTTCGTAGTTGGCGGCCTGTGCAATGCCGCACATGGCAACCGCCATCATTAGGAGTAAAACTTTTTTCATAATCGTTGTTGTTTATGTGGTTAATATTTCGTTATTTACAGGTTTAAAAAAGTGGCAAAAGAGAGTGTTTTTGTTATATACTACTTACCAAAATGCAAAATTAAACATAATTTCACAAATCAACCACTTTTTGGATTGTTAAGAATGGTTAAAACACACATCCACGCTGTTATATAAAACAACAAACACAACAAGCATAACAAAAAAATTTTGTTGTTCAAGTTGTTAAAATGTTGTGATAGTTGTTTGATATAACCGAGGCAGCACACAAAAGCGCCTCCACTCCTGTTTTCCGCAATGGGACACGCCAAAGTATTAGGTGTGAAAGCATCGAAGATGCAGGGCGGGTCGAAGACCCGACTTCAATTGTAAGACCATGCAAGAACCCCAGCGGGGTTCGCAGCTTGGTCGCTGTATATCAATGGTCTATGTGCCTCGAAGAGGAACTTCTGCTGGAAATCAACCAATAATAGGTTTAGCACTGATTGGCGATGAAGTTCGC
>JAFYYG010000004.1 GCA_017557625.1 Muribaculaceae bacterium
CTGGGGGGCGTGGGGTCGCTAGTTCGAATCTAGTCATCCCGACCACTGAAAGCCCAAGTGGTTGCACAGCAATCACTTGGGTTTAAAAATAAAGAGCCGTCGGGACAAAATCGGGTCAAGGCGACTTATGTTTAACCAGGCATTTCCACAAGAAATGTCTAAAAAAAATGTTTCCACAACAAAACAAGAAACAAGTTTTTTCAGTACGAAACACAGATTTCGTTAAGCAATATACCATGCCGGTCCTTCGTGAAGGAGCGACGTGGTATATTGAGTTTTATGCATTCGACCCATCCTTAAATAGGTTGAGACGCAAACGCATAAAAATCAATAGGATTAAAGGCGTGGTAAAAAAACGCGCGTACGCGAGAGACGTTATGCGAAGAATCACACAACAACTCTCGGAAGGCTGGAACCCATGGATAGAGAAAGATTGCTCTAACCTTATGACAATTGCGGACGTGATGGCAAATTATGAAGCATACGTTGACAAAATGTATAACGGAGGCAACTACCGCAAACAAACTTATGCAAGTTACAAGTCATACATCAAAAACTTTGAGGAATATATCAATAAAAACGCACCTATATATTATTTATATCAGTTAGATAAAGGTTACATTACTCGCTTCCTTGACCACATCTTTATAGAGCGTGACAACGGAGCCAGGACACGCAACAATTACCTTTCATGGTTGGCAGTGTTCTGCGGTTGGTGCGTCGACCATAACTATCTTCAATACCGCCCAACAGATGGAATAGCATTCATCGACAAACGACACATCAGGAAACAACGCGAGTTGATTCCTTTACCTATAATCGAAAAAATAAGCAAATGGGTCGAAGAAAATGATCCTCACTTCCTCCTAGCGTGCCAACTGTTATATAACTGTTTCATTCGCCCGGTCGAGATGACCAGGCTAACCATCAACATGATCAACATAGAGAAAAACACTATCACCATCCCTGCTGATGTCAGCAAAAATCACGAGACGATGGTTATAACCATCCCGAAGAAGGTAATTACAACAGCACGAAACCTCGGCATCTTCGAGCACGAGGGTTCATGCTTTATTTTTTCTAAGCGATTACGCCCAGGCAGGACGATGATAGACACAGTAGTATTCAGGCATCACTGGGAGAATGTGAGAAAATCTTTAAAACTCAAAAACTGC
This sequence comes from Muribaculaceae bacterium, assembly GCA_017557625.1. Classification (GTDB taxonomy): domain Bacteria; phylum Bacteroidota; class Bacteroidia; order Bacteroidales; family Muribaculaceae; genus Sodaliphilus. The sequence continues at coordinate 1,176 of JAFYYG010000004.1, forward strand.
TACCAGTTTTACAGTTTGAAAGACACTGGAATAACAGAGATGCTTGACAACAAAATTGCAAGCATCACTGTACGTGACCAAGCTCGACACAGCTCTCTTGCTATCACCGAAATCTACACGCGCCACTTAGCTAAAGCAAATCCCGATGTGGTGAATTGGAAAGGATCGTTATAATTATTGAATCCCCACCCACAACCCCAATGGGTGTGAAGCAAGTTGCGCAATCTAATCGCTGCATGAGGTCGGCTTTCAGAGTCGGAGAAAGTTGCTGATGCTGCCACGCAACCCACGCATCAAGCGAAAAATCGGGACAGCTCCGACGTTGCTCCATTCCAGAAGCACAGAGAGTGTTACATTCCACTTTTTGACGGGGTATGCGGTGGTGTGCATTCGGCAATCGCTAAATTCCCATGAATTTGGCCACCAAGATGCACCGACACCCCATCCTCCTTCGTCGGCGTGGGGTGTCGTCGCATTTTGTTGTCTCAATACGCTCCTGCCCAATGCGCTAAAGCACCATCGCAACCCCTAAAGGTTCCATTCCACACACTCTACTTCTTCCATTACCGCACTTTGTCGCTGCGCCGATTTTTCCGCTTCATGCTTTTCTAAGAAAGGGAACGTGACAGCGCAACACTCTCCCACTCTACGCTGACCTCACTCCGCTCATCACGCGCCACCACACTCACACCCATTGCCTCAATCCCTTTGCAAGCAAAGGAGAGAGGAATAAGCAAGCTTATCAAATCTTCCAACCTTGCCCGCTTCCAACCCTGCGAGAATGATATGTGATGATGCATGGTGTTGTTAGATGTTCTCATTGCCCACTCTGTCGCTGCTGTATAACTATTTTCCGATACAAAGTTAGTGCGAGACGCTCACTGCAAGGACCAGGTCGGGTCTGCACAAGAAAAATCTACAAAATTGAAATTTTGCCTGCCACTTCGTGATAGATTTTTCTTGGCAGATCCTTGCATTCATTCGCTTCCCACGCCTCACTTATGTTGCATCGTAAAAAGATTATACGCGACAACGTAGACAATGATTATTAACATCTAAATTCACAACACTATGTCATCATCTATTAACATATCATTTAACTTCTCGCCAGTCATGGAAGCAGACAAGGTAAATAAAAAAGATTACCGCTCTTCCGCATCCAATAATTATTCGGCGGACGTCATCGACCTCGAGAACGAAGTGACAACAATCGAGATTGAAGCAATCAACGAGGCAAGCGCAAGTGAAAAGGCAGAGAGCATCGCATTTGAGATGGGTATCCAAGTGAGTTATATCAATATTTACAAACAATTCTAAACATTACAACTATGGCAAATTTAGTTTTAGCATCGAAGAGAGAGACAAAGAGCGGACGCACTATGTGGCACGTTTACGCTCGAGTAGAGAACAACAAGCAGGATGATTTTTGGTTCCCTGTTGAGAACGCAGTAAAGGCAATGCGTTACGCCTTTATCCTTCGCTCACGTCACAATGCTATCATTCCTAAAGCAATCTATGGGAAACTTATGGCAGACGTTCAGGAGAGCAAGGCAAAGAACACCGCCAACACCGAAGAGAACACCGCCAACACCGAGAGCAATTAATTTCAAGTTTTACGAGGTGGGCGAGCAATCGCCCACCACAAAATCAAGGAACTATGATTTTCAGAGAAATGACCACGAAAGATTTGGAGAAATTTCAGAAGGCAGTTATGGACACCGCAATAATAATCCAGTCATATCGCCCCAAAGGGATGAGCGGGATAGAGTGGACCGCCAAGTGTGAGGAATACAAAGTCCTCGTTAAGATGGGCGCTTTGTGCTTTTGCGAACTTGTAAGACGCAACGCAGAAGGCGTCAACTAATGAAAGGCTCGCGAAATCGGGCCTTTTTGCTACGAAACCGCCACATCGGCTTTGCTGCTGGTGTAGCGGTCGTTTTATTAATAGAATCCAAATTTTATAATTAATTATGTATACAAAGATTCAATACAGGGCAGTTTTCAACCGTGCCCACCGACTCGACTGTAGCGGCAAGGCTCTTGTTCAGATTGAAATGCTTCAGCAAGGCACACGCATCTACTTCACCACCCGAATTCACATCGAACCCCATCAGTGGCATGGCGGTATGGTGGTGGATCATCCAATGGCAGACGAATACAACTTTGTAATAAACGACTTCAAGACTCGACTTGAGCGCATGGAGATAGACTACCTCAAGCGAGGAGTATATCCATCGCTCGCCATGATGCGCATGGCGGTGAGAGAAGCTGCTGCCCCTTCATCAACATTCATTGATTTTGCCAGGAGTATTGTTAACGCCTCTGAACGGAAGACTCGCACCCGTGCCGGCTACGAAACCTTGTTCAATAACATTGAAAAGTTTCGTCACGCAGTGCTGCTTAGTGATATCGATTATGACTTCATCACCCGCTATGACCGTTGGATGCATCTTAGTGGCATAGCCCACAACACCAGAGTAGGAAGATTGCGCCAGGTCAAAGCAGTTCTCAATGAAGCACACAAACGCGATATCATTGCTAAGAATCCATTTGACCTTTACAAGATTCCGCCGATGGTGAACAAGAAAGGTTTTCTCACAACCAAGCAACTCAACAAGATTGAGAAGTTGGTTGTGAGCGGACCAGTAGAAACAGTTCGCGACGCCTTTCTGTTCTGCTGTTATACTGGATTACGGTTCAGCGACCTAGTCTCTCTCAAAAGCAGCGAGATTGCTGGAGGATGGATAACTAAGAAGATGGTCAAAACCAACTTCACTGTGGAAATTCCTGCTGGAGAAGTTTTCGATGGCAAGGCTCTCGCTATCATCGAGCATTACGGCAGCATTGAGAAGCTGACCGCAAAGCTCGGCACCAATGCAACCGTCAACAAGCACCTAAAGGAAGTGTTCAGAAAGGCGAAGATTGAAGGAAGCTTCACATTCCACACGTCACGTCACACCTTTGCATCGCTCATGCTACAGATGGGTGTGCCAGTAACATCGGTGCAGAAAATGCTCGGGCATCAGAAAATTGCCACCACACAATTATATGGAGAAGTAGATAAGAAAACCATTGCGCAAGACCTTAAAAAAGTTCTGCGCAAAGTTCGAAAAGTAAACAGCGACAAAGTGTTGCAAGAATAATGTAGTAATAAACTTTGGGAACAAGTAATCAAAGAGGCATACAATTAGTGGCGCAACCGACTTTCCAACAATCGGTTGCACCACAATTTCACCTATTAGCTTGTAGGTATTGATGCCATATTGATTGCTCATCGTGGCATCAATATGGAATCATTGCAACTTTTTAGAGAGTTTTTTCGATGGTTTTTCGTCCTGTTTTTTTGCATCAATATCGATGCCGATTGAGGCATAAAAATCTCGATAGCTCTCTTCCGTGAATGGCTGATCCTCATAGTTGTCAATGCTGTCAGCACTGCCAAGGTCAATCGCCTCACCCATAATCACTTTGTCGCTCTTGCGAACGATGAAGCATCCATTTTCTGCTTGGTAATGTCGGTTGTCGCTTGTTTTCATAAAATGTTGATTTTAAACATCCACGACATCAGAATTAGCATTCTGATAGGTTGTCTTGAATGAATTGTTAGTTGTATTATGACTGATTGTTTTAGTGGCATTGCCATTGTTTACACCAAGAGCGATGGCGAAATTTTGCAAACGGAATGTTCCACTTGTCGTCGCTGTACTTGTTATAGTAATGCATTGATTACCAGGTTCGATTATCACATACTGTACATAGTCCTTGTTGACTGTGATAGTGTTCACTCCGTCTCCTATGCGACAATAAGCAAAATTTTCTCCAACTGTGATGCTGAAGCAGCCGTTCCCAAACGTGTTTGAGTTACAGCCGTTCCCAAAGGTATTGTCAAAGGCGTTGTTCCCAAAGGTGTTGCGATTGCAGCCGTTCCCAAACGTGTTGTTGTAACACTCGTTCCCAAACGTGTTTGAGTTACAGCCGTTCCCAAAGGTGTTATTTTGGAAATTGTTCCCAAACGTGTTGTTTCGACAGTAGTTCCCAAACGTGTTTGAGTTACAGCCGTTCCCAAACGTGTTTGAGTTACAGCCGTTCCCAAACGTGTTTCTTGAACAACCGTTCCCAAACGTGTTTGAGTTACAGCCGTTCCCAAACGTGTTGCTATAACAGTCGTTCCCAAACGTGTTGTTTCGACAGTAGTTCCCAACCGTGTTGTTATAGC
>JAFYYG010000040.1 GCA_017557625.1 Muribaculaceae bacterium
ACCTGTTGCGGCTTTCCTTGGGGGAAAGTATAGCGGTGGATGCCAGTACGGGTAGTAGCACTGAGTTCGGCTTTTACTCCGCTTTCCTGAAGTACAACCCAATAGTATCCTGGACAAGCCGCTTCTTGCTCGTGTGAAAAAGTCTGCCCGAAGTTGCCTGTCGCCAGATACTCTGGAGTCACATTCCAGGTCACTGGCATGAGCGAGATGTCAAACAGGTCAGTGCAACCCGTGCCGCTCAAGTGGGTATGGGAGATGGCGTAGATGCTGTCACGGTTGTAGTCATAGCCAGAGCAGGGATCCCAGGTCACCATCTGTTCGGTGTCGGGACTCACCTGCACCATTCCCTGCGGCATTGTGGCTCCGGGGAACGTGCTGCCGCTCAAAGCGCCGGTGGAATCGGTCTGAGTGCCTATAAACGGATTGACATATTGGGTGTAATCGGTTGTGGTGGCTTGGAGCTGCAATGTGCTCCATAGGGCTAAAAGTAAGATAGTCTGTTTCATATTACGATAGCGTAGCAGTTGGTTTCTAACATTTGGATAAATTTGGCTGCGCCTCAGCGATTGAGAGTGCACTCTCATTGCGTTCGGTTTGCACAAATTTTGTGGTGACAAAATTAAAAAAAAACCGCAGCTTTTTAGTAATTTTGCACCAAATAATAAAAAATGTGACTCTATGGGACTGATTGACGATAGTAAACGCATCAACGATATTGACATAAAAGAAGAGCGCGCTATCCTAGTGGGCTTGATCACGCCCCAGCAAGGCGAAGCCAAGACAAAGGAATATCTCGATGAGCTGGAATTCCTTGCCGAGACGGCGGGCGCTACAACTGTGCACACTTTTCTTCAGCGTTGTGACGGCCCCAACAGCACGTCTTACGTGGGCAAGGGAAAACTGGAGGAAATCGTGGCTTATGTCGAGGAGAACGATATCAGCCTCGTCATTTTTGACGATGACCTCACTCCAAAACAGATCGCTTTCATCGAGAAGGCTGTGAAAGTAAAGACACTCGACCGCACGAGTCTCATTCTCGACATCTTTGCCAAGCGGGCACAGACAGCCAGTGCCAAGATGCAGGTGGAACTCGCGCAGTACCAGTATCTGCTGCCCCGTTTGACGGGTATGTGGACCCACTTGGAACGCCAGCGAGGCGGTATCGGTATGCGTGGTCCCGGTGAGACGCAGATTGAGACCGACCGCCGTATTGTCAAGACCAAGATTGCCTTGCTCAAGGAGAAACTGGCACTTCTCGACAAGCAGAAAGTTACTCAGCGCAAGAATCGCGGCAAACTCACCCGTATCGCCCTCGTGGGCTATACCAACGTGGGTAAATCCACGCTGATGAACGTGCTGAGCAAGAGCGAGGTGTTTGCCGAGAATAAGCTCTTCGCGACCCTTGACACTACAGTCCGTAAGGTGGTGATTGCCAATTTGCCCTTCCTGTTGACCGACACCGTCGGCTTTATCCGCAAGTTGCCCACTCATCTGGTGGAATCCTTCAAAAGCACGCTCGATGAGGTGCGCGACAGTGATATCCTTGTTCATGTTGTGGACATTTCACATCCCCAGTTTGAGGAACAGATTGAGGTGGTGAACCGCACTTTGCAGGAAGTGTGTGATGCCGGCGACAAGGAAATGATCATGGTCTTCAATAAGATAGACCAGTTTTCCTATACGCCCAAGGATGAGGATGATCTCACACCCCGTCAGCGCGAGAACATCCCCCTGGAAGAACTGCAGGAAAGCTGGATGGCACGCATGGGCGAGAATTGCGTCTTCATCAGCGCCAAGAAACAGGAAAACATCGACGCCCTCAGGAAACTGTTATATAATAAGGCCAAGGCAGTCCACACCGCCCGCTTCCCCTATAACGACTTCCTTTACCAGACCTACGACGACCTGGGCAACGAGTGAGAGTCATCCTAATGAAAAGGCTTTTTTATTGATATTGTAACAACTTCAAAGGCTGAGTTGAAAATGGCGAACAATAGAATCATTTCATTTGATGTTCTTAGGGTTATTGCTGCATTCGCTGTCGTGATGTTGCACGTTACAAGTCAAAGATTGGACACTTCTTTTCTATCAAATGAATGGGAAATCAGGAATGTGTACGACTCTTTTGTGCGATGGTGTGTACCCGTTTTTTTTATGATTTCGGGAGCATTATTTTTGGACCATGGAAGAAAAATCAATGTAGGTAGATTATACAAAAAGAATATTCTCCATCTAATTTTCATTTTTTTTGCTTGGTCATTCATTTATGCGCTTTATTCGGCAACTGTTCGTTGTGATTATAATGTTAGTCATATAATACTAAGGATATTGGAAGGGCCTGTTCATTTCTGGTTTTTGAAGATATTGATTGGCTTATATGTTGCGGTTCCAATTTTAAGGATGATTTCTCAGAATAAACAAGCAGAGGAATACTTTTTAATTGTTGCAATAATTACAGCTTTCGTTCTCCCAACGATTTTTACTTTTATCGGGTTGTTTAACGAGTCTCTTAAATCATTTGTTCTATATCATTATAATGCATATGGAATTAGAATTGCATCGGGTTATGTAGGGTACTTTGTTCTTGGGCATTACCTCTTTTCTAATCGATTGTCAAGCGTTGTGAAGAAATTTATTTATTTAATGGGTTTGTTCAGTGTGTTGTCTGTCATATTTCTCACACATTGGTATTGTCACCGCATTAACGCGTCAAGTGAGGTATTTTATGACAATCTGAATGTTTTCACATTGATTGAGTCCGTTTGTGTTTATTTGGCAATTAATGACTTAAAAATATCCACGAAGTATCATTCTTTAGTGTTGAGGCTATCAAATCTCAGTCTTGGTGTCTATCTTTCACATGTGCTTGTTTTTGTGCTGCTTTATGAGTTGTTTGGGATAGATTCCGGTTCATTTAATCCATTGTTTTTTATTCCCTGTTTTAGTTTAATCGTTTTTGTGTTATCATGTTTGATAGTCGCATTAATTAAGAAAATACCAATATTGAACAAGTTGGTTGTGTAACCGAGATTATTAATTTGAAAAGTTACCCTTGAGGATCCCTGAATAAGCATCATTGATATGGCAAACCCTACGAAGAAACAAGAATTATTGGTATCAATGGCTGATGGATACGCCAAA
>JAFYYG010000041.1 GCA_017557625.1 Muribaculaceae bacterium
AGTTGGTGAGCCGCTACTGCCATTTCCATGGAACTCAGCGATTATCTCGCCATTAGGTTTCGTTAGAACGTAGCCACACTCATAAGCGAATTTTCCTGCTACCCAAACGAGGTCGTAGTCAACGCCGTAGCACAGTTTGAAGGTTCCAGTGATTTCCTTGTCATCAAGAGTGTTGGGATCATCAACCATGGTGAGCTCTTGAACCAGTACGTCGGTACCAGCAATGTATACTTGGAGTTTGCAGTTGCTCCATCCGTCGCCATAGGTGTCGGTGAGTGTGTACGCAACTTCGCCCATGTCGGTCTCCTCGCAAGCAAAGGTCGAAAACGAAATCTGAACCCATCCACTCTCGCCATTGGCATAGATACTCTTGACGCGAACGTCATACTTCACACCGTTAGCAAGAGCATCGAGAGCGATGGTCTTCTCGGTAACAGTACCTGCTGAAGTCCACTCCTCGTCGGCAGCCTTTTTGTACTCAACGCCCCAAGAAGTCTCGTCGTCACCAGCATCCCAAGTTATGGTAGCGCTATTGGTTGTGATATCACTAGCTGCAAGGTGCTTTGGCTTGTGGTAAACTACGCCACCGATAGGAGCGTAAGTGAAGGTAGTCTTTGGCAAGAAGTCGCGGTGGGTAGCAATGACATCCTCGAAACCGCTGTAGCTGTAGTTGCTGACTGATGCACCAGTAACTGTTGTTCCAGAGAAGGTAGCAGCCTTCCAAGAGCCTGTCTCTGTTTCATAAACAGAGATGAGCAGGTTGCCGCCACCATAGGTATAGCCTTGGGTAAACACAATCTCCATAGTCGCGCCAGTGCCATCGAGTGGTCCTTCATATACAAGGGTGGCACCTGAAATATCGAGGAAAACAACAGATGGACAAGTGGCTTGTGAAACCTCACTAATGTAAATCTGGAAGTTTCCCCCCAAGCTGCAGCAGCAGGAGAAGCAAGATACCATGTCAGCTTTGAGATGGTGCCATCAATCAGGTCGCTTAGTTCAGAGGCTGGCATAATCATCTGGCACTTGGTGTAAGCGTCAGCATAGAAGCCAAAAACGGGAACGTGGCTGCTCGTTGCTTCACCATCATAAACGGTCATTGTCTCCTGGGCAACAGCTGGCACAAACGCCATGGTTATACCAATCATCAGCGATAAAATAATTAAAAACTTTTTCATGACGTCTATTTTTTCATTAATATTTTTATGTTTTCAAATTAGTACTTGACACAAAAAAGCGGTGCCAGCATTATTGCCCTTAATGGTAACAATGCAGACACCTAAAAGAAAATACCTTCATCAGTTTATTTAAACTACTGATGGCCAGCAATATATATAATTTGGTTTTTCGCGCTATTTTTCTCATGAGAAGATGATGTTATTTCTGCTTTTTATTCATTTGCAAAGATAATCAATAATTTAGAAACAACAAATATTTAAGCAAAAATACGGCCCTTGATAAGCGTTATTCACGTTATTCACGAAAGATATTATGCATCTTCCCGGTTATATCAAACAACCTCAACAATTTAGAAACAACTCAAACAATACTTTGTTGTTAACTTGTTGTTTTATACAATAGGGGAGTGTTGCGGTTGTATTTTTATGACAGAGTGGGTGGAATTCAGTTTCTTGGTGAGAAGATGAATCGTGAGCGCACTCGGGTGATACCGTCGGCGTTGATGTCGAGGCGCACTGTGTGTTTGCGGAGCTCTCAAATTATGTGTTCCTTCGTCGAGTTTATCGTCGATTACTTGACTGCACGGTTGCCAGGCTCATAAATGCAAAAATGAGACTGGAGCCTAACCGCCAGTCTCATTTTGATACGTGAGTTGTGATTGTCGTTGTTAATTTCCGAGCAGGATATTATATACAGCTGTAATATCGGAGCTGGTGATGTTGCCGTCGCCGTTCACATCGCTTGTGTCGACATAAGTGGTGACGTTGTTGAGCATATAATCATAGATTGCAGTGACATCGGCCGCGGTAACATATCCGTCGCCGTTCACATCGCCAGTGACAGCACTACTTGACGTGTAACCGCTTAACGCAAGCTCGGCGAGCTGGAACACATAATGGTTGTTTTGCCAGCCGCCCTTGCCGCGAACTTCGCTCACCTCGAAACGGAAGAATTGGTATTTCGTGCTGACGCCATCGATGTTGAAAGTGTAGTCGGTAGTGTTGGCGATGCCCAGTCCTAAAGCGTCGCCATCAGTGACATCGACGATAGTTGTCCATGAATCATTCTCTTGGGCTTTGGCATAGATTTTCCACTTCTTGGGGTTGCGTCCACTCCAACTGTGAGTGTCGTTGCCCGTAGTCATGGTGTAGCTGGTGGGTGTGAAAGCGACATCGCTCTTGAAGTCCACCCAGATGGTCTCCCACGACCCTGTGCTGTTGTCAACGCACCACTTGGTACTCTTGTTTTTGTCAAACAGCTTATAATAGTCTTCGGCTGGGTCGGTCTGAACATTGTTAGGAGTATAAACGTTGTAAGGGGTAAGCGTGACATCGGTGACAGGGACAGTTTCTTCTTCAACAAGAATCTCGATGGCATTGAAGGTACTGGCAATCTTATCTACTGAGACTAATTCACCCTCATACTCAACAAGATAATAAATTCTGTTATCTCCACTATGATAATATTTTATATAGAAATTGTTACCGCTGGCCTTTTCGATGTAGCATATATATGAATAGTTTATGTCATTTGTAAGTCCGTAATCACTATTAATGTATTTTTTGGCATCTCTGTTGTATATCACTGTTTTATCGGACGAGGCTTCCACAAAGCACCAAAGGAAATTGTTTTCGGTTGATGGCGTTGTAGTCAATTTTATTTGATGAAAAATATCTCCTTCCGGGTCATAATATACATACTTGTCGTTGACTTTCAGCTGATACCAGTGAATGGGCAGAGTGGTTGGGCTGGGCGTTGTCACAATGGGTGACGAAGTCGCTTCCAGTGCGGGAATATAGTAACCAGTGGCATCCTCGATTGGCTCTAGATTGGGGTCGGTGAATACCACACGCGCACAAACCTCAATCAACGGCTCGTCATGGGTTCGTGGAACCGAGTAGGGATTTTCCACCAATACGTCGTAACCGATAGAGAGATATAACTGGTGCTCTTCGTAGCCGGTATAAGTGGCGCCAAAGGTGCAATGGTCATCAAACACTTCAAGCTCCGAGAACACAATCTCTCCCGAGGGCTGATTGCCATTCTCGACTGAAACCTCGATGGCATTGAAGGTGTCGGCATTATCAAAAGATCCACATGCTAATTTATCATAATACTCATCGATATATTCATTAAGATAATATGTATCATTGAAGCAGATATAGAAATCATTACCGCTACCCTCCTCAAGATAAGATATCATGTCGCTATTTATGGCATCTGTAAATTCACTCCAGTATTCAAGGTATTTCTTAATGGCTTTATTGTAAACCAAGATTTTGCCCGACGAGGTTTGTACAAAGCACCAGAGGTAGGCGTCGTCTGTCGATGGCGTTACGGTCAAACAGGCTTGATCATAGCCGTCTATAGCTGCATAATAAACATACTTGTCATTGATTTTCAGCTGATACCAGTGAATGGGGTAGGTGGTGGGGCTGGGTGTTGTCACAATTGGCAATGTTGCCGGAGCCGTGGCTGTCATAAAGTTGTAAGCACTAACGCTTACTGAAACGAGCAGCATGAGTGCTGCGGTGAGTAAAAACTTTTTCATAACGTCAATTTTTTTATGTTTATAATTTGTTTTTCTGAATTAGTGAGGTGGCACAAAAAGCAGCGCCTGCATTATTGCCCTTAATGGTAACAATGCAGACACCTAAAAGAAAATACCTTCATCAGTTTGTCTAAACTGCTGATAGTTAGTAATATATATGTGTATATGTAATTTGGTTTTTCGCGCTATTTTTCTCATGAGAAGATGATGTTATTTCTTCTTTTTATTCATTTGCAAAGATAATCAATATTTTAGAAACAACAAATATTTAAGCAAAAATACGACCTTTGATATATAAAGCATGAGTGTGTTTCAAAAAACAACTGATTTTTCTGATTAATCTGATTGTTTGAATAAAATGCTCACGCTCGCAAGGCTTTGAGCATGACTCGCTTAATCGCATCTTTCCAAAAAAATGTCTATCAAGATAAGATATTGATAAATCAGAATATTCAGATAATTCAGTTGTTTAAATTAAATTCAGCATTTGACACAACCTCATGTTTTATACAATAGGGGAGTGTTGCGGTTGTATTTTTATGACAGAGTGGGTGGAATTCAGTTTCTTGGTGAGAAGATGAATCGTGAGCGCACTCGGGTGAT
>JAFYYG010000042.1 GCA_017557625.1 Muribaculaceae bacterium
CACTGATTGGCGATGAAGTTCGCCTTCGGCGCACCATTCATTTGATGATATGTGGACCAAGCTGCGAACCTCTGCGAGGTTCTTGCATGGTCTTACAGACAAATTGCATCTTCGATGCACTCTGCGTCTTCGACGCAATAGCATAACCACCTGTTTAACAATTTGTTAATATTTAAAGATGACCAATGATATAATTCGTTTTTTCCACATAAAATACTCTAAATAACGGCATGGGACACGCCATTTTGCAAATCCAACAAGCTATTTCGCTGATTATCAATACACATTTTTTTTAAAATCAAAGACCGCGGAAAACAGGAAAAAACAACTGATTTTTAGATAAAATGCTCACGCTTGCAAGGCATTGAGCATTTTATCAAAACACATTGTGCCGCACATGGTCAAGTCTTCGACTTGTCTTGCCCCCACCTTTATGCGACTGAACCAAAAAAATCACGATTTTGGCAAGATATAAATTCGATAGCCTGCCAAAACTTGAAAAAAATCACGATTTTGGCAAGATATAAATTCGATAGCCTGCCAAAACTTGAAAAAAAACACGATTTTGGCAGGAAATAATTCCGATAGCTTGCCAAAATCAAAAAAAATATCTAATTTTGGCACGAAATAAAAAACTAAGGCATTATGAATAATATTATCGGTCGCAAATCGGAGCAAGAAATACTAAGAAGCTGCATGACATCCAAGAAGTCGGAATTCATCGTGCTATATGGCCGTCGCCGTGTAGGTAAGACTTTTTTAATCAAGGAATTCTTCAATGGCACTTTCGATTTCTCTTTCGTTGGAACCCGCTCTCTGAACCGCCAACAACAGCTCACCAATTTCTCTAACGCATTGAAAAGGCATTCCAAGTCGGAATATGCGCCAGCATTAGGCAACTGGTTTGATGCCTTCGACAAACTCACCTACCTCCTTGAAAACATCAAGCATCGAGGCAAAAAGGTGATTTTCATCGACGAGATGCCATGGATAGAGACACCAAAATCAGATTTCGTCCTGGCATTGGAACACTTCTGGAACAGTTGGGCAAACCTAAGGAACGACATTGTGTTCATTGCTTGTGGTTCGGCGACATCATGGATTGTTGAAAAAATATTCCACAATAAAGGCGGGCTTTTCAACCGCGCCACACGACACCTCTATCTTGAGCCATTTAAACTTAAGGAAGTGGAAGATTATTTAATACACGAGGGGTTCAACTGGGACCGTTACCAAATAGCCCAATGCTACATGGCAATTGGTGGAATACCGTTTTATCTGACGCTACTGAACAACAAACTTAGCCTGGCACAAAACATTGACGCACTTTTTTTCTCGGGTGACAACTCTCCGTTAAAGACTGAATATCAAGAACTTTTTAGTGCTTTGTTTAATAATCCAGAAAAGTATATAGAGATAACAAAAACTCTCGCTGAGCACCGCGAGGGCATGACCCGAAATCAAATATCTGAACTATGCAACACAAGCGGAGCAGGGCTAACCAAAGTGCTCAGAGACTTGGAGCGCTGTGACTTCATCTTCAGCTACTCACGATATGGCAACAAGACCAACAGTCTGATTTACAGAATAAAAGATTTCTACACCTTATTCTACTATAAGTTCGTGGATAAGCTAAAGACCAACGACAAACACAACTGGTCACACTTGCAAACCTTGCCACAGGTGAAGAGTTGGCAGGGTTTCAGTTTTGAGCTGCTTTGTCTGCTTCATCTTGAGGAGATAAAGAACGCGTTGGGCATCAACGTAATGCTTAACAGTGCCAGCTCATGGCGCTCAAAAGATAGCGAGACCGGCACACAAATCGACCTCGTAATTGACCGTGCTGACCGCGTCACAAACATTTGCGAAATCAAGTTCTCGACCAATGTTTTCGCTATCGACAAAGCTTACGAACAGAAACTGCGAGAACGTATGGCAATCTTCGCCGCCGAAACAAAAACACGCCACTCAACAGTCCTGACCATGATAACCACCTTTGGTGTCATGAGCAACAAACATTCAGGCGTCGTCAACAGTCAAGTATTACTTGACGATTTGTTTTAAACATAGAGAGGGTGTGTCAAAAATAAAAAACAACTGATTTGTTTTACACACCCTCATAAATCTTTTAGTCTGAGAGCATGAAATATATTACATCGCTAGACGCAAGCCGATGTCTGAGAATATGCCTGTTGGGCTCCAACCGTCGCGGCATGACACACGGCAAGCATTGGCTTCACGTGCAAAACTGCCACCACGCAGCACTCGTCTTGATCCCGATTCAGGTCCCGTGGGATTGACTTGTGCCTCACTGCTGTAGCCGCTTACATACCAATCGCTGCACCACTCAAGCACGTTTCCGCTCATGTCATAGATGCCAAGCTCGTTGGGTTGCCTAGAAGCGACTGGCTGTGTGCCATAGCCAGCAGTGCCGCTTGAATGAGACGGAATGTTACCCCAGTACAACGCCACGTCATTAATATCGTTACTCCCGCTGTACTTGTAACCTTGACTCTTGTTGCCTCCACGTGCAGCATACTCCCACTCGGCCTCGGTGAGAAGACGGAAATTCTTACCTGTCAACTGGTTGAGTGTGGCAATAAACTGCTGGCAATCATTCCAAGTAACCTTTTCCACCGGGCGCTGTAAATTAACCCCATAAGAATATCCATTAAACGCGCTCGGATTACTTCCCATCACAGCCTGCCACAATTCCTGAGTCACCTCAGTTTGCCCTATAGTGAAACTGCTGAGCGTCACTTGATGCGCAGGAAGTTCACTGTTATAGACATCATTGCCCTGCTCGGCTGTGCCGCCCATTGTGAACGTGCCACCTTCCACATTTACCATCTTGAACGTCACACCGTTTACAGTGTATTCCGTAATTTGTGGTTCCTCTGACGACACATTACCGAGAAGGATATCATAGACATAGGTGATATCGTAGCTGGTGATATTACCATCACCGTCCACATCCCCATTAACAAAATGACTAGTGTCGTTATTAAGCATATAGTCATAGAGAGCCGTAACATCAGCGGCAGTAACATTGCCATCACCGTTAACATCGCCCTTGACAACTGCGTTAGCTGCAACATTGCATGCTGCAATCGCTAATAGGAAAAGTAATATCTTTTTCATAATGTATTTGTTTCAGTTAATTAGAATCCAATTTTCCTTGGTCACAAAATTATAATAATATTATTTAAGCAACAAATAATTCCAAGAGAAAAACTATATTTTTTATAGGCAGGACTTTTGTTACTTACTATTACCCTGGAATCACTTTTTTAAATAAATATCAATGCTGCAAGCGCTATTACGGTTATGGCGGTCACGCCCATGATAAGAGTCATCAGGGTAAAGGAGCGGTAACCGTCGGTGGCGCGGATGCCGCCGAAGCCAGTCACAACCCAGAAGTAGCTATCATTGGCGTGCGACACAGTCATAGCTCCTGCGCCGATTGCCATCACCACGAGGGTGGCGGCAAGGGGTGTGGTGAAGCCGAGGGCGTGCATCATTGAGCCCGCATCGCTGAAGATCCCCATCAAACTCGCTGTGGTGGTAATCGCCACAGTAGAAGACCCTTGCGCCGACTTAAGAATGGCGGCGATAATGAAGGGGAAGATTACTCCAAGAACCGAGAGCGAACCAGCATATTGCTTAATGATTTCCACAAATCCGCTCTCCATTATCACCGCTCCCAGCACACTGCCGGCGGCGGTGATGAAGATGATGGGGCCGGCGGTCATGAGCGAGTCGTTGATGATGCCGTATGAGTCTTTAAGCAACCTACGCTTGGCAAGCAGCGGCAGGCAGCACAGGAACGCCACCATCAGAGCTATGACGGGTTTGCCCAAGAAGGCAAAAACTGTCGCGAGCCACTCGGGCATCTTCACCAACGATGCCACACTGCCCATTGCCATAAGCACCACAGGCACGATGATGGGGAGGAAAGAAAGCGTTGCCGAGGGAGCGTTTTTAGGATTTTCGGCTTTTTTATCCTCATCGAGTTCTATACCCACTGTCGTTATTTTCTTACCTATCTTCCCAGCGAAGAAATAGGCAGGCACAAGCGAGATGAGCGAGATTACCACACCCACGGCGATAACCATAAGCAGACTGTCGTCAAGCCCCATCATGCCAGCTGCGGCAACGGGACCTGGTGTGGGCGGGATGAAGACGTGCGAGGCAAAGAGTCCAGCTCCCAATGCGAGCATGAGGCTCGCCTGAGGATGGGCAGTGCGACGCGCCAATGATTTGCCGATTGGACTCACAAGCACAAATCCGCTGTCGCAGAACACGGGTATCGACACTATCCAGCCAATGAGCATCATTGCCAGGCGCGGAAAGCGCTGACCCACTACCCTCTCCACGGCTCTTGCCATCGACAACGCGGCACCCGTCTTTTCAAGCACTGTGCCAATGATAGTGCCAAAGATTATCACCAATCCTATACCAGTGAAAATGCTTGAGAAACCTTTGCCAATAGTATCTGGAATAGACTTCAGCGGCACACCGAGCACCACCGCCAGCAGCAACGCCGTGGCGATAATTGCAAGGAAAGGATGAACTTTCCACCTTGCGATGGCTACCACCATAATCAGAATGGCTATGACGAAAATGAATATTGAGGACATGTGAGTTTTGAGTTATGAGTTGTGAGTTGTTCTAGAATTAATTGTGGGACGTGATTTCACATCCCACAATTGCTATAAAAACCAATAAAGCTTATTTCACTACCACTTTCTTTCCGCCGATGAGGTAGATACCTGGACGGAGGCCGTAGGTGGCAATATTTTCGTTCACGCCTTGCCTGATAAGCTGGCCCTGCATGTTATAGACGTTGACAACAGCGTTGCCGTCATCCACATTCAGTGACTCAACGGCTGTAACAGTCGATGTCGAGAGTGCATTGACGATATAGTTCTGGAATGGATAGTCATAGCTCATAAGCATCGGGGCGGCACTACTCCATGGCTCCTTGATTTGCACTACACCAAACACATTATAATATGTGCCATCGACTGGCGTCCAACTTGACATCCACGAACTGTTGAGCGTCACGCTCTGGCCTTGTGGATAGGTAGAGTAAGCGCGCAAAGCGTTGTCGTTAGCATTATAGTAACCGCCCACATAAATCACCTCGTTAACCTTTGGAGCGAAAGGCTCGGCAAGGTTATAAGTCTCTGGTGTCACTACAAATTCGTAGGATGCCGCCTCTGGAGCCTGGTTAAGGGTGAGAGTTGGTATGAACTCCTTGCCGGTGAAGATGCCCTTGAGGGTACCGGCTGCTACAGTGTTCATCGCAGCCAGAGCATTGTAGTAGCTGCCTGCATCCACCTTAATCCAGTTGTCGTAGCCATCGCTGAGGAACGCCAAGCCATCGCTTGGAACCACTTCAACCACCGAGAGGTCATCGGCGATAACATATTCGTTGCCGTTCACACCTTCGCTCAACACTGTAGCCAGCGGAGTGCCAACATAAGGGATCTCATCGGTGTAATGGATAGTGAAGTTATCGATATATGCCTTATAGGACGTAGCGCCTGCACTCATGCTGATGCGGTAACGAGCAGGCTCTGTCATGTCGAAGGTATATTGCAAAGTGGCAGAAGAGTTTGCCCCCACTGTCGAAGTGGTCTCGCCGTCGCTGTTTGCAACGGCATTCCATGATACACCTTTGTCGGTAGAATAGTATAGGATGAACTTAGCAGCAGTAGTCGAAGCGTTGTATGCGTCAAAAGTAACCATGTAGCTCACATAGCGCACGTCCTCAGTCATGGTGAGCGACGACGGCTTCTTCATCACTGCGGCATGCTCTCCGTCGCAATAGTCGCTGCCAGGTGCGGTGACATAGCAGTTGACAAATTTCCACTTAGAGTAAACACCTTGTACATCATCGGCTGGAGGCGCAGTTACCACAGCCATTTCCTCAAAGTCTTCGACAACGCTATGCAGCGAGTTGTCATCACCAATGTTGAAAGTGATGACACCGTTATTCTCTTGAATGCTGGTGATATTATATTGGCAAGGATTGCCATTCCATGTCAAGAGGCTT
The DNA here is from genome assembly GCA_017557625.1 of Muribaculaceae bacterium. Classification (GTDB taxonomy): domain Bacteria; phylum Bacteroidota; class Bacteroidia; order Bacteroidales; family Muribaculaceae; genus Sodaliphilus. The sequence continues at coordinate 6,062 of JAFYYG010000042.1, forward strand.
GGAGTGGTGGTGTTAGTAATCAAATTAGCACCTGCGGGGAAAGCGTCGCTCGCCTGCTCGGTTCCAGTACCATTTCCAGCGCGCAACAGCACATAATAGTTGTGGCTTGGGTCACAGTTCAAATCGTTGCTATACCACACCGAGGTGTTAGTAGAATCAACACGGCATATTATCATACCGTGACCAGGTGCGTAGGTGTCCCACTTTGTATTCTGACGGTTCTCGAGATAGAATTTCACATTGGCCTCAGAACTGTTGATGATATAACCCTCACCAGTAGAGCCAATCTGATTTAGTGAATAGGTGCCAGTATTCTTGATGACCTGCGCGTTGGCGAAGCCTAAAGAGTAACGGTCATAAAGGCTATAGGCCACTGGAGTGCGGGAGTTGTTCTGGTAACCTCCGCCAGCCATGATGTCCCAATCGCCTGGGTGCTGACTCTGACCACCGCTGCCCTCATAGTCGGTATCATAAAGGTCGGGCAAGCCCAGCACGTGGCTGAACTCATGACAGATGGTGCCTATGCCGTCAAGAACGCCATAATATACGGGATAAACAAACTCGGTGGAGCAGGCGTAAGAGCGAGCGCGCTTGCCGTCGAGAACTACATTCTCCCAATAGAGATCGCTCGCGTGTGGCCACAGGTGAGTGGTGGAGCCGTCGCTGTTTGCACCGCTGCCAGCACCAATGAAGTATATCATGTCGATATTGCCATCGTTGTCGGTGTCATACTGAGCAAAATTAACTTGCGAGTTAATCTGATTAAGAGCGGCAGCCCAAATTTCACCAGTATTGTTCCACTTTTGATGGTCATCGACTGAGTAGTTGGCCAATGTAACAGGACCATACACGTCGAAAGTGGGGCTGAAACGCCCCTGGCTGTTGTCGGTGAAATAGTCGCGGATGCTACCGGTGCAGGCGCCGTAAGTGTTTGGGGTGCCATCCTCGTTAGTGAAACCAGTGTAATTTACCTCGTTGACCATACGGTCGTAAAAATTCTGCATATCGCTGCGAGAGAATTGGCAGTCGTAATAGTCCACAAGAATGATAAGTCCACGGAAATTGTTGTAGTCGTAGGCTTTAGTACCATTTGCCTTAGTATTGGCATCAATTGAAGCACGTTTCTGCTTACCATTGCGGGCATCGACTTTGCTGAAAATGCCCTTCTCAAGGGTGTTCACAAACTGCGCCTCGCTTGCCGAGCGTTCAGCCTCGTTGTGGGCAATCACTTTGCTTGGAACGAGGTCATCGTTCTCACTAAGGGCATAGACAAAATACCCTGCCTCGTTGCGCACAATGGTATAGCCATCGACTGTGGTCTGATAGTTAAAGAACTCATCGCCAACGATTTTTATCGTCAACTGTGAGCCATCAGGCTGAGTGACCTGAATGGGAGTTGGGATAGCCGGCACCGCAAGCGCAGCAAACGCCAAAAGCGCACAAGCCATAAAAGTAAAGATTTTTTTCATGATTTTGAGTTATTTAATTGTGTATTTTATTTGTATGCTATTTTGGCATTTTGTCAACAACTTGCAAAGTTAAACGAAAATTTTGGTTTTATGCAATCTTTAAATAGTTTTTTCTTGAAAAGAGACTTTTTCTGAGTTTTTTCCGAGGCTGACGCTCGCAATACACCAATAACACACTCACCATGCAAAAAAACTGGAAACTTTTTTATATCGTTGGCATTCGTGCCATTTCACCGATTTCACCGATTGCAAGAATCTCTTTGGAAAAAACTGAAAACTGAAAACTGAAAACTTTTTTGTACCTTTGTCGTTTGAAAAATGCCCGATGTGGTATTTTTAACTCTAAATCTTTGAATAACATATTTATATCTCAATCTATTATGGCAGAGAACAACGAAATAAAACCCGTAGAGACCCAGAAGACTCTCAATTTTGTACAGCAAATCGTTGCCGATGACTTGGCAGCAGGTAAGAACGGCGGACGCCTTAACACACGTTTCCCACCCGAGCCTAACGGCTATCTTCATATTGGACATGCCAAGGCGATATGCATGGATTTTGGTGTAGCCGAGATGTTTGGTGGTACTTGCAACCTGCGCTTTGACGACACCAACCCTCAGAAGGAGGACACCGAGTACGTAGAGTCGATCATGCGCGACATCCACTGGCTTGGTTACGACTGGGGCGACCGTCTGTACTATGCCAGCGACTATTTTGAGAAACTCTATGACTTTGCCATCGATCTCATCAAACGCGGCCTCGCCTACGTCGATGACCAGACCAGCGAGCAGATTGCCCAGCAAAAGGGCACACCCACCCAGCCAGGCACCAACAGCCCCTACCGCGACCGCAGTGTGGAGGAGAACCTCGACTTGTTTGAACGCATGAACGCCGGTGAGTTTGACGAGGGTGCCCGCGTGCTTCGCGCCAAGATAGACATGGCGTCAAGCAATATGCACTTCCGCGACCCAATCATGTACCGCATCATCAAGACTCCTCACTGGCGCACCGGAACCAAGTGGAAAGTATATCCTATGTATGACTTCGCCCATGGCCAGAGCGACTACTTCGAGGGCGTGACACACTCTATTTGTACGCTGGAGTTCGTGCCTCACCGTCCGCTCTACGAATACTTCGCCCATCTGCTGGCTGGCGACACCGTTGACCAGTACTGCCCTCGCCAGATTGAGTTTAACCGCCTGAACCTCACCTACACCGTGATGAGCAAGCGCAAACTCCTGCAATTGGTGAAAGAAGGCTTGGTGGCTGGTTGGGATGACCCACGCATGCCCACCATTTGCGGTCTGCGCCGCCGTGGCTACACTCCACAGTCAATCAAGAACTTCCTCGACGATATAGGCTACACCAAATATGAGGCCCTGAACGACATCGACCTGCTGGAGCACAACATCCGTGAGGACCTCAACAAGAACGCAAACCGCGTGTGCGCCGTCATCAACCCCGTGAAAGTGGTTATCACCAACTATCCCGAGGACAAGGTGGAGATGCTCGCTATGGACAACAACCCTGAGCAGGAGAACGCCGGCACTCACGAGATGCCGTTCTGCCGCGAGATATACATCGAGCGCGACGACTTTATGGAAGAGCCTCCCAAGAAGTTCTTCCGCATGACTCCTGGCAAGGAAGTTCGCCTGAAAGGTGGATATATCATAATGTGCAACGATGTTGTTAAGGATGCCGACGGCAACATCACTGAGATTCACTGCACCTACGACCCCGACACGCTAAGCGGCACACCTGGCAGCGAGCGCAAGGTGAAAGGCACTCTTCACTGGGTATCGGCACGCCATGCCGTGGATGCCGAGGTGCGTCTCTACGACCGCCTGTTCGCTGTAGAGAACCCGTCTGCCGAAAGCGAGAAAGACTTCCGCGAGTTGCTTAACCCCGACTCGCTGAAGGTTGTCACCAACGCTAAGGTTGAGCCATATTTGGCACAAATTGCCAAGCCTGAGGACAAGTTCCAGTTCCAGCGCATAGGCTACTTCTGCGTTGACCTCGACAGCACTCCCGAGCACCTCGTCTTCAACCGCACCATCACCCTCAAAGACAGCTGGGCAAAGGCGCAAAATCGGAGATAGGGAATCGAGGATCGAGAATCGGCTCTCCCCTCTGCACTCTACACTCTCCACTCTTAACTGACAATATGCTTCACAAGGAATTAGTAGATACTCTATCTAAATCACTCAACCGCAGCAAGAGTGACATGAATAAACTGTTTGAGGCTTTGGGCAACGTCGTTGTGGAACGTTGCTCGGAGCTTGATAGTATTACTGTGCCACGACTTGGAACCATCGAGGCTGTGAAGTATAACGAGAGTGTTGAGGTTAATGAAAACACTGGCAAGCGCACTTTGATGCCACCTCGTGTAGAGGTACAGTTCACCACGAGCAATGTGCTCAAAAAACGCCTCAACCAGCCATGAAAAAGACGATAGCATTCCCACAACTGGTTGAGCTGGTGGCACAAAAGGCCAACACCACTGAGCGCATGAGCGAACTGTTCCTGCAAGAGCTGTTTGCAGTTGTAACCCAAGAGCTCACCGAAGGAAAATCGGTAACTATAAAGGGGGTGGGCACATTTAAGACGGTTAAGGATGACTCTGGAAAAGATGTCGTCTTCATTCCCGATAAAGACCTTGCCGAAGCGGCGAACGCTCCATTCGCTCAGTTTGAGCCACTGGAACTATGCGATGAAGTTACCGACGAAATGCTCCGCGAGATTGATGCCAGCATGGAGCAACCCGCTCAAAATGAGAATGAAGAGCCAGAGCCAACACCTGTCTCGTCCAATAATGTAGGGACGAGGCCTGCCTCGTCCGAAGATAATACCCAAAAGGAAGATACAGAACCCGTCTCCCCTGCTCAAAATCAAGAGGAAGAGAATGTAGGGACAAGGCGTGCCTTGTCCGAACCAGCGCAAAAAGAGCCACAAGAGGAACCTCAAGATGCAAAGTCGAGAAACCCTCGTGTGTGGCTCATCGCAGCAGCGGCAGCTGCCGCGCTTATCGCCGTGTGGTATTTCTACACACATCGCAGCAAAGAGCGCAGCGACAAGGCTACTGAGGTCACTCAAGTCGCAAAAGACACCACAAACGATACCAAAAACGTTAAGCCGAAGCCTATTGTCACCGACACCATCAGCGGTAGCAACGTTATCTTCACGATGGCCAAGAAGCACTATGGCGACCAGGCATTCTGGGTATATATTGCCCGTGAGAACCAAGCGCTATACCCCGACTACCGCAAGATTCCAGTGGGAACAGTTCTCATCATACCGCCAGCCGAGAAATACGGCATCAACAGCGACAGCAAGCAGAGCCTCAAGCAAGCCAATGCCGAGGCCATGAAACTATACAAGGAAGTCAAAGCTGCTGACAAGAACGAGGCCAAGAAAGACGAAGATGTCAAGGTTGATGAAAAGTCTAAAAACGTTACTACGAAACCATCAAAGAAATCTTCTTTAAGACACTCTCATTACAAAAAACATCAAAAACACTACCGCCACCGATAAATCGGCACTGCTACGAGAGGTTCAAAAAATGCCCGATGTCGATCTTGATATTTTTGGAAGATGATAGTATATAGTCATAATAATTGGACATTAAACTGAATGGTAGACAGTTTTTGTCTTTTTATCCCAAATCCTTATGACCGATTCGGGATAATAGAAAATCAAAACAACTAGAATTTTAAACCACTAAAACAATTCAAGGGGGCAACATCATCGTCGCCCCCTTGAATCAATTATAAAAAATCTTATCTAAAACTTTTTATTTCAGAATCTTTGTGGTAGTCATCGAGCCATCGCTGTAGCGAGTAACCACGATGTTCACACCCTTGAATGGAGTGTCGCTCTCAACACCGGCTGCGTTGATATACTTCACGCTTTCAACATTGCGATAAGACTCAACACCGAAGATGCTGGTTGGAATTTCGCTGGTGAGTGCGTCGCTGATGGTATATTCAGCGATGTAGTAGTCACCATTAGGATCAGCGGCCTTAGAACCACTTACCGACTTGGTGAAGTAAACACGAACAACGAACTCCATAGGAATTGACTCGCCTGAATTAAGTTTCACAGCACCAAAGGTTCCTGCATGTACAGATGCATTTGCACCGTTATTACCAAGTTCATCACCCTCAGCACATGATGCCTGCTCGATGAACTTGTACTCGCCGTTGGCATCGAGTTGCAAACGTCCCTCATAGCCTTGGCCTTCTTGCTCACCAAGATACTGGCTGTCAATCTTACGCCAAGCGCGAACCTTAGCGATCTCATAACCGTCGGGTATGTCAAGTTTTGTTACATCAAGGTAAACATTGTAGTAAGTGTATTCCTTGCCGTTTGCAGTCCAAGTATAGTCACTTTGAGCGGGTTTCAAAACGTCAACATTAACAATACCGCCAGCTGTCATCTGCTGTGGACCACCGTAGGTGTTGTAATCTGAACGGTCAACACCACTTGGAAGCTCTACTGCTTGAATTGGAGCGAAGAGCTCTACCACTGGAGCATAAGTGTAGGTGTCACCTTCCTCGGCCTCATCAATCATATAGTTGTCCTCAAACGAAGCGGTAACAGGGTCAAAGTTGCTACCGAAGTTATCGGTCTGAGCAGTATAGTCAGTGTTCATAGCCACAGAGTAGTAAGTACCCTGGTTACCTGCCTGACCTTGTGGAGACGAGTCATCGCCATTAGATTCATAGATTGAGCGTGCAGTGGCTGCTGTCTCACCGTCGGCCCAGCGATAGATGTAATAACCAAGAATCTCACTGCGACTGCTGTATTGAGCATCAAGCTGGAACTTGGTAGTTGCAGGAGTTGCGTGAGTAACATCATTCTCAACAACGTCTGCGCTGATGGGGTTCATTGTCATCTCAGTCTTGTAAACAGGAACACTAACGGTGTTACTGCGAGCATCCTGACTTGTGTTGATTACGCTAACAAGGCCACTTGTTGTGTAATAGCCGCCATTGGCGAAATCTAAATTACCAGTCTGTTGGCGACCGTTGTCATTCCAGTTGAAGATAATCTTGTTAGGAGCACCATTTCCTTGAGGAATAGCCCAACGATAAACGTAGTTGCTGCCATGAGTGCCAACAAGTTCCATTACTTGGCCAGGCCAATTACCACCGGTGTAGTTATAGTCATTATTGTTGGTATCCCAAGCCCAAGCGCGAACGTCTGTCCAGTTGGTATAAGCCTCAAAGTAAGCAAATGTCTTACCATTCTGCCATGTTGCAATGTCAGGAACGTTGTTAGTACCAAGTTCAAATGGAACTGAGGTGTGCAGAGTCACATAGTAAACATACTGTGAAGGATGCTCATTATTGGCAACGCTTACACTGAAGTTGTCATAAAGCTTCAAACCGTCAAATACAACCTCTCCATTAGAAACCGATATGGTTGAAGTAGCTGGATTTGCGTGATAACCATGACCATAGGGTTTAGAGCTGAAGTTGGTCTGGTCATCCCAATCCTTATAGGTGAGTGTACCACCAGTAGAGGCGTTCCAGTTGCTAACCTCTGCCACTACAAATGGATTTGCGGGGGTAACAACATTACCAGTCTGCTCGTCAACAGTAGCACGCCAGAACTTGAACTGGCTGCCGTTCTCAAGATACTGTGGCTTCACGTTAGTACCAACGGTGTTGTTGGCTATAAGTGAGTTAGAGTAGTTGTTGGTCTGGTCGGCTGCATCGTAGCGGCTGAAGTAGTAGTCGCTGTTAAGGTCGATGCGCAGCTGCTCGGCACGGTCGAGACCTGGGATGATATAGCTCTCCTCGTTCGACATCTGCAAATCCAAGAATTCATCAACGTCCTGTCCTTGAACAACGTAGGTCACCTGCTGACCATTGTGCTGCATAGGAACATTGTCATAATACTCGAAGGTGTTAGGATTAAAGTTGCCAATCTTTTGATAAGTCTTAGTGCCATCAGGGTTAATGATTACACGATAGAGATTGTACTGGCCATCTGTACCTGGCAAGAAGTCAAGAAGATTAGAATTCCATGTCAAGTGCAGTTTGTAGGTCTCTTGGCCATCTATCTGCTCACCAGTGATAGGATTCTGCTTGATTACGAACAAACTCATTTGAGGTTGATGCTGAGTATGATAATTCAGATATTCCTGCAGATAAATACTTGGGTCACGTCTATCACTCGTAAGCATTCTATAATCAGGAATAAAGAACATCAAGTCATGAATATCCTGGCAGTCGTCATCACCACTGTCGGTACCATACATCATGAACTGGTGATTCATAACAGTAACACCCAAGCAGTCGTGAATTACAGGGAACGACTCCATATTGGTAGTCATGTTCTGATAGAGGTCAAGAGCACCAATAGTATCACTTGGCATTGATGGGCTGAACTGCTCAAACATGTGGTAGAACAATGGACCTGAGTTATTATCCCAGTACTGGTTGTTACTACTATTCAAATAAATGTAGCTTGGTGGCAAGCTGATATCATTAGCATAGAGATCTTGGGTAACATCAGAGAATCTTCTGAAATACCATGTTGATTGATGGTCTAAGTGTAACTGACCTTTTGCCAACAAGAAGAACTTGTTCATTTTGTCGCAGTCAATCTTGAACAGTGTTCCTGATGCAAATCCATCACCTGTTCTTCTTGCTTCTGTCACAACTTTTATCGATCTAACAGTATTGGCAAAATAAGCTCTCAGCCTTTCATATTCATTTGCAAAAGTCTGATTTGCTATTGTATTATTAGAACCATCAACATATGTGTCTTTCATCTCCACAAGAAGCAATGTGAGGCCCTCTTCGTTTGGCCTATAAGTATCTTGTTTTGCAGTAGCGAAATAAGCGGTCAACGAGCTTCCACTAGTTAGACCAACAGCACCACTAGAAACCTGGTCCATCTCGCCGGGGATTCCCCATCCAAGACCATCCTCATCAAATTCATAGCTATTTATATTTGTGTAAGCACTAGAATTGTTCAACAAAATGGTTCCTACTCCAGGATAATAAACATCGTTGTTTCTTGTTTCAGGTGAGCCATCATAAGCATATCCTCTATTCAGATTTCCAGGGATTGACTTGTTCATATATATCTCACGCAACATAGCAATCATCTGGTCGGGGTCAGTTGCTGTCTCACTTAATTTTGATGTGGTTTGTTCAGAAGGATCTGCATTATAAGGCCATGCATACTCAATGCCATCAAAGAACGCCTCATCCTTTACAACTATATCACGAGGACTAACTTCGACAGTTGTTGGATGTTTATACCACATAACCATCGATGGCAAATAAGTTGATGGTCCATTATAGTTAGAATTTGAACTATATTGACTATCATTGCAATAATAATAACTTACTCCTGATGTAGATCTGTTATCGCAAATCCAGTAGCACGAATTTGAGTAACCGCCAGCTGATGTAACATAGATATCAACCATCAGATTATTACCTTGATATACAATTGGCGTGTCAAAAAGAATAGTTGCATAGGTAGAACCTTCAGTCAATTGCCCTTGATAAACAGGGGTAAGACTACTGCGATTACTTATCATTGCATTAGCACTTGTCACAGTTGAAGTTGTAGTATTGCCTACCCTCACTTCAAATGTAGTCGTAGTCATCGCTGACGGGATGTTATAAGCAAAGAAACGGAAACCAGTTATCGTGTCGCCAGCAGCCAGTTCTGAAAGTTCAGATGCAGGATATATCATCTGTGTCTCACTCCCTTGAACATCGAAAAATGTCCCAAAGAATGGCACTTTATTATAATATTGAAGATTCGAATTATCATTATAGCAAACGAAAGAGTAAGTATCGTTAACTACAGGTTCCACAACTGATTTTGGCTTGATATTGCCCTTTCCACCTTTAATGGGAAGCACATCAGGCACATTTAGATCTTTTTGCTGGCTTGAAGAATTTGTCACATTTCCTGTGGCTGGAATAGCATTCTCGTCACCAACGGTTAGAACAGACAAAGTTCCCTTTGTCTGAGGGGACATTTCAACTTCTTGTGCCGCGGCGTTGCCGAAGTAGGGCAAGGCGATTGCGGCAATCAGTAGTAATCTCAGAATTCTTGTCATAATAAAATTAATTAAAATCCGGTTTTAATGTGTTTTATAAATAATAAATAAAAAATTTCATCATCGGTGACGTGCTGCTACATAGCACACAATCTTCATCGGCAACGCCACTTTGAGCATTGACCATAGTTAAAATATTGCTTGAAAGTGTAATCTTCTTAGAATTTAGATATTTGGTTTGCGTTAATTCACGATACATAGATGCGCAAATCATGTCAAATAAGAAATCACTTCGCTATCGTAACAGATAACATACCAAGCAAATTTATCTACAAAATTATGTCATTTTTATTAAGTACACAATATTTAAATATACAATTTCGATTTTAAACCCAAAAACTACCATAGTTGGTTAACCAATGATAATAGGCCCGAACAATTACACCACAACAAACTGTAAATCAAACAAGTTCTTACATACTCCCAAAAATGATAGATTTTAAGAAATAAATAATTTTTCCTGCATATAATTTTGCACAATTTATAATTATAGCATAATTTTGCACCCACAAACGCACATATAGATAAATATGCAGCGTAAAAGTGATAATGATTTGCACATTAACCCCGAAGAAAAACACGTCTCTCTCAGGTTATAGCATCAGTTGCCGACAGCGTCGACAGCAATCGGCATTTGGCAGCATTACAGCATTTCATTCTCATGCAATACTTCACAATGCAGTACTGCGGCAATGTAGAATAATATTTACAATAGCATAAAAAATTTTAGATAAGGTTTAAACAAGAACCGCTTTTCAAGGCCCGATGCGATATCGAGCCTTGATTATTTGTTAGTCCTGTTTGGAACTTGGAAGTATAGAGGTTAGTGAAACCAGCGAGCCTCGCGAGCGGCAACAAAAGAAGGAGAGCGACTCACGCCGCTCTCCTCATCAATAAAAAACTTTATCTAAAATTTCTTATTTCAAGATCTTAGTTGTGGTTGTAGAGCCATCGCTGTAGCGAGTAACCACGATGTTCACACCCTGGAATGGAGTGTCGCTCTCAACACCAGCAGGATTGTAGTACTTCTTACCCACAACCATCTTAGCATTGTCGATGTTGAAGATGCCAGTAGGAACGTCTGAACCACCTTCTGCAACGAAGTCGTAAGTAGCCTCTACTACATAGAACTGTCCATCTGCTGGCAACTCACCATCGCGAGTGCCTTTTGATGCCAAGTTTGCGGTACGAGTGAAGTAGATGCGAACGAAGAAGCAAGCATCGAGCTCATCAATCACACCAGTCTCGTCGTCAGAGGTACGCAACTTCTGAGCACCGAAGCTACCAGTGCAGGTACCGTCAACATCAACTGTCAAATCTTGACCACTACCAAGCACATAGTTATCGTCGATATTAGGATAAGTCAACTCCTCAAACTTGTAGCTGTCGCTTAAACGTCCTTGGCACTCATCACGCTCCTCATCAAGCAGACTCTCATCAATCTCACGCCAAGCACGAATCTTGTAGATTTCATAACCGGCTGGAATTGATTTAGTGTCGATATTCAACTTGATGTTATAGTAAGCATAAGTCTTACCATTCTTAGTCCAAGTGTGCTCACTCATAAGAGGATTGCTGCTGCTTGGAGGCACAACAGAGATTGCGAGCTTACCCATAGCGGCAGTCTGCAATGGGCCACCGTATGTGTTGTAGTCTTCACGAGCGGCGCCATTAACATCGTTGCCAAAGGTGAATGCCTCTACAACTGGAGCATAAGTGAAGGCTGTTCCAGCAGTCTGCTTTGCAGGAATATAGTCAACAAATTTTGCCCACTTGTTGTCTTCACCAGCACTGATACCTACTGATGTAGTGTAGTAGTCCTCGGTACCAACCTCATTCATTGATACGGTGTAACTTGTACCCTGATTACCGGCGATACCATCAGGAGCGATATCTTCTTCATCATCATCGCCCAAAACCTTGTCAATGATGTAACGGCTGTCGGTCTCACCCCAACGATAAACGTCGTAACGCAGAATCTCGGTCTTAGAGCTGAACTGCAACTTCTCACTGAACTCGAAGTTCTCAGGAAGTTCCATATATCCAGTCTCGTCGCCATCAACCTCAGCAAGGGTAAATACATTGTTGATTTTTGAATCGGTCTTGTAAATTGGGATACGGAAATCGTTACTGTAGGCAGTATTCTTATCTTCGTCCTCCCAATAACCATCCAGTCCCCATCCATTAAGTCTGAATGTCTCTCCAATAACTACCAAGTCGCCTGTCTGATTCCATGCAGCATCCCACGAAGGAACCACGCTTGCATTAGGATTGGTACGGACAAATTTGACATTAGCCTTCATTGGTGTGAACATATACTTTCCAATCTGGTTAGTAGGTCTTCCTTTAACCCACATTCCATCATTGCTATTATTCCAAGTCCATGCATACCAAACTGCACCATTAGTATAATCTGTTCCAGTAATATTGGTATTCAGATATACAACACCAGGATAGTTGGTCTCTACCATATAGGTATAAGATGATGGATGGTCATTGTTAGCTACGTCAACAACAAAGTTGTCATAGATGATGAGTGCGGGATTCAAGATAATGTTGCCCTGGTTATCACCAGTAGTTGCAATGTTATAGCTCTGAGTCCACGATGCCTCTCCCTTGTTGGCGTGATAACCGGCACCTGTACCACTTGTCTTACCGGCAGGATACTCGCTCTTAGCACTCTGGTTGTCCATAGTCACAGTGAGAGTACGGCTGCTCGAGTCGTGGTTGTTGAAGGTGATAGTAGCAACGTTCTCAATGATTGGGGTTTCAACGCCGTCAACCTTCTCGGTGTGTACACGCTTAACGAACAACTTAGTACCATTCTCGCCGTCCACAATGGCATTGTTGTTGATACCAATAGCATTATTCTCCATCACAATTCTGTTAGAATAGCAGTTCTTAACCGACTGTGGGTTGAAACGGCTGTAGTGAGTAGCGTCAGTCAACTTAATCATCTCATTGTCGTCGAGACCTGGAATGATGAAGTCACGCTTGTTAGACATCTGCAAACTCAAGAAGTGACCTACGTCACGGCCCTCGATAGCATATGTAACCTGTTGGCTCGAATTCTGCATTGCAACATACACCTCAGTATATTCCTTAGTGTCACCAGAATTGAAATTGAGCACGATGGGCACAGGAGTAGTAACCACGTTACCGTTCTTGTCGGTGTACTGACCGTTGCTGTTCATGTAATAAACAGGAACATATTCCTCAGTACCATCATCTGGATTGATAACAACCTGGTACAGATAGAACTCTTGCTCATCACTTGGCAGGAACTGGTCAAGGTTGGTATCCCAGTTAAGAGTGAGCTTGTACATCTCCTTACCACTTACCTGAGCACCCTGAATCTCATTCTGACGGATTACGTAAAGACCCAGTGTTGGTGCATAAGTAGCGTTATAGTTCATGAACTTTTGATAGTCAAGGTTATTCTCATTATCACGACCGCTCCAGCTCATCATGCGTTTGTCGGGAACGAAGAACATAAGGTCGCGAACGTCCTGGCAGTCGCTAGCACCACTATCCTCACCGTACATCATAAACTGGTGTCCCATCAAAGGCACTTCCATACAGTCATGCTCTACAGCAAACGAGTCCATGTTGACAAGGTCTTGATAGATATCAGCCTTGGCAGCAGTTGCATCGTTGGCCACAGGACTGAACTCCTCAAACATATTGTAGAACAATGGGAACGAACGGTCATCAAAGAATCCACTAAGACCATATGTTGAATTAGTATTGTAGATGTAGCATGGGTCTGCACAGAAAAGTCCGAGCAAATACGAATCTTCGGCATATTCAGCAAAGACAGAATTGTAAATCCAACGCAATTGACCCTTAGCCATAAAGTAGAACTTGTTCATCTTGTCACAGTCAATCTTGAAAAGAGTACCTGCCTGGTTGCCAGTACCTGTGCGTCTTGCTTGAGTAACAACTCTGATTGATTTGATAGAGTTAGAGATATAATCCCTTAATTGATTATAAGGTTCTGTCTCCTCTGTATTAAACATGGTAGTTTTATCAAAGTCATCAACCATTTCAACAAGCAATAGGGTAACACCCTCGTTGTATGGCTTATATTGCTCAGGATCCATAGAACAGTAATATGAGGTTCCTCTAGATCCAGAGATATACGATGTACTGCTGCCAGTCACCAAATCACCAGGAATACCCCATCCATAGCCATCTTCGTAGGAGTAATAGCCACTAGTACCGTCCAAAGTGAGAGAAATAGTACCTACACCGCCATAGTTCACGGGATCACCTTCAGCAACACCGGCAGTGGTATAACCTCTTGTGAAGTTGCCAGGGATAGTCTTGTTGGTATAAACCTCTTGAATCATAGCAATCATCTGGTCGGGGTCGGTAGCGATTTCATCAAGGCTACTGGTGTGAGTAGTACCTAAGCTATCAGTCCACTCATAGTTGATGCCTGCATAGAATGTAGAGTCACGCAAAGCGGCTGGAGAACCAGTAACATTACCAATACCCTTCAGTGTGATATTTGTGGTCACGCCATTCATATCAATGGTAAGAGTGCCATTATAAACGGTCGCGTCGGTTGGTGTAAAGGTTACAGGAATAACATTATTTCCAGCTGTCATTGTAATGCTTGAACTTGCCACCGAGAAGGGTGCCGAAGTTGTCAGTGTAGCAGTAACCGACTGGCTTTCTGGATTCTTAACAACTGCGTTCAGAGTCTTGCTGCTGCCAACTTCCACATTTTCAAAGTCTAAAGCAAAATCGGGCACTGCATTGCTCCACACCATTGTCATCTTGGGAAGGAAAGAAAGCTGATTGAAGCCGCTACGATAATAGGCACTAGCGCCAGCTGAAGCACTCTCGCCAGCCCAATAACAATGAGCATATTTGTTTGATACGCCATTAGAAACATAGGTGTCAATCACAAGATTCTTGCCTTCATAGATATATGGCTGATCAAAAGTGATGGTCATTGTATTAGTACCAGTGGTCAAAGTGCCTTCATAAACAACAGTCCCATTTGTGCGATTTCCCTGATATGTCGAACTAGTTATCGCGGTTTCAGTTGTCTCGCCCATGCGAACTTGAACTGTTGCAGAACCAAGATTATCAGGCACTGTAGCAGTACTTGATGTGTAGGTGTAGAAAGTGATTGACTCAATGCGGTCACCAGCTTGAAGGTCAGAGAACAGAGATTTTGGATAAATCATCTGAGACTCTGTACCACTTGTATCCAACCAATAACCATAAACAGGAACATACTCATTATTGGCCGATCCATCACAAACTGTAGCATTCTTAGACATGTGGATTACAGTATTCTGGAAGTAGTTGTAATAATATCCACCAGCTTCACCACTTGTCTTGTTACAGATGAATGGAGTGACTTGAGTCAGCTTTTTACCTTCTTCGCTATAGTTGAACACCACATCACAAATGTTGTTATTTGCATCCTCGCCAACAAACCAGAACTCATAGTCTTCACTGTCTTGAGTTAATGTGCCATAATATTGGCCTGATGCGAAAGTTGCAGTGGTTCCATTTATAGTACCCTTAATCCAACCAGTGTTAAATGCGGGGCATAATCCTGAAACGTAGATGTCATTGCCATCAATGGCGACTTGAATATTACCTCCGCTATAAGACAAGTAATCAGTTGTAGTCTGCCATCCACTATTGTAATAATAGAATGTGCCATCAATTGACCACTCTTCAATAGTAGCACTTGATGGTGGGGTCACAGTAACCTTATCAGCTTTAGTGGAAATGGCTTTTGGAGCCTTTCCTCCTGTAGAACTCTTTTGGCCTCGCTTTGTTGGAGACGCAAGAGTATTCCCAGATTTGACCTCAGTTTTGAGGACGATCTCGTCAGAAGCAACAGTCGATACCGCTGATGAAGCATCGTTCTTCAGCATCTCTTTTACCGACTTTGTTTCTACTTCTGATTTCACATTCTGTGCCGCGGCGTTACCGAAGTAGGGCAAGGCGATTGCGGCAATCAGTAGTAATCTCAAAATACGTGTCATAGTTAATAAAAAATTTTAGATAAATAATAAACTCTATTTTTGTTTTAAAATTTTCACGTCAATCAGGCGCAGAGTTGGCTGTTGCTCCGAGCTTAATTTGATGATTAGGATTTTATGTTAAGGCTTTGGTCCACAACGACTTTTTAGTTAATACAGATAAATGGACTTAAGCAATATAACCATCAATTTCATTAAGCACTGTACTCAAGAGGCAAAATTCAGCGCAAAATTAAAAAAACATTCCGAATTATCAACCATTTAATGTGATAAAATGCCTATTTAACCCCCAAAATTAATAACTTTGACTGAAATTTAACAAAAATTAAACATCCATCTTGCCAGTTAACAAGAAAACACACTGTGGTTGGAGGGGCGCTCCGCTTAAAAATGCGATTAAGCGAGCAAAGAATTGAGCTTGCTCAAGTTATTTCGAGCGTGAGCATTTTATATAAAAATGAATTAAAATTTGATTTAAAATTCCATATCAACCACTTCTTACCACTCTAGTTCGTTGAAAAAACAACTGATGTTTCTGATTAATCTGAACTGGAGCCAGAAAACATATCAGAAAAATCAGATTAATCCCTAGTTTGTTTTAATCTGTTTAATCTGTGGTTTATATCCAGTGCTGGGGGTGAACTATGAACTATGAACTGTGAACTACTCCACCCACAGCACCAGGCCTTTGAGGTATTCGCCTTCGGGGTGGTAGATGTTGATGGGGTGGTCGGCGGGTTGAGTGAGTTGGTGCAGGATGCGCACCTTGCGGCGGCTCTGGGCGGCAGCAGTGAACACCGCCACACGGAACTGTTCCTTGCTCACCGCCTGAGAGCAAGAGAAAGTGAACAGCACTCCCCCACTCTGTATCTTGCTCAACGCCTTAGCATTAAGTCGTCGATAGCCCACGAGAGCATTCTTCAGCGCGCTCTTGTGCTTGGCGAAGGCGGGAGGATCGAGGATGATAAGGTCATAGGCATCACGCTCCATGCGGTCGAGATAGTCGAAAGCGTCCTCAGCAAAAGCCTTATGGCGCTCGTCTCCCGGGTAATTAAGCTCCACGTTGCGCTCGGTGAGCATCACCGCCTTACCCGAGCTGTCAACAGAGTGCACCAATTGCGCCCCTCCACGCATGGCGTAGAACGAAAATCCACCAGTGTAGCAGAACATATTTAGCACACGGCGGTCACGGCAGTAGCGCTCCACAAGGGCGCGGTTCTCGCGTTGGTCAACGAAGAAGCCCGTCTTCTGTCCGCGCAGCCAGTCCACGTGGAACTTGAGGCCGTTCTCCACCGCCACATCGGTGTCAAACTTGCCAATAAGATATTGATTTTCAGGATCGAGATGCGCCTTGTAGGGCAGCGTGGTCTCGCTCTTGTAATATACATTCTTGATAACCCCATCGGGCAGGTCAACGAGTGCCTGGGCAATGCTTTTGCGCGCGAAGTGCATTCCTGGAGAGTGAGCCTGAATGACAGCGGTGGAGCCATACACGTCAACCACCAGTCCTGGCAGGAAGTCGCCCTCGCCATGGACGAGTCGGAAGGAGTTGTTGTCGGGCCGCATCAGGCCGAGTGCCTGACGCACACGCCAAGCCTGCTCAAGGCGTTCACGGTAGAAAGCGTCGTCGATAGCAGTGTCGCCCCATGCGAGGATGCGCACCATGATGCTACCCACCTGATAGTGGCCGTTGCCAATGTGTGTGCCGTCACTGCCGAAGACCGACACCACGTCGCCTTCCTCTATCGTCTCGTCGGCATGGGCTATCGCCCCCGAGAACACCCAGGGATGGAACCGCTTAAGCGACTCCTCCTTGCCACGCCGCAGGGAGATCTTTTTATAGTTCATAGTTAATAGTTAATAGTTAATAGTTGACGAGCCTCGATCCACGACCCTCGTTCTCAATCCCCGATTCCCGTGATGTGCGCTAATTAATGAACGGCTTTATTACCCATCGGTAGAGGTCATTGCCGTTGGCCCATATAAGTAATCCTATAAGGAGAACCATTCCCACGATCTGTGCTCGCTCCATGAATTTGTCGCTGGGTTTGCGGCGGAAGATTATCTCATAGAACAGGAACAACACATGTCCACCATCAAGGGCAGGGATAGGCAGGATGTTCATAAAGGCGAGAATCACCGACAACAACGCTGTCAGCTCCCAGAACTTCTCCCAGTCCCACACATCGGGGAAGAGGTTACCAATTGCACCGAAACCACCTATGCTCTGCGCGCCTTCTTTTGAGAACACCTTCTTAAAGCTGCTGGCATATTTCGCAAGTTCTTCCCATCCCATCTCAATGCCACGTGGAATGGAAGTAAAGAATCCATACTGCTTTCTCTCAACGTTGTAAATCTGATCTATCTGCCTCAAGCCAATGCCAATCTTGCCAGTATCATTCACCTTCACTTCAGCGCTGTCAAGCTTACCGTCGCGCTGATAGGTCATCATCACCGACTTGTCATTGTTAACTTTAAGCTGCTCGGTAAAAGTGTAGTAATCCTCGGCAGGCACACCTCCTACAGTCATTATGCGGTCGCCTTTCTTAAGCCCAGCCTTCTCGGCACCATCGCCAGGCATAGTGCTTTCTATAACCACTGGACGTCGGTAGTCCATAAAGTCGATGCCGGTAGTTTTATCCTTTTCAAACTTATAGTTATCGGGAATATTGATTACCGTGTCTTTTCCGTTACGTAGCACCGTTACCTGCTTTGCGGCTTTCATCATATCAATGTCGTCGTCAATAACGAAACAGAGATCTTTGCCGTCGGCACTCATCGGAATGTCACCGTCACGGAAGCCTAACTTCTCGGCGCTCTCAGAGAACTCCATGCCCAACTCGGCGTTCTTGTAAGGAATCACTTTCTCGCCCCAACATGCCATGATACCTATGTATATCAATATGGCAAGCAGGAAGTTGTTGAGCACACCACCCACCATGATGAGCAGGCGCTGCCAAGCGGGCTTGCTGCGGAACTCCCAAGGCTGCTCAGGCTGTTTCATCTGCTCGGTGTCCATCGACTCGTCAATCATGCCCGCAATCTTGCAATAGCCACCTAATGGCAGCCATCCTAAGCCATACTCGGTCTCACTGTTCTTGGGCTTGAACTTGAAGATGCTACCATCCCACTTGATACCCAACTTCTTAAGTCCTATATCAAAAAAGAGGTAAAACTTCTCTACTCTAACTTTAAAAATCCTCGCCCACATATAGTGTCCCAACTCGTGAATAAACACCAGCAGTGCCAATGAGAGGATCAGTTGAAGGGCTTTCAGCCAAAATGTTGACATTATTTTCTAGTTTTAGTTTTTTACTATCAATTAACACTTACTACTTAATTAATTGTGCAGCAATCGATATATGTCGTTGCCATTGGCCCAGATGAGGAGCGCAAATAATATTGCCATGCCCACTATCTGTGCACGTATCATGAACTTCTCGCCAGGCTTGCGGCGGAAGATAATCTCATAAAGCAGGAACATTACGTGACCACCGTCGAGGGCGGGTATTGGCAGGATGTTCATAAACGCGAGAATCACCGACAGCAGCGCCGTCAGCTGCCAGAAGGCATACCAGTTCCAGGTATCAGGAAAGATGCTGCCCATGGTGATGAAACCACCCACACTCTGCGCGCCCTCTTGCGAGAAAACGAGTTTGAACTGGCTCACATAGTTGACCAGAGTAGTCCATCCTTCCTTTATTCCTTTAGGGAAAGACTCCAAGAGACCATATTCCCGTGACTCAACTTTGTAGATTTTGTCGATGGGCAACAGAGCGATGCCAATCTTGCCTTCATTGCTCACAGGCACCATAGCGCTCTGCAGCTTGCCGTCGCGCTCAAAGGACATCATCACCGTATCACCCTTGTGCTTGTCGAGAACAGTGGTGAAGGTCTTGAAATCGGGGGTGTCGACAGTATCAACTTTCAACAACTTATCGCCATTCTGCAACCCCGCTTTCGCTGCTCCCCCGTTTGGAACTATAGAATCGACAATCGTTGGCATGCGATAGTCAATAAACGACTCGTTTTTGTTTTTGGCATCATTCTCGCATTGGAAGATAAATTTCTCGGGGATATTAATGGTAACTGTGTCCTTGTGGTTGCGCAACACCTTCACCTGCTTAGCGGTGAGCATCGCTTGCATCTCGTCAATGTTGAGAGACACCAGTTCCTTCCCGTCGGCACTCAAAGGTATGTCGCCATCTTCAAAACCAATCTTGTGGGCACTGCTACAATAAGACATTCCCATATCCACATTCTTATAGGGAAGAAATTTCTCGCCATAGCAATAAACGATGCCGGCATAGATTAAAATGGCAAGCAGGAAGTTGTTGATTACACCGCCAGTCATTATGAGCAGTCGCTGCCAAGCGGGCTTAGAACGAAACTCCCATGGCTGCTCAGGCTGTTTCATCTGGTCGGTGTCGAGCGACTCGTCGATCATACCCGCGATTTTGCAATATCCGCCTAATGGCAACCAACCCACGCCATACTCAGTGTAACTGTTTTTGGGCTTGTACTTTAATAGGCTTCCATCCCACTTCTTGTTGCCCCAGTCAAAAAAGAGATAAAACTTCTCAACCCTAACTTTGAAAAATCTCGCCCACATATAATGCCCCAACTCGTGAATGAACACCAGTAAGCTGAGAGACACAATAAATTGCAAGACTTTTATCATTGAGTTGTCAGTTTTGAGTTGTCAGTTTTGAGTTATCAGTTATATGTTGGCTATAAGTTCTATATTATATAGACGATTGTGCATTATGAATTGTGCATTATGCATTACTAATTAAGCTCTCGGCATAGCTGCGGGCTTCGGCGTTGGTAGCGATATAGTCGTCGTGAGTGGGAGAGGCGATGAAAGGCGCCCATGCCATTGTCTTCTCTATGATGTTGTAAATGTCGTTAAAGCCTATCTTGTCGTGGAGGAAGGCTGCAACAGCGATTTCGTTTGCAGCATTCATCACGCAAGGCACATTGCCGCCCCGACGTGCTGCCTCGTAGGCGGTGCCCAGCAGCGGAAATTTCTCGAAATCGGGCTTTTCAAAGGTAAGCGAAGCATAGTCGGCAACAGTCATGCGGCGCTCTTTGGTAGCCAAGCGTCCGGGCAGTCCCAGCGCATAACGTATGGGCAAGTGCATGTCGGGCAAGCCGAGCTGCGCCTTTACCGAGCCATCCACAAACTCCACCATGGAATGCACTATTGACTGCGGATGCACCACAATGTCGATATTTTCCTGTGAGATGCCGTAGAGCCACTTCGCCTCAATCATCTCGAAACCTTTGTTCATCATTGTCGCGCTGTCGATGGTAATTTTAGATCCCATCGCCCAGTTGGGATGACGCAAGGCATCGTCTTTGGTCACAGTGGCAAGCTGCTCACGTGGCATGGTGCGGAAAGGACCACCCGAAGCAGTAAGGATAAGTTTCGACACATTATCCATATCCTCACCCACAAGGCACTGATAAAACGCTCCATGCTCACTGTCAACTGGATAGAGCACCGAGTCAGAGTCTTTGAGCAGTTCGTTAATGAGTTCGCCGGCCACCACAAGAGTCTCCTTGTTAGCAAGGGCAATCTTCTTGCCAGCCTTGATAGCGGCAATGGTCGATGCTAATCCGCTATAACCCACCATGGCGGTGACAACAGTGTCAACCTCAGGCTGAGCCACCAGTTCCGACACCACACTGTCACCAGTGAACACTGCGATACCCGTGCCCTCAAGAGCGTGAGCTACTTTTTGGTAGAGGTCGCCACTTGCGATCACCACATTTCGAGGCCTAAAACGCATAGCCTGCTCGATGAGCAAGTCGGCACTACGGTTCGCCACCAGCAAATCCACCTCAAAAATATGAGGGTACTCAGCAGCGATGTCGAGCGTCTGCCTCCCTATCGAGCCAGTGCTTCCCAAAACAGCTATTTTTCGCTTTTGTTCCACAAAATATGCTTTAAAAACCTACAAAGTTACACATTTTTGGCATCTCAATGAAAGGAATAGCCATTTTTTAACGATTTCAAACAAATTTTGCATAGATAATCCGTGGAAAAAGTCCGACAAAGTCAGACAATGTCGGACTAAGTCGGACTAAATACTCTCTGCACATTATGCATTGGGCATTGTGCATTATGCTTACATAGCCAAGCGGAAACCGATGTCATCATCGCCAAAGCCTGAACCGGCTTTGAAACGCTTTGTGATACGGCATTTTTTAGATGAGCTGTACCAGCTACCACCACGCATAACTTTCTCAGCACCAGATTCTGGGCCAGTGGGATTAGTTTGAGAGTCAGCACTATATTCACCATACCAGTCAATGCACCACTCCCACACGTTTCCGCTCATGTCGTAGAGACCAAGCTCATTAGGAGCCTTGGTGGCCACCTCGTGTGACTCTTCGTTAGAATTGGCATCATACCAAGCCACATCGTCAATATTGTTGCTACCTGCATAAAGGTAGTTCTTACTCTTGTTGCCACCACGTGCAGCAAACTCCCACTCAGCCTCGGTAGGCAAACGGAAATTCTTGCCAGTCATCTGGTTTAATTTGGAAATAAACAGATTGCACATCTCCCAGCTGACATATTCCACAGGGAGTTGCAAGCTTCCTTCGTGGCCACTGTAGTTATACCCCATAACAGCCTTCCACAACTCCTGTGTTACCTCAGTCTGACCAATGGCAAATGAGCCAACCTTCACTTGGTGAGCAGGATACTCATTCTCACTGGCTTCGGCATCGCCGCCATTAGCACCCATGGTGAAAGTGCCGCCTTCAACATTCACCATCACGAAAGTTACGCCATTAACAGTGTATTCAGTAGAAGTAATTGGGAAGCCGTTGAGCAGCACGTCATAAATCGCGGTAATGTCGGCAGCGGTGATGCTTCCGTCGCCATTCACGTCATAAGCGCTTTCAGGATAAGTAGTGTCGTTAGTGAGGAGTTTATCATAAACCGCAGTAATATCAGCAGCCGTGACTTCACCATCTCCTGTCACGTCCCAATTGTCGGCCGACAAGGGCAATGCGAGCATCAAGAGCGCTCCCATAGCAAGTAAAAATCTTTTTGTGTTCATAGTTTTGATATTGTGTTATTATATTTGTTCAATAATAAGCCGCAAAGTTATTACAAATCGAGTAAAATGCCAAATAATTAATCATTTTTATTGCTAAGACAGACTGCGGTGCGGGCTGCAAGGCGAGCATTGTTTAGCACGAGTTGGATATTGGCATCCAAGCTGTTACCGCCTGTGATATCCTTGATTTCGGCAAGCAGGAACGGTGTGGTAGCCTTGCCTTTGATGCCTAATTCCACGCTCTTCTTTATGGCTTTATCAATCGCCTCGTTGATATAATTTGGGTCGAGTGAATATTCCTCTGGAATGGGATTAGTGACGAGCATACCACCAGCAAGACCCATCTCAAGTTTGGCGCGGAAAGCGGCGGCGAGTTCTTCGGGGGTGTCGATGCGGTAATCTACCTTAAACCCGCTGCGGCGGGTGTAGAAAGCTGGCAGTTCCTCGGTGCCGTAGCCGATAACTGGAACGCCTTTGGTCTCAAGGTATTCAAGCGTCAAGCCTAAGTCTAGAATTGATTTTGCGCCAGCGCAGATCACCATTACTGGAGTCTGTGCAAGCTCCTCGAGGTCGGCACTAATGTCCATCGTGGTCTCGGCACCGCGATGCACACCGCCAATGCCGCCAGTAGCAAACACCTTAATGCCTGCCATAGCGGCGATTATCATGGTGGTGGTCACCGTGGTAGCGCCATCCTCGCCACGAGCTATGAGCACTGGCAGGTCGCGACGCGACGCCTTGGTCACCGCCTGACCTTTCTTGCCTAAGTACTCTATTTCCTCGGGTGTGCAGCCTGCTTTGAGTTTGCCGCCAATGATGGCGATGGTCGCTGGCACAGCACCATTGTCGCGGATGGTCTGCTCCACCTTCAATGCCGTCTCCACATTCTGCGGATAGGGCATTCCGTGAGATATTATTGTTGACTCGAGCGCCACAACTGGCCGTCCAGCCTCAAGCGCTTCCTTTACTTCTTGGGAGATTGAGAGATATTTGTTCATTTTATTACTGATTTTGGATTGCGATGGCATCGCAACATACGTAATTTATTTTTTTAGTTTTTGAATATTGAGGGGTACTGCTGCAGGTGATTGCAAGGCAAGAGCGGCAGCTTTGATGCCTAGTGCGCAGGTTTCATGAATGGTGGCGCCACTCAGCTCGGCATGAACTACTCCTGCCATGAAAGCATCGCCAGCTCCAGTAGCATTTACCACCGTTACTGCCTGCGATGGCATCACAACGCTCTGCTTGCCATCGCTGCAATAAACGCCTCGGGCACCCATGGTTATGTATATGCGAGTTACGCCTTGACTAAGGAACCAACGAGCCATAGCCTCCACATCTCCCTTTATGCCCGAGAGTGCCACCGCCTCAGCTTGGTTTACCTTGATGATGAGTGGAGCAGTGCGTTTTATGCCTAAAAGCGGTTTGATTTTTATTGCCTTAGCCGCTGAAGTGGCATCTATATATAAAGGTGTGGTGCAAAACTCCACAAGATATCGCAGCACCGCCTCGTTAGGGTTGCAGTCGGCGACCACGGCATCGCTGGTGTTGATGCTATCTATGTGGGTTGCGACCATTTCAGGTGTGAGGTGCGTCATCAGCTCCATGTCGGCGGCACCAGCCTGCATCTCGCCGTTGTGGTCGTTCACGCAGATGAAATAGTTGCTTCTGGCTCCCGCCACTTCAAGGATGGGATCGATGATTATGCCCACATGACGGCAGTCGTCACGCAAGGTGAGTGCTATGCTGTCATCGCCAAAGACAGTGAACAGCCTCACCTGCTCACCCATAAGACAAAGATTATGGGCAATGTTGCGCCCCACACCACCAAAGCCTATCTCCACCCGGCTTGGATTGGAGTCGCACGGCACATACCGTCCCAACGGAGAGGCGGTTATGTCAACATTGGCAGCACCTATTACGGTTATCATATTCGTTTATCGTTGGTCGTTACACGTTTCTCCTTCCACTTTCCTCGTTCCTCGTTCCACTTTCCACGAAACAAGTGCTTCGGCGCAACGCTCGCCGTCTATGGCGCTCGACACGATTCCACCGGCATAGCCTGCTCCCTCGCCACAGGGATATAGACCTTTGACATCTATGTGATGCAGCATTTCGTTGTCGCGAGTGATGCGTAGGGGCGATGAGGTGCGGGTCTCCACTCCTATCACTATCGCTTCGTTGGTCAAGAAGCCTTTTGCCTGACGGCCAAAGAGTTTGAAGGCCTTTGTAAGACGATGGCTGATGAACTGCGGCAGCCACTGGTCAAGGCGTGAAGGCTGCAGTCCTGCCGCAAACGATGAAGGCGGGATGAGTTTTGAAGGCTTGCCCTGAACGAAGTCGAGCATACGCTGTGCCCCGGCGCATTGGCTGTTGCCCGCCATCTGGAAGCAGCGTTGCTCAAGTGCCTCCTGGAAACGCATCACGCGCAGAATGCCATACTGGTGGAAACGTTTGGGAACGTCATCAGGACGCACCTCAACCACCATGCCGCTGTTTGCCCAATAAGTGCCGCGCGTACTTGGTGACATGCCGTTGACCACCAACTGTCCTGGCTCGCTAGCTGCCGGCACCACTATGCCGCCAGGACACATGCAGAAGGAATAGACTCCACGGTTGTCAATTTGAGTGACAAAACTGTATTCCGCCGCTGGCAGATAGTCGCCTCTGCCGCCTGAGCGGTGATACTGTATCTGGTCGATGAGGTGTTGAGGATGCTCCAGACGTACTCCCACAGCAATGCCCTTCTCTTCCATGAAGATGTTGGTGTCAAAGAGCATCTGATACACATCGCGCGCCGAGTGACCTGTGGCGAGGATGACTGGTCCGTCAAACTCCTCTCCAGTGGCGCATTTCACGCCAGTGACCTCGTTATTATCATTGATTATCAGTTCAGTTACACGGGTATTGAAATGCACCTCTCCCCCATTATCGAGGATGGTGTTGCGCATATTCTCGATAATGCCCGGCAACTTGTCGCTGCCTATGTGGGGATGGGCGTCAATAAGGATATCCTTGCTCGCTCCATGCTGGTGGAAGATGCCCAAGATGCGCTCCACCGACCCGCGTTTCTTGCTGCGGGTGTATAGTTTGCCGTCGCTGTAAGCTCCTGCCCCGCCCTCGCCGAAGCAGTAGTTGCTGTCGGGGTTCACGATGCCGTTTCGAGAGATCGCCGCCACGTCAAGACGACGCTCTTTCACGTTCTTTCCTCGCTCGAGCACAATGGGTTTCACACCAAGTTCTATGAGTCGCAGAGCGGCAAACAGTCCTCCAGGACCAGCGCCCACTACAACAGCTTGGCGGTCACCTTTCACACGGCGATACTCAATGGGTGGCACCAAGTGGTCGTTACCCATTGGCTCATCGATATATGCACGCACCTTGAGATTCACCATCACTCTCTCCTTGCGGGCGTCAATTGAACTCTTGATGATGCGCACTCCACGTAGCCTACGACGCATAATGCCTTCCTGCTTAGCCACCACTTCCTCCACAGCGTCAATGAAATGGGCAGTGCGAGGATCTAACCGCAGTTGTATCTCTTTAATCATAAACGTTTGCTTTTTGAAATCGCAAAGTTAGTCAATACTTTTCAGTTTGCCAAGAAAAAACGCCGCAGCGATGAAAAATCAAAACTGCGGCGACTTTATAAGTTTTCCTCAACGCATTAGTTACGACTACTGCCTAAGAAGCGAAGCAGATGCAGGAAGAGGTTTATGAAGTCAAGATACAGCGACAGAGCACCAATTGTGGCGAGTTTGCTTGCGTTAACCTCGTCGGTCTCCTGAGCCATCTCTTTAATTTTCTGGGTATCCCATGCTGTAAGGCCAATGAAGATAAACACACCGACAAAGCTGATAATCCAATCCATCGTGCTACTTGCCAAGAAGATGTTAACTATAGAGCAAATTATCAGTCCTATAAGTGCCATTATCAAGAATGAGCCAAGTTTGGTAAGGTCTTTCTTTGTAGTGTAGCCATAGATTGACATCGCCAGGAACACGCCCGATGTCACAAAAAATGTGAGGGCTATTGACGTGCCAGTGTAAATGAAGAAAATAGGAGCTAACGTAATACCATTAAGAACGGCATAGCCATAGAATAAAGCTGTCGCCACGGCCGGACTCAATTTGTTGATAGCCAGTGAAAGAATAAACACCAAGGCAAGCTCTGCTATGACAAGTATCATGAGCATATTGCCAAGTGCCATAAGAATTTGAGGATTAGCCGCCACAAACAACGACACAAGCGCTGTAGCAAGCAGTCCAAGGGTCATTTTCACATACACCTTGCGCATCACTTGCGTCATATATGTACTCAGTGACCATTCACTCTGATAAGGTGCTGCCTGACTGGCATTAGCCTGTGGCAGCGGTGGAAGATTGTTGTAATTCATAATTCGTTTATCGTTTATTGTTATTGATAATTCTTAATAACGTGATTGCAGTAATTGTAATTAAATCTCATGGATAAAACTGCAAGAAGCGTGCCAAAAATCACATACGCTCCGGCACTTCGATACCCAACAACGAGAAAGCGCGCTTGATGACGCCTGCCACGGTGCGTGAGAGCTCTAGGCGGAACACTTTCACGTTCTCGTCTTCCTCCTTGAGGATGCTGTAGTCATGATAGAACTGGTTGAACTCCTTAGCCAACTCATAGGTGTAATTGGCAATAAGAGCAGGGCTATAGGTCTTTCCAGCCTCATCAACAACAGTCGGGAAATCGGCGACGCGCTGAATTATGGAAATCTCCTTGTCGTTGGGAGTGACAGCCTCCACGTTAAGTGCCGGCAGGTTGTCACCAGCTTTGCGCTGCAGCGACTGAATGCGGGCGTAAGTATATTGAATGAACGGACCAGTATTGCCGTTGAAGTCGATACTCTCCTCGGGATTAAACAACATATTCTTGCGCGGGTCAACTTTGAGGATGAAATACTTGAGCGCACCCATGCCGATGATGCTAGCCACATCGCGCTTCTCGTCATCGGTCATGCCCTCAAGGCGGTCGCTTGTCATGGCAAGAGCGTCTTCAACCATCTTGTCCATGAGGTCGTCGGCATCAACCACAGTTCCCTCACGCGACTTCATCTTGCCATGAGGCAACTCCACCATGCCATAAGAGAAGTGAATCAAGTCTTTGCCCCACTTGAAGCCGAGTCGGTCAAGCAGGAGCGACAGCACTTGAAAGTGGTAGTTCTGCTCGTTGCCCACAACATATATCATCTTGTCGATGGGATAGTCTTGATAACGCAGCTTGGCGGTACCTATATCCTGAGTGATATAAACGCTGGTACCGTCGCTTCGCAGCAGTATCTTGTGGTCAAGACCATCGGGAGTGAGGTCGGCCCACACGCTGCCGTCGTCCTTGCGGTAGAACACGCCTTTTTCAAGTCCTTCCTCCACTTTTTCCTTGCCCTCAAGATAAGTTTGGCTTTCGTAATAGATTTTGTCGAAATCCACGCCCATACGCTTGTAGGTCTCATCAAAGCCAGCATAAACCCATTCGTTCATTTTCTCCCACAGGCCGCGAACCTCAGGGTCGTTGTCTTCCCACTTCTTGAGCATCTCGCGCGCCTCTTGCATCAGTATAGACTGCTTTTTGGCTTCTTCCTCGCTGATGCCCTGAGCAGTGGCAATCTCCATGACTTCTTCCTTATACTTCTTGTCAAAGAGTACATAGAAGTCGCCAATCAGGTGGTCGCCCTTCTTGCCGGTGCTCTCGGGAGTGGCGCCGTTGCCCCATTTGAGCCAAGCAAGCATCGATTTGCAGATGTGTATGCCGCGGTCGTTTACAATGTTGGTCTTAACAACCTTGTTGCCATTAGCCTTCATAATCTGTGCGAGGCTGAAGCCCAGCAGGTTGTTGCGTACATGACCTAAGTGAAGTGGCTTGTTGGTGTTTGGTGAGCTGTACTCAATCATCACAAGTTGACTCTCGGGAGTCTCATGCTTAAATCCATAGTTCTCGTCACGGCAGATGTCATCAAGCAGCTGCACCCAAAACGAAGTCTTAATGGTGATATTAAGGAAGCCTTTGATAACATTAAACTTCTCCACTGCTTCGCAGTGAGCTGCCAAATACTCACCAATCTCTTGCGCTGTGGCGTCGGGAGCCTTGTGCGAAGCCTTCAGGAAAGGAAACACCACAATGGTCAGATTGCCCTCAAACTCCTTGCGAGTGGCTTGAGGGGTAACACTTTGAGGAGTCACTTCCAAACCATACAACTCACTGACTGCTTGCGCAGTAGCTTGTGATAGTATATTTTCAATTGACATGATTCTAAATATGAAAATTTATACGATTAGTAAACAAAGCGCAAAGTTACAAAAAAGTTTTGACATAGAGAATAATCACAATAAGGAAAAAATTTGTACCTTTGCAGGTTGAAAAAGACCTTTGCACTTTCCTATTGATTTGGGTGGCACTTGACTATGTAAAAAACAATTAGAGTAATGAACTGGTTGACAGAGATATTCATAGGCACTGGCGTGGCACATTCTATATTCATCTACGCAATTGTCATAGCTTTGGGAGTACTATTAGGCAAGGTGAAGATAAATGGCATCTCGCTTGGCGCCACTTTTGTACTCTTTGTGGGCATCCTCGCCGGGCATTTAGGGCTTCATATCGATATTAACACCCTGAAGTTTATCCAGGAATTTGGCCTTATCTTGTTCATCTTCTCGATAGGTCTCCAAGTGGGTCCGTCGTTCTTCTCATCGTTCAAGCATGGCGGACTGCTCCTTAACGGATTGGCAGTCACAATAATTTTCCTTAATATCGCCGTCGCGTTAGGCATCTACTTTGGCTTTGGCGGAGTTCACATCACCGATATGGTGGGAATCCTGTCGGGTGCCATCACCAACACTCCAGGTCTCGGTGCAGCACAGCAGACGCTCATTGAAACACAAGGCGATGCCGCGATTCCACTCAACGAGTCGATGTCGATGGGCTATGCCGCTGCCTACCCACTCGGCGTGGTAGGAATCATTTTGTCGTTTATCGTACTCAAGGCAATCTTTAAAATTGGCGTTGACAAGGAGGCCAAAGAGATAGAAGACGAGAACACAAACTCCCAACTCCAGCCACATCTTGTCACCTATAAAGTGACCAACAAACTGATTATAGGCAAAACCATCCAGCATCTGCACAATATTATTGACCACAACTTCATCATATCACGCATCCGCAAGAGCGACGGACACGTCCACATCCCTGTGAGCGAGACTTTTATTGAGGAAGGCGACCTACTGCTCGTGGTGATGAGCCAGCAAGATGAGGAGATGTTTGACGCAGTGCTTGGTCCCCATGAGGAGATGGACTGGAAGGCAGACCCCGACCCAGTGACCGCACGTCGCATTGTGGTGACCAAGAACGAGTTGTCAGGGCGCAAACTCGGTTCGCTGCGGTTACGCATGGGCTATAAGCTTAATGTCACCCGTGTGCACCGTGCGGGCCTTGATCTTATCGCCAGCCCCAATCTCGCCTTACAGGTAGGAGACCGCCTGACAGTTGTGGGCAACATCAACGACATCAACCGCCTTGCCAAGCGCATGGGAAACTCTGTTAAAGCCCTCGACCACCCAAATATTTTCACGATGTTTTTAGGCATTGTGTTGGGTATCATAGTCGGCAGTATTCCTTTGATGCTGCCAGGCATGAGCGTTCCCATGAAATTGGGGTTGGCTGGCGGTCCGCTCATCGTGGCGATTTTGCTGGGACGCTACGGCTACAAACTCAAACTCATAACCTACGCCAGCAGCAGCTCCAACCTGCTTCTGCGCGAGTTGGGAATCTGCCTCTTCCTTGCTAGCGTAGGAATTGCCGCTGGCGGCAACTTTGCCGATACGGTATTCAACGCTCAAGGCGCGCGGTGGGTGCTTTATGGTTTCATGATAACCTTCATCCCACTGCTTATCGTCACCCTCATCGCGCGTGGCAAGTTTAAGTTGAACTACTGCACCATCATGGGCATGGTGTCGGGAGCCACCACCGATCCTCCCGCCCTAGCATACGCCAACAAGACGGCAGGCAACGACGCCCCCTCGGTAGCCTACAGTACCGTCTATCCTCTCACCATGTTCCTGCGAGTGATCACAGCCCAGCTACTAATTCTCGCATTAGCGTGAACAAGGGGGAAAAGAGTTAAAGGAGACAAAGGAGGTAAATGAATTAAAACATTAAATATCAATATGCTAGTGCATTATCAATTGCAGATTATGCATTGTGCATTATGAGTTATGCAATAAATGAATTTCACTCAAATATTAAGTTCGGCATTGGTGTTGCTCAGTATCATAGATATCGTGGGCTCGGTGCCTATTATCATGGATTTGCGCTCTAAAGGGCGTGAGGTGAACGCTTGGAAAGCGACAATCTACTCCGCCATCTTGATGGTAGGGTTCTACTACGGCGGCTATTGGATTCTTGAGATTTTCAACTGCAACATCCAGTCGTTTGCCGCCGCTGGCGGATTCCTGATGTTTCTGATGGCGCTTGAGATGATCCTCGACGTGGAAATCTTCAAGAACAACACCCCTGGCGGTGGTGCCACCCTTGTGCCTATGGTGTTCCCCCTGATTGCCGGTGCGGGAGTGCTGACCACACTAATCTCGCTCAAGGCGATGTATGCCGATGTCAACATCCTCATTGGCTTGGCAATCAACATGGTGTGGGTGTTTGTAGTCATTAAGGCGACTGATAAAGTTCAGAAGTTTCTTGGCGAAGGCGGAATTTTCTTCCTGCGTAAGTTCTTCGGCATCATCCTGCTGGCCATGTCGGTGAAAATGATGAGTGAGAACCTCGCCAAACTGTTCTAAGGCTTTCCAAATTTATAGCCGCAAAATACAATAAAAGCAGCTTATTGGAGTTATATATACATATTGAAACTCTAATTTTTCTGTTTTTAGATTATGAAGAAATCATCAAGAATACTTGTGGCACTGGCGTTGCTGATGACAAGCACCGCAGCTCTTGCCGACGACGACATTGTAAAAGAAGAATTCAACCCCATTACCACTGGCGTGACATCGCTGAGCATCACCCCCGATGCGCGTGGTGCTTCTATGGGTGACCAGGGTGCCGCCACCGATCCCGACGTGAATTCACAATTCTGGAATCCATCAAAGTATGCCTTTGCCTACAGCAAGGCAGGTGTGTCTATTTCCTACACCCCTTGGTTGCGCAAACTCGTTAACGACATCTTCCTCGCCAACCTCTCGGGATACTGGAAGATAGGAAGCGGCGACAACCAGTCGGTTAGTGCCTCGATGCGTTACTTCTCGCTCGGTGAAATCAACAGCGCCGACGATGGCGGCAACGCTTTGGCGAGCATCAACCCGTTTGAAATGGCGTTTGATGTGGGTTATTCTCGCAAGCTGAGTGAGAAATACTCGATGGGCGTTGTATTGCGCTATATCTATAGCGATTTGGGCTACTCCAGCTATAGCGGTACCGACCAGACTACCGGTGCCTCGGCATTCTCGGCCGACATCTCAGGATTTTTCTGTACCTATCCCATGGTGGGACGCAACGAGTGCCAATGGACTTTAGGTTTCAACATTTCTAACATCGGTTCTAAGGTTAGCTACAACGGCGGTGATGACCCTGCCTTCCTGCCAACCAACCTCAAACTCGGTACGGCATTCACCTTCCCCCTCGCCGACTATCACAACCTCGCAATCTCGGCAGAGGCCAACAAGCTGCTCGTGCCGGCACGTCCTCGATTGACAAACTATGATAATCAAGAGGACTATGAGCAGGCCCTGCAAGATTGGAAAGACATGTCATCAATATCGGGTATCTTCAAGTCGTTTAACGATGCCCCTGGCGGTTTCAAGGAGGAGCTGCGGGAAATCAACTTCTCGATTGGTGCCGAGTACAGCTACAACCAGCAGTTCTTCTTGCGCGGAGGTTACTTCAGCGAGAACAAATACAAGGGTAACCGTAAATATTTCGGTCTTGGTGCCGGTTTCGCTCTCAGTGTCATTAAGCTCGACGCTGCCTACATGATTGCCACGGCCCAGAACAGCCCGCTCGACCAAACCCTCAGATTCACTCTAACGTTCGACATGGACGGCATCAGAAACCTGTTCAACAAGTAGTTGAACGTGGAAGGTGGGAAGTGGAAAGTGGAAAGTGGAAAGAAGAACGACATGCTGAGGCTGTTGCAAAACCTAAAAACAACTGATTTTTCTGAAAAATCTGAAATCAAGAATAATATAAAATCTTGAAAAATAAATTATGTATAAAAACAGAACGTTCAGATAATTCAGTTGTTTATATTAAAATCCTAGTTTTGCAACACCCTTTCATGTGCGAAACACATTGTGCAGCGAAGCGCACTGTGTTATAAACGAACAACGAATTATGCGCATAGGATACGGCTTTGACGTGCATCGCCTGGTAGAAGGGCGAGAGTTATGGATTGGTGGCGTGAAAATCGACCACGACAAGGGATTGCTGGGACACAGCGACGCCGATGTGGCGATTCATGCACTGTGCGACGCGCTGCTAGGTGCCGCCGCGCTGCGCGACATCGGCTACCATTTCCCCGACAACGACCCGAAGTATAAAGGCATCGACAGCCGCAAATTGCTGTGCGAAGTGATGCGATTACTCAACGAAAAGGGTTACACATTGGGCAATTGCGACATCACCATCTGCGCCGAGCAGCCCAAGATGAACCCTCACATCCCTGCTATGCAGCAACAGCTCGCCGAGTGCATGAACTGCGACCCCTCACAGGTCTCCATCAAAGCCACCACCACCGAGCGCCTCGGCTACACAGGCCGTGGCGAAGGCATCGCCGCCCACGCTGTAGCCTTGATAATGCATAATGCATGAATTGTATTAGTGATTATTTGTTTTTGTCCTCTTGACTTCATTCTTAATATTTTGAGTGTGACAGTAACGGGTTATTCAACACCAAGAAGTATGTCATAAATAGCGGTGACATCGGCAGCTGTAACTACTCCGTCGCCGTTGACATCACCTTTGATATTAGTTTGCCCATTGCCTCCTTCTTCTATTATATTCAAGAACTCATTCCATGGTGCAGTGAATTGATATAATTCACTTGTGCCCTGAGGGACATATAATTTGCAATAGTTCTTACTAACTCCTTCGAAAACATCATTTCCACAAGTAGTGTTTTCGGGATTCATGATTTTTGAGTAAATATTTCTCAATTTATTACAATGACTAAAAGCATAGTAGCTAATGTCGGTTACTGACTTGCCTATGGTAACAGATGTTAAATTTGAGCATTCTGAAAAGGCATAAGCCCCTATTGATTTCACCGATTCAGGAATGACGAACGATGTTAAACCAGTACAATTACCGAATGCTTCATAACCGATAGCAGTCACTGAATTGCCGATATTAACCGATGTCAAACCCGTGCAATCACAGAAAGTTGCATTATTAATTGATGTCAAAGAGTAGCCGACATCAACCGATTTCAAACTATTACAATGCATAAAAGCGCAACCGCCAAGATTGGTTATGTTTGGAAGATTAACCGTTGTAAGTCCACTACAATAACAAAAGGCATAAGCCCCTATTGATGTCACTGATTCAGGAATGCTAAAAGAATTCAATCCTGTGCAATTGTAGAATGCCTCATAACCAATAGTCGTCACTGAGTAGGGGATGTTAATCGATGTCAATCCTGTGCAATTATAAAATGAACGGTCATCAATCATGGTCACTGAATTTGGGATTATAGTGTTTCTGCAACCTACGATAAGAGCATTTGTATTAGTCCTTATTATAGCATTGCAATTGTCTTTTGAGTTATAATTGGGGTTTCCATCATCAACAGTGATTGCAGTCAAACCATTGCATCCCGAGAAAGCATAAGTACCTATTGAAGTTAGAGAGCTGGGAATATTCAAAGTGGATAAACTTGTGCAACCTTCAAAGGCGTAATCTCCAATCGTACTCACTGAGTTGGGCAGACTTAATGAAGTCAGATTAGTTCTTTGATAACACAGGTAAGCGGGCACTTTAACAACATTCTCTCCAAAGTAGATAGTGTTTAAGTTGTTAGAAAATGGAGACGACGAATAAGTGAAATCATTACATTCTATTACATTCCAATAAACCGTGGTTAAATTGGCGCTGTTGAAAGCTTCTTTTCCGATAAGACATACTGAGCTGGGAATAGTAATTGAGGTTAATCCACTACATCCTGTGAAAGCTCTATAACAAATATTAGTGATTGTGTTTGGTATTGTAACCGAAGTCATACCGTAACATCCCGAAAAAGCTTCGGCACCAATATCTGTCACTTTATAAGTATTATCCATATATGTGACAGAGGAAGGAATACTTATTGCACCATTATAATTAGAATATCTTGGATAAAGAAACACAGTGACGCTTTTTCCATCTGAATTTATTTGATATTGGAAATTGCCAACTGTGAATCCGTCAGCTTTAGCAACATTAAATATTATTGACATCATTATGCCAATCAAAAGAGGTTTAATGAGTTGAGAGTTTTTCATAATTTACTAAGTTTTATACGATGACGAAATTAATTTGTTAATAAATTGTCGTTGAAACAATCACACATGTCGTTGATTTATAGCAATATATAGCTGATTTTAAATGATCAAATTCATTGGCATTAACAACTTATTTGCAAATTAAGTCAAAATTCATGAGTTTTGATAGGATAAACAACAACATTTATTTCACTTCAATAGAAGCATTTGCACCCAGTTTAATAAGCACATCACCTTGTGATCATACCGAATTGACACCAGTACCTTCTATACGGCACACCACATTATTCCCTTGATAGGTGATAGATTCAATGCCAGTAGTGCCAACAAGAATGTCATTTGCTGTGGCAGGTTTCCAGTGAAAGCCATTAATAGAAATTCCATTATCATAGAAGAAGTGGTTGTTTGTGTTCGGAATATCCACATATTTAAAGTCAGTTCCCTGTTCCCAATTCGTTCCACACTTTCGAAACAGTATGATAGTGTGTATTAAAATATGACATTTTAATATTTTTTAATAGTTTAACGAAAAAAATATTATGATTATTGTTTTTTTGACAATATAAATTAATTAGATTGCATTTAAAAAATCGAGGACTTTAATAAACATATAATAATTTAAGATACGGTGAAGTTTCCATAATAGGTATCACCGTGGATTGTGACTCACATCTGCCTTGCCACTTGCAGCGCAGTCATTACCGCCACGCCTGTATCGTCGGCGAGTTTGAGGCTGTTGTGGCCGCTCAATATTGAGCCAATGGCATAGAGATTCTCAATCACTTTCCCATCCTTGATTGCGTGGAACTCGTTGTCGGTAGCCACACCAAATTCCATATAAGGTTGTGCGTCAAACATACATTCCTTGCTCCACTCGCCACTTTTGCCTGCATAGTCCACATCTAGCCCAAAAATCGGCTCGGTGATTCCTGCTGTATTCGACTGTAAGCCACCACTCATGAACGAGCCTGTCGCCAGCACAAAATTCTCTGCGACAATATCCTGGTCGGGGAAGTTCTTGGCCTCAATGCTCACCACCCTATTATCCACTATCTTGCCGTTCTTCACCATGCTGCCCAGCAAGAATGTGCCGCCATTTTTCACAAACAATTTGCGCAGCTTCGACAACAGGCGGGTGCCTGCAATGCTCGGAGGCAGCGTAGAGACAAACCTCACCGGAGTCTTGACATGATGAGCAATCTTGGTCACCGTGTCATCGCCGTCAAGCCCAAAGACGGCAGGCAGCATCACCACCTCGGCATCGCCCATATTAGACCTCACTTTGCGAGCCAAGTCGTTGAGCACGCCATCGTTCTGCATAAGCTTGGCAACGGCGGTAGAGCGCATCACCGTGGGGTTGCTGCTCAACTTGTCTATAGTACCAAGCTTGATGTCACACATCTGGCATTCACAGCCCATACGAGCCATCGCCGCAGCGATGAAATCGGCCGAAAAATCCAGGAAGCCGTGGATGTTGACAAGTGCCGCTTTGCGCCATGGCAGGGACTTGGGGTCATCGGTAGTCACATAATCGTCAAGAGTGAGCCAAGTTGGGCGTAAGATACCCATTGGTGTCATGCGATAATGATTGCAACTGCTGTCACCATAGAAACCCAGGTCGGCCCCCGAGAATATCACGGAAGCCATCGCCGCATTGTGCGCCACATTTTCCACCCCCATCTTTGAATAGGGGTGACTGGCACTAAGGCTTCCTATCGCATCGAAGGGGTTCAACACCTCGTTGCCCTGCTCGTCAAAACCCAACAGGTCGATAGAGCCAGAACTGAAATTGAATTTGCTCTGACCTTTCACCATCAAAGCCACATTCTTGCCTTTACTGGCAAGAGCTATTCCACACATGATGGCACTCATTCCACCACCAATCACTATCACATCATATTTCATAAAGCATCAGGTTTTCTTTTGGTTCATACTCAAGCCGCACAAGCCTTCATAAATCAGAGTGGTGAGCTGAGCCTCACTCAGTGTGGAGCCCCAGGCGATGGGACGCATTCCCTTCCAACGCTCGTTCATAAACGCCGTTAGGTCGGCGAGAGCGGCATCAGCATCATCGCCTGCCTTACACAGTAGTGATGCGGCACGGCAGGCGCAGAGTTTGCCCTGGCACGAGCCCATACCCATGCGGGTGCGGCGGCGCAGATTTGTTAGGTTGGTCACATGAAGTTTCTCAATGGCATATTTCATCTCGCCCACACTGGCATGCTCACATTCACAAACCATTGACTTGTCCTCGATAGTATTCTCCTTTATTTCCTTGGTGAGAGAACCATGACGCTCCTGAGCCGCCTTCAGCGTCACGGCGTGCTGCTTGCCGCGTTTCTTGGGAAGCTTCTCGTCACTGCCAGGAAGCGGCAGGATGGCGGTGGTGCAGGCTCCCACCTTGTTGATTTTCTTGCACACCAGATCGGTGGCACGCTCTGCCATCAGCCTGTAGGTCATCAGTTTGCCGCCTGTGATAGTTATGAAGCCTTCCAAACCGTCGCGTTCCTTGTGGTCGAGGCACACTATGCCGCGGCTTATGCTGCGGCCCGACGGGTCGTCGTCGCTTGCCACCAAAGGACGCACTCCGGCGTAGGCGCGCAGGATGCGTGTTCGCGCCAAAGCGGGCACCATTTTCACACCCTCCTTGAGAAGTATCGTCACCTCTTCGGGAGTGACACGCATATTGTCAATTTCAGTGATAGGTACGCGGTCGCTGGTGGTGCCGAGCATACTCACTATCTTGTCGGGAACTAAGATGTCGCCATTGGCAGGCTTGCGGCAACGGTTGATAACCATGTTGTTGACACGGCGGCTAAAGATGAGCAGCGAGCCCTTAGCGGGGAACATATTGATGACAATACCGGCTTGCTTGGCGACAAGAGTGCCCCAAATGCCGGCGGCATTGACAGTGACGGGAGCGTAGGCGGCGCTTATCTCGCCAGTGAGGTTGTTGCGTAGCTTCACGCCTGTCACGCAGGCATTCTCCACTATCAGCTCTACTACCTCGTGATAAGTGAGCGTCACAGCGCCATAACGTCGAGCATCGAGAAGATTGGCCACAGTCAAGGTGAATGGGTCTATCGACGCGTCGGGCACCCTCACAGCACCGATTATCGTGGGATTGACCGACGGCTCAATGATTCTCGCCTCGGCAGGGTCAATGATTTCGGCGCTGATGCCTGCCCTTTGGCACGCTTCGACAAACGTTGCCTGATAATCCAGGTCGTCCTCGGGGAGGGTGACAAAGAGGCCGTCGGTCTCCTCGATACAGTGGCGTGCTATTTGGCGCAGAATCATATTCTCGCCTATGCACTCCTCGGCACTCTCCTGATCGGTCACCGCATAGCGCGCGCCGCTGTGCAGCAAGCCATGGTTGCGGCCCGTGGCGCCATGAGTGAAGTCGAAGCGCTCCACGAGCAGCACCTTCAGCCCCCGCAACGCGCAGTCGCGGGCCGTGCCAGCACCCGTAATGCCACCACCTATTATTATTACATCATATTCTTGACTAAAAGGTTTGTTGTTTTCTGACATTTCAAGAGAGTTTGGTTAAGTAAATCCCGAATCGGGTTTATTTTGAGTTTCTAGAAAGCCAACTACAAAGATACAACAAAAAAATACTTCAACCTCATTTTTAACCCTTAATAACAATATAACAAGTAGTTTTTTCAAAAAAATCACAAAAATATAACCCGCCATCAAGCAGGTGCGGTAAAGCTCAAATACATGAAGTCAGCTACCATTCTACGAAAGTGAAACCAAAATCAGCTCAAAAAATCTAAAACAATCGAAATATAGAAGATTCCTAAAAACATAATTATTATTAAAAAAACAGATAAAAGTATTGCCTAATCGCTTTTATATTCAATTAAAAGCATTACCTTTGCAAAAAAGTTTGTGAGGTAATAAAAAAGAAACCAAATAAAATCTATAAAAAGAAATCTATTAACGCGACCGAGAGGTCACGATATATTTGTTTAAATTAATAACACTTATTTGATTCAATCTCAAACTATGGATGAGAATTTAGAGAAAAAACCGAAACGACCCCGCATCAGCGAGTCGCGTCCTGTGATGGACGAGAATGAGATGTCTGCTCCACGTAATGAAAATGCCGACTACAATCGTGAAACACAGTCAGGAGAAGATTCTGGAAATGACAGCAATGGCGCATATCAACGCCAGTACAACCGTCCACAGCAGGGCGGCTATCAGCAACGCAACTATCAGCAAGGTGGCTATAACCAACGCGGCGGATATCAGCAGCGTGGCGGTTACCAGCAGCGTGGCAACTATCGCCAGCAGGGTGGATACCAGCAGCGTGGAGGATACCAGCAGCGCAATTACAACCGTCCACAGCAGGGCGACGGTGAGCAGCAAGAGGGCAACAGCTACCAGCAGCGCACCTATAACCGCCCACAGCAGGGTGGCTATCAGCAGCGAGGAGGATACCAGCAGCGAGGCAACTATCGCCAGCAAGGCGGTTACCAGCAGCGAGGAGGTTACCAGCAGCGAGGAGGCTACGGCAACCAGCGCAACCAGCGTGGTGGCCACAAGACGCAGGGCCCACGCCAACAGATGCGCTTCACTCCACGTCCACAACGCATCGAGTATGAGGAGCCAATGATCGATCCTAACACCACCATGCGCCTCAACAAGTTCATGGCCAACGCTGGCATATGCTCGCGTCGTGAGGCCGATGAGCTGATTCAGAAGGGCGTTATAAAGGTGAACGGCGAGGTCGTTGACCAACTCGGTATCAAGATTACCCCAAAGGACATTGTGGAATACAACGACCAAGTAGTGGTTGCCGAGAAGAAGTGCTATGTGCTGCTCAACAAGCCTAAAGACTGCGTTACCACCAGCGACGACCCCAACGGCCGCAAGACCGTGATGGACTATGTTAAGGGAGCCTGCGAGGAGCGCATCTATCCCGTTGGCCGTCTTGACCGCAACACCACAGGCGTGCTGCTGCTCACCAACGATGGCGACTTGGCATCTAAGCTCACTCATCCACAGTATGTCAAGAAAAAAATATATCAGGTGTGGGTAGATAAACCCATCAGTGAGGAAGACATGCAGCACATTGCCGACGGCGTAGAGCTTGACGACGGTCCCATCCATGCCGATGCAGTGAGCTATGTGAGCCCCACCGACCGCAAGCAGGCAGGCATCGAGATTCACTCGGGTCGCAATCGTGTGGTTCGCCGCATCTTTGAGGCTTTGGGCTATCACGTTGTGAAGCTCGACCGTGTGTATTTCGCCGGCTTGACCAAGAAGAACCTTGCGCGCGGCAAGTGGCGCTACCTCACACAGGAAGAGGTTAACTTCTTGAAACAAAACTCGTTTGAGTGAAAATAATAAACTATAAACTCTAAACATTAATCTTCAACTTGCGACATTTTTTTTGCTGCAAGTTGAATTAAACATTATGGCAATAAAACGAACAAAAATTGTTGACATCTTCAGTGGCGAGCTCGAAGGTCAGCAAGTGTGTGTGAAAGGTTGGGTAAGGACTCGCCGTGGCAACAAGCACGTGCAGTTTATCGCTCTTAACGACGGCTCTACCATCAACAACCTGCAAATTGTTGTAAATCTTGAGATATTCACCGAGGAGCAATTAAAACCCATCACCACTGGTGCAAGCCTGTGCGTGACAGGTAAGCTTGTAGCTTCCATGGGCAAGGGCCAGAGCTTTGAGGTTCAGGCCGAGGAGATTGAAGTCTATGGTATAGCGCCAACCGAGGATTATCCTCTCCAGAAGAAGGGCCACACCCTGGAGTTCCTGCGTGAGATAGGTCACCTGCGCATGCGCACCAACACTTTCGGGGCAATCTTCCGCATCCGTCACCATTTGGCATTCGCCATCCACAAGTTCTTCAATGACAAGGGATTCTTCTACCTTCACACTCCTCTCATCACTTCGAGCGATGCCGAGGGTGCAGGTGAGATGTTCCAGGTTACTACCCTTGATGTTAACGACATGCCCCGCACCGAGGACGGCAAGATTGACTACAGCAAGGACTTCTTTGGCAAGATGACAAGCCTCACGGTGAGCGGTCAGCTTGAGGGTGAGTTGGGTGCCACTTCGCTGGGTGCCATCTACACCTTTGGTCCCACTTTCCGTGCCGAGAACAGCAACACTCCCCGCCACTTGGCGGAGTTCTGGATGATAGAACCCGAGATGGCGTTCTACGACATCAACGACAATATGGACCTCGCCGAAGAGTTCATCAAGTATTGTGTGAAGTATGCTCTCGACCACTGCCAGGACGACATTGAGTTCCTGAACAAGATGTATGACAACACACTCATTGAGCGTCTCAACAGCGTCCTCAAAGATGAGTTTGTGCGCCTCACCTACACCGAGGGCATCAAAATCCTTGAGGAGAGCGGCAAGAAGTTTGAATTCCCAGTGAAATGGGGCGTGGACCTGCAGAGCGAGCATGAGCGCTATCTTGTGGAAGAGCATTTCAAGCGCCCGGTGATTCTCACCGACTATCCAAAGGCTATCAAGGCGTTCTACATGAAGCAGAACGACGACGGCAAGACGGTGCGAGCCATGGACGTGCTGTTCCCGCAGATTGGCGAGATCATCGGTGGCTCGGAGCGTGAAGCCGACTACGACAAGCTATTGAACCGCATCAACGA
Source organism: Muribaculaceae bacterium (assembly GCA_017557625.1). Lineage (GTDB taxonomy): Bacteria > Bacteroidota > Bacteroidia > Bacteroidales > Muribaculaceae > Sodaliphilus. The sequence goes on from JAFYYG010000042.1 coordinate 47,879, forward strand.
GCTCGGAATCCCCATGAAGGATATGTGGTGGTATCTCGACACACGCAAGTATGGCACCGTGCCTCACAGCGGCTTTGGCCTCGGCTTCGAGCGCCTTGTCCTCTTCGTGACCGGCATGGCCAACATTCGCGATGTCATCGCCTTCCCACGTACTCCCAACAACTGCGAGTTCTAATCATCGAATTCATAATCATTCAAAGGGCGCTTCACTGTTTGAGGCGCCTTTTTGGATCATCCGACATTTGGAGTGATAGATATGTAGCGTTCGGCAAAGTGTTATCTCTGCAGATAAATCTTGCGAGATGTTTTTGAGGTGTTTAAGGGGTGTGACTCACGACATCTGCGAAAGTGCGTTAGATGCTTGAGGGGCGCGCTACGCGCTTAAAATTAATTGAAAATTTGAATAAAAATTTTTCTCAGTGACTATGAAATTTTAAAAATAATTTTAATTCAATTTTAAGCGAAGCGCCCATCCCGCATCTCTTGGTCGACATCGCCATCACACATAATTTCGGAAGAAGCGCCTTTTTGCAATTTATATAAAAACATGATATAATTTTGCGATTTGCAATGTTTTTATTATTTTTGTGACCGATAAACGGACGAGCTTTTTTCTATGACAACTCAGAAGCAATATAAATACACACTCCCCATTGGTTTTGTTCTCAGGGGAGGCGAGAATGATTATGTGATTGAGCAGGTGCTTGGCAAGGGCGGATTTGGTGTTACCTATAAGGTCAAGTCTCGTGTCATTCACGGGAAAATTCCTGTCGATGTCTTTTTTGCTGTCAAGGAGTATTTTCCTGACATCTGCAGTCGTGAGGCGGATAATGCTACTATAATAATCCCTGAGACAAAAGAAGATGAAGTGCGTGAAGGACTCACTGATTTCATCAATGAAGGGAAAAGACTGCATCAAGTGTGCGACCTAAACCCCAACATCGTAAATGTAAATGAGGTGTTTGAAGCTAACGGCACAGCCTATTATGTCATGGAATACCTTGAGGGCGGCGACTTGCGAAAAATGGTGCGCGACAATGGCAAACCATTAACCGAGAAACAGATGCTCGACATTATGCGGCCCATTGGTAAAGCCGTGCAGTGTCTTCACGACAACCGAATACTCCACCTCGACATCAAACCCGACAACATTGTGATGCGCCGCTACAATGACGGTAGAGAGGAACCTGTGCTTATTGATTTTGGCATTGCTGTACATTTTAAAAACAATGGCACTCCCACAAGCAAGAACCCCTCACAAGGTGTGAGTCCTGGTTATTCACCCGTTGAACAATATGCAAAGTATCGCACTTTTGACCCGAGACTTGATGTCTATGCTTTCTGTGCCACTTGTCTATATCTGCTCACTGGCAAAGATCCGCTAGAGGCGCATAATATGACACCCGCTTTGATAAAAAGCGCGTTGCCTAAAGATTTGGAACCCAAAATCGCCGATACCCTAGTGCGTGGCATGAATAAAGAAAAAGAAATGCGCACAGGAACAATAAAAAAAGTGCTCGAAGGAATGGGGGGGACCATTATACTTCCACCACATGGTGGCAGCGACGGTTCTAGGGGCTCAAAGAAAAAAACATCGACATTCAAAAAGTATCTTTCATATTTTGTTTTCTTTCTGTTAGGCACACTCTGTGCTGGACTTGCAATTTGGGGAATAAAAGCATGCAAAGGTGAAAAAAAAACAAAAGATACAATAAAAGAGGGTTCTGTCCTGACATTTGAAGTGAATGGTGTGGAATTTGATATGGTGCTAGTCGAGGGCGGCACATTCACGATGGGTGCCACTGATGAGCAGGGCAGCGATGCTGAAGATGACGAGAAACCTCCACATGAAGTAGATCTGTCGTCATATTACATCGGTCAGACCGAGGTGACCCAAGAGCTGTGGGTCGCCGTGATGGGCGAGAACCCGAGCTGGTTTAACGGCTCAAACCATAACGGGAACTACGGCACGAACCTCAAGCGTCCTGTGGAGTATGTGAGCTGGGACGACTGCCAGGAATTTATCCGCAGGCTGAACAAGAAGACAGGAAAGCAGTTCCGCCTGCCCACCGAGGCGGAGTGGGAGTACGCCGCCTGCGGCGGCAACCGCAGCCAGGTCTATAAGTACAGCGGCAGCAACAATATTGGTGATGTGGCTTGGTATCATGACAATTCTGGGGAACAGACCCATGATGTCGCCACCAAGCGCGCCAATGAGCTTGGCATCTACGATATGAGCGGCAACGTGTGGGAATGGTGCAACGACTTGTATGGCGATTACAGCAGCTCGTCACAGAGCAACCCACAGGGACCTGCATCGGAATCTTACCGCGTGTCCCGTGGTGGCAGCTGGGACTTTGACGCCAAGCGCTGCCTCGTGTCGTACCGCAGCTGGTTCTCGGCCGACAGCCGCTACTTCAACCTCGGAGTGCGCCTTGCCCTATAGTTTCCTCTCTCAAAATAATAAAAAGAACGAGCATGATTTGGCTTTTTGTCCGAAAAGGGCGAGGAGCGCCAGCGCGAGCCCGTGAGGTGCAAAAACTCTTTCATGCTAGTTCGCCAGGCAATCCATTTGTTTTTGGACACTGCTGTCATGTTCCTGCTAAAGGTAAAAATAGACCCTTAAAAATATCCTAGTTGTCGCCTAATAACCGATTTGGGTAAAATTAAGTTAAAAAGAAAGCGCATTTAGCGATAAATTTCTTCATTAGGAGAAAAATTGCTATCTTTGCAGCTAAATTAAAGAATACTATACACTTCACAATGGATTTCAATAAAGTTCTTTTCATATTACAGGAGATATCACCTTATCTTCCCGAGAGCGAGATGGGAAACTTCAGTCGTCAACTGGCGCAGCGAGTTCAGGAGAAGGGTTCGGAGGTTCGCACTTTCATGCCTAAGTATGGCTATGTCAACGACCGCCGCAACCAGTTGCATCCCGTGATTCGTCTGTCGGGAATGAACCTGATCATCGATGATATGGATCATCCGCTGATTATCAAGGTCGCCACTCTGCAGCCCGCCCGCCTGCAGGTATATTTCATCTTCAGTGATGATTACTTCACCCCCGAAATCACTAAGGAGCTGGAGATAAACTCTCACCCTGATGATAACGACGAGCGCTCTATATTCTATGTGCGTGGCGTGCTTGAGGCTGTGAAGAAACAGCGCTGGGCACCGGGCATCATCCACTGCAGCGGATGGATTACAGCCCTTGCTCCATTGTATATCAGCAAGATATATGGCGATGACCCCTCGTTCCGCGACTCCAAAGTTGTGATGTCGCTTTTCGATGAGGAAATGGTGAGTCCTCTAAGTGAGGACCTTTACAAGAAACTCAAGTTTGACGGCTTGAGCGATGAAGATTTGGCGCCTGTTATGGATCGTCAGGCCAATTATGTCGATTTGATGCGCCTCGCTCTTGAGCACTGCCATGCAGTGGTGCAATGCAGCGAGAAAGTTAATCCTGAAGTGTTGAAAATGGTTGAAGAATCGGGGTTGCCCTTCCTGCCTTATCAAGAGATGGACGAGAGCGCCTTTGCCGACCGCTGCATAGACTTCTATCACAGCTTGTAAAAGGCAGAGACACGAAAAAAGTCGTTTAAAGAGTATTTGATTGAAAATGAGAAAGCTATTATTTATGTTATTGTCAACACTTGCTGTGGTTGTTGGCTTTAACTCTTGCACCGATGATGTGATAGGAACATCAATTTCCGACATTCATTCAGCTATAATTGAAGACAATAATTTTGTTATTAGCGGAGTGACGGTGAAAAATCCCCACTTACGCTCACGCAGCAGTATCCAACTCATTGGTAAGGTGAGTGCCGATGGTTATGGCACTCTCACTAGCGATGTCGTAGCAGAGTTCATGCCTACCTCGATGATTGACACCGTGGGAGTGCATGGTGGCGCTGACTGGGTGGATTCCTGCTTCTTAGTGATGAGAGTTAGCACAACCGATGTAATTGGTGACAAATTGGCACCTATGCGCATGAGCGTGTATAAGCTCAACAAGCAGCTCCCCAACCCCATTTACACCGACTTTAATCCTGCAGGCTACTACAGTGACGACGAACTGATGGGTTCGGTGGCTTATTCAGCAAGTGATATGTCGCTCAAGACCGAATACTCGTCGGTTGATGGCTCGAGTGTGAGTTATTATGAGATCCAGGTGCCAGTGCCAGTGAAGTATGCTCGCGATATTTTCAACGAATTTAAGGCCAATCCGTCCACGTTTAAAACTCCAGTTGACTTTGCCACCTTCTTCCCTGGCATCTACATCAAGAATAGCTATGGAGAGGGTCATGTGATGAATTTCTTCGATATCGAGTTTGTGAGTTACTACCGCAAATATGAGAAACTTGACGAGAGCAACGATACCATTTATCCTGCAATGACTCAAAGTTACATGGCAGTGACACCCGAGGTGGTGTATAACAACAACATCTTCCTCGACGCTGCTCCGTCGGTACTGTCGATGATTGACAATGGCGATGCCATAGTGATGGGGCCTGCAGGATATGAGGTTCATGCCAATTTCCCCATACAGGAGATTATTGACCGCTTTAAAGCCGATTCTCAAGATGCTTTGAGTGTCCTCAACAGTTTGACTCTTGAGATTCCTGTTAGTGAGATAACCAACAAGTACGACATCGCTCCGCCGCAGTATCTGCTGATGGTGAAAGAGGACTATCGCGACACGTTCTTCGACAAAGACTCGTTGACCAACAACAAGGACGCGTTCTATGCCGAGTACAACGACCAAGAGAAATGTTACACCTTCTCGGGACTTAGAGACTATGTCCTCGACATCATCAACAATAAGGGCGGCATAGCGCCGGCAAGCGACATGAAATTTGTGATTATGCCCATCGATGTCACAAAGTATGTTAACTCCACGTCAAGTTACTACTATTACTACTCGTCGGCATCAAGCGAAGTAATCACCAAGATAGCACCAGCAGTGTCGAGACCATGCATGGCGAAGCTTAATTTAGATAATGCAAAGATAAAGCTTACCTATAGTAAGCAAACGTTATATTAGTTTGTCACTATGGCAAGCGTCAAGCCACAATAGCTCAGTCGGTAGAGCAACGCATTCGTAACGCGTAGGTCACGGGTTCGAGTCCCGTTCGTGGCTCACATAATCCTCCTTCGGCAGCAATTGCTGAAGGGGGATTTTTTGCGGCTTTAAGTTTTTTTTGTGCAATATGTTTGTGTGTTGTGTTTTTTTGCCGTACCTTAGCAAGTTAAATAGTAATATTAATATTATAATTATTTTAATGAAGAATTTTTTCAGAATAGCTTTATTTGTAATTTGTTTATTTTCAGCCGGTAATGCTGCGGGGCAGATAACCACCTTGTTTGAGTACCCTGTAGCCCCCGACACGTGCACCAGTATAGAAAGTCGTTGCAACTACAGTGTTCAGCACTTTTGGGACAAGTGTGAACTCACGAAGCCTTTTGCCGCCGAGAACGACAGCCTTCTCATGGAGGCGATGAAGACCTATATCGAAATTATGAGGGCTGGAGCCAATGTGAATGTGTCGTTGGGTTCGGTTCGAAACCTCATGTTCAAGGCTCAGGCCAATCACGACAACTTTTTGAAGTTGGCTGGTATTGCCGAATATCTGCTTTACTACCATGACACCGATATCGTTGACGACCTGTATCTGACATTTGCCCAGAGTGTCGCCGATGCCAGTTGGGCAAAGAAAGAGATTCGCAACCACTTCAGTGAACAAATCAAGCGCCTGAACACCAGCAAGCTTGGGCAACCGCTTCTTGACTTTGAATACACATCAATAACAGGTTCTCGTAAGCAACTGAGTGATAATCGTTCGTCGAGTGAGACTTTATATGTTGTTCTTTTCAGTGATGGCGAAAGCGGAAGCTCAATAGAGCGTATGCGCCTAAGCACCGACATCACATTTGGTCAGCTTGTTGACGAGGGGCATATCAAGGTTATTAACATTGTGCTTGGCGATGCACCAAAGCAGTGGGACACCGACTCGCAGAACTATAGTGAGAAGTGGGAAGTAGGTGCCAGCAAGGATGTGGCAGGCAAACTTGACATTCGCATCATGCCATGCATCTTCGTCCTTGACGAAGATTTTCGCGTGATAGCAAAGAACAAGACCGTCGATTATCTGAAAAACTGGATATCAATGTGAAAATGAGATAATAACATTCTGCTAAAAAACAAAACACTATAAGAGATGACAAAGATTCCAAAGTGGTTCCAGAGTCTGTTCATGATGAATGTGGGTCACACCTACAGCAACATGTCGAGGCTTTTCCTGCGTCTGTTCACAGGACTGATGTTCCTGCAGCTTGGTGTGCGCCAAATGATGCTCCTTAAGGAGTCTGCCTTCACATCAATGGGTATTAGTGAGACAGCAATGGTGACAATCGTGGTAATTGAAATCGTGTGCTCGGTATTTATCATCTTAGGACTTTTCACACGTTTTGCGCTACTGCCATCAATAGGCGTGATGATATATGCCGAAACGATAATGCCCAGTGCTACGAGTGTCGCTGGAGCCGACCAGCAGATGTTCTTCTTTGAGCCAGGTTATCCCATCATGTTCTTGGGAATTTTTGTATATATGTTGCTGGCTGGTCCCGGCAAGATTTCTCTCGACTACCTTGTTGCCATTCACACTATCAGCGAGAAAGATGATGAGGAAAGCGAGGTGCTCGAGAAAGCGTAGAACAAGTGTAAAGTGTTAAGTTTTAGGCGTTAAGCTAAAAACTAAAATTTTTGTAAATTCTAGAGGATCTGGAAAAACTAAGAGCTAATAACTATAATATGAACATAGCGGTTTTAGTATCGGGTGGAGTTGACAGCGCGGTAGTTGTGCATGAGCTTGTGGAACAGGCTGAGCACAACTTGCAGCTGTTCTACATTCGCATTGGCATGGACAACGACGAGGGCGACTGCAGCGCCGAGGAAGACATTGAGATGTGCAACCTCATCGCTCACCGCTACGGCCTGCCGCTTGAGGTGGTGTCGCTGCACGAGGAGTACTGGGACAACGTGATGGAATATGCGTTGCGCAACGTCAAGGCAGGTCTCACTCCCAATCCCGACATGATGTGCAACCGCATGATAAAGTTCGGATATTTCGAGCAGCGCTGGGGCAAGGATTTCGACCTCACAGCTACTGGCCACTACGCCACCACCTGTGAGATTGACGGAACCAAGTATCTTGCCACGGCAGCCGATGCGGTCAAAGACCAGACCGACTTCCTGGCACAGATCACCTACGACCAGCTGCGCCATCTCATCTTTCCCATCGGGTCGATACCCAAGGCGCGGGTGCGTGAGATTGCTCAGGAGGTGAAGTTGCCAAACGCGAGCCGCAAGGACAGTCAGGGAATCTGCTTTCTTGGGCAGATTAACTATAACGACTTCATTCGCCGCCACTTGGGCGTGAAGAAAGGCCCGATCATCGAGATAGAGACCGGCCGTAAGTTAGGCGAGCACAACGGCTACTGGTTCCACACCATCGGCCAGCGCAAGGGCTTGGGGCTGAGCGGCGGACCCTGGTATGTGGTGAAGAAGAACATCCAGGACAATGCCATATATGTTAGCAACGGCTACGGCACAAGCAAGCAGTATGGCCGTGAGATTCACCTTGACGAGATGCACTTCATCAGCGGCAACCCCTGGGAGAAGAGCGGCGGCAGTCACGAAATCACTTTCAAGAACCGCCACACGCCACACTTCGCTAAAGGAAGCCTCACCCACATCGAGGGAAACCAATGGCTCATCGAGAGTGCCGAGGACATTCAGGGTATAGCGCCAGGACAGTTTGCCGTTATCTACGACAAAGACCAGCATCTGTGCTACGGTAGCGGCGTGATAACTCTTTAAGTGTTAAGTTTTAAGAGACAAACTAGTCTAGTATTATTTTTGACATATGAGTGAAAACAAGATAGAAATGGATGTGATGGGCATCACCTACAGCCAGATACAGGCTGGGGCCTACGCTTTGCTGCTTAAGCAGCGTGACGGCGACCTGCGGGTGCCCATTGTGGTGGGAGTGCCAGAGGCTCAGGCTATCGCCATGAGACTCGAGCATGTTATTCCGCCGCGACCTTTGTCACACGACTTGATGGTTAGCATGTTCCACGCCTTTGGCATCAGTCTCGACGAGGTGATGATTTACAAGTTCAGCGACGGCGTGTTCATGTCGAAACTTAAACTCTCGACCAACGACCAAAACCTGGAATTGGAGTCTCGCACAAGCGACGCCATAGCTCTGGCTCTGCGAACCAACGCCCCAATCTACACCAATCAGGAGGTGCTCGACAAGACTGGTTTTCTCATTAAGGACAGCGAACAAGGAAAAGTGGCGGTAAAGCCCAAGCGCACTTTGAGCGACATGACGGTCGATGAGCTGCAAAAGAAACTCAACCGAGCCGTGGCACTCGAGAAATATGAACTCGCCGCAAGCATCCAAAAGGCGATTAACGAGAAACTCGGCAACGAGACAACTACCAATGAAATGACAGAATAAATACTTATTAAATAACTCAAAAACCAAAAGTCACTATGAATCTAAAGATTAAGTTGATTATCATGAACTTCCTGGAGTTCGCAGTATGGGGGTCTTATCTTACTTGCATGGGTGGATACCTTGCAAAGCATGGCCTTGGTGGCGATATCGGAGTATTCTATGCGGTACAAGGTATTGTATCATTGTTCATGCCGGCACTTCTTGGAATTGTTGCCGACCGTTGGATACAGGCTCAGAAGGTGCTTAGCCTGGCACATATTGCGGCGGGTGTGTTCATGTTCATTACAGGTGCTTATGCTCTCTCGGCAGGCGACAATCCCTCGTTTTGGCCGCTTTTCTTACCTTATGCCATTAGTGTGGCTTTCTTCATGCCAACTATAGGACTTGCCAACTCGGTAGCCTTCAATGCATTGACAGAGGCTGGAATGGATACAGTAAAAGATTTTCCACCTATCCGAGTTTTTGGAACTATTGGATTCATCTGTGCCATGTTGACTGTTGACTTTACAGGAATGCAGCATAACTTTGGTCAGTTCTTCATGTCGGGAGGCTTCAGCATATTGCTTGCTATCTACGCACTATTTATGCCCAAATGTCCTGTCAACAAGAACGCCGAAAGCAGTTCTTTTGTCGATGTGTTCGGACTAAGGGCTTTCACTCTGTTTAAACAAAAGAAGATGGCGATTTTCTTCATCTTCTCAATGCTGCTTGGTGTGTCGCTGCAAATTACTAACGGTTTTGCCAACCCATTTATCTCAGCTTTTGAAAGCATAAAAGAATATTCCGACACATTTGCCGCTCAACATGCCAACGCTTTGATATCACTCTCGCAAATAAGTGAGACTCTATGCATTCTGCTCATCCCATTCTGCATGAAACGTTTCGGTATCAAGAATGTGATGCTCATAGCGATGTGCGCATGGGTATTCCGATTTGGCTTCTTCGGAATGGGAAATCCAGGAATGCCCGGAGTGATACTCTTTATTCTGTCATGTGTGGTTTACGGTGTGGCTTTTGACTTCTTCAACATTTCGGGTGCGCTATATGTTGACCAACAGACTGATGCGTCAATTCGCAGTAGTGCGCAGGGTTTATTTATGGTGATGACCAACGGTATTGGTGCAACTATTGGTACTTTGGGAGCACAAGCTATAGTAGATCACTTTGTTAACGCTGATGCTGTGAAGGCTGCTGGTTCGGAGGCAATCATGAACGGCTGGGCGACTTCATGGTATATCTTTGCCGCTTACGCGCTTGTGGTCGCAGTTGCATTCTTCTTTATCTTCAAGGATCCTCGCAAGGAAGAAGCTGAAAAACTGAAACAGGCATAGCCATAAAATACAATTGTGCATTAAGCTTTATGAATTTATAAGATGCATCGATTTTTCGCCCCCGACATAGCTGATAAGCTCACTCTTCCTGAGGAGGAGTCGCGGCATTGTGTGCGCGTATTGAGGCTTGTCGAGGGCGACGAAATCGAGGTGATTGATGGCGCTGGCACTCTCTTTCACTGTCGCATAGTGATGGCTCATGTCAAGCACTGCAGTGTGGAGATTGTCTCACAAGAGGCTTGCCCGCCGCACTGGGGCAGTAAGGTGATGATTGCTGTGGCTCCCACCAAGAACCTAGATCGCATCGAGTGGATGGCAGAAAAATGCACCGAGATGGGAGTGGACCGCATCACGCCGCTGCTGTGCCGACACAGTGAGCGCAAGGTGCTCAAGACCGAGCGTCTGCACAAAATTCTCGTTGCCGCCATGAAGCAGTCGCTTAAGGCGCAGATGCCGCAGATTGATGAGCTGACGCCCATCGAGGATTTCCTCGCTGAGGAGAGCGACGCACAGCGTTTCATCGCCTATTGCGACGAGTCGCTGCCGCGTGAGGAGCGCAAGTCGCTGGTGCAGGTCTATAATCCCAATCGCGATGCAGTGGTTATGATAGGCCCTGAGGGCGATTTCGACCCACAAGAGGTGGCAGAAGCTTTGAAAGCAGGTTTCGTACCTGTGACTTTGGGCGAGAGCCGCCTGCGCACAGAGACCGCCGCCCTAATGGCGGTGGCAATGATGCACGTGATAGGAATAGCTAGGAATGGCTAAGAATAGCTAAGGACTGACAACTGACAACTCACAACTGATAACTCACAACTGATAACTGATAACTCACAACTGATAACTGATAACTCACAACTGACAACTCACAACTGTTAATATGCTCGAATATCTGAAATCATCATCTACGGGTAATTTTTTCCTCCTTGCGGGTCCTTGTGTCATTGAGGGGGAGGATATGGCGCTTAGTATTGCTGAGAAGGTGCTGGAGTCAACCAGCAGGTTCAACATCCCATACGTATTTAAGGGCAGCTACCGCAAGGCGAACCGTTCGCGCATCGACTCGTTCACCGGAATAGGCGACGAGAAAGCGTTGAAGATATTGCGCAAGGTGGGCGACACTTTCCACATTCCCGTTGTGACAGATATCCACACACCCGATGAGGCTGCGATGGCATCGCAATACGTCGATATCTTGCAGATACCAGCATTCCTGTGCCGCCAGACCGAGCTGCTGGTGGCGGCAGCCCGAGCTGGCAAGATGGTGAACATCAAGAAGGGGCAGTTTCTCAGTCCCGAAGCAATGCGCTTTGCTGTGCAAAAAGTCATTGACTCGGGTAATACCGAGGTGGTGATTACCGAACGTGGCACCACCTTTGGCTATCACGACCTTTTAGTTGACTACCGTGGCATTCCTGTCATGAGGCAGTATGCACCGGTGATTATGGACATCACTCATTCGCTGCAACAGCCCAATCAGACGGCAGGTGTTACCGGAGGCCGTCCTGAACTCATCGAGACTGTTGCCCGAGCTGCAATAGCCACTGGCGCCGATGGCATCTTCATCGAGACGCATCCCAACCCCGCGGTGGCCAAGAGTGATGGCGCCAATATGCTGCAGCTCGACTTGCTCGATGGTCTCCTCTCCCGATTGACAACATTAAAAATGGCAATTAACAAGATTGAAAATCAATAACACATAAAATACATAAAATTATGAGAATCAAGAAATTTTTAGTGCTTGTAGCACTTGTGCTTATGTCGGGCACTGTATTTCAAGTAGCAGCCCAGAGTGAAGACAAAATCACCCAGGCAGTGATGAAGGTTTATGACGATTATATCGCTAAAAACCCCAACGATTACAACACACTGTTCATGCGTGCAAATCAGTATTACTTTAATGGTAATTATGAATCAGCAATGAACGATGTGGACCGCACTATACAGCTAGCACCGGCAAAAGAGACTGAGCTGCTCTTTGACGCTTATATGCTGCGTTCAAAGCTTTATGAACTTAACAGGAACTACGATGCTGCTCTTGCCGATGTTGATAAGGCATCAACCATCGATCCCTCAAGCCTTGCATGGGTTGACATGAAGGGCAAACTAGCCTACGCGAAAGGTGACTACACCACAGCTGAGGCTCAGTTCAAGACCATTCTTCAGCGTCTGCCACGCAACTTCGACGCGATGTACTGCCTTGGGTGTATAGAAGCCGATAAAGGCAAAGCCGAAGAAGCAATGAATTGGGTAAATCAGGCTGTAGGACTGTTCCCTGCTGAGCCACAAGTATATTTGAACCGTGGTCATGTTCAAGAGCTGCTTGGCAAGTATCGTGATGCTTGCGACACTTATCTCATCGCTATGAGCTCAACTGACGATAATGGCGAGTCGATAAGCCACATTTTTGACCTTGCCGACAGTCACTACGATGACGTGATAGCATCGCTGCGTAGTGCTACCGACGATAACCCCCGCGTGGGAATATTCTATCGTGTGTGCTCGGCTATTGCCCTCAAATACAATCACTATGGCCAAGCATTGCGTGATCTCAAAGCCATCACCGACAACAACTTGATGGAATACCCATCTATCTATAATGATGAGGCTAAATGCCTCTATCAGCTTGGAGACTACGACCAGGCCTATACCTATGCCAACAAAGCCATTGCCAGTGATCCCACTCTTCCCGAAGGATATGTGATGCGAAGCTTGATAGAGCGCCGCCAGGGCAAGGGAAACAACTTCACCACTGCAATCAACACTCTTGATCAAGCTCTGGTACTCGACCCTAACTTTGCTCCCGCACTGATGGAGAAAGCACGACTGCTAATTGAGCAAAAAAAGTATAAGGAGGCTTTGCCCCTACTCGACAAAGCAGTGGCTGCCGAACCCGAGAATGCCGAGGCACTAATGCTGCGTGGATGGCTCAACAAGAACCACATAAAGAACACAGCTGCCGCTACCGCCGACTTCCAGAAGGTGCTCACGCTGCCCGATGAGGATGTGACTTCTCTGCGAGGCTTTGCTCTGCATGAACTCAACCGTGACAGCGAGGCAGCAGACTGGGCCGAGCAAAAAATCAAGGAGTCATCAGTGACTGGTGGTGAGACTTACTACTATGCCGCTGCACTGCAAGCCGCAATGGGAAACAAGGCTCAAGGTTTGAAGTATCTCGAGGCATGCCTTGCCAACGGCTATGGCGGACTTTACGACATCAAGGTGAACGACGCACCTTACGTGAACCTTACCCCCTTGCGCAGCGAACCCGCATTCAACATGCTTATCAACCAGTCGCAACTCAATTTCCAGGAGCGATAAGCTTTCTCCTGAATACCTAAAAATCAAGATTTTCTTGCCCATTAAGGCACAAAATGCTAACTTTGTGAACTTAAATGGTTAATGACTAATTTTTCTACAATGAATATATTTGGAGAATTTGGAAAGAAACATCCGGTATTGCTCAACTTCTTGGGTGTTATGATAGTGCTTGCAGCTGGATTGTATTCCATTTATTTGTTTGGCTATCTTTGGACTCACCACGGAGAGGAATATAAGGTGCCAAGTGTTACAAACTTGACTCTTGATGATGCTGTTCGCAAGATTGAGGATGCTGGATTTGAATGGGAGATTACCGATTCGCTCTACGACGAGTCAATAAAACCTGGCATAGTGCTTAAGCAAGTGCCAGGAGGCAATGAAATTGCAAAGAAAACCAATCCTATACGCCTTACAATAAACGCTTTCAACCCCATGATGGTGAATCTGCCACCGCTTACCGAGACCTCGTGTCGTGATGCCGTGAGCAGGTTGAAAAATATGGGATTTAAATATGTGGATGTCGATACCGTGCCAAGTGCCGACTTAGGACTAGTGCTGGCAGTAAAGGTTAACAGTCACTCGGTTACACCAGGCAGTAAGGTGTCAATTACCGACAGGGTGAGCATCGAAGTTGGTGACGGACGCATCAACGAGATGCCATTTGACGTAATTCCTGACAACGAGAAAGACTCCTTGCAGATGAAACAGCGCGAAAAAGCAAAAGCCGAGGAAAAGAATACAAATAAGTAATAGTTAGGTGGGGTGTCAAAATGCTTCTTCTGTGGCAGCTCCCCCTCTAAGATAGAGGGGGCAAGAGGGAGTATGAAAAAGTAAAAAGATTGGAATTAAGCCATTTAACTATACTCCTCAGACACTTTGTGACAGTTCCTCTATCTTATAGGAGCAGCTAAAATCAATTTTGACACACCCTCTTTCATGTTTTCTTAGCAATGATTGACGATAGCGAGGACTTGATAGACTCTAGACTAGAGATTCAAAGCGATTTTTCCGACCCCGACTTCACCGAGAACGGACGTGAATACTGGGAGCACTACCACTATGTGGTGGAGTCAGGGCACGTGCTGCTGCGCATCGACAAATACCTGGTGGAGCGCATCAAGGGAACGTCACGCAACCGCATCCAGAACGCCGCCGAGGCGCAATGCATACGTGTGAACGGCCGCCCTGTGAAGAGCAACTATCGTGTGCATCCTGGTGACGAGATTTCGGTGGTCATGGACCGTCCGCGCTACGAGAACGAGATCATCGCCCAGGATATTCCGCTCAACATCGTCTATGAGGACGACGAACTGCTGGTGGTGAATAAACCCGCCGGGATGTGTGTGCATCCAGGGCACGGTAACTACGACGGCACGCTCGTTAACGCCCTTGCCTGGCACTTCAAGGACAACCCCGACTACGATGTCACCGACCCACGCATGGGACTGGTGCACCGCATCGACAAGGATACTAGCGGACTGCTCGTTGTCGCCAAGACTCCTAACGCCAAGACCTCATTAGGACTTCAGTTCTTCAACAAGACCACCAAGCGGCAGTACATTGCTGTAGTGTGGGGCGCGATGAAAGAGCTTGACGGCACGATTGAGGGAAACATCGGACGCAGTCTGCGCGACCGCCTCCAGATGGCGGTGTTCCCCGAGGGCGACCAGGGCAAGCATGCCGTGACACATTATCACACTATCGAGAACCTCAACCATGTGGCGGTGGTGCAGTGCCAACTCGAGACGGGGCGCACCCACCAAATCCGCGTGCACATGCGCTACATCGGGCATCCGCTCTTCAACGATGAGCGTTACGGAGGCGACAAGATACTGCGTGGCAACACATCAGCAAGCTACACCCAGTTCATCCACAACTGCTTCAAGCTGTGTCCACGGCAGGCTTTGCATGCCAAGACATTAGGTTTCGTCCACCCAACCACAGGTCAGCAGATGGACTTCGACAGCGACCTGCCATCCGATATGGCAGGACTGATAAAGCGTTGGCAAGATTTTGTCAACAACCAAAAATGAACTAAAAAAGAACCGTCCTCAATTAGTTCAGAAAACGTTCTATTCTCCAAATAAGTTTATGCCAAAGAACTTAAGCCCAAATTCAATGCATACCCATATTATGTTTATCCATGCAAGATAACTACCCCAACTACGAACATGGCGAAAAAAAGAACTGGCGATTTATGCAAAAAACGATGAGGGAACTCCAATTAACGCTTTACTTTCCTATGCAGGTATAGGAGAATCCA
Source organism: Muribaculaceae bacterium (assembly GCA_017557625.1). Taxonomy (GTDB): domain Bacteria; phylum Bacteroidota; class Bacteroidia; order Bacteroidales; family Muribaculaceae; genus Sodaliphilus. The sequence continues at coordinate 63,319 of JAFYYG010000042.1, forward strand.
ATGTTTTTCAGTTCTTCACCGTCATAGATGTTTCGGCCGTCAATGACGAGCGGGGTGTTCATCGCCTCTTTCACCTTTTCCCATGACGGCACGCGGAACTGTCGCCACTCGGTGACGAGCATCACGGCGTCGGCCTTGTTCACTGCGTCGTAAATGTCGAGGGCGCAGTAGATGTCGTTCCAGCGGAACTTGATGGCGTTCATCGCCACTGGATCATAGACGCGCACATGGCATCCTGCCTGAAGCAGCATGTCGATGGTGGTGATAGCAGGCGACTCGCGTATATCATCGGTGTTAGGTTTGAACGATAGTCCCCACAGCGCCACTGTCTTGCCCTTGATGTCGCCGTCATAGAAGTCGCTGAATTTCTCGAAGAGACGTTGTTTCTGCTTGTTGTTCACCTTGTCAACGGCTTTAAGCACCTCCATCGAGTAGCCATTTTCCTCGGCGATGTTGATAAGATCGTTGATATCCTTTGGGAATAGTGTGCCGCCGTATCCGCAGCCTGGGTAGATGTATTTAGAACCTATTCGGCTGTCGGTGCCCACGCCGTGGCGCACCGTGTTGATGTCGGCTCCCACTATCTCGCAAAGGTTGGCAATCTCGTTCATAAAGCTCACGCGCGTGGCGAGCATCGAGGTCGCGGCATATTTTATCATCTCGGCGGTGGTCGAGTCGGTGTAAATCACAGGGAAATATTTGAACTTTAGCGGGTGATAGAGGGTATCCATCGCCTTGCGCGACCGCTCGTTGTCCACACCGAGGATGATGCGGTCGGGCTTCATGAAGTTTTTGATGGCGTTGCCCTCGGTGAGGAAGTCGGGGTTTGACACCACGTCGAAGTCAAAATCCACCTTGCGCTCATCGAGGATGTCCCTTATGAGCTGCTTGATTTTCTTTGACGTGCCTAGTGGCACTGTCGATTTTATGATAAACACGGCATAGTTGTTGATGTTTTGTGCAAACTGCCTTGCCGTGTTCTCCACTTGAGTAAGGTCGGTGCCGCCGTTCTCAGCAGGTGGAGTATCTACAGCGCAGAACACATAGTCCACGTTGTCGAACACGTTAGTGAAATTGCTCGTGAAATTGAGCCTTCGCGCTTCCACCGAGCGTTTTACCATATCTTCGAGCCCCTGCTCGTAGATGGGCAGGCCGCCATAAAGCAGCAGGTTGATTTTTCGTGCGTCCGAATCCACGCAAGTCACGTTAACGCCAAGGTCGGCAAAGCAGGCTCCAGTAACAAGCCCTGCATATCCTGTTCCAACGATTAGAATATTCATGATGTAGATGTTTAGTTGAATTTTGTCACAAAAATACTTTTTTTCTATGAAAGGAGCAAATAAAAATGATTCTTTTTAATGCAATGCATTAAATTTAAGGATTTAACACCCAACCAACCATTTCTGACAAAAATATTTAGGACAATATTTAAAAAAATAGAAAAAAAATGGACAAAACGCTTGCCAGTTAGGATTTTTTATGTACCTTTGCACCGCAATTTTGCGCAAATTTAAAAAATTAACACAATGTACTTAGATCAAGAGAAGAAAAAAGAGATCTTTGGCACCTACGGCAAAAGCAATACTGATACTGGCTCACCCGAAGCTCAGATAGCATTATTCTCATACCGTATTGCCCACTTGACCGAGCATTTGAAGGTCAACAAGAAGGATCATACGACTCAACGTGCACTTAAGATGCTTGTAGGTAAGCGTCGTCGCCTGCTGGATTATCTCATCCGCACCGACATCAACCGCTACCGCGCAATCATTGCCAAGAAGGAGCTTGGCATCCGCAAGTAATCACTTGCACCGCGTAATCGTAAGTGTGAAGTCCCTGCAATAGAAGAAGTATTGCAGGGACTTTTGTTTTCTTGAAGTTGATGAGACTATGGACTAAAGCAACAGAACTATGAGACGCATATATATCATATTAGCAATTGTAGTTTGTGCACTGCGAGCTGGGGCACAAGACGAGATCATGGAGGGCGACCTGCTATTTGCCTACAGCAACACGGCGGGAAAAGCAATCAGCGAGGCGACGGTGCACGACACCACTGCACTTCCCTTCTACCATGTGGCGATTGCGACATGGATTAACGGCAATCTCTATGCCCTTGAAGCAATTGATGAGGGCGTAGTGCTCACCCCTTACGACCGTTTCTGCAACCGCATAGCCAATAGTTTGGGAGGCTTGCGAGTGGGGCGACTACTTGACCGCAGCGGCATCGATCAAAGCGTGAGCAACGCTATGGAACACCTAGGCAAGCCCTACGATGACCTTTACATGATAGACACACAAGAGATTTATTGCAGCGAACTTGTACAACTGAGCTACGTGAACGGCAAGGGGCAACGCATCTTCCCCTTAATTTACATGTCGTTCCACGACAGTAATGGCCGCATTCTCGACTACTGGCTAGAGCATTATGCTAAGCATGGTATGGCAGTCCCCGAAGGCGCTCTAGGCACCAACCCTGCGCAAATTGCCAAAGATCCAGCTATCGAAATCTTTAATCCATCAACGTCTTCCCAAATGCCTCACAACGCCAGCGATATGCCGTAGGCGAGAAGGACATAACGCAGGAACTTACCGGCAGTCATGCAAGAAAAAGTAATGGGCTGATTGGAGCGCATCAGTCCCAGAGCGATGAGCAACACATTGCCGAAGATGGGGATGAATCCCCAAAAGGCGACCCACGCGCCACGACCCTGAAGCCATCGCTGCATCTTGTCGAGTTTCTCTTTCTTTACGTGGAAATACTTTTCTATCCAATCAATGCGGCCCAGGCGACCCATATAGTAGGTGAGCAAGGCACCAAGCACGTTACCCACCGTCGCCCAGATGATTAAAGGCCACTTTTCAAGTCCAGCAGCCATGAGTCCCAGCATCACCACCTCACTGCTAAAGGGCACGACACTGCCAGCCAATATTGCCGACAAGAACATGCCCCAATAACCGTAGTCGATAAGTGCTTGCTGAAGTGCGTCCATCGAGTCTTATTGCGCAGCGAGGAATTTCTCCACATCGAGTGCCGCACGACAACCGGTGCCAGCAGCTGCCACTGCCTGACGGTAACGCGGGTCGGCAACGTCGCCGGCGGCAAACACGCCTTCCACGCTTGTAGCGGTGGTGAGCTTATCTGTCACAATATAGCCCTGCTCATCGAGCTTGAGTTGTCCGTTTAAGAATGCGGTGTTAGGTTGGTGGCCGATTGCGAGGAAGAAACCGTCGATGGCAATATCAAATGTCTCCTCTTTGTCGGTACCCTTATATCTAATAAGGTGTGCGCCCTCTACCCCATTCTCGCCAAATAGTCCAAGCGTATTGGTATTGAACAGAATCTCGATATTCTCCTTCTCCTTCACTCGTTGCTGCATAGCAGCGCTGGCGCGCAGATAGTCTTTGCGCACAATCATATAAACCTTGCTCGCCAAGTTGCTAAGGTAGTGAGCCTCCTCGCAGGCAGTGTCACCACCGCCAACTACAGCAACAACCTTTTTGCGGTAGAAGAAGCCATCGCAGGTGGCACACGCCGAAACACCTTGACCAGCATATTTCTTCTCGTCGTTAAGACCGAGATATTTTGCCGAGGCGCCAGTAGCTACTATCACAGTGTCGGCCTCAATGGTCTCACCGCCATCGAGAGTGGCGACAAACGGACGCTTGCTCATGTCCACGCTCTGGACGAAGCCCGAGCGCACATCGGCGCCAACATTCACCGCTTGCTCACGCATCTTCATCATAAGGTCATAGCCCTCCACCCCCGTGGGGAAGCCAGGGAAATTCTCAATGGTAGTGGTGGTTGTCAACTGTCCGCCTGGTTGCAGACCCTCAAAGAGCACATTCTTCACATTGGCACGGGCTGTATAAATCGCAGCTGTATAACCCGCAGGCCCAGAGCCGATTATCAAACATTGAACTTTCTCCATAAGTATTATTTTAGTAAACAAGAATTCAGTTTGTTGCGTTGTCAACGCAACCCTGACCACGTATCCTCACCTCAAGTCCACCACCTCGGTGCCCGCAGGAACTTGACTCTTGTCGAACTCGAAGGTAGAGGCATTGACGCTGGCGTTCTTGTTGTAGTTGCTGATGGTGATGGTGGCCTTTGTGCCATTGGTCTGCACTATCTCGGCCTTGCTGATGAGCCAGGTGGAAGTGGAGACGGTGACGAGCAGGTGCTTCACGTTGCTCTTTTTCTTGGGAGTGAACTTAAGAGTGTAAGTGCCATTTCCCTTGCCACCCTTTGAGACGATGTAGGCACTCTTGAAATTCTGCGCCACGCTGTAGGGGTTGGTCATCTGCAGGTCGGCTGCAGTTGGCGTGGTGATGTTCACCTCGTCGGTAGCGGTGGAATAGGTCCACATCGTGGTGCCGTTATACCAGCACTTCACGTCATTAGCAAGGAGCCTGAATTTCTTGCCACTCATTACCAGTGTCCCACTAGAATTACCCTGTGACGAAGTCATCACATAGTTGGCGCTTATGGCGCTACTCGATTTCATCGCTCCTAGCACCTTGTCAACCACACTCGATGGCGACTGCGCACTGGCAGTAGCCACCACTATTAAAGATAGTATAAATAAAACTGTTTTTTTCATATTCGTCATTTTTTGTAACTTCTCAACAATCTTGTGTGTGACATTGCTGAATAGTTACATTTTTCATACTTTGACAACAAAATGCAAGTGTGGTTTAATTACCTAAAAGCTGATCAAGGTCCATAGGGTCCATCAGCACCTTGCGGGGTTTGCCGCCACTGGCGGGTCCCACTATGCCTGCTGCCTCGAGCTGGTCCATGATGCGACCGGCGCGGTTGTAGCCAATGTTGTAGCTGCGCTGCAGCGACGATGTCGATGCCATGTCTTTCTGTACCACCAGACGTGCGATTTCTTCAAACAGCGGGTCGCGGTCGTTAGCGCCACCACCTCCTCCACTTGAGCCGCCGGCATCATACCCTCCACTGGTATCGCCCTCATAGTCGGGCAATATGTAGGGTTGCTCGTGGCTAACTTCGGTGTCGGCATCCTCTTGTTCCTTGATGAAGAAGCAGATGTTCACAATCTCGGGAGTATCTATTAACGGGCATTGCAATCGGGTTATCTCACCATTTGCCGAGAACAGCATATCACCACGGCCAATTAGCTGCTGAGCTCCAGGACGGTCGAGGATGATGCGGCTGTCAACCAGCTGCGACACGCGGAACGCTATGCGGCCAGGGAAGTTGGCCTTTATGAGGCCTGTAATAACGTTTGACGAGGGCCTCTGAGTGGCGATAATCATGTGTATGCCCACAGCACGCGCCTTTTGTGCGATGCGCACGATAGGAGTCTCCACCTCCTTGCCGGCGGTCATTATCAGGTCGCTGAACTCATCCACAATCACCACTATGTAAGGCATATATTTGTAGAACTCGCCTTTCTCGTTCATCTTATGCCGTAGCTCTTTGCGCCAACGGCGGTTGTAGTCCTCTAGTTTGCGCTCTCCCACCTCCTCGAGCACAAGGTAGCGGTTCTCCATCTCCTGAACGAGTGAGTTAAGTGTCTGCACCACTTTTGCAGTATCGGTGATGATTGCTTTGTCCTCACCATCCACTTTAGCGAAAAAGTATTTCTCGAGCGAGGCATATAGGCTGAACTCCACCTTCTTAGGGTCAACAAGCACAAATTTCAGCTCACTTGGACCTTTCTTATAGAGCAGTGACGCAATGATAGCGTTTAGACCCACCGACTTACCTTGACCCGTAGCACCAGCCACAAGCAAGTGAGGCATTTTGGTGAGGTCGGCGACAAACACATCGTTGCTCACCGTGCTGCCAAGCACCATAGGCAACGCAGCCTTGCTCTCCTGGAACGCTTTTGAGGCGATGGCCTCACGCATGGGCACCACCTGCGGATCATGATTAGGAACCTCAATGCCTATGGTACCACGACCAGGCATTGGTGCGATGATGCGGATGCCTAAAGCCGCAAGGCTCAGGGCGATGTCATCCTCAAGGTTGCGTATCTTGCTGATGCGCACACCCTCTTCGGGAACTATCTCAAAGAGCGTCACGGTGGGGCCTACATGAGCGATAATAGTCTTGATAGCGATTCCATACTGTCCTAGAGTCTCGACGATGCGGCGCTTGTTGGCTTCCTGCTCGGCGACATCCACATTATCGATGTTGGTCTTAAGGTCGGCAAGCAAGTCGAGAGTCGGAAAGCGGTAGTGCATATACTCTCCAGTAGGGTCATGGGGATTTGTGATGCCCTTTGCAAGTTCAATGTCTTTGACTTTCTTAATTTCCATTTCAGGTGACTTATTGCCACGGCCCGACTTGCGAACACGGGCTTCTAACTTCCTCTCGCGGCGCTCTTCTTCGCGCCTGTCATTCCTACGCCCAACTCTCACGTTAGCCTCTTCGCTGTGCTCATTGCCCATAAAATCGGCCAACTCGGCAGTCATTTCTGTGCTGCTGTCTTCGGCAATATCTTTGTCTTTATGAGGCATTCTCAATTTTCTGACTTTCTTAAAGGTGTTTATCACATAAACAATAAGATTGTAGCAAACTAAACACCACAGTATAAGCAAGATGAGGTTCACGCCTATCATTCCTGGCACACCCACCAGGCCATGGAGCCACTGGTTGGCATAATAGCCCAAGTCGCCGCCTGGCCTAAAATAAGAGAACTCGGCGGTATATGTGCATGCCGACACCACCATCGAAAAGGTGAGGATACTATATAGCGACGTGAAAGTGAAAGGATAGAAGTTGGTACGGCGACGACGCATAATCCTCAGGCCGATGACAAAGCACCACAGCACAATGATAAATGCGGCATAACCCACGCCATTACGGACAAAGAATTCGGCTGTGGCAGCACCTATAGAGCCACCCCAGTTCTTCACTTTAGGTGTTGCCTCGGCTGGGTCAACAGCCGTTTTCATCTGCTGCTCGGTCATGTCGATCCTTGCATTATTTACAACACCATTATTATACACCATGCCTTGGTCTGCTCCACCTGTAGATAGCATAAACGACAAGAATGTGATAAGGAAATATACTCCCAAAATCAACAGAATCACTCCCGCCGCAAATTTAGTGCGACCATTGCGGAAGAAATTCAGGAATCGCTTCCATACGGGAATCTCCTCTACCTCTTCTTTCTTGCTTTTCTCTTCTTGTTTCTTTTTTGAGCGCTCCTTAATCGCCGACGTATCGACGCCTTGCCCATCAAACATTTGACTGTCTTTACTCATTTTTTCATTTCATAAAGCCCCTAAATGGGGTAATTTCACATTTTCAATATACTCGTTATTTTATTAATCTCTTTTCCAAAAACTTGGTGTGAGCAACGCCAGCACCGTGAACACCTCAAGACGACCTATCATCATCTCTATCGCCAGCAACCACTTGCACACACCTGGTATTATGGCAAACTTGTCTTCACCACCTGTCATCTCACCATAACCGAAGCCAATGTTGCTTATCGCCGACAGCGAATTAAAAAACGCATCAAAGGCCGGCATGCCAAATAATGTGAGTACTACCGCCATAAACACCAAAACTGCCACATATATCGAAAGAAATGCCAGCACCTTCTCAACAATAACATGAGGCACCGACTTGCCGTCGAGGCGAACCGTGGTCACGGCATTGCTGTGCACCACCTTATACAACTCATTCTTGATGTTCTTCAACAGCACCACAAAGCGGTCGATTTTGGCACCACCAGCGGTAGAGCCAGCCATACCACCAAAGAACATAAGCAGCATCAAGAAAAAGAAGATGAACTCGCCTTCATGCTCGTAGTCGTAGGTGGCAAAACCCGTTGATGTGATAGCCGATATAGTGTCAAATACCGAGAGCACCAAAGCGTAGTCCCAGCCTTCCTTGACAAAGCCCATATACATGATGCGGGCAAACACCACCACCGAGCCAAAAATGATAATAAAGATATACCATTTGAGGGTGTCGCTACGCTTGAACTCGTTGAACTTTCCACGCACGACAACATTGTAGATGATGGTGAAATTGATACCACACACTGCCATGAAGATGATGATCACTATATCGGTGTAATAATCGTGCCAGAAGTGGAGACCATTGTTCTTTGTGGAGAAGCCACCCGTAGATACAGTGCTCATGGTGTGGCACATGGCATCATACCAGTCCATTGGACCTATCATCAGAAATACTGCCAATACAACAGTAAACACAAGATATATTGCCCACAAACTTTTGGCGGTCTGGCTCACGCGAGGACGCATGCGCTCATGAGTGATACCTGTCACCTCACTGTTAAAGAGCGACACGCCGCCCTTGTAATTGAGCATAGGCAGCACGGCAAGAGTGAACAGGATGATTCCCATGCCGCCTATCCACTGCATCATCGAGCGCCAGAATAGCACCCCACGCGGCAAGGCCTCAACATTGGTAATCACCGAGGCTCCAGTAGTAGTGAACCCCGACATCGACTCAAAGAATCCGTCGGTGATGCTCTTTACTGTCCCCGAGAAGAGAAACGGCAACATGCCAAAGATTGAGAAGAAAATCCACACCGTGGCGGTGAGCAGCAGTCCCTCACGCTTGCGCATAATCTTGCTCGTTGGCTTGATGTAGTGGTTCATTACCAAGCCAGTGGCAAAGGTCACGAGTACTGATACCCCAAACTCCACCGCCTCCAACACCTCTTCATAGACGATAGACACTACCAGAGGCACTACCATAAATATTGCCTCAATCATGAGCAGCCATCCCACAACCCTCAGCACAATGGCAAAGTTGATGGAGTGACTAAACTTGCGTGGTGCTACCAATAAATGCATATCTTTGAGTTTTCAGTTGTCAGTTGTCAGTTTTGAGTTTTCAGTTTTGAGTTGTCAGTTCTGAGTTCAAGTGTCGATAGTTCATAGTTATTCATAGTTATTCATAGTTATTCCTATCACCCGAACATCCTCTCAATCTTGTGTATCGCCCCCGAAAGACAGAATACCACTACCCTATCACCAGCCATGAGGCGTGTGTCACCGTTTACCAGTTGACCCACACCACTGCGCACCATTCCAGCAATGGTCATGTCGCGGCTAAGTTTCAAATCTTTCACCATGGCTTTGGTGACCTTGGCTCCGGCTCCCACTTCGAGCTCTGCGACCTCGGCGTCGGCAAGTGCGAGGCACTTGGCGTTGTCGGTATCGTCATCTATCATCATCTGGAAGATGGTGCTCGACGCGATGAGTTTCTTGTTGATGATGGTGCCAATGTTGAAGTTCTCGGCCTCGTTGATAAACTGGAGGTTCTCGACCTGGGCAATCGTCTTTTTCATACCCAGCTCTTTAGCCATGATACAGCTCAGGATGTTGCTCTCGCTGCTGTCGCCCATAGCGGCAAACACATCATAGTCTTCCACGCCTTCCTCCTCGAGCACATCGTTATTGCCCACCTCATAATGCACTATGTTGCATTCGGGCAATTCGTCGGCAAGTTGCTGGCATCGCTCATAGTCGCTGTCCATTATTTTCACCTTATATTTGCCCGAGATAAGCAATGCGAGCTGTTTCACAATCTCGTTGCTGCCATGAATGAGGACACGCTCCACCTTATGCTTATCCTTACCGCACACCGCCATCACAGCGTCTACATTTTGTGGCGTAGTGGCGATGTAGAGGATATCGTTTGCCATAATGTCATCAAATCCGCCCGGGATGATAATCTCACGGTTACGCTTTATGGCATTGACGTGCATATAGTTTGACAATCGGCCCAAGTCCTTAAGTTTATGACCAACAATGCGTGCATTCTCCCTGATTTTCACACCCACCACTATGAGCTGGCCATTAAGCATCTCAAACCAGTTCCTCACCCAGGTGTGCTCGATAGCGGTCTGTATCTCTAGAGCGGCAAGATACTCAGGATAGATGAGTGCGTCGATGCCGTAGGAGGAGAAGAACTTCTTGGAGGAGGGTTTCATAAACTCAAAGTTGTCGATGCGAGCCACTGTCTTGCGGCAGCCCAAGCTCTTTGCCATCGAACTTGCTATCACGTTGATGGTCTCATGGGGTGTGACAGCGATAAAAATATCGGCAACCCCCACTTTTATGCTCTTGAGCACATCAAACGACACTGCACTGCCAACTACGGTCAAGAGGTTATAGTTGTCGAGGGCGCGAAGCTTTTTCACATCCTTGTCAACAACAATAATGTCCTGTTCCTCGTTAGAGAGCATCTTCGCCAGGTGTGTACCCACCTCGCCGGCTCCAGCAATCACAATTCTCATTTGTCAATATCTTTAAGCAATAGTTTCACTTTATTCTCTATCGATGCTGCGTCGAGGCCACACATCTCTTGCAGCTGCTTCACGGTGCCCTGGTCAACAAACGTGTCGGGTACGCCTAAGCGCACAAGTTGGGCGTCAACGTGGTGGTAGGTGAACCATTCGGCTACCGCGCCGCCTAAGCCGCCTGTCGTTGTGCCGTCCTCGATGGTGATAATCTTGCGGTAACGGCTTGTCACCTCCTGCATGATTTCCTCGTCAAGGGGTTTGAGGAATATCATGTCGTAGTGTGCCACATCAATACCCTGCTCATGCAGCGACTCGCAAGCCTCAATGACATTAGTGCCTATAGTGCCTAAGCTCAATATCGCCACATCCTGACCATCGCGCAGGTTGCGTCCTTTGCCAATGGGCAGCATCTGCGGCTCATTGTGCCAATCCACCAATTTTCCCGTGCCACGCGGATAGCGAATGGAAAATGGACCGTCGTTATAGTTGTTGGCAGTGAACATGAGGTTTCTCAGATAATGCTCATCCATAGGGGCACTAACGATCATGCCGGGTATGGCACGCATGAACGGAAGGTCGAAGAGGCCGTGGTGAGTCACGCCATCCTCTCCCACCAGTCCGGCGCGGTCGAGGCAGAAGGTCACTGGCAAACATGCTATCGACACATCGTTGATGATAGAGTCGTAGGCACGCTGCAAGAATGCGCTATAGATTGCAACGTAGGGTTTCAGTCCCTCTTTGGCAAGACCTCCGGCAAAGGTCACGGCATGCCCCTCGCTGATGCCCACGTCGAAGGTGCGGGCGGGATAAGCCTCCTGCATCATCGATACTGAGGTTCCCGAAGGCATCGCCGCCGTAATCGCCACTATCTTGCTGTCGTCTTTGGCCATCTCCACAAGTGTCTTTCCAAACACGTCCTGGAACTTCAATGGCTTGCCGCTCGACGAGCCCTTGATGCGCTCTCCGGTGTCCTCGTCAAACTTGCCCGGGGCGTGCCAGGTAGTTGGGTCTTTCTCGGCAGGCTCGTATCCTTTGCCCTTGATGGTGCGTACATGCACAAGCCTGGGACCTGTCATGTCTTTTATGTCGCTGAAGGTCTTGACAAGGCGTTTCACGTCGTGGCCGTCGAAAGGTCCGAAGTAACGGATATTTAAGCCCTCAAAGATGTTCTGCCGTCCAGTGAGCATCGACTTCATGGCGTTGTTGAAGCGCAGCACAATGCCCTTGCCACTGTCGCCAATGACGTGATGCTTGCGCATGAACTGATAAGTTTTGTAGCGCATATTGTTATAGCGCTTCGATGCCGTGAGGCGAGTCATATACTGCCCCAAGGCGCCAACAGGACGGTCTATCGACATATCGTTGTCGTTGAGCACGATGAGCAAGTTGTTCTTGTGGTTGGAGGCATTGTTGATGCCTTCAAACGCCAGACCACCGCTTATCGACGCATCGCCAATTACCGCCACCACGCGTCGCTCTGGGTTGTCGAGAAGCTCACTGGCAATCGACATTCCTAACGCTGCTGAGATGGAGTTACTGGCATGACCTGCCTGGAAGGTGTCGTACTCGCTCTCATTAGGATTGGGGAAGCCGCTGAGGCCGTCCTTCTTGCGGTTGGTGGAGAAGCGGTCGCGACGACCAGTAAGTATTTTGTGGGCATAGGCTTGATGACCTACATCCCACACCAAGCGGTCGTCGGGGGTGTTGAACACATAGTGCAGTGCCACGGCAATCTCCACGGCTCCCATGCTCGAGGCGAAGTGCCCAGGGTTCTCGCTCAACTCATGAACTATGAACTTGCGCAGCTCATCGCACACGGCAGGCAATTGCTCCACGTCGAGCTTTTTCAAGTCGGCGGGAGAGTCAATCTTTGCCAGCAATGGAAAGTGCTCCTGTATATATTCTTTAGTTGACATCTAAATCATTTTTTATTCTTCACATACTTTTTGTAGAGTGGCACAAACACGATTATGCCGCTTGCCACGATAGTGAAAATCACCATGAAATCGATGCGCTGACTACGCGTTAAGAGAATGTAAACCAAAAAGATCCACAGCCCCAAGATGCAAGCGAGACGTATCCAATTTCCTGTCGTCATCTACAAAAAATATAGCCTAAAAACAAAAAGCTTCAGTTTAACTTGCAAAGTTACTAAAACAATTTCAATAACTAACGTTATTGACCAAAATTTTAATGATAAATTTTTAACTTACATGAAAAAACCAAGTATAGAAGATTTAATTTTAGTGCGAAGCACCATTAAGCAAAAATGCCTGGAGCCATCATAAGCCCCAAGCATTTTTGTCTCAAGCCCCTGCGCCAGACCACGGCAGAACCGTGGTACAGGGAACTGCTTTTAGGACGGCATGGATAGAGTATCAGCCCAATTTTTATCAAACAAAGTCAACAAAGAGGAACAAACTAAACAACTTTTTTCTTGTTTTTCTTGTCTGGCTTTGTTGACTTTGTTTGATATCAGTAACATCAAATTGTGCATTAACGAAAGCGTCAGCCCAATTATGCATTATGCATTGAGCATTATGCATTGAGCATTATGCATTAATTAATTAATTCCCTAAAAGGATATTATAAATTACCGTGATATCTGTTGTGGTGATGAAGCCGTCGCCGTCCACGTCGCTGGTGGAGAGGTAGGTCTCGTCGCCGTTGAGCAGGTAGTTGTAGATGGCGGTGATATCAACCGTTGTCACATATCCGTCGCCGTCCACGTCGCCAGTAACCACCACCACAGGATTCTTCTCGCTGAAGTAGCCTGGGCTGTCGGGACCGCCGTCGATGCGGGCATACTCGGCATCGGTGTGGTTCTCATCGTAGGTGGTTCCCATGCCGCCCACTAATGAGCCGCAGTAAGTGAACATATCATCTGAGCTTTCCACACTCTCGGTGCTCCATCCCGTACCAGCGTAGATGGTGGTGAGGTTTCCGCAATAGTAGAACATATTTCTCATGTCGGTGACATTGCCTGTGTCGAAGTTTGAGAGGTCGAGAGAGGTAAGGCCGCAGTGGAAGAACATATCGCTCATGTTGGTAACATTGGCGGTGTTCCAGCTTGAGATGTCGAGAGATGTCAAGTTCGTACATTCGTGGAACATCCCGCTCATATCAGTGACATTGGCGGTGTTCCATCCCGAGAGGTCGAGAGAGGAGAGCTTATCGCAGCCAAAGAACATATCTCTCATATCGGTGACGTTGGTGGTGTTCCAGCCCGAGAGGTCTAGAGGTGTCAAGTTGTAGCATTCACTGAACATATCGCTCATGTTGGTAACATTGGCGGTGTTCCAGCCCGAGAGGTTGAGAGAGGCCAAGGAGCAGCAGTCGAAGAACATTTCGCTCATGTTGGTGACACTATCTGTGTTGACATTACTCAAATCCATGCTCTTGCAATTATAGAAATCATAGAACAGCTCGGAGCAGTCGCCGGTGAAGCTCACCTCGCTGGTGGCGGTGACGCTCGTGACAGCCTCTTCATCCACATCATCGCCCCACTTGTCGTTTTTGTTGAACTCGCCCCAGAGGAGCTTCAGTTCGCCAGTAGTGCTGTTGAAGGTATAGCGTGACCCCCTGGTGAAGTAGCCCGGGCAGTCGGGGCCGCCGTCGATGCGGGCATACTCGGCATCAGTGTGGTTAGCGTCGTAGGTGGTGCCCATGCCGCCAACTAGTGATGTGCTGCCAGTGAACATGTTATTCGAGCTAAAGAGTCTTGCGGTGCTCCAGCTCGGCCCTGCATGGATGGTGGTCAAGCTCTCGCAGTCACAGAACATGCCGTCCATATCGGTGACATTGCTGGTATTCCAGCCCGAAACATCAACCGTTTGTAGGCTGTCACAGTTAGAGAACATGTTATACATCTCGGAGACATTGCTCACATCCCAAGTTGATAGCTCAAGTGTTTTGAGGTTACTGCAGCCACTGAACATAAAGTTCATGTCGGTGACACTGGCAGTGTTCCATCCGCTGAGGTCGATGGTGGTTAGTCTAGGGCAGAAAGCGAACATGCTGCCCATGTCGGTGACTCTCGAGGTGTTCCAGCTGCTGAGGTCGATAGTGGTTAGGCTCGAGCAGCTGTTGAATATGCCGCCCATGTTGGTGACATTGCTCGTGTTCCAGCCCGAAACGTCGAGCGTAGTCAAGCTCCAGCAGTTACCGAACATGCTGTTTATTAAGGTGACGCTATCGGTATTGACATTGCTCAGGTCCATGCTCGTGCATTGTGTGAAGTTATAGAATAACATCGAGCAATCGCCAGTAAAGCTGACCTCATTAGTGGCGGTGACAGTCTTAACATCCCTTGGGTCCACTTCGTCGCCCCACTTGTTGTCTTTGTTGAACTCGCCCCACAGAAGCTCCAGTTCGCCGCTAAAGCTGTTGAAGGTATAGCGAGGCAACTGGTTGGAGGTGAAGTAACCCGGGCAGTCGGGGCCGCCGTCGATGCGGGCATACTGGGCATCGGTGTGGTTAGCGTCGTAGGTGGTGCCCATGCCGCCCACCAATGAGGTGCAATTATAGAACATTTGATCTGACCCGTACTCTTCCACACTCTCGGTGCTCCAGCCTGCTCCAGCGTAGATGGTGGTGAGGCTATTACATTCGTAGAACATGTTGATCATATAAGTGACATTGGCGGTGTTCCAGCCCGAGAGGTCGAGCGAGGTTAAGGCACTGCAGCTTTTGAACATACGGTTCATATCGGTGACATTGGCGGTGTTCCATCCCGAGAGGTCGAGCGAGGTGAGTCCAGAGCAATCGGAGAACATATAGCCCATACTGGTGACACCAGCGGTGTTGAACCCCGAAACGTCGAGCGAATCCAGCCCCCAACAGCTATTGAACATGCTATACATATTGAAGACATTGGCGGTGTTCCAGCCAGAGACGTCGAGAGAGGCCAAGGACCAGCAGCCTTCGAACATACTGCTCATATCGGTGACATTGGCGGTGTTAAAATTGGAAACATCAAGCGTTGTAAGATTATTACATTCGTAGAACATGCTGCTCATATCAGTGACATTGCTAGTGTTCCAGCCTGAGAGGTCGAGCGAGGTTAAGGCCCTGCAGTCGTTGAACATACGGTTCATATCGGTGACATTGGCGGTGTTGAAACCTGACACATCGAGAGTGGTTAGAGCAAAGCAGTTGTTGAACATCAAGCCCATGTCAGTGACATTGGCGGTGTTCCAGCCCGAGAGGTCTAACGAGATCATGTCATTGCAGTTGTAGAACATAGCGCTCATGTCAGTGACATTACCAGTGTTCCAGCTGGAGAGGTCGAGAGAATCCAATTTCCAGCAAGTGTTGAACATACCGCTCATGTTGGTGACGCCATCGGTGTTGACATTGTTCAAGTCCATGCTCTCGCAAATAAGGAATTCAGAGAACAGCTCGGTGCAGTCGCCGGTGAAGCTCACGTCGCTGGTGGCGGTGACGCTCGTGACAGCCACTTCATCCACTTCGTCGCCCCACTTGTTGTCTTTGTTGAACTCGCCCCAGTTGAGCTTCAGTTCGCCGGTAGTGCTGTTGAAGGTATAGCGAGGCAACTGCACATCGGTGAAGTAACCCGGGCAGTCGGGGCCGCCGTCGATGCGGGCATATTCGGCATCAGTGTGGTCCCAAGTGAATGTTGTGCCCATGCCGCCAACCAATGAGCCGCAGTAATCGAACATCCAATCTGATTCTTCCACACTCTCGGTGCTCCAGCCTGAGCCTGCGTAGATGGTGGTGAGGCTATTGCAGTCGGAGAACATACCGCTCATGTCGGTGACCTTGCCAGTATCGAAACTCGAGAGGTCGAGCGAGGTGAGACTCGAACAACTTTCGAACATACTGGACATACTGGTGACATTACCAGTGTCGAAGTTCGAGAGGTCGAGAGAGGTAAGGCTTATGCAGTAATTGAACATACTGCACATGTTGGTGACCTTGCCAGTGTTGAAGTTCGAGAGGTCGAGAGAACCCAGAGCGCATAGTTCGAACATACTGCTCATGTTGGTGACATTGCCAGTGTCGAAGTTGGAGACATCAAGCGATGTCAAAGCTCTGCAGGTGTAGAACATACTGCCCATGTTGGTGACATTAGCGGTGTTCCAGCCCGAGAGGTCGAGCGAGGTAAGACCACTGCAACCACAGAACATTTGGTTCATGTTGGTGACATTGCTGGTATTCCAGTCCGAGAGGTCGAGTGTGTCAAGACTTTGGCAACGGAAAAACATATTATTACAATTCGTCATCTCGCTGGTGTTGACGCTGTTCAGATCCATGCTCTCGCAATTTTTGAAAACATAGAACAGCTCGGAGCAGTCGCCGGTGAAGCTCACCTCGCTGGTGGCGGTGACGCTCTTGACACTGTCACGCTGCACCTCGCTGCCCCACTTGTTGTCTTTGTTGAACTCGCCGTAGATGAGCTTCAGCTCGCCAGTGGTGGTGTTGAATGTGTAGCGCAGGCGCTGTATCTCCACACTCACGGTGACGTCGGCTGCCGGCATCTCGAAAGTGAAAGTGTTGTTCTCGCCCTCGGTGACTTCCACCTCGTTGTCGCCGTTCATCACAGCTAGCGACTCGACGGCATAGCCCTCGTCGGGCGTGACGGTTAGCGTGACAGTCTCGCCTACATGAGCCGTGGCCTTGTCGCTGGTTACGGTGGCGTGCTCAAGGTCGGTGGGCAGGGTGATGGTGTAGTCGATGGCGGTGGTTGTCGCTGTGACGGTGACATCCTGCGCCGGCATCTCGAAGGTGTTGCCCTCAATGAGGGTGCCGTTCACCGAATAACCGAGTGCATAGCCCGCAGGCACTTCACCATTGTAGCTCAGGGTTAGCGTCTGTCCCTCGCCGCTGTAGATGGTGGCTCCGCTGCGCAGGGCGTAGTTGCCGTTGCCTATGGCGGTGAGGTCGCTGAGGTCGTAAGCCGTCTCCTCGCCCACGAGTGAGATGTCGCCAACTAGAGTGACGGTTCGTGCGCGTCGTGCGCCGTCGCGGTCGCTGCCGTTAGCCCCATAGATGCCGCTGGAGGTGTAGTAGTTGTTGGTAAAGTTGCCGTTGGTGATATATCCGGCAATTGCGCCAATGTTGTTGCTGGCAGTAACGATTCCGCCGGTATATAGGCAGTCACGGATGGTGGCTCCGTTGTTGTTACCGCCTGCTATGCCGCCATATTCTTTGCAGTCAGTTTTGCCGCTGTTGCTGACGGCGGCAGCACTCACGCATCCTGCAATCAAGGAGCTGCCGCCTATATTCAACCCCACAACGCCGCCGTGGTCATAGGAGTTGTTGACCGAAGTCATGACACTTACACCGCTCTCCACGCGGCAGTCGCGCACTGTGCCGCCGTTGTTGTAGCCCACGATGCCGCCCACACGGTTGGCACCAGTGAAGGAGCTCTGGGCAAGGACGATATCCTTCACGACACCGCCCGCCCCGAGGTTGCCGAAGACACCCAGGTAACTGTTGGCATCGCCGCTGCCCGTGCGGCTGACGGTGATGCCGCTTATTGTGTGGCCCTGTCCGTCGTAGGTGCCATTGAAACTGTGGCTATAATCACCGATGGGAATGTAGGTGTTGTCGCAGGTGATGTCGGCGGTCTGCTTGAAGGTGAGTCCCTGGCAGTTGTTGCCGGCATAATTCACAAAACAGGCGAGGTTCAGCAGGTCTTCTTTGGTGGCAATCTCGTAGGTGTTGTTGCCCAGACTGTTGAAGTCGCTGAGGGCGATGTTGCGAATGGTGTAGCTCTTATAGACCGAGCCGGTATAACTGCCCGTACCGTTCACAGTGACGCGGGCGGTGCCTGCGCCGTTGCTGCCAGAATAGGAGAGCGTGTAATCGGTGCTCTCGGTGAGCGTGGTGCCGTAGTAGGCTACGGTGGGCACTGGCTCTATGGGGCTCCCGTAGTAGATGTACTCGGAGTCAATGCCGCTGATTGTGGTGTTGCTGCTCGACAAGGGCTCGTTGGGCACATAGTCGAGATAGATGTAGCCGAAGGTCTTGCCAAAGGGGATGGTGACAGTGACCGTGTGCTTGTCGCTGCTCACCGAGACAGAGCAGCCCGAGACAGAGGCGTTGCTCGAAGTCTTGACCGAGGCACTGTAAAACCACAGCGTATTGCTTTCAACGGTCACTGTGAACTCAGTCATGTTAATGACATCGGTGGGTGAGGTCGCTTCCTGGAATTTGAGCGTGCCGTTGAGGGTGATGTCGGCCTCCCCGCGTATCACATAATTATTGAAGGTGTAGCTGTTACCTGACTGGGTGGGAGTTTGAAAGGTGCCCCACATCGATTCGACCATACCGGCACATAAAGAGGTGTTGTTTTGGGTTCGCGTAAAGCCTCGAAACCTGATGCTGGTCGTGAGCATGGCCTGCGCCGTGAATCCCACTAAGCAAGCCACAAAGGCAAGCATGGAGAGTAGTAGTCTTTTCTTCATAATATATAGTTTTTTGATTGAATAAATTGCAAATCAAAGTGATTTTTCAGTATTTTCGGCAAAAATAGCAAAAAATTTCAAGAAAAACAAAAAAAACAGAAAAAAATCCACCTTGTCCACAAGACCCTGCAGCCCTCAAGGAAAAGAGCCCTCAAGGAAAAAGCAAGCCTCAAGAAGAAAAGCGAGCCTCAAGCAAAGAAGCGAGCCTCAAGAAGAAAAGCGAGCCTCAAGAAAAAAAGCGAGCCTGAAGCAAAGAAGCGAGCCTCAAGGAGGTTCACTGTACCACGGCTCCGCCGTGGTCCGTAGTCACCCCGCCGTGCCCCCTCGCCGTGCCCAGCACGCTCCCTGCTCCCCGCTCCACTATTCCATTAACCCGAATCGGTCATTAGGATTTATGGCAGAACAGAATTTTTGTTGAGCAGATTGTAACATTGTCATTGAAGGCATAGCGGGCTATGGCAAAATGACAATGGCAACAAGATGCCAACAAAAAACTGTTATGGCATAAACAGCCTTAAAAAATGACCCTTAGCGGCCTAATGACCGATTTGGGATTAACACACGAGCGACATCCTCGCTTTGAGAATGCCGCTCGTTTATTGATATAAGGTTAAGAAAACCTTTCAGCTTTCTTACTTGATAACCTTAGTGGTCACCTTAGAGCCGTCGTTCATTTCCTTAACAACAATGTTCACACCCTGGAATGGGGTGTTGCTCTCGAGGCCGGCAGCGTTGTAGTAGCGCACGCTCTTCACGCCCTCTTCGGTGGTGATGTCGGTAATGCCAGTCGAAGGATCCACCTCATCAACGCTGGTAGCCTTAATCGTGTAGTTCTGGAACGGATAGTCATAATCCATCAAGCCAGCCTTAGCACCCCATGGCTCCTTGATGTTGATGACACCCTGCACGTTGTAAGCCTGGCCGTCAACTAGGTCGAAGTCTCCGAAGCTGGTGTCTACGGTAAGGCTCTGGCCTTGAACGCCATTACCAGGAGCATAGGCTCTCAAAGCATTGTCGCTTGCCTTGTAGTAAGCTTTTCTTACAATGATAACCTCATTAACCTTAGGTTCGAACTCGTTGGCAAGGCTATATACATCTGGCTCAACGGGATCAACATCCTCGCCCTCTACAGGAGCTGCACTGAGAGTAAAGTATGGGTTCTGGTTCTTACCGGCGATTGAGCCGCTCACGAAACCACCCTTGAGGCTTACCATGTCAGCATTAAAGAAGTCACCAGCGTTTATAGCAACCCAATTATCATTGCCGTCGCTCACGAAGAACTGACCAGTCATCTCAGCCTTATCAACTATATAGAGATCGTTGATAATGGTGTAGTCAATGCCCTCATAACCATCAGCAAGGATGTAGCTCAGTTGAGTACCACCGGCGATAGTGAGCTTCATGTTCTCGAGGTCAACGGTGAGAGTGTATTCACCAACTGGAATCTGCATCGAGTTGTCGCCGTTGTAAGCCATATTCAGCTCAACGTTCATGGTAGCTCCGTTCACGAGGAAGTTGCCGTTGCTCTGTGCCATGAAGCGATAGTAATTGGCAGTATTCCAGTCACCGAGCTTGTGAGTGAAGGCGAAGAAGCTATAGCCATCCTCAGTATCAGGAACAGTTACAGTAGCTGTGTAAATCTTGCCGTCCTCGGTGGTCATCTTCACACCCTCGTCGGGAGCGAAATTGTTGCCATTGACCTGACCAAGAACATAAACGTCAACTTGTCCGTCAAGTGTAGCATTTACCTCACCAGTAGCTGGATTAAGAGTTACGGTAAGAGTGTAAGTACCAGGCTTGATGTTGTTGATAATGTAGTTACCCGAAGGATAAGCAACATCCCAGCTATTGTCTTTCACAATTCTGAATTCTAAGCTGCCCTCAAGCTCTGTGGGCTCTGAAGTCCAGGTGTAGATGTCATCCTCGAGAGTCATCAAACCATTCTCATTTTCGATATCCCATGCGTTCTCTGAACCGAAGAGCGCTGCAGGAGTACCAGCAATGGTGTAGGTGTGGTTAACCTCAACATACTCGAGAGGCATGAACTGTGCGCCATTGTGCCATCCGGCAACACCAATCACGTTATAAATCTGGCCGTCAACTGGAGTAGTCTCTACATTGAAGCGGTTGAAGATTGCCAAAGTGTCGGTGCCAGCGATAATCTTGCCGTCATTATACTCTACCTCTTTAATTACTGAATAACGACAGTAGTTGTCGAGATTGATCTGAGGAATAGTAAGCTCTACAGGCTCAATAGTTGCTTGCTCTGTAGCTTCTTGCAGACCAGTTGCGTTAGTCATCTGAGGAGCACCAGCGTAAGCACCCTTCTTGGCGTGGAAGCCAGCAGGAATCTTGTCGCCCTTAGCATAAGTCTGGTCGATTGTGCCATAGATGAGAACACCCTTAGCATCGTCTTGTGCATACAGGTAGTTGCCGGTTTGTGCTATTGCCACAAGGTTGCCGGTGAATACAAACTCATCGGTGCCTTCGTAGTTATAGAATGCTGTAGCGCTTGCAACCTCTGGGGTCTTCACAAATTCTTTGCTTGCGATAGTCGAAGCCACGCCACCCTCAGAGTAAGCTCTTGCCTTAACGGTAACAGCCTCGTTGATAGTGAATGGAGCCTCATAGAGTGTTGACTCGGTAGTTGGGTCGCTGCCATCGGTGGTGTAATAGATCGAAGCACCATCGGTAGCGCAAGTGATAGTCACCTCGGTAGAGCCAACAAATGGAGACTCACCCTCAATAACTGGAGCGGCTGGAGCGTTGGCATTAGCCTTGGCGATGGTGACGTTCATGCTATTGAATTGAGTATTACCAGCAATTGTAATTACCAATGTATGGGTTTCACCAGTCCAAGAAGTACTTGTCAGCACACCTTCATCTGCAGAGTTGGCTGTATTCCATCTGCCTTGAGAAATCTCAATTCCAGTTAAATTGTAGCCCTCAGGAGCGGTAATAGTGATAGTACCACCATACATACGCAAACGTGGACTAGCATTCCATATGCGATTATGTGTACTTGTCGTGCTTGGAGACACAGTGAGTGAGATGCCATCAACAGTAGCAGTCACATCTTCAAGAATGTCACCAGCAGAACTAGAAGAAGACGAAGTACCTGTAATGGTTGGGAACAATGTTGCATAATCATTGTCAAAGTCAAACATTGCTGTGGTTGTCTCTGCCTTGCGAGTAATCACGAAGCTGCTCTTGTCGGCAGCAACATTGATAATGAAGTCACCATCAACAGCCATCACGAAGTTGCCGCCATTGTTCAAAGTGATTTGTGCGCCTAAGTTGGCCTCGGCGATAGTGTTGCCACCGCCATACCAGCTTCCCCACTCATCAACAAACTTGAACTCGTCGTCGGTGTAAAGAGCTGTCTCGATTGTCCAACCATCTTCGGTAGCTTCCAAAGCACTGGTCTTCTCCCAGTCATTCATTGTTCCTACGAGGAACAGCTGTGCCTCTTTGCTTACCGAGAGCTTCTGGTCGGCACTAACGGTGAAGGTGCAGATGCCACCAACCTCCAATTTGAAGTTCGCGCCATCAACGAGTGGAATGTCGGTGCAAACGTCTTTAGTTATACCAAAGTAGTCACCAGCCGAGCCACCAAGCCAAGTAATGTTCTCGCCCTCAACCTTAAGAACCTTGAAGAGCACTTCATCGGCCATAGTGCCGTTTAATGTGTAGCTACCATCGGCAAGAGCTGTGAACTTGTAGTTCTCATCCTTCTGAGTCCAACCGTTGAACGAGCCAATCAAGTAATAGTCAGGACCTGTGGTTACAGCTTCAGTAAAGCTGATTGGCAAGAACTGAGGATTGTTGTTATAGTAACCGCAGACTCCTATCACATCGTAAGCGGCGCCATCAGTCGGGATGTTGTTGTTGAATGTAGTGTGATAAGCGATTGTCTCACCACAAGCGGTGATAGTCTTAGCGGTGGTATTGAAAGCTGCGTTCTTGATAATCGCATAGCGTCCGAAGTTTTCCATGTTTACCTGAGAAGGTGTAATCTCCATTGGAGTGACTTCAACGTTATCTTCTGATGCAGCAAATCCAGCAGGATTTGTCATCTCGGGAGCGCCATTGTAAGTGGCTCTTGTTCCCGTGAAGCCACCAGGAATTACATCGCCAAGCTGATAGCTTTGACCTGTGCTTCCATAAATCAGCATACCCTTCTCGCCGTCCTGAACGTAGAGATTGCTTGAATTTGCAACAATCGCAACAAGGTTGTCGGCAGTGTACTTGAAATTAGTATTCAAATCAAGAGCATTAAACTCAGCCACACTGGCAATAGTTGGGATTGCAGTGAATGTCTTTGTTGCAACATTACTTGTCTCGCCATCAAGAGCAGCTATAGCCTTTACAGTAGTAGTCTCGGTGATAGTGAATGGGGCACTGTACTGAGTGCTTGATGTGGTAGGCTCGCTTCCATCGAGGGTGTAATATATATCAGCGCCCGTAGTCTCGCAAGTAATAGTGACTTCAGTGCTTTCCTCAAATGGTGTGGTGCCGCTAATCTCTGGTTTTGCCACAGAAGATGGTGTACTTTCTTCAGCATAGAAAGTAGCTCCAGCAAATTGCACAAATCTATTGCTAGTACCACTAACAGTCACATTAAATGTGAACTTATAATAAGCATCCTTTGCCCACTCAGTCCCAGATGATGGTGTGAAATTAATCGTACTGTTAGCTGCAAAATTTGCTGTCACTTCATCTAAAACCGTACTAAAAGAAGCATCACTTGCAACAGTAAGCGTTAAAGAATTTACTGTAATACTTGAAGCTGTTCCAACATTAAGAGCAACTTTTGAAATCGCACTGCCCATTGCAGTCTTAGAGTAAACTGTTCTATCAACAGCAGAAATACTCTTTCCTCCTAAACGCCATGGAAGCTCTTGGGTGTTTCCTGAAACATTCCAAGTGATTCCATCAATTTCGATGTCACAATTGCCAGCATAAGCGTTGTTAGAACCTTTTGCCGGTGTCAATGTGTAAAACACCGTCTCGTCTGCCCATCCAATGCCTATGGCAAGGATTGACATCATGAAAAACGTTAGTAATTTCTTCATAAACACGATGATTTAAAAAGTTAATAAAAAGAATAGTAGTTTTTAATCCTTTAGGAATACAATAATATGTGGCAAAAATAATGAAAACATTTTAAACATCAATATAAAAATAACATTTTTTTACCTCTTGTTGAAAACTTTTCAACCCAAAACCACTTTTATTCAGTCTTCGGGATTGTGGCTCGTTTTTTTTTCCTAATTTTGCATTTTAATTCTTGAACTGATTATTTATGATAACTAAGAATCAAGCAATACAATGGCTTAAATGGGCGGTTTGGGTCGCCGTCGTGGCTGTGATTATATATTACCTCAGCAAGAGCGACAATAGCGAAGTGCAGGACAAACCCTCCGTGGAACAGTCACAAACCTTTGCTGCATCAGAGCAAAACACCAGTCAAACCCCAATCCAGGGCTATAACTACGAGACCGTGATGATGCCTCAAGGTTTGAGCGATAATATAGTGAAATACAAAGGCTTTACAGTGCACTTCAACAAGAATTTGCACATTCCAAACTGCGTCGTTTATGAGATAACTGCCGACGAAGCCAAGGGGCGCAGGGAGCGGGAAGGCGACTTTGAGCGTGATAAAAACGTAACAGGTTGTCCCAACTGGTGGGACTATCGCGACTCAGGATATGACCGTGGCCACATGGCACCTGCAGGCGACATGAGATGGGACGAGCAAGCCATGAACGAGACATTCTATCTCACCAACATATGCCCTCAGGACAATGCTCTGAACGCCGGTATGTGGAACGACATAGAAGTCAAAGTGCGTGAATGGGCACGGCGCGACAAGTCGCTAATAGTAATCACTGGACCTATCGTAGATAATAACCCCGAGACCATTGGTCAAGACATGGACATAGCAGTGCCAGAGGCATTTTTCAAGGTGATACTCTCAACGAAGACTACACCCATGAAAGCCATCGCGTTTATCTGCCCTAACCGCTCCTGCGGCGGTTCGCTCAAGAGCTATGCAGTGAGCATTGACGAGGTGGAAAAACGTACCGGCATGAACTTCTTCAATGCTCTCCCCGACGAAGTGGAAGAACAACTGGAATCGACCTGCAACCTTAACCAATGGCTGAACCGATAAACTGGCATCGTTTTTGCTAACAAACACTGTGATTAACTAAAAACGATGTCAATTATGAAGATGAGGTTTAAGAGATTAGTATTTGTGACTATAGCCGTTGCTGTGGTGGCAACTGCTTCGCTAAGCGTCAACGCAAAGCGCAAGAAGAACAACACCCGCAGCGAAACTCGCACCGAAAGGGTGGAGAGAGATGACAATGCCTCAAGTAACATAAGAAACCTTACTGAGGTTAAAATCAACTCGAATTACCGCAACACCACAAAGCGATATGACGCGATGACGGTGAACTTCAACACCGCCTACCGTGTACCAAATTGCGTGAGCTATGTGCTTACCAGTGAAATGGTAAAGGTGACCGACGGACCTAACGCCGAGATGCGCCGCAACTACAAGTTCAACCGAGACGCATCGGTGACAGGATGCCCCGAGTGGTGGGAATACAAAAAGAGCGGATATGACCGCGGACACATGGCACCCGCAAACGATATGCGCTGGAGCCGACAGTCGATGAGCGACTGCTTCCTGATGACCAACATCTGCCCCCAGGACCACAACCTCAACGGCGGCAGTTGGAATAAGCTAGAGCTGAAAATTCACTCGTGGGCAAAGACTAACGGCACTTTAATCGTCGCGACAGGGCCTATCTTCAACGGCACCAGCCAGCGCATAGGCCAAAACAACGATATAGTGGTGCCAAGCGGCTTCTTTAAGGTGGTGTTAGACCCGAGCCGCAACCGCGCCATAGGTTTCATCTACGACAACCACGAGGGCGGCGGTGGCGTGAAACGTCACGCCTGCTCGGTCGATGACGTGGAACGTGTCACAGGCCACGACTTCTTCAGTTCCCTCCCCGACAATGTGGAACGCCAAGTAGAAAGTACCTACAACTTCGAGCAGTGGTGATTAAGCGCTGCGCGCGAGGTTCGGAGATCGGGGATCGGGGATCGGGGATTGGAAATCGAGGATCGGGGATTGGAGATCGGGGATTGGACGAGGTTTACTGTGCTGCGACTCTGTCGCAGCCCTCTTAACACTTAAAACTTAACACTTTACACTTAAATTAAATGGACACAATTTGCGCAGTATCTACTCCCCACGGCATGGGAGGAATAGCGGTGATAAGAGTGAGCGGCGATGATGCCCTCAGCATAGTGCAGCAACGCTGGCAAGGAAAGCCCATCGCTGAGATGACAAGCCACACGGCACACCTGGGGCATGTCCTCGACTCGCAAGGCGAAATCCTTGATGAAGCGGTGCTTACACTTTTCCGTGCTCCTAACTCGTTCACCGGCGAGGATGTGGTGGAAATCTCCTGCCACGGCTCGATGTGGATTCAGCAGCAGATAGTAAGCACGCTCATCGATGCAGGATGCCGTGCAGCAACTGGTGGAGAGTTCACCCAACGCGCTTTCGCCAACGGCAAGATGGACCTCTCTCAAGCCGAGGCGATTGCCGACGTGATAGCCTCGCAGTCGCAAGCCTCGCACCACGTGGCGATGAACCAGATGCGAGGAGCCTTCAGCCGCCAGTTAAGTTCCCTGCGCTCCCAGCTGCTGCAATTTGTGTCGCTTATAGAACTTGAGCTCGACTTCAGCGAGGAGGATGTCACTTTCGCCGACCGTGAACGACTGACAGCCCTCGCCACCAATATAAAAACTGTTATAGACTCGCTGGCTCAGTCCTATCAGGCGGGAAACGCCATCAAGAACGGGCTTCCAGTGGCTATCGTAGGACCCACCAACGCTGGCAAGTCAACCCTGCTCAACACCCTCCTTGGCGATGACCGCGCCCTGGTGAGCGACATCAAGGGCACCACACGCGACGTGATTGAAGACACTATCGTCATGGGAGGTACGTTGATTCGCTTTATCGACACTGCAGGCATCCGCGAGTCAAGTGACGTGATCGAGAGCATGGGCATCGAACGCTCGTTCAAGAAGATGGACGAGGCACGCATAGTGCTCTGGGTGATTGATGCCACCGCACCAATTGCCGAAATAGACGAGTTCCACGCACAAATCAAAGAGCACTGCCACAACAAGGCTGTGATTGCCGTTGTCAACAAGATAGATGCTGGCGACACACAACCTATCAGTGAGAGTCTCAAAGCTTTAAATATAAAAATTGTCGAGATTTCAGCGCGCGAAGGAACTGGCATCGAACAACTAAAGAATGACATTATAACTGCCGCCGCCCTACCCCAAGTCACCGACGAGAACGCCGTCATCGTCACTAATGCCCGCCACTACCACGCCCTCGTGCGAGCCAGCGAAGCACTCGGCCGCACCCTGCAAGGCCTCTCCACCGGCCTCAGCGGCGACCTCCTCAGCCAAGACATTCGCGAATGTATGCACTACCTCGGTGAAATCACAGGCGAAATCTCCACCGACGACATTTTAGGAGAAATATTCGCCCACTTCTGCATCGGGAAATAAGATTTCGATGATAAACCCATAAATATCTACCTACCGTCGGTTAATGACCGATTTTGGTAAATAATTATGACTAAAACATCTTCATTGGTGAAATAGAAAACCCGCTATTCACATGGCGGGTTTTCAGTTAAAATGAAGTCGAACAAATTTACGAGTAATTTTTTTCAAGGTATAGATTTAAGGAGGTATATGTTGATTGTCAATTGAATAATGATGCCTGACGGTATTGGCTGGGCAATGCGGTGTGTAGTGCAGGTTGAGGCGTGCGCTGGCGTGAGGCGAGAGCAAGGTTCACGGTCCAGCCTTGTGTCTTGTTGCGGATGTTGAGTCGTGCGAGGCCCATGAATCGTCCCGCCATGGCGCAGATGAAACGCACGATGTCGTCGATACTGGCAAAGTTGGTCTTGCTCACGCTTGCCATAGTCTTGCCGCCTACTTCGAGAGTGGCGAAAATCTGATCGTTGACTGATAATGATGTTGAGTTGTAATTCATAGTTTTATCCTCCTTAATTATGAAAAATGTTTTTATTTACATTGCAAAGGTATAGTGCATATGTGCCAAAACGCTGCCCACCGAAAATAAATGAGGTTAAACTGATGTATTTTTACCTTTTTTTGATGCAAATCATTATCAAACTCCCATAATAAACAGGTGCGATTAAGAAAAAAGATGTAACTTTGGAGCATGAAGTTCATAACTGACAACGAATAATAGACGAGACAGGTCTTGTTCCTACAAAAACTGATAATTATGAAAAGTAGAATAACCGAACTCTTTGAAATCGAATACCCTATCATTGCTGGTGGCATGGTGTGGTGCAGTGGTTGGAAACTGGCGTCTGCAGTGAGCAACGCTGGCGGCTTAGGTCTTATTGGCGCAGGTTCAATGACCGCCGATGTGCTGCGTGAGCACATAGTCCAGTGTCATGAGGCTACCGACGGGCTTCCATTCGGTGTGAATGTGCCGTTGATGAAGCCCAATTCAGCCGACTTGATGCAGGTGATTGCCGAGGAGAATGTGCCAGTGGTATTCACCAGTGCAGGCAGTCCTAAAAAATGGACTGGTTGGCTGCATGAACGTGGCATCAAGGTTGCCCATGTGGTCTCATCTTCAACGTTTGCACGCAAGTGCGAGGAAGCTGGAGTGGATGCTGTTGTCGCCGAGGGCTTTGAGGCTGGCGGGCACAACGGCAAGGAAGAGACAACCACGATGTGCCTTATCCCAGCCGCGCGCAAAGCCACATCGCTGCCGCTTATTGCTGCCGGAGGCATAGCTAGTGGCGAGGCAATACTTGCCGCGCGGGTGTTGGGTGCCGAGGGTGTGCAGATTGGCACTCTGTTTGCCCTCACTCAGGAGAGTGGCGCTCACGAGGCATTCAAGCGCCGCTGCCTCGACCTTAACGAAGGCGACACCAAGCTGCTGCTGCGCAAACTATCGCCCACCCGTCTTGTGAAAGGAGGCTTCTATGATGAGATTGAGGAGGCCGAGAATCGTGGTGCCACACCCGAGGAGTTGCTGGAAATCATTGGTATCGGAAAGACTAAGGTCGGAATTTTTGATGGCGACATCGAGAATGGCGAACTCGAGATTGGTCAAGTCGCCTCGCTGCTCAAAGGCAACGACATAGAGCCCGTTGCAACAGTAATGCAACGCCTCGTGCTAGAATATGAGCAAGCCTTAGCGGGAGTGTCAAGGTGATGAAAGTTTAGCTTGAGCAGTCGAGGAATCGAGCATTCGAGATAGACTACTTAGCGTCTCCTTTCTTCTCCTCTTTCACTGGCCAGCTGTCTTTGCTTAGGGGGATAGTGTAATATAGCGAGAGGCCGAAGGCCCACTTGCCGTTTTGTGTGCCGTAGCCTGGAATGTACCAGGGCTTGCCATTGTCACTTTTCTTGTAGTTGAATATGCCGTGGAACTTCGCCTCCCAACCTAATGACCAATTGCTGGCGATGTGCACTTTAAGCCCTGCTAAGAATTCACCCCACAGAGCATTAGAACTCATTCCTTTAAGTTGGTAATTTTGGTCATACTCTCCCCAGTAAGGGTTATTGATTATAACATTGGTTATGTCATACTTGAAGATGCTGAAACCAAGCCTTACACCAGCATAGAGTTGATATTTCGGTTCGTTCTTGAAAAGGAAATTGTAGTTGGCGCCAATCTTGAAATAGGGTGAGAGTTTGCCGGTATAGGTGTAGTTCATGTCGTCAGGGGTATCCTTAGCGCGACCCAAACCCGCTATCAGCACTGGCTGGAAGCGGTTCCACATATTGAGAGTGGCACTGACATCAAACGATGAATACTTCTGCCCGAACGCCATGAGAATGGCATCGCCAAAGTTAAGCCCTAATGACAGTTCGGTGAGCTTTGGGTAACGTGGATATATCTTCGCCAACGAATCTTTGCGCTCCTGCGCCCTTGCCTGTGCCGTGTCGCCGCTGAGATATTGTTGTATGATTTTCTCATCAGTGCCTTTGGGAGGCGTCAGTACCTTATTGGTCGAAGGTTTCACTGGTGTCACCTTGCGCTGCTGCTGTTCCTGGTCTTGTGCATAGCCATTGACAGCCGTCATCAGGCAAGCGATACATATTATATTATAAAAGAGCCTTCTCATCGCACATAGATTTTAATGGAAACGACATCGGCGTTGGTAATCATGGGGTCGGGAATCCTTACAGAGTCGATGGCATGTGAGGTATGCTCCATCGAAGTGATTTTGAAATTATACATCGCTCCGCACTCATGCGACTCAAAATAGGGTATTGCATCATATCCAAGCGTTATTGTATCGTTGTCAACTCCTTCAGTATTATAATTGAGAACATATTTGCAGGAGTTTGTCGATAATCGCAATGGCATATACACACTGCTTGCGCTCGTCTTGTCGATAATGACACTGTCGTTAGGAGCCCCTATACCATATACCGTGAGGTTGGAAATGGTAACCGCATTATCGTTGTTGTAAAATCCGGCTAATGGAATTCCTGTACTATTGCCTATGCAGTTGTCGTTGTTGCACGACGAGGAGATACCCACAAAAACGACAACAAGTATTATCGCTAAGATGATATGCTGAATAACGCGTCTCATTTCTCTCTTTTATTTAATTTCTTCCTCAATCTCATAATGGTTGCGGCCTTGCGAATTGCGCACTATCAACTCGCCCAGAAATCCTGTAAGGAACAGCTGAGTGCCTAAAATCATACATGTGAGAGCAAGGTAGAAGTAGGGCGAGTCGGTGACCAGATGATTGTAAATGTTGTGAGCGTGCATGTTATAGAGTTTGACGGCTCCCACAACAATCACTGAAATTAGTCCTATAATAAACATCAAACTTCCTAACAGACCAAAGAAGTGCATGGGTTTGACACCAAACTTTGACTGGAACCACAGTGTCATCAGGTCGAGATAGCCGTTGACGAAGCGGTCGAGGCCAAACTTTGACTTGCCATACTTGCGCGCCTGGTGCTTAACCACCTTCTCGCCAATTTTGTCGAAGCCAGCATTCTTAGCAAGATATGGGATGTAACGGTGCATGTCGCCATATACCTCAATGTGCTTTACCACATCACGGCGGTAGGCCTTAAGGCCGCAGTTGAAGTCGTGCAGGTTTTTGATGCCGCTTACCTTGCGAGCAGTGGCATTAAAAAGTTTTGTGGGGATCGTCTTCGATAGCGGGTCGTAGCGCTTCTGCTTCCATCCACTCACCAGGTCGTATTTCTCCTCGGTAATCATACGGTAGAGCTCAGGTATCTCGTCGGGAGAGTCTTGCAGGTCGGCATCCATGGTGATGACGACATCGCCTTTCACTCTCTCAAACCCCGTGTGCAGAGCCGGAGACTTTCCATAGTTCCTCCGGAATTGCACTCCCTTGATACATGGGTCTTTCTCGCTGAGCTCTTTTATTACTTGCCATGAGTCGTCGGTGCTGCCATCGTCAATCATGAGCACCTCGTAGGAAAAATTGTGTTCATTCATCACACGCTCAATCCATGCCGCCAACTCAGGCAGCGACTCTGCTTCATTAAAGAGGGGTACTACAACCGAAATGTCCATAATTATTTGTTTATGTGATTGTTCTAAATATTCTATCAATGTTGTTTATAGGGTATTTTTTCTGCAATGAACGCTGTGATGGCTCCTCCCAAACACCCTAAGCAGGCAAAAAGCCAGAACAACATCATGCTGAACTCGATTGCCGATGGTAATTCGCGCCGAGAAATCATCTTCTCAAAAGTCTCTGCTGTCTCTGAATCGATAGAGGGCATCGTGTCTAAGAAATATCGCATCTGCTCATAGATGAAATCAGGTCTGAAAAAAGTTATTGTCAGGCAGGAGACAAGAACCATGATTAGGGATCCGCCTATAGTGATTAAATTTGCCAATACCCACAAGTCGCTGTAAATCGCAAAACCGTCAAGAGCAACAAACCGCTTACGCTGAAAGTAACACAGCATCACAGGTGCTGCCAGCATCAAAAGTGTTGCCAAGGTGCTGAGAAATGGCACCTTGTCAACAAAAATAAGCGTTACTGCCAATATCGACAGTAGTATCCCAAAAGGAATCCCAAGCTCGGCACTTAATGTGAATATATTCTTTTTAAAGTCAATACGATTCATTTTGCGCAACAAATGTTTACCAAACTGCAAAGGTAGTAAAAAGATTTCAGAAATCAGAAATCAGATTTCAGTTTTTGCAGAAAGCCTACAAATTATCTCACAAATCATCTCTATTATTCTGAGTCAAGCATGGAGAGGAACTGGTCTTCGTTGATGATGTCGATGCCAAGTTTTTTTGCTTTCTCGAGTTTGGCGGGGCCCATATTGTCGCCGGCGAGGACAAAGGATGTCGCCTTGCTGATGCTGCCCACGTTCTTGCCGCCATTCTGCTCAATCATAGCCTTGTACTCCTCGCGTGAGTGATGCTGGAACACGCCGCTGATGACAATCTTCTTGCCTTCGAGTTTGGTGGTGCGGTTGGCGAGTTCCTCCTCGCTGAGTGCCATCTGCAGGCCTGCCCAACGCAGTCGCTCCACGATGTCGCGATTGCTCTCCACAGCAAAGTACTCCACGATGCTTTGTGCTATCTTGGGGCCTATCTCGGGTATGGCGGCAAGTTCTTCGGCGCTCATTTCCATCAGTCGGTCGATGTTGTGCACGTTTCGTGCCAGCACCTTTGCTGTGGTCTCACCCACAAATTGTATGGATAGCGCAAAAATCACCCTCTCAAATGGCACTTGCCGCGACTGCTCTATGCCTCGCATGATGCGCTGCGCGCTCTTGAGCTGGAAACGGTCAAGACTCACTAATTTCTCAATGGTGAGGTCATAAAGGTCGGCGATATTGTTGACAAGTCCGCTCTCGTGAAGCTGCACCGCCACCTCTTCTCCTATTCCGTCGATATTCATGGCATGACGCGCCACGAAATGCTCGATGCGGCCTGTGATTTGAGGCTTGCACTCCCACTTGTTTGGGCACACCCAAGCCGCTTCACCCTCGATGCGCTGCAACGGCGTGCCGCACACTGGGCAATGAGTGACGAACTTGATGGGTTGAGAATTAGGCTCGCGTTGCTTGATGTCAACGCCCACGATTTTGGGTATGATTTCTCCTCCTTTTTCCACATAGAGCATGTCGCCGTCGTGTATGTCGAGCTGGCGGATGATGTCTTCGTTGTGCAGCGACGCGCGTTTGACGATGGTGCCGCTCAGCAGCACTGGCTCAAGGTTGGCGACAGGGGTGATGACTCCGGTTCGCCCCACCTCATAGCTCACCGACTTTAGCTTTGTGCACTCGCGCTCTGGAGCGAACTTATAGGCAATTGCCCAACGTGGAGATTTTGCTGTGGCACCCAGGTTGCGCCATTGCCTCATTGAATTGAGCTTGAACACAAGTCCGTCGGTGGCAACAGGCAGCGACTTGCGGTCTTTGTCCCATCGCTCAATGAAGTCGCTCACTGCATCAATTGACTCAAGAGTTTCGGTATGAGCCACTTTAAATCCCCATGACTTTATCGCTTCCATCGCCTCGGTGTGAGTGCTGAATGGAAGATTGTCGCCCAGCAGGAAGTAGAAGTATGCGTCAAGACCTCGTCGGGCCACCTCGGCGCTGTTCTGCAGCTTTAGTGTTCCAGCAGCGGCGTTGCGAGGATTGGCGAACAGCGGTTCCTCGTTGAAGGCGCGCTCCTTGTTCAATCGCTCGAAGCTAGCCCAGGGCATCAATATCTCGCCGCGCACCTCAAATCGTGAGGGATAATCTAAGTCTTGGGGCAGTTGCAGTGGTATGCTTCTAATAGTGATGACATTGGCGGTCACATCATCTCCACGCACTCCGTCGCCGCGTGTCACGGCACGCACCAATCGGCCGTTCTCGTATATGACCGAGATGCTCGTGCCGTCATATTTCATCTCGCCTACAATCTCCACCTGCTCGCCGCCCAGGCCGTCTTTGGCGCGACGCAGAAAGTCCTGCACCTCCTCAATGCTGTAGCTGTTGCCCAGCGACATCATGGGGCGCTCGTGCAGCACCTGCTCGAATCCGTGGCTCAGGTCGCTGCCCACGCGCTGTGTGGGCGACAATGGGTCGGCCATCTCGGGGTGCGCTGCCTCCAAGTCCTGCAACTCACGCATCAGGCGGTCAAACTCCTGGTCGCTGATGGTGGGCTGGTTGAGAACATAATAGTTGTGGTTATGGTGGTTGAGCAAGTCGCGCAGCTCTATGATGCGCGCCTCATCGCCAGTGGGCTGCTCCTTTTTCACAGGCTGCTCCGCCACATTGTCATTATTCTCAAAATCGTCAAATAAACTGCGTTGAATCTGCATACTTCGTTATTTAAAATAAGTATTGCAAAAATACTACTTTTTTCTTCATTTCAGCAGAGAAATAGAGTATTTTTTCTTTTTTTAGAGTTATTGTTTTGTGTTTTTGTGTATATTTGCAAATTAATCATCAACTATAAAACTTAAGACTATGAGAATTATAAATCGCAGATTATGGATTGTCGCTTTATTGGCGATGCTTTTGGTTGGTTCAACAGCTGTCGTTGATGCAAAAACCAAGAAGGGAAAAACTAAAACCACAACCACTAAAACTGCTAAAAACGGAAAAAAAACTTCTAACAGCAAAAACCTCACCTTCACCGTCAATGGTGTGAAGTTTGAAATGGTGAAAGTGGATGGTGGCTCGTTCACGATGAGCAAACGTGTCGGTTATGACGAATATGAAGAAAAACAAGTGACACTCGACTCTTATTACATAGGTCAGACCGAAGTCACACAGGCACTTTGGAAAGTGGTCATGGGAGAAAACCCAAGCTTGATTAAAAACGACAAGTATCCAGTTACAGATGTTCGTTATAAAGACTGCCTGCTATTTATTGAAAGACTGAACGAACTCACAGGAAAGGAATTCAGATTGCCTACTCTTGCCGAGTGCCAGTATGCCGCCCGAGGCGGAAACAAGAGCAAGGGATATAAATACTCAGGCGGCAACGACATCAACAAGGTGGCTTGGTATAGTGGCAACAGTAACGGCGACCCACAAAAAGTGGCAACTAAAGCGGCCAATGAGCTTGGCATCTACGACTTGTGCGGCAACGTGAGTGAGTGGTGCAACGACGAGTATGATGACGGAACCCGTTCCACATCGCCAGAGGTAGGTCCCGGCCTTGCCCGGCCTTCAGCAGCAGCCTACGGTGGGAATATGCACAGTGAACTTGATGAATGTGAGATAAAGTTTATGAACAAATACGACATTAGTGGCGCCTTAATCATTGGTTTGCGTCTCGTATTGCAACAATAGCATTAATGGTTTAAGAATTAACATAAAATACAACAAAATGAAGAAACATTTTACCGTGCTCGTTATCATGGCATTAGTCGCCATGACGTCGCATGCATATACCTACTATAACAACGTTGAGATAGGCAACTTCAAGTACTCTCAACTCGGATTGGGTTCTTCATCAAGCGAGGAGAATTATGCTTTTCTGAGTGGTCTTTCCAGTACAGCAAGCACTTCTCTCACGACGCTCGATATCCCGGGTTATGTGATTTACAACGGCAACCGCTACCGTGTCAAGCAAATCAATCAAAATGCGTTTCACAACAACACCAAGATCACTAATGTCACTTTTGGCTATGGTGTGGAATATATCAGCAGTTATGTCTTTGATGGCTGCACAGCGCTCAAATATGTGAACCTGCCGAGCTCGTTGAAGGAAATAGGGCAGTTCGTGTTCCAGAACTGCACGAGTCTTCTTGTTGTGGCCTTTGCAGGAGAGAAGGCACCAAAGATATATGACTACACCTTCAACCTGTCGAGCACAACCAAAAAGGCCTCCACTGCCACCTATCGTGGCATGAACGCCCTGAAGGCCGACGCCAAGTGGGTGGCAGCTTTCGGCGCCGACAATATCCTGCGCCATTATAGCTACAAGGTGGGCGATTTCAAGGTTTACAATTCCACCAACGGCTGCTGGCAGTACTATGTGATCAAGAACGGCGTTCCCTATAACAGCAACAGCAGCAACCCGTCAGTTCGCTCAATGTGCGTGCTTGTGGCGGCCACCTTTACCGACGGCTCAAACTATACCATCAGTTTGCCACAAACTGTAGGCAATTCTTCGAACAATTCCCCGGGCAGCTATAAGTTCTATGGTGTTGCCGACAGCGCGTTCCTTAACAATAATGCCATCACCAAGATAACCAACAACAACACTATGGCATATAAAATAGGCGTTAGAGCATTTCATAGCTGCTCAAACCTCACAAGCGCCGATGTGCCGGTCGATACCATCGGTGATTATGCTTTCTATAATTGCCAAAATCTCTCCTCTGTTAATTTTGCCAGCAGTTTGTGTAATTTGGCTTATTTGGGACACTATGCCTTTGGCAAATGTAATATCTCGGATGTGACAATTCCTCAAACCACCAAGTATATAGGATATGCGCCCTTTTATAATAACTCATTAATGACAGATATCACTGTTGATGCCAATAACACCAACTATAGCAGTTTTAATAATGCACTGTATAATAAACAGAGAACAGTACTCTATCAAGTTCCTGGCAAATGGATACACGCAAGCGCTACTACACAATTTCCAGAGACGTTGCAAAGGATTCTTCAGTATGCTGCAGCGGGATGTTGGGAAACTTCGCTAGTGTTGCCCTATAATCTCACAACCATTGACCAGTATGCATTTCAAAACTGTAAAAACTTAAAAACTGTTCACTTTCCATCATCGATCACTTCAGTGAACGCTAATGCTTTTACAGGATGCGATGCAGTCAACCGTGTTGAACTCAACTTGGCAACAGCACCATCTATTGATTATTTCCCTGATGTGACCGATAAAAGCAGTGTGATGCTTTATTATGCTAACGCTATAGGGGCATATGATTCTTATCACAACAGCTCAATTTGGTCGCAATATAACATCCAATGCAGTACAGTCAACTATGACTTTCAAAATTGTTGGGACATTAAAAATGGAATATTCTACTACACTGTAACTTCAACCAATTCATATCAATATGGTAACTCAAATTATGATGGTCAGCTAAAGATTGTTGCGTTTCAGTCGGGGCAAGCAGAGAACTATCAATTTGTGATTCCCACTTATGTTTCTTATGGCGGCAAGAAATATGTTCCCACTGAGATTGGTACTTCTGTTGTAAAAAAGAGTGAGCCTTTATTCAGTGTCAAAGATAATGGCACGATAAAGAAATTAGGTTTTAGAACGTTCTACGAAACAAAAATCAAAGATTTTACGTTCTCTAATTTAGAGGAGATTGGTGATCGTGCATTTAGCCTCACTAAAGATCTTAAAAAAGAAATAAATGTCCTTCCACGGTTGAAAAAGATTGATGATTATGCATTTTACGGTTCTGGGATAACAAAATTTGAGGCACCAACCTCCTTGACATCAATTGGCGGTTCTGCTTTTGATGATTGCAAAGACCTTCACGAGATTTTCTTGCCTCACATCGATGGCGAGCAAGAAATAACTTGTGGTAGAGAGTTCTTTCGCAATAATGCTAGCGATTTCAAGTGCTGGGTGGATTACAGGCGACTGAAAGATTTTACTTACTCTGACGGTAGATGGGACGGATCGAAGATTTATCCTCATCTATTGCTCGACAGTGAATGGCAGTCGTTTGCATGCTACGAGATCGACCGCATCAACTTCGAAGGTTCTGGCGTGGAGGCCTACGTAGTTAGCAACTATAATCCAAGTGATAATAAGGCCACGTTGACTCCTATAACTTCTGTGGGATTTAATGAAGGTATTGTTGTGCATGGCAACGTAGGCACTTACTATCGTTTAGATTATGGCGGTTCAAGTAGTTCCGCTTCCACTTGGACGCAAGGTGTGGTGAGTGATCCTGAGACCGTCAATTCCAACAGCTCAACGAGCTATTTCAAACTTAACCCCACCAAGCCCCAGTTTGACAAGATTACCAGCAACACCACATTCAAGCGCGGCTATGCTTATCTGAAGATTCCGACCAACCAGACTGGTGGCGCAACGACCATTTATACCAACCTGAGTGGCTCGGGAGGTATTCCTGGCGACGTGAACGGCGACGGCATCTTGACAGCAGCCGACGTTACTGCTCTCTACGACTTCTTGCTCAATAACGACACTACCCACCTCGTCAATGGCGACCAAAACGGCGACGGCAACATCACTGCTGCTGATGTCACCGCAGTTTACGACATATTGCTACAATAGCACTTGCGCTGATTAGAGATTAGTTGGTGCTACGCACCGATTAGTGATTAGAGAGCATGCGCGTGGGGGAATTAAATTCTCCCACGCTGGTTTTTTCGCGCTTCGTCGCTGTTATATCAAACAACCATCACC
Organism: Muribaculaceae bacterium; assembly: GCA_017557625.1. Taxonomy (GTDB): domain Bacteria; phylum Bacteroidota; class Bacteroidia; order Bacteroidales; family Muribaculaceae; genus Sodaliphilus. The sequence continues at coordinate 101,499 of JAFYYG010000042.1, forward strand.
TCCCAACAACTAAAACAACAAAAGTTGTGATTGTTGTGCATTATGAATTGCATTATGCATTATTTAATTGTTGCCATTACTTGCTTGATGAGGGCGATGTTGAATTTCTCTATATCGGTCAGAACCACTGGTTTGCCGCTTTTCTTGTACCAGGGCTGCTGGTCAAAGTATTTCTGGTTGGCAGCACTCTTGAAGGTGTCGCCGTGACGAGCATATATTTCAGCGCGCATGAGCTCGAGAGTCTCCTTCGGGAAGAGTTTCAGAAGCTCGTGAGTGAGAGGTATTACCGAGGCGAAAGCCCATTTTCCGTCAACGCCTTCCCAGGGGCACTGCACCTTAGTAAGGACGTTGTTGCCTTTAGCCAATCTTGGGTTATGGTCAACAAATGGCTCATCGTGAAGCACTGTAGCGTCAAGTCCCTCATTTGTGAGCATCACCTGCCATGTCATAGGTCCCATAATCGCTGCGGCTCCACCACCGCCAGGCATCTTTCCGTATCTTGGATCGCTTGGGTCGCCACCGCTCACACGACCTTCACCATAAACAATGTCGATAAGATTTTTGTCGGGGTAAATGTAGAACTGGTATAATCCTGGGTCACAATTATAGCGGTCGCCCTCATAAAAATCTTGTTTGGGGCCAAACACCGAATACTTTCCATTGGCAAGTTTATAATTCCCGGCAAGGATATAGTGCAGGAATATTGTCCAATCTCCATTGTTTCTCATGTCGTTGGTAATGCTGAAATAAGCCCTCACGGGGGTGCCTTGCGCGTTGCGATACACAAGCAAGGTGTATTGCCCCAGCTTCTCCACCGTTACATAGAGCGGAGTCTTACCTGTCACCTTCATTTTATTTCCCACCATTTTCATCTCATGCGGCATCACCATCGTGGTGGTTGGCTCCATATATCGGTTGTAGCCGGCTCCAATCATTTTTGTGTCGGGGTCGTACATTGTTGAGAATATGAAGCGTCCGTCGGTCCACAACTGTTCGGTGTCGCTGGTGAGCATCTGCTTGGTGTTAAGCACTTGCAGTTTGTCGTTGCGGTGCTCGAGGTCGGCGGCCAACGATTGTTTAAACAATTCGTTGATAGACCTGTTGTCGCTCCAGAACAAGTCTTCGTGGTCTCGCGCACTGGTGCTTAAAGCTATCATAATGAGTAGGAATAAAGTGATTTTTTGTTTCATAGTGATATAGTTTTTGTTAGTTACCGCAAAAATAGATATTTTTCTTGTAACGGCAAAGTAATTGTGTTTTTTTGTCCCATTTATTTGGCTATAAACAAAAAAAGTGTTATCTTTGTGAAAAATGATTATATCATGAAAAAAATCTCATTATTTATAATTGCTTGCGTCATGGCATTAGGAGCGATGGCGCAGGAGTTTTGGTTGGGTGCCGACATCAGCGGAACCAGTGCGCTTGAGCGTTTTGGCGTGAAGCTCTACAACAACGCCGGTGAGGAACGCGACAATATCACACTGATGCGGGAGTTGGGGCTTAACGCCGCACGGTTTAGGGTGTGGGTGAATCCACGTGGCGGCGAGTGCGACATGCACGATGTGCTGGCTATGGCACAACGCGCTCAGGCGCAAGGCATGGCGATAATGATTGACTTCCACTACAGCGACTGGTGGGCCGATCCAGGCAAACAGAACATCCCCGCACGCTGGCGGCATTACAATTATGACCAGATGAAACGCGCCCTGGCCATGCACACCACCGAGACGTTACAATTGCTCAAAGATAACGGTGTGGATGTGAAGTGGATACAGATAGGCAACGAGACCACCTACGGCTTCCTGTGGCCCATGGCGCACACTCCCGAGAATATGAAGCAGTATGCAGGTCTCACCGAGGCGGGCTATAAAGCAGCAAAGAAAGTTTATCCCAAGGCCGCTTGCATCGTCCACCTCGACGCAGCCTGCGACATCGACCGCTATCACACCATCTTCAACGGTCTTAAGAAGTATAAGGCTCATTTCGACATGATTGGCGTGAGCGTTTATCCCTACTGGGACATGGAAGCAGGGCTCACCAAGAGCGAGGATGAGACCCTTGAGCGCGTGATTGAGAATATCAACACCTTGAGCAAGGAATACAAATGCCCTGTGATGATAGTCGAGACCGGCTATGAGTCACGACGACCCGAGGAGGGCAAGGCGTTCATGACACGCCTCATCGATGCCGCCCACAACCGCACTGATGGCAACTGTCCCGGCGTGTTCTACTGGGCTCCTGAGGCAGAAGGCCACTACCCGTTAGGAGCCTTCCAAAACCACCGCCCCACAGCGATAATGGATGCGTTTAATTCAAGTGATAAATAATTCTAGAAAATCTAGATATTCTAGACTGTCTAGATTAGATAATCCAGGGAAAAACTAATGAAAATTTTACACACGAGTGATTGGCATCTTGGACATGTGCTCTACGGCTATGACCGCACCGAGGAGCAACAGGCGATGCTCAATCAGATTGAGGAAATTATTAAGAGCGAAAAGCCCGACGCAATGGTGCTAAGCGGTGATGTTTACCACACTTCACAGCCCAGCGCGGCGGTGCAGACAATGTTTACCGAGGCCATCGTGGCAATGCATAAGGCGTGCCCCACGATGACCATCGTCATCACAGCTGGAAACCACGACAGCGGCACAAAGCATGAGATTTTCCAGACTCCATGGCGAGAACTTAAAGTGTTTGCTATTGGAAATATCGACAAAGAAAACCTCGACAGCCACATCATAGAGGTGCCTAGAAAGGGTTGGATAGTGGCGGTTCCTTACACCTACGAACGCAATATCCCCGAGGGATTCTTTCAGCAGTTGCTTGACAAGGTGGACGAGAGAAACATCGAGGGGTTGCCAGTAGTTATGATGGCGCACACCACTGTCGATGGATGCAACTTCACTGGCCACGACCAGACGGGAGAACGCACCATTGGAGGTATCGACAGCGTAGGGCTCAATGCTTTGGGCACCGGCTACGATTACCTCGCATTAGGGCACATCCATTGTCCACAGACCATTGACGGCAGTAGTGACAGAGTGCGCTATTGTGGCACTCCCATTGCAGTGAGTTTTGACGAAGCCTATGAGCATAGCGCCTCAATAGTAGAAATAGACAAGCACGACGCAGCACCGCGGGTGCGCATTGTCGCCATCGATCCACTGCACCCACTGGTAACACTGCCTATCGAAGGTTTTGCGCCTTGGGATAAAGTAACAGAACTGCTGAAAGATTATCCCGATGATATTTCGGCATACATCAGGCTAAACGTGGAAATTGTTGATTTCCTGCCTGTTGGTGCTATGGAAGAAGCTCATGCTATCGCCGCCGACAAGCGATGCAAGGTGTGTTTCATCAACCCCAAGCGTCCCGAGATAGAGCGCACCAAGAGCAAAGCCCTCACCGTGCAAGAGTTTCAAGAGATGAAACCTATAGACCTACTAAAACGCTTTTTCAAAGACAAGAATTTGCCCTTTGACAACGAGACAGAAGAAATGTTAAACGATATTATCAACTCCCTCAACGAAGAAGAACGCAACAAATGAGACTACAAAAGCTTAACATACACAACATTGCATCAATCGAAGATGCTGAGATTGACTTTCTTGCACAGCCTCTCGCCTCAAGCGAGGTGTTCCTCATTACAGGAAAAACAGGTTCGGGAAAGACCACGATTCTTGATGCCATTTGCCTGGCATTGTTCGCAACCACGCCACGATTGAAGAACACACAAATGAAAGGTGATGTGCCTAACGAGAAAGACCTAAAGCTTAACAATGCCGAGCAGCTAATGCGTCGCAACACTGGCGAGGCATGGGTGAAACTCACGTTCACTGGCAACAACGGCAACCTCTACGAGGCAATGTGGAGCGTGGCAAGAGCTCACAAGAAAACAAATGGAAACATACAAGATTCACAGTGGACGCTTAAAAATCTTGATGCGGGCAACGTGATAAGCAACAAAAAAGAGATTTTAAAAACTATACCAATAATCATAGGTCTTGATTTTGAACAGTTTTGTCGTACCACAATGTTGGCGCAGGGCGAATTCACTAAATTCCTTAATAGTAAGGATGAAGACAAGAGTGCCATTCTCGGAAAAATTACGGGAACAGAAATTTACACAAAGATAGGCGCAAAAATCTTTGCCATCACAAGTGCCAAGAAGCAAGAATGGGAAAAAGCCAATCAGCGTATCGCCGACGTGAAAGTGCTCGACAGTGAGGAAATTGAGCAGATGAACAACCAGCAGTCGCAGCTTGAGAAGGATTATAAATCAAAAAAGTCTCAACAGGATGTAATTAAGAGCAAACTGCAATGGCTCAGCAACGACGAGAGGTTGAAACTTGAGATTAACAGAGCTCAAGAAACCCTCAATGCTGCCAAGCAAAAAGAGCAGGATGAAGAATTCAAGAAGCAAGAAGCACTCGTCAAGGACTGGAATGCTACTATCGAGGCCCGCAGTTGGCTTAGCGGCAAGAACAGAGCCATCAACGATATCGAAGCCAATAAAAACAAGCTCAACCAGCTACTGAATGACTTCTTGAGAATTAGAGAAGGACAACTGTGGCTCGAACAAGACATCGCCACCAAGAAAAACGAGCACCAAGCCACTTTGCGCTTCCTTGATGAGAATGAGAGCAGGAAAGCAGTCTATACTAATGAGCAGACCATCAGTGCCCATCTTGATGCGATAGTGAAATGTCTCGAAAACATCAAAAAAGAGAATAAAGCCATCGATGATGCCAACGCAAAACTTAACGGCCCCCTAAAGGAGAAACTTGAGAAGGCAAAAACGGATTTTGAGACTAAGTCGAACCAAATCAAAGAAAGCCAGAAGTTGCTTAAGATGCTTGAGCAAGAACTTGCCAAGATAAAGCTTCAGGAATTACGTAACCAGAAAGATGAACTCGCAAAAAACATCTCTCAAATTAGCAATGCTTTGCTGATGGTTGATTCGCTTAATAAAGCCAAAGACAGCGTGGAAGCCACCGAGAAAACTATTGCCACAACGAACAAAACCATTGAAGAACTCGAGTCAAAGCTAAAGCAACAAGATGACGAAAGAAAAAATGCAGAACAAGAGCGTGACAAGGAAAAAGCCGTGTGCGACAAGCTGCGGGAGAGCGTGGACGACTGGGCAAAAAGCGTGCGTGTGAAACTCCATGTGGGAGAGAAATGCCCCGTTTGCCAGCAGGAGATAGTCAGCGAACCGCCACACGAGGAACTCCTCGACAGCATCTTTGCCAAAGCCGAAAAAGACCTGAAAGAGGCAGAGGCTCTACTGGAGGCAAAGAAGAATGTCTATAACGCCACAATTGCAAGGCTTGAGGCACAACAGAATGTACTCAAAGATAAGAAAAAAGACCTTGAAAAAGCTCAAAAACTGCTTGAAAAAGAGAATGCTAAAGCCATTGGTGCTTGCCAGGAATGTGGCATTCACACTGTGGATGACACTACCAAGCAAAGACTCAACGATCTGATGACCGAGAACAATAACAAATTAGAGATTCTGAAGAAACAGGTAATGAATGGTGAAGATAAAGAGAAAGAACATAAAAAACAGAACAAACTCGTAATCAAGTTGCAGCAAGAACTTAACGACTCAAACAACAAACTCAACGATGTCAATCGTGAAATCGCTAACTGTCAGGCTGGCATAGAGTCGAGCAATAAAATCAAAGTAACCGAGCAAGGCGACCTCACTATTCACCAAAATGAGGTGGAAAAACTGGTTGTTTTGAGTGATTGGACTAATGATTGGAGGACGGAGCCTATGTTGTTTGCCACAGAACTGAAGACGGCGGCACGATTCTACCAGCAGCAAGTGGAAAAAGAACAGCAGCAGGCACATGCCATCACGCAAGCTACTGCCGATTTTAACCATGCGTGCGACTCAATCGCTACTGTCATCACCGCCATGCCGTCGTGGAGCGATGTCACCGCCACCAACAGCCGTAAGATTAATAATTTATTGAAAGTAATAAATGATTTAAACACCAATATTTCCTCACTTAAGGCACAAATCAATCAGTTGCAAAACACTGAGAACGAGATGACTTCTAATCTTGAAAAATGGATTGCCGAGAATCCGTCGCTCAATGTGGAAGCTTTAGCTGTTCTCTCACAATACGGCCAGCAAGAGATTGGAGAATTGCAGAAATCGCAGAAAAATATCCATGATGAAGTGTTGAGACAAGAGACTTCTCTGAAGGACTGCAAGAACAGGCTTGTCAAGCATAACGAGGAGAAACCTGAGTTTGCCGAGGAAGAGAATTCAGAGTCACTCAATACTATGAGCAAAGCAACCGAGGAAGCTGTCAGGCTGCTGGGCGAGCAGATAGGAGGCATTAAAGAGAAACTGGAGAATGACGCAAAGCAGAAGGAGCAATTGGGGCAACTCATAGACGATTGCAATACTAAGAAGGCGGTTTACGAGAAATGGCAGCGACTGAATCTTCTACTGGGCGACAGCACAGGAAAGAAGTTCCGCAATATCGCGCTGAGCTACATACTCGAGAATCTTATCCACTCGGCTAATGTGTACATGAAAACGCTCACTAACCGTTATCGTCTGCTGGTGGAGCCAGGTACCTTTATCATCAGTGTGGAAGACGCCTATCAGGGTTGCACAACTCGCACCGCCAACACCATCTCGGGAGGTGAAAGCTTCCTTGTGTCGTTGGCACTTGCACTTGCACTAAGCGATATTGCCCGACAGCTGCAAGTGGACCTGCTCTTCATTGACGAGGGATTTGGCACGCTCAGCGGCGAGCCGCTGCAAAAGGCCATTGAAACATTGCGCACCCTCCACAACGCCACAGGTCGCCAAGTAGGCATCATCAGCCACGTCGAAGAACTGCGCGAGCGCATCCCAGTGCAAATCAAGGTCGAACAAGAAGGCAACTCCTCAAGCAGCACAGTCGAGGTGGTGGAGAATTAGGGGAGTGGCTTCAGTTTCTCGAACGCCGCGTGTGCGGCGCAATACAACAACAGCACCCAAGCTCTTTTTTATTCCTGTCACTTTTTTATGCACAGCTGCCAAAAGGCTACTGCCGAGGCGGCGGCAACGTTGAGCGAATCAACACCGTGGCTCATGGGGATGCGCACCACATAGTCGGTCTGCTCTATGGTTTCCTGGAGCAGGCCGTCGCCTTCTGTGCCCATTACTATAGCAAGGCGTGGCTCGGCGGCGAGGACAGGGGCATCGAGTGGGATAGAGTTGTCGGTCAGCGCCATCGCCACGGTCTTGAAACCTAGTGCATTGAGACTTTGGATAGGCTTTTCAAGCCAAGTCCACGGCACAAGGAACACCGAACCCATCGACACTCGCACGGCACGGCGATTCAACGGATCGCAGCTGGTGGGAGTGAGAAGCACCGCGTCAATGCCAAGCGCCGCTGCCGAGCGGAATATGGCACCAATGTTGGTGGTATCGGTCACTCCGTCAATAACGACTACACGGTGAGCATCACGGCACACCTGCTCCACGCTGGGCAGCACTGGCCGCCGCATGGCGCATAGTACGCCGCGTGTGAGAATGTAGCCAGTGAGCTGCGCCAGGAGTTCGCGCTCGCCGGTATAGACAGGAATATCGCCGCAACGAGCTATGATGTCGGCCGCGTCGCCCTCGATGTGCTTGCGTTCGCACAGCATTGCAAGCGGTTCGTAGCCAGCCCTTAGAGCCACATCAATTACCTTGGGACTCTCGGCAATGAAAATCCCCTTGTCAGGCTCTAAACGGTTGCGAAGCTGTGCCTCGGTGAGTGTGCCGAACACCTGCACCCCCTCATGGTCGAGCGATGTTATTTCAATTATTGCCATCAGCTACCTTTCCGTCGTTGTTCACATCACCACGCTGGATGGACATATTGACAGTAAAGTGGTGTGGCTCCAGTTCGCCGAACACTGGTTGCTGATAGCTGTGTCCTGATTCGTCGGCACCGAAGACATAGTAGTCAACCTCTGATGCCTGGTGATAGCCCGTAATGTAGCCCACATATTCATCGGGTGCGCCGGTAGCACTCATGTGCGCAGTCTGGTAGGGGCCGTTGTCTATGCTGTAGTAAACCAATAGCGAGTCCTCTTTCAGTGGCTTGCCGCTATAGGCGATAAACTTGCTCGTGATGGCGATGGAATCACCGCACTCCTGCGTGCCGAAAAGCACATTCCTGTGGTCAACATACAGCATGTTGAAATCCATCACTCCACGCGTGCGACAGTGAAGGGCATCGGTATTCTGCCATGCGGTGCTGTAGCTTGTGTTGGTCACACCCTCCACCTCGTAGCCAGGCATGGCATCCCTATACACCTGGAGCGCCTTATTATTGTAAGTGCTGTTGCCTCCTATCGGCACATAGACATGGTTGTTGAGGATAAGGCTGTTGGTATAGGGAGCAGTGGTGCTGCCGCCAGGTTCTTCTACACGGTACACCTTGTAGGGATAGCCCCAGCAGCAGTTGGTGGTGGCGAAATAGTTGGCCACTGACTCATAGTACTCATATCTGCTGTTGGTTTTCGGCAGTTTCGCAATCAAGATTTTATCTGGAGCCAAGAATTTTGCCCAGCAGTCAACATGGGCAATGTATTCTCCCTGTGGGTCGATGGTGATGTGGTAGTTGTCGATGCCGAGGTAGTCACGCATTTTCTGGCGCCCATCGGCCTCGTTATTGTCGTTCTCTGAAAGGATCAAATCGTCGCTAACAGCGTGCCCGCGTCCGTCCTCCATCATGTTGCCTCCAGTGTGTGTCAGTTTCATGCCGTAAAGGGGGATATCCCAGAACGTGGCAAAAGCCGAGGATATAGCATCGTCGTTCTGTCGCGGACGGTTATACACATTGTCTACGATGGCAGGATTCTTGCCAGCAAAGATATACCAGGGACCGTAGTCGCGCACCCAATAGGAATCTGAACTCGCATTCACAAAGGTGACTCGATTCAAATTTACTCCCGCATTGCTGAAACTCGACCGTGCCGATGACTGATAGCCCGACGTCACGATGCAGTACACCTGACAGTTCTCGGCCAACGATTTAACCAAGCTAACCGGAATGCCCAGCGGATAGCGAATCATCACGCCCTGCATGGGCTCAAATTCTGCCACGAAGCGGGGTGCTTCGGTTGGTGGAGGTGTTTCCGTGAAGTTGGAGGCCCTCACAGGGGTATGCATCTCTTCTTCGGACAGGTAATGAAGTTTTCTCCAGTCGGGCGCTTCCTGTGTCTGTGTTTGGGCATTCATGTAACCCATTGTTGACATCATAGAAATAAACACAAGCGAAGCTAAAAATGTATTAGTCCTTTTCATATTGGCATGTATGAATGATGTAATTAGACAATTGGCGGCGCAAAGGTATATCATTTTTCTAAATTGATGATATTTTTACCGCATATTTTTATGTTTTTTTTTGCATTTTCGTCACGATTTTCAAACATAAGCAGCTTGGTTGTTGATTGCCAGGCTGCAATTATGAATATTGCTTTGTGCCTATTCAGTATCCTTTCTGAGTATTATGTTTGCAACCACAAAATTACAAAATCATCACTTAATGGCAAAAAAGCGTCGCATCATTTTGGCAATTTCGGAAAAAGGTGTAATTTTACACGTTCATTTTTTAATGATAAATTATGGCACACACATGCGAGAACTGTAAATTCAGAGCACAGTACGACAAGAATCCTAAATCACTGCTTGGCCGATTCTGGCGCTGGCACATCAACTTCTGCCCTGGTTGGAAAGCGTTTTTCTCAAGCCAAAGTGAGGAAAAGAAGGCCGAGCTAAGAGAAAAGTACGATTTCACAAAGAATTAAGTTATCAACTTGTGAAAAAAATCACAAGTTCAATAATGTGGAAAATTTACTAACAAAAATGCGTTGCAACATGTAAGGAATTCTTACAAATTGAAAACAGAGTTGAATATTTTAATAACAATAAAAAAATGAAAAAGACAATAATTATTGCTCTATTGGCAATTATCTCTTTGAGCGCAAATGCACAGCTCAAGAAAGTCTACGACGAGACCATCAACCCGATGGAGCAGATTGACAATGCCGTTACTCAGGCCTCTGAACAGGGCAAGTTTGTGATTTGCCAGGTGGGTGGCAACTGGTGCCCGTGGTGCCTGAAGTTTGCCGATTTTATCACTACTGACGAGGAGATTGCAAAGGTGGTTGACGACAACTTCGTGTATATCCACGTCAACTACAACCCACGTAACTCTAACGATGAAACACGCGACAAAGCAATGCTCAAGCGTTTAAACAATCCAGGTAGGTTTGGCTACCCAGTGTTTGTGGTGCTCGACGCTAAAGGCAATGTGCTTCACATTCAGGACTCCAGCTTCCTTGAGGAAGGCAAGGGCTACAACAAGGAAAAGGTGTTGCGATTCTTCAACAACTGGACACCTAAAGCCGTTAATGATCAGTGATGATTGACATTGAAGCATATCTGTCGAAGCCTTATTGGATTATCGACATCTTGCCCAAACAGGTGCCGGCAAATGCTGACGGGCAATATTTTGCGATTGAGAAATACTTTCTTAACTCGCCTCGTGTAGATGCCATCTATCAGCAATTTGCCGATGTGATTTTGAAGCTCAACTGCTACTACGACATGCTGGTGTGCGTTGTCGATGATGAAGAATGGGTTGAGAATCCTGCACCCGAGAATTTGACTCAGATGGTGCTTAATCGCAAGCCGCTAAATATTGTTTTGAAAAGCGGGCAAGCTATGATAGCCATCACTGGCGATGAGCATTACTTTACTTTGTATAATCCAGACAAAGAAATTCTTGAACTGATAACCACGCTCGCATCCGCCGAAGGGCTGCATGTTTGGAAACCTGAAAATATATCATGACCGAAAGACCGATTACAGCAACGAATGACGGCAATGATAAGGTAAGACATCTCTATGAGATAGCTTTTCCCGAAGAGGAGCAGATTCCCTGGGATGACTTGATGCATCTTGTCGATGCCATGCCGCTTGACTTCACTTGCTATTATGAAGATGACAAGTTGCTGGGCTTTACTATTGTTTTTCCTCGCAAATCGTTTAATTGGTTCTGGTACTTTGCCGTGCCAGAGGAGTTACGCGGCAAGGGAGTAGGGCAAAAGATACTTTCACGGTTGATTGAGAAATACAAGGAATGCACTAATATCCTAGACATGGAGAGTCCTGAGCAGGTGTGTGATAATCAAGCAGTGCGCCGTCGCCGTCATGGCTTCTACTTGCGCAACGGCTTTCGTGACACTGGTGTGGGCCGCTCATTCAAAGGCGTGGACTACACCATCATGATTATGGGCGAGGGCAGTTTCACCATGAAAGACTACGATGATATAATCGCCGAGCTTCGTTCCTTTTGGGACAATATGCCTAAGCCTGAATGATATCATCTTAGACAAGATAGTAGTATGAACATTGAGGAGTTTCGTGAATATTGCATCTCGTTACCCGATGTGACCGAGGCTACACCCTTTGAGAATTTTTCGAGAGGCAGATACACCATTCTCGTTTTTTATGTGGGTGGACACATGTTCTGCTATTTCAACATCGACGATTTCAGGTTTGTCACCATCAAGTGCGATCCAGAGCAGATGGCAGAACTGAAAGAGCGTTACCAGGCCGTTGGCGAGCCGTTCAACGGCGACAGTCGTTACTGGATAAGCGTGGAAGTGAACAACGATGTGAGCGATGAAATGCTCCGAGAGCTAGTACGAAAGTCTTATGAACTGGTAAAATACCGAAAACTACATAAAACGTAAATATCATGAAAGAGATCAAAGATTTCATCAACAATTATCGTGAAACTTTTGGCGAAAAGGCGCAGTTGCCACTGATTTTTGGATACAGCGACACCGCCATTGCTGAGACCAAGAAAACCGGTGGATGCTTCTTCAAAGTGCTTCAAGAAGCGCGTGACGGTAATGGCGTGAGCTTAAATGCCGATGTGATAGGATGCGGAGGTGGCAAACTCTACACAGGTTTTGCCGACATGCCCGAGCGAGTGCCCAACTTCGTGTCGCTTAAAGAAAAATACAAATTAACTCCCGAGATGGTGATTGAATACATCAATAGCCTCGAGTTGAAGAGAGCGACAAAACGGTATCTCAATTTCGAACGCATCGACAAGGTACAATCACTTGAATGGGCCGAAGGTGTTCTTTTCTATGCCACTCCCGATATGCTCTCTGGGCTGTGTGGCTGGACTTTCTACGACAACAATCACGATGACGCTGTGGTGACAAGGTTCGGTTCTGGTTGCAGCACAGTGGTATCGATGACCATTGCCGAGAATAATCGTCAAGGACATAAATGTTTCGTAGGACTACTCGACCCCTCGGTACGTCCCTGGGTTGGAGAGAACGAACTTAGTTTCACTGTACCTATGAGTCGTTTCACTGTAATGATGAAAACCATGCGTCAGTGTTTCCTCTTCGATGCTCCAGCATGGCAACGCTTGAGAACAAGAATGTAACAAAAACGGTGAATTGATTTTGCTTATTGGCGTCTTATTTTTCCAGTCCCAAGGATATTGATGGTATTGATTGTGATGTCATGTGGCATCTCGGCTCGTGAGAGTCGGGGGCGAAGCCATGTTTTAAGGTCTTCGGGGGTGAGGACTGAGTCAGTGGTGAGTTCTACTTTGGCGTTAAGGACTGTACCAAATAGCGGATCGGGGCCCGGGTAAACCATTGATGTAATCACTTCGTGGTGAGTATTTATGATTTTCTCCACATTCTCGGGATACACATTTTCACCTCCACACACTACCATATTGTCGCTCCTGCCACGATAGAAGTAGTAGCCATCAGCATTGCGATACACCTTATCACCAGTGGCCTGCCATTTGTTTCTCATGTTCATCATTGCCCATCCCGAGCGCACCCACAACGAACCAACACCTTGACTGTCTGTATTTTCCAACTTACATTTTACCCCATGAATTGGGCGACCTATTGTCACTTCTTCATTGCGTAACAAGTCGTCGGATGACGCTATCATGAAGAATCCCGCCTCGGATGTACCAAAGAGGTTGAAAAGGACTTTTCCGAGGTGCTTGTTGGTTGTATCTACCCATTTCTTGTCGAGCCTGTCTCCGCCGCAAATGATACACTTCACCGTCTTCATCAACGATGGTGCCTCTTCATTTTGCCACAATCGTGCCAATATTGCAGGTACTACAGGCAACACTTCTATTTTCTCGTCAGCAACCATGTTCAATGCCTGGTCAGCTTCAAAATGGCTCATGAGGCAGACTTTTTTTCCAATAAGAAATGACATGACAAGGACTGAGAGTCCAAACCCGTGATACATAGGCAACGACAATAACACACTATCATATTCATCAATACGAAGTTTTTCAAGTAGCGCATAGAATGGCAGCAAAAGTTGGTTTATCGACATTTTCCTGGGCACCTCCTTGCTTTTTCCACTTGTGCCACCTGTAAAAACTGATATCTCACCGCCTCGTTTTATGTGCGGTATCTTTAAGTCAAAATCATTTCCTCTTGCAACTATCTCATTGTATAAATCCTCGCTCTCTTTGTATTTGCATGGTAAGTCACAGGGTATTAGTTTGTCTCTCAACTCTGAGTCATAAATAAGCAAACTGATGTTATAGTCCTTCACCAAATCATCAACCATGCAAGATGCGACGTCGGTATTTATCATTTTAACTTTTACTCCAAGACGTGACAATGCTGGTAGCAATAATGCCACCATAAAGTGATTCCTGCACAGTAATGACACACTCATTCCTGCCTTGAGTGCATAATCGCTATATAGCAACTTTGCAAGTTGAGAGGAATAATCATACATCTCTTTGTAAGTAAAACGTTTCCCCAACGATACCAGAGCGCACTTATCAGGATAATATATAGATGCGAACCTAATCAACGCCATCAGCGAGATGCCGTCTTTATAGATGCTCCTGAGCAGGTTGTAGATTCCTCTTGGAGTAATGAAATGTAACTTCGCTAACTTCGAGATTATCGTCCTGTTCATAGTGACCACCACGGCTTATAACGAAATTTTTTGCTCATTGCCAACTTCAATAAAATACAAGACCCTTCATCGGCAGTATAAGCTGGCATGTTTTTATAGGTCTCATTCACTTCCGACATGGGTGTGTGCACCAGCGGCATATATGCCACTTGAATTTTCACCCCGAGTTTTTTATGCTCTCGACGTGCGGTGCGGCACCATGCGTTTGCGGCGCATTTAGATGCGTGGTAAGCCGACCAACCTGGAACAAAAGGATAACGGCTACTCACCGTAGATGTATAAACTATGCGTCCCTCTGCTCGCCTTAGAGAAGGCACCAAAGCTAGTGACAATGCAACCATTGACCGATAATTCAAATCCATAGTGCGGTCAAAATCATGCATCCTGTCGATAGAGTCACTTATATTACGATTGATTGATTTTCCTGCATTGCAAAAGAGAAAAGAAACCTCCGGCAGTTCTTCCCTCAGCGTTTCGCACCAAGCATCCAGTACTTTGCGTTGCCTGAGGTCGATGGCTTTATACCGTGCTTCGGTGCCATTCTCAAGAGCCTTGTGGCACAAGAGTTTCAATTTCTCCTCATTGCGGGCTAAGAGAAAAAGTTTGGCCTTAGCTGTTATCAGCCTATGCGTTAACGCCTCACCAATTCCCGATGTCGCTCCTGTGATGACAACCCACTTGCCACCAAAGACTTCACTCAACTTGTTGTCGCTTATAGTTTTTTGGGGATATACTATATGCTTCCAAAGACTAGTCAACATAACAACATTTTTCTCGCTGCAAAATTACAAAAAAATCTTTGAAAACAGATAGCAAAGTTACCTATATTTAACCCAAATCGGCCATTAGACAACGGAAGGCAGTGAAAGTACCTCAGAATTAGCAACATTTCATAAAGCAGACAAATTTAGTGTCCTAAAATGTCCTCAAAGGGTCGATTCCTTTGAGGACATTAGTGCTTTTTCTTGAGACGACAACTGAGAAGTCCAACAGAGACTTGAATTACTTTTTGATTCTCTTTTGCCCGTCTTCGATGACGATGCCTTTGTAATCTTCGGAAGCAGGCTGGCCTATCAAGTTATAGCGAGTGTTGCTTTGGGGGGCTATCGTCTCTGGAATGTTATTGATGCCTGTAGGCTCGTCAATACTTATGGTGGTTGCTGCAAGGCGCATTCCGATATAGTTCCAACGGATATTGGGAAGCTCATAGTTGCGGTACGATACTCGAGAGCCTTTTAGAGAGCCGCCCCAACTGCCTCCTCGTCTGACACGATTCTCACCGTCTTCAGGACCTGTGGGATTCTCTGCGGGCATCATATCATAGTCGCTATGCCAGTCCTGACACCATTCAAACACGTTGCCACTCATGTCATAAAGTCCTAATTCGTTGGGCGCCTTTTGAGCTACCACATGGGTGCAGTCTCCATCATGCCATGCTACTTCGTCGATGTCGTTGCTGCCACTATAAACATAATAGTGGTTGTAGATGCCACCTCGTGCTGCATATTCCCATTCCGACTCAGTGGGCAAACGGAAATCTATGCCGGTAAGCTGCGATAGTCTTGAGACAAAATCTTGACACTCAATCCACATGACACGTTCCACGGGCAAATCCAAGTCGCCAGTGAAACCGCTGGGGTTGTTGTCCATGACGGCGCTCCACAGGCGCTGCGTCACCTCGGTCTGACCAATGTAAAAATCATCGAGAGCGACCACATGGATAGGGTACTCATCATCTTCGGCGAGCAGCTGCTCGGCCGTTCCACCCATGTTGAAACGACCGCCCTTCACTTCCACCATTTTGAAAGACACCCCGTTTACAGTAATTTCTCTAACAATAGGCTCCTGACCCCAAGCCGTAATGCCTGCCAACAGAGCCAAAACAAACAAAATAACATTTTTCATAATAAGCGTTTTAAATGTTATGCAAATATACAACAATAATTTGATTATCAAACAATAACATAACTAATTAATCGTCGCGACGATGTATTCTGAGCGAGTGCCAATGCGATATTTTCCGCCCCAGATGCCAATGCCGGAAGATATGTAATAGCGGGTATCGCCTTTTTGTAATGGTCCCCAGGCTTTTTCGTACATACCATTTACCAAAAGGCTTATGGGCCAAACTTGTCCCTCGTGGGTGTGACCGCTAAACTGGAAATCCACACCGGCCTTCTGTGCTTCCTCGAGTTTGTAGGGTTGGTGATCAAGCAGGATGATGTATTTTGTAGTATCTACCCCTTCGAGCAAGTGTTTCAATGGCTTGCGCTTGCGGCTGAATCGGTCGTCACGGCCCACAATCACCAGGTCGCCCATCGTGATGGTGGAGTCGCGAAGCAGCGTGATGCCAGCCCGCTCGTAGAAGTCGAGCGACTTGTCGATGCCACTGATATATTCATGGTTGCCCAAGCACGCCACAACTGGCGCGTTGAGTTGGTGAAAGTCGGCGGCCATATCCTCCTCAATCAGTGGCCGCAAGTGTCCGTCAATGATATCACCAGCCACAAGAATCAGATCGGGGTTTTCGTCGTTTATCATCTTCACCCACCGCTGCCATTCAGCTTTGCGGTTGTGGTAGCCAAGATGTAAATCGCTTATCATCACCACCCTTACAGGTTTTGACAATTGCTTGTCGGTAGTCAATGTCAACGGCTCCCGCACCTTGTTATTATAATGGATATTACCATACACAAGCAGCCCAGCTATCAATGCCGTGATGGAACCCGCTGTCCAAGCATTGCAGCAAATCCACTCCTTAGGCACAAGATGGCACAATCGCCCCAAATCGAGCAAAACGAAAGCGAGGAGAAGGTAAAGAAACACAATTAGCCACGAGGTGCTGATGTTATAGCACAACGAAGCCAACCACAGTGGCATACGGTCATAAAGACCAGAAAATCCCACAAACAGCATCGCCAGTGCCGCCATCATCAGCCCCACCACAGTCCATTTAGCCCATACTGGAAATGGAAGCACCTGATACACATGCCATAACACATAGACATGCACGAGCACAGCAAGTAGTATAATAATGACAAAACCTATCTTCATAAGTTGATAGAAAAGTGAATTTTTGGTACAAAAATAGTCATTTTAATTTTTATTCACGCGGGCAAAGCGATTTTTTCAAATAAATTCAGTATTTTTGTCAAAAAATTTTTATTCACCATGACATATTACAAGATTTTTATTCTAGGGATTATTTCGCTTATGGCAAGTTGTAGTATTGAAGCTGAGGTACTTCCAACCCCTCAGACCACAGGCGGCAAGCCTCTCATGCAAGTGATGAGTGAACGCAAGTCAAGCCGCGACTATCAAGAAAACCAGACAGTTACCAAACAAGACCTGAGCAATATGCTCTGGGCCGCATGGGGCATCACCCACGATAGCAAGCGCACCATTGCCACTGCCATGAACCGCCAGGAACTGGTGCTCTACGTTATTACTCCCACCGAGGTGAGCCGTTACAACCCCGAGGCCAACACCCTCACAGTAGTTAACACTGGTGACTTCCGCAAATATTGCACCATGCAGGACTTCGCCGCCATAGCACCCATCAACATAGTATTGGCTGTGGATATCACCAAGCAGAATAAACCCGAATTCCAAGCCTATACCGCTGGAGCGGCATCACAGAATATCTACCTCTACTGCGCCCAGGCAGGGCTGAAGACTGTGGTAAGAGCAGGGTTCGACCAGGAGAACCTGCCCAAAGCACTCAAACTCAGTGACAACGAGCGCATAATGTTTGTACAAACTGTAGGTAAATAAGTCTAGCTTTGACAACTAAATCATATAAACAACTTGTTATATTTTTGGCAGCCATCTCAATGGTCGTCACTGTGTCACTGTCGTCGTGTAAGAAAGAGAAAAAGCACGAGAAGACTTTTCACGAATATTTCGACAAGTCGCAGCTGAAATACATTGACCAACTAGGCAAGAAACCACAGCTCGAAGACCGTCACGACAGTATCGACACACTAAGGGTAGATAAAGACGGCTTTCACCGCATTTATGCCAATCCACCAAAGGGGAAGTTCATCGAAATTTTTAACGACTACAACCCAGTGCAGATTCCCTATGCCGAGAAAAACGGAATAGAACCTATCAACAATCTGCACGATGCCTACAGGCTAAGGCAGCCGTTGGTGAGAATAGGCACTTGCGAGGCCTACTATCTTGACAGTCTCACCCACTCAATGCCATATTTGGTACCAAAAGCGGCAGTACTGCTCGAGGACATTGGCTGTGCCTTTGCCGACACTATCAAAGCACGTGGAGGCAGTGCTTATCGCATTGTGGTCACTAGCTGCACCCGCTCCCAATTCACGGTAGATAAACTCACTAAAGTCAACAACAATGCCTCTCCACGTTCATGCCACATGAACGGCACTACCTTCGACATTAGCTGGATGCACTACGAGCCCTACAATAACAACTTCCTCCTCAACCGAGAAGACCTCACCAACGTGCTGGGAGAAATTCTTTACAAATTCCGACAACAGAAACGCTGTACTGTCCTATTCGAACAAGGACAATGCTGTTTCCATATTACTGTAATGTAAAACTCAATATTTTTATAACCATCAAACAAAAATGACTGAACAAAATGCAATTGCCAACTATCTGAAATACACTGGCAAGAAATCGTTCAACTTTACCACGGCACTCATCGACATGGACGGAGTGCTATTTGACTCAATGAAGAATCACACCCGCGCTTGGGTAAAACTGATGAAAAAGAACGGAATCAAGTGCACACGCGATGAGTTCTACATGTATGAAGGTATGACAGGACGCGACATCATCAAGATGAAATTCAAGAATGGTGCCGGGAAGAATGTCACTGACGATGAGGCACAAGCCCTCTACAAAGTAAAAACTCGCTATTTCACCGAACTCGGCGATGTGGAGACTGTGCCAGGAACGCTAGAAGTGCTTAAAGCCCTTAAGGAGGCTGGCATCAAATGCGTACTGGTAACTGGATCGGGAACTCAAGCCATGCTTGACCGCATCGACACTGAATATCCCGAAATCTTTGACGAGCAACGCATCACAGCTGCCGATGTGAAACGCGGCAAACCCAATCCTGAACCTTACCTCAAGGCGATGGCAAAGATAAACGCACAGCCCAACGAATGCCTCGTTCTTGAGAACGCGCCGCTGGGCGTTCAAGCAGGCCACACAGCTGGATGCTTCACGGTGGGAGTCACTACTGGCCCTATCCCTGAGAAAGACATCTACAAAGCTGGTGCCGACATGGTGTATAAAGATATGGAAACCATGCTCAATGCTTTGCCACAACTCATGGAAGCGTTTAAAAATGCATAATTCATAATGCACAATGCATAATCTTTTAGTAATGCATTATGCGGAATATAGAATTGGGCTGCGCCACTTGTTTTTTTTTTAGACATAAGAACAAAAGATTATCTTTTTAATGCATATTCTTCTTTTATGCACCGTAATAAGACAATGACCCTCCACATTACTAACGATGTAGATGCCACCCTCAACTCTATCATTGAGGGTGGCAATTACAATGTCGTGATAGTGCTGGTTGACACCAACACCCGACGGTTGGTGCTGCCACTGCTGCCATGCCTAAGCAACGCTCACATCATAGAAATCACACCTGGAGACGATAACAAGAATCTCGTCACACTATCTCACGTCTGGAGTGAGATGGTACAATGTGGCGCTACACGACACTCGCTGCTTGTGAATCTGGGTGGTGGCATGGTGACCGACTTGGGAGGCTTTGCGGCCGCTACGTTCAAACGCGGCATCGACTTTGTGAATGTTCCAACAACATTACTCGGAGCGATAGATGCCGCTGTGGGTGGCAAAACAGGCATCAACTTCAATGGTCTGAAAAACGAGATTGGTGTCTTTGCTCCCGCCAAAGCGGTGATTGTTAGCACAATCTTCTTCCCTACCCTGCCCGAGAAGGAATTTAAATCAGGCTTTGCTGAGATGCTCAAGCACGCCATGCTGCACTCGCACGACAGTTTTGACCAGATGTTAAGTTTTAATTTTCAGAGTATTGATTACGACCTTTTGCTCACTCTGATGAAAGAGTCACTGCTGGTTAAGCAAAACATCGTGGAGCAAGACCCCACAGAGCAGAACATGCGCAAAGCCCTCAACTTAGGGCACACTGTGGGACACGCATTCGAGAGCAAGGCTCTTGATGACGGCAAACCAGTGCCGCACGGCTATGCCGTGGCTTGGGGACTGGTTGTGGAGAGCGTGCTCTCACACATCATGCTGCAATTCCCAAGCGCTGATCTCTACACACTCGCGCGTTTTGTGAAAGAAAACTATGGCGTATTCCACATAACCTGCGACCACTACGACCAGTTGCTCGACCTAATGCGCCACGACAAGAAAAGCCAAAACGGTGAGATAAACTGCACACTGCTTAAGGAATGTGGGAAACCAGTAATCAACAACACAATAAAAGAGGACGACCTAAAAACCGCCCTCGATATCTACAGAGACCTAATCTGTTAATTGTTATATTAAGTCACAAGTGTTAAGCATACCAAACGCATCACACTTAACACTTACCTATACGTGATTCTCACCGTATATTTCGGTGTCTCGTTGGTTGTGTAGCTCTTTACATATCCGTCACTGTCAAGCTCGTAGGTGATATCGTAGCGCTTGAGTTGGAGAGGCTCATCAGAATCAGCCTCTACAGTCTGACTGTAGTCATAACCCTTTTTCATTACTGTGGGCAAATAAGCGCTTGTTGCACCAAAGAGACCTGCGTTGCGCATGATGGCGCACACATATTTGGTGAACGTGAACGACTCATTGCCTTCCACGTCAATGCAACCTTTGTTGATAGGCGCGCCAGTGCCATATTCATAAACCACACTGTCTTTCTTGTTCACTCCAGTACTCTCCCACTGCATGAGTTTGCCGTTGAGCCATGCCACCTTTGTCACGTCGGTAGATGATGGAGAAACTATCTGTGCCAATTCCAGCTCGTTGCTATAGCTATACTGCAACGCGGCGGCAGTGCGACTTGTTGACACGTTTTTGAGTTGGGTGATAGCGCCCTGAGCATTGACCTCAAACGAATAAGTCACGTCCTGGATGCTCTTGTCACAAATTATGGCACCATTGTCATAGTCGAAGTAGATAGTTTCCTCATTACTTCCGCCAGTGCCGTAATTGGTCACCACGTGAACGCTTTTTAAGTGGTCTCCATCGTAACTTGCAGTAGCAACAATCTTTGTGCCTTTAGCATCTTCCTTCTCAATCTTGCTGATAAACTTGTGACCAACAGGGAGTTGGGGATAAATCATATTGAACTCGCGGGTAAATGTGTTCTTGGGTTCATTATCACCGCAAGAAACCATCATAATTGCAAATAATGCTATTGCTAAATATTTCAAACTCTTCATAATTTCTCGTGTTTTTATATTATCGACCGCAAAGGTAGATAAAAGTTTTCATTTGTCAGTTATCACTTGTCAGGTTTTTTTCGTTATTTTGCAACGTTTTTGAGAAAACGATGAGACTTTCGAAAATAAATAGGGAAATAATGGCGATTTCGCTGCCGGCGATTATTGCCAATATAGCAGAACCGCTGCTGGGACTACTCGACACGGGAATCGCCGGACATCTTGGCGCACCGCAGTTTATCGGAGCGGTAGCGGTGGGAGCCATGATGATGAACGTGCTGTACTGGAACTTCGGTTTCCTGCGCATGGGCACATCGGGACTCACCGCCCAGGCCTACGGCAGCAACTCGCACCACGATCAAGTTGACACGCTGCAGCGCTCAGGGGCAATAGCTCTTGTCGTTGGCATAGCGATGGTGGTGTTGCAGGTACCCATCCTGTGGCTCCTGTTGTGGATTATGGGGCCTGGTCCCGAAGTCTCGGCTCTTGCCTCCACCTATTTTACCATAGTGGTGTGGGGTGCGCCGGCGGTGTTGCTCACCATGACGATAAAAGGCTGGCTACTCGGCATGCAAGACTCGGTCAGCCCCATGCTCATCTCCATCGGTGTGAATGTGCTCAACATGGTGATTAGTCTCGGGGCGGTATATTGGCTCGACATGGGCTTTAAGGGCATCGCCGTAGGAACGCTGGTTTCGGTATGGGTTGGGGTGATTTATGCCTGCTGGTGCGTGCGTTACCGCTTTAAAACCATCACCCGCGACATTAGCCTCACGAGCGCCTTCAACTTCAAGGGCAGCGGCCGCTTTTTCAAGGTGAACACCGACATCTTTGTGCGCTGCATCTTCATGCTTGCCGTGAATCTGTTCTTCATCCGCGCTGGTGCTATAAACGGAGACATGGTACTTGCGGTGAACACGATGATGCAGCAGTTGTTCCATCTCTTCAGTTATTTCATGGACGGCATAGCCTTTGCTGGCGAGGCTGTGGCAGGCAAATATTACGGAGCCCGAGACCTCAGCAATATGCACCGCTGCGTGCGATGGCTATTTGTGTGGGGCGCGGTGACAACGGCAGTCTTTGTACTGGCCTACTCCCTTTTCCCTCACGCCATCTTCTCAATGTTCACGAGCCAGAGCGAGGTAGTTGACGAGGCGATGCGCTACCGATGGTGGTGTGCCATAGTGCCGGCAGTGAGCATGGCAGCTTTCGTGTGGGACGGCGTGTTCATAGGCGTCACCGCCACACGAGGAATGCTCATCGCGGTTGCCACCGCCTGCGCCCTGTTCTTCCTCCTCTACTTCTCCCTCCCCGCCTCCTTAGGCAACCACTCCCTCTGGATCGCCTTCGTGGCCTTCCTCACCACCCGCAGCGCAGTCCAGACCGCCATCCGGCATAAGCATTTCAGCTCTAGGCTCAGGTTAGCATAAATAAGATTTTTGTTGTAACTTTGCGGACAAAATATTACACAAAATGAAAATAGGAAACATAGACTTAGGCCCTCGTCCAGTGATGCTGGCGCCCATGGAGGATGTGACAGACGTGTCGTTCCGACAGATTTGCCGTGAACAGGGTGCCGACATGGTTTATACCGAGTTTGTTAGTGCCGACGCGGTGATTCGCAACATCGACAGCACTTTGCGCAAGATGGTCATCAACCCAGGCGAGCGACCTGCCGCAATCCAAATTTACGGCCGCGAGGTAGATCCCATGGTCGAGGCCGCCAAAATAGCGCAAGAGGCCAAGCCCGAAGTCTTGGACATAAACTTCGGCTGCCCGGTGAAGAAGGTGGCGCACAAAGGCGCAGGAGCAGGTATGCTTCGCAACATCCCGCTCATGCTTGAAATCACCCGCGAGGTGGTGAGGGCTGTTGACTTGCCTGTAACCGTCAAAACGCGACTCGGCTGGGACTGCAACAACAAAATAATAGTGGAGCTCGCCGAGCAACTGCAAGACTGTGGCATACAGGCCCTCACGATTCATGGGCGTACACGTTCGCAGATGTATAACGGCGAAGCCGACTGGACTCTAATTGGCGAGGTAAAGAACAACCCTCGCATGACAATCCCCATCATTGGCAACGGCGACATCACCACTCCACAAAAGCTTGCTGAATACTACGACCGCTATGGCGTTGACGGCATAATGGTGGGACGCGCCTCAATTGGAGCGCCCTGGATTTTCCGTGAGATGAAGCAGTATTTGACCCACGGTACCCTGCCTGAGATAAGCCGCCACGAGAAAATGGCGCTGCTGCGCCGCCAGATTGACGAGAGCATCGACCGCATCGACGAGTACCGCGGCATCCTCCACATCCGCCGCCATCTCGCCGCCACACCACTGCTGAAGGGCATCAAGAACTTCCGCGAGACACGCATCGCCATGCTCCGCGCTAACACCAAGGCTGAGCTCACTGCTATCCTTGACTATATTGAGAATGAAATCTTTACTAATATAGATTAGTTGAGAGGACAAGAAAACTAGCCTGGGCGTTGTTGATGTACTGCGCCGTAAGCACGGCGTTCACACTATCAACCATAAAGTATCACCAAAAAATAATACTTTTTTCTTGCAAATATAACCCAGGTTCTTTAATTTTGTAATCTCAATCAACAATATGCACTATGAGCGAGACTAACGATTTTCAACAGATTCAGAAGCTGAGCCAGGAGATGGCTCTCAAGCAAAAGGCGTCGCAGATGCAAGTGATGCTCGGTCAACTCATTGAGATGAATGACGATGAGATAAAAGACCGCATTGAAATGGAGCTTGATGATAACCCAGCACTTGAAGAGGCCGAAAGCAATGACAACGACTACGACAACGATAATGAAGGAAGCCTGAATGACGACAACCCTTTTGACTCTGCATTTTCTCAAAACGATGATGATGAATCTGACCGCTACGATGACGGACTAAGCTATATTCAAACCAAGCGCCGCCAAAACATCGATACCGATGTCTATCGACCACCAGTTGTCAACGAGGTCTCAATGTTTGAGGTTCTGATGAGCCAAATAAGGGAACGTGACCTCGACGAGCGTCAGCTGCTGATTGCTGAGTACATCATCGGTGAGATTGAAGACGACGGATTGCTGCGAAGCCCCATCACCTCAATATGCGGCAATATCATATCCAAAGAAAACGTGTTTGTCACACCACAAGAGGTGGAAGAAGTGCTAGAGGTTATTCAAGACCTTGAACCAGCAGGCATTGGTGCCACAAGCACCCGCGAGTGCATCTTGCTGCAAATAGAGGACATGAAAGGCGAGAACATCGAAATAGCACAAGTTGCCCACGCCATCGTTGACAAGTACTTTGAAGAATATGAGCGTCATCACTACGACAAGATTCTCAATGCTTTAAACATCGATAAGGGAACGTTTCTCAAAGCCGACAAAATCATAAAAAGGACGAATCCGCGTCCAGGAAACATATTCAATTCGGGAGAACGCATGAGCAACGCACAACACATCACCCCCGATTTTGTAATCAGTAACGAGGATGGCAAACTCACCCTAACCCTAGTCAACGACATTCCCGAGCTTCAAATCTCTGAAAGTTACGAAACTGAGTTTCAGCGCATAGCCAAACGCAATGCCGCCAATGAAAGTGACAACGATGTCCTTATAAAGAGGCAGTATGAGCAGGCAACCAGTTTTATCGAGCTGCTCAAAATGAGACAAGAGAAACTCTACAACATCATGAAAGCCATCATGATAAAGCAGCAGGAATTCTTCATCTCTGGCGACACCATGACCATCAAACCACTGGTACTCAATGATATCGCTGAAATGACAGGATATGACGTATCTACCATATCAAGAGCGAGACAAAACAAGTATGTTGATACCAACTGGGGAATCTTCGACCTGAAATACTTCTTTGGCAACGCTCTCGATGACGACACCTCGGCAACTGCAATCAAGGAAATTATAAAGGAACTCGTCGAGAACGAGGACAAGAAAAAGCCGTTCAGCGACGAGAAGCTCTGCGAAATCCTGCAAGAACGAGGCTATAGCATCAAGCGTCGTACAGTGGCAAAATATCGTGAGAACCTTCTAATACCAGTCGCACGACAGAGAAAAACCTTGTAACACTAATCTATGATGCTTTCTAGAATAACGAAAATAAGAATCCTTGACGAGATTGCGAAGTTCATCTCCACAATACTCAGCCCGCTGCTTACGCCAACCTACAGCACCGTGATGATACTGAGCATCACGCCTAAACTCCTTGACATTACTGGAGCACGTTTTAAACTGCTGCTCATCGTCTTTGCCCTCACCTGTATCTTCCCAATGGTCACCATTGCGTTGCTACACAACTTCAAGATCATCAAAGACAAACGCATGATTAGCCGCAAAGAGAGACTAATACCCTACATCACTGGCACAATATTTTATGCCGTCGCTGTATATCATGTCATATACACACATGAGCAAATGTGGCTGGTGATGTTCTTTGCTGGTGGCACGTTGGCCTGTTTGATTTCTACAATAGTCAACTTCTGGTGGAAAATAAGTGCACACATGGCTGGCATAGGAGGCCTGCTGGCGCTGCTGTGGCAAATCGACGCTATGGAACTTGAGATTATCAGTAAGCCCTTTATGGCGCTATATATTCTCATAGCCATTCTTCTGTCAGGAATGCTGGGCAGTGCCCGCTTGATTCTAAAGCGTCACACCCTGCCACAAGTGCTCGCTGGATTCCTCAATGGACTAATCTGCGTTTCACTGATGATGAGACTATTTGGATAAGTGTTAAGCTGGGAAACTATAAGCTCTAGAACCTATAGGTAATCTTGCAACTCAAAAAACTGATGACTCATAACTAAGAACTCAAAACTAAGAACTATGTTCAACTATCACCGCCGCAAGACTGTTTCAGTAAATATAGGCAACACACCTTTAGGCAGCGACTTCCCCATCAGGGTGCAGTCAATGACTAACACCTCAACCAACGACATCGATGCCAGCGTGGAGCAATGCCAGCGCATTGCCGACGCCGGGGCACACTACGTGAGGCTCACGACGCAAGGAGTGCGAGAGGCAAAAAACTTAGGAATAATTCGCCAAAAGTTGCGTGAGAGTGGTTGTAAAGTACCTCTTGTAGCCGACATCCACTTCAATCCGCGTGCGGCACTCGAAGCGGCTCAGGTCACCGACAAGGTGCGCATCAACCCAGGCAACTTCGTTGACCCGGCACGGCAGTTTAAGAGTTTAACTTATACCGATGAAGAGTACCAAGCCGAACTCCAGCGCATCCACGACTCATTGGTGCCGTTCATCGACCTATGCCGCAAGCACGGCACTGCAGTGCGGCTTGGCGTGAACCACGGTTCGCTGAGCGACCGCATCATGAGCCGCTATGGCAACACCGCACCTGGCATGGTGGAGAGCGTGATGGAATATTTGCGCGTCTTCGTGGAGCAGAAGTTCATGGATGTGGTGATTTCGATGAAAGCCTCCAACGTGGTAGTCATGGTCGAGGCGGTGCGACGCTTAGTAGCAGCGATGGATGCCGAAGACATGCATTTCCCGCTTCACTTAGGCGTTACCGAGGCGGGATTTGGCGAGGACGGACGCATCAAGAGCGCAGTGGGTATTGGTGCACTCTTGAGTCAAGGACTTGGCGACACCATCCGCGTGTCGTTGAGTGAAGACCCAGAACTCGAAGTGCCTGTAGCTAACAAACTCGTTGATTACATAACAGGCCGCGAAGGCCATCCACACATCGAGGGACATTACAGCAAGGGCTATAACCCATTGATGCCTGAGCGACGCTTAGGCAACAGCATCAACGGATTAGTGGGCGGCAAAACACCTATCGTCATTGCCTCGTGCCATCCTGATGATGTTACTGGCAATCGACGTCCCGACTTATTCTTCAGTCCAACTGGTGTCCTCAACGACACCGACCGTTTCATTGTTCCCGCAGCCATTTATCACGGCAAGGACAACACCTCTCCCCTATTCTCCCTAGACAACTGGAACGATAGCGTTGATGCACCTCTCAAGTGGCTAGAGGTGCCTGCAAGCACACCTGTAGAAAAACTGCTTTTCCTCAAGAACTGCGACAATGTGGCGATAATCATCACACCCGACAACATAAATGTGAGTGGATGCCAACAGGCTCTCATTCATTCCCTTATCGATGAGGGCATCAACTGCCCCGTCATTCTCCATAATGGCTACCTCGACACCGATACTGAGTGGCTGCAGGTGAAAGCCGGGGCCGACCTCGGAGCTGTGATACTCAACGGCTTGGGCGACGGAGTGTGGCTTGAAGACTCTGATTATGAGAATCAGAACGAAGTCGTGGGCTACGCCTTCGCCATACTGCAAGCGGCACGATTGCGCACCACTAAAACGGAGTTCATATCGTGTCCAAGTTGCGGACGCACAATGTTTGACCTGCAAACCACCGTACACCGTGTGCAGGAAGCCACTTCTCATCTCACCCACCTCAAGATTGGCGTGATGGGCTGCGTGGTAAATGGCCCAGGCGAGATGGCCGATGCCGACTATGGATATGTGGGTGCTGCCGTGGGACGAATAAGCCTCTACAAGGGAAAAGAGTGTATCGAGAAAAACATCCCCGAAGCCGATGCCATCCCTCGTCTCATCGCCCTTATCAAAGAAAACGGCGACTGGGTGGAACCTTAATATCTCTGTTCAATCATTATATTTATTTTTACGTTATGAAACAACAATCTTCTGAACATCATGATGAAACAAAGCAGAATGAAACATTCTGCTATATTGACGATTCTATTCCTAACGAACCTACTGACACTAACAGTATGCGTCAAAACTTAGAATACGGAAGACAATTCCCCAAAAGCGAGAAATCCAGTCAAAATGATGAAAATCTCGTGACCACATCAAATGATGAAGGCTACCACAACGTTTATGACAATGAGACATTACCACAAAAGGCAAGATATCAACAAAATAATGATTACAGTAAAAACAAGCCATATACTACTTTATTAACCTTTGTGGCAATATTTGTGACATGTGTTTTAATAGAACGAACTATATATTACTTTCATAATCAAAAAGTCTATATAATCTTTCGTATTTTAGATATTATTAGGATAATATCGCTTCTCTTAATTCCAATAGCAATTATAAATAAAACAAAGTATCAACAAAATAATGATTACAGTAAAAACAAACCATATACTATTTTATTAACCTTTGTGGCAATATTTGTGACATGTGTTTTAATAGAACAAACTATACAATACAATATACATTATAATCAAAAAGTCTATATAATCTTTTATATTTTAGATATTATTGGGACTTCATCGCTTCTCTTAATTCCAAAAGCAATTATAAATCTAAAATGGAAGATAAAAATATTATTTTTATTATTACCATTCGTCGTCATTTATGTTTATTCAGACATCTTAAGGTTAATCAATCCTTAATATTATTAACAATTAAATAATACTACCCGCAATGAAACGACTTCTACTTATTTTAATGACAGTTTTGGCTGTGCAGGCTATGCAGGCACAGGACAGGTGGAGTTGGAACCCCAACTATCCACCCGACAACGAGAATGTTCAACTCACGCAGACCAACCTCCCCATCGTGTGGATGGAGGTGGACGGTGCTACAATTGACCGGGAAGAGCGCATCACAGCACGCATGAAGATTATTCACAACGGTGATGGCAACCTCAACTATGCCGACACAGTGGCGCATCCTGGACAGAAGATTGACTATCAGGGATATGTCGCCCTGAAGTATCGCGGCAACTCATCATTCACCGCCAGCGACAAGAAACCTTACTCGTTCCGTCCGCTAAACGCTCCTCTCGAGGAAGGCGGCACTAAGCAGAAGGTAAAAATCCTGGGTATGGGCAAGGACAACAACTGGGCTTTGCTCGCACCCTACAGCGACAAGAGCATGATGCGCGACCTGCTCATTTTTGAGCTTGAGCGACCCTGGATGGAATACACGCCTACAGGAAAGTATTGCGAGCTCTACCTCGACGGCATCTACTATGGCATTTACATCCTGAGCGAATTGCCCACCAAAGGCAAGCAGCGCCTGAATCTTGACGACCCAGGCGACGAGGGTGACGAGCTGACTGGCGGCTACCTGCTTGAGGTGGACCGCACAGATGAGCCCACCTACACCTCGAAGTACCACCCCATGACAAAAAACGGCCAGTGGATTAACAACCGCTACATCAATTATCAGTTCAAAGAGCCTGAATATGAGGATTTGACCGATGCCCAATACAACTACATCACTGGACAGGTAGACTTGATGGAGGACGCCCTCGCTTCGTCAAATTACACCGACCCCGAAACCGGCTACCGCCAATATATGGACGTGATGTCGTTTGTCGATTTCCAGATTGCACAGGAAATCTCGCACAACGTGGACGGATATCGACTCAGCTCTAAGATATTTAAACGGCGCGACAGCACAGACCCAAGATTCAAGATGGTGCTTTGGGACTTTAACATCGCCTTTGGCAACAGCGACTATTACAACGGCTGGTACACCAACAACTGGGTTTATGAGGGCAATAACACCCTAAATGCGGCTGGAGACACACAGCTCATTCCATTCTGGTGGTACAAGCTCAATAAAGACCCCTATTACCAAGACCTGCTCAAGAGCCGCTGGGCACAGTGCCGACGCGCCAATATGCGTGAAGACCGCATCATGGCGACCATCGACTCAATGGCGACTCAGCTTACTGAGCAAGGTGCCATGGCACGCAACAGCCAGGCTTGGCCACGCTGGGGACAGTATGTATGGCCTAACTATTACATCGCTCAGAACTATGACGATGAGGTAAACCACCTCAAGGAGTGGATACATGACCGTCTGACATGGATGGACCAGCAGCTCGGCTTCGACCCAACCGCTGTGGTATATGGTGACGTTGACGGTGACGGATATGTAACTACTGCTGACATCACAGCCATTTACAACTACTTGCTCGAAGGCAACGAGACCTACATTGACACCAGCGACGTCGATGGCGACGGATTTATCACCACAACTGATATTACCGTAATTTACAATATACTGCTAGGAAACAAAAAATAGTTCATAGTTTATAGTTCACAGTTCATAGTAGGGCTGTGCCTGGTGGTTAAGATGATATATGACTATAAATATTTAAGCTACGCGTGGAGGGATTACTGACGATTCCTCCACGCTGGTTTTTTCGCGTTTGGCTTAGATGATGTTGCAAAACTCCCGCATAATAAAAACTACTGATTAATCTTGTTATTTGCAATTTTTCAAAAAACCTTCACACACAATCGTGATTAATTGTCGGATAGAAACGGCTAATTGGACGAATTAGACGAATTGGTCAAATTGGACGAATTGGACGGATCTAATCTCTAACCTTCAAAATACCGCGCGCGTGCAATAAAGGGTAAGATACTTTCGTTTTTAATATAATAGTTATATATCATCTATTATGAAAAAATTTTTCTATATAATCATAGCAGCTTTCATGTTGGCAACTGGGGTTCAGGTTACCTCATGCAAGACCGCCAAGATGAAGGATGCCGACGAGAAATATGAACGTGGCGAGTATTTTGCCGCCGCCGAGACTTACCGCAAAATCTATAACAAACTGCGCCGCAAGGAAGATAGATACCTTCGTGGCGAAGTGGCGTTTATGCTCGGCGAGTGCTACCGTCACCTGAACCAGAGTGCGCGTGCCGCAGCATCTTATCAGAATGCTCAGCGCTATGAGTGGGAAGACAGCCTCATTTCATTCTATCTGGCACAGGCTCAGCAGATGGAAGGTCAATACTCTCTTGCAGAGAAAAGCTATAAGGTCTATCTCGATACCGCCCCAAACAACTGGCAGGCCAAAGAAGGCATCCGTGGCTGCCAGATGGCTCCCAAAATTCGTGATGACGCAGCACGGTCTCGCTACATCGTGAAGAATGCCCGACTGTTTAACTCTCGCCGTGCCGACTTCTGTCCCATGTTCCTCGACAGCAAGTGTGATGTGCTGTATTTCACTTCGTCGCGCGAGAAAGCCACAGGCACTGTCAAGAGCGAGATTACCGGCGCCAAGAACTGCGACGTATTCTTCTCGAAGAAAGACGACAAAGGCAAATGGAGCAACCCTGAGCCCGTAGAAGGCGACCTCAACACCGAGTTTGACGAGGGCATCACCGCCTTCACCCCCGATGGCCAGACGATGTTCTTTGCAAAAGCACTTCGCAAAACCGACTCAGGAACTAGCGTAGAGATTTACAAAGCGAGCCGTAGCGAGGCAAGATGGACTGGCGCGGCGAAGTTTGAGATTACCGCCGACACCCTGTCGGCTTACGACGACCCCGCTGTGAGCCCCGACGGCAAGTGGCTATACTTCTCAAGCGACATGCCTGGCGGACAGGGAGGAAAAGACCTGTGGCGAGTGATGATCAGCGACGGTCACGGCACCCTCGAGAACCTAGGCGACCAAATCAACACCCCTGGCGATGAGCGCTTCCCCTATGTGCGCAACGACAGCACGCTCTACTTCTCGAGCAACGGCCACGCTGGCTTAGGCGGTCTTGACCTGTTCAAGGCAAAGCTCCAGCCATCGGGAAAGTGGTTCATCGAGAACCTGGGAGCGCCCATGAACAGCAGCGGCGATGACTTTGGCATCACCTTCGAGGCCGAGGGTGAGAGAGGCTTCTTCTCGAGCAACCGCAAGGACGCACGTGGCTACGACCATATCTTCAGTTTTGAGAAACCCGACCTCAAGGTGTGGATTTCGGGATATGTCCTCGACAAGGACGAGGAACCGGTACCTAACGCCATTATCCGCATTGTGGGTAACGACGGCAGCAACCAGAAGGCTGTTGCCAAGCCCGACGGCACATTCCGCTTTGACCTGCAACGCGGCGTTAGTTATGTGATGCTTGCAGGCGCCAATGGCTACCTCAACGGCCGTCAGCAGTTCACCAGCGACATCGAGGAAGAAGATGCTGAGTATAACGTCGATTTCATCCTTGCCGCAATGGACAAGCCGCAGGTCATCGAGAATATTTTCTACGACTACAACAAAGCCACCCTGCGTCCCGAGTCGAAGACAGCCCTCGACTCGATGGTTCAGGTGCTCAACGACAACCCCTACATCACCATCGAGATGGGAGCGCACACCGACCGCGTGGGTGGCGATGAATATAACCTCAAACTCAGCGACCGCCGTGCAAAGAGCGTGGTAGATTATCTCATTGCCGCTGGTATTGACAGCGCGCGATTGCAGTATCACGGATATGGCAGGTCAATGCCAAAGATTGTCACCAAACGAATCGCCCGCCTCTACCCACAGTTCAACGAGGGCGACACGCTACATGAGGCATTTGTCATGGCACTTTCTAAAGAAGACCGTGCCGCCGCCGACCAAATCAACCGTCGAACCGAGTTCCAAGTGCTCACCACCAACTATTACCGCACCTTCGACAGTGCATTACAACAGCCTGGCGAGGAAGGCGAAGAAGGACAGGAGAAGAAAGACCGAAAAGACGGTCTTGAAGGGATAGACCTAAAGGACAAGTCGCCCGAGGAAATCGCCAGGTTAAAGCAACAGA
The DNA here is from genome assembly GCA_017557625.1 of Muribaculaceae bacterium. Classification (GTDB taxonomy): domain Bacteria; phylum Bacteroidota; class Bacteroidia; order Bacteroidales; family Muribaculaceae; genus Sodaliphilus. The sequence continues at coordinate 134,515 of JAFYYG010000042.1, forward strand.
AGGAGGAAGAAATGAAAATGGAGGATCAAAAAGAGCGTGAAAAAGCCATCGCCGAAGGCAAAGATCTTGACCCAGAAGGAAAATATAACGGAGACAATCCTAATGCCAGAAAACCGAAACTTGAAGGCGGCAATGGACTGGGCGGCTCTAAACTTGACAACGGCGGAATAGGTGGAATCGGCTCCGGATCAAGGGGTGGCTCTGGCTCAAGAGGCGGAAGCGGTACTGGCAGCGGCTCACAAGGCGGCAGCGGCACTGGCAGCGGGTCAAGAGGCGGTAGTGGCTCTAGTGGCGGTTCCAACTCCAATTCCAAGAACTCTGGCTCTGGCGCAGCCACCAGGAAGAAATAGATTCACAGCCACGAAACCTAACAGTTAACACTTTATACTTAACACTTAGAAACAGATGTTTTCAGGCATAGTAGAAGAGGCTGCCCGCGTGGTGGCACTCGAGAAAGAAGAAGGTAATCTCCACATCACGCTCAAGTGCAGCTTTGTGGATGAGTTGAAAATAGATCAGAGCGTATCGCACAACGGTGTGTGCCTCACAGTGGTGAAACTCCCAGGCAACGGCACCTACACTGTCACCGCCATTCAGGAGACGCTCGACCGCAGCAACCTCGGGCTGCTCAAAGTAGGCGATGAGGTGAACGTGGAGCGCAGTATGCTCATGAACGGCCGCCTTGACGGACACATCGTGCAGGGTCATGTGGACCAAACCGCTACCTGTACCAGTGTGCGCGAGGCCAACGGCAGCTGGTATTACACCTTCCACTACGACGTTGACCCAGCGATGGCACGCAAAGGCTATGTCACCGTGGAGAAGGGCAGCATCACCGTCAACGGCACCAGCCTTACTGTATGCAACAGCGAGCGCGACAGCTTCGAGGTCGCCATCATCCCCTACACCCACGAACTCACCAACTTCCACAACATCGTTGAAGGCACCGTGGTGAACCTTGAGTTTGACATCATAGGGAAGTACCTCGCACGACTCATGGAGTTTAATTAATGCACAATGCATAATTCACAATGCATAATGGCGAAGCCACTAACTTTACACTTAACACTTAAAACTTTACACTTACAGTGAAGACCATTGGTATCATAAGCGACACTCACTGCTACTGGGATGACCGGTATGCAGAGCATTTTGCCGACTGCGACGAGATATGGCATGCTGGCGACATCGGCAACGAAGCGCTCATCGACATGATTGCGGCAATAGGGCCGCAAGTGCGTGCCGTCTATGGCAATGCCGATGGTCAAGACCTTCGACGTCGCTTCAAGGAGACCGAAATCTTCACCACCGAGGGAGTGAAAGTGATGATGACACACATAGGCGGCTATCCCGGACGCTATGCCCCTGGCATCAAGTCGAGGCTCGACCTCGTGCAACCTAAAATCTTCGTGTGCGGACACAGCCACATCCTAAAAGTCATCCCCGACCGCAGCCTCGGCGTGCTCACTATCAACCCTGGCGCAGCAGGCCGTCAAGGCTGGCAAAAAGTGCGCACTCTCATCAAACTGACACTCGACAACGAAGCCATCACTGGATGCCAAATAATAGAACTTGCCGACGACCGCGATAACCCACAAGGTCGCGTTGTGGAATAAAAACTGTTAATCATATAAGTGATGAGAATAAAATTAATTTTTTTATTAATGGCTGTCATCATAATGGCTCAAGCATGCACAGTGATTAGTGGCACTACTCAGGCGAAGAGTGATGCTGAATACAAGAAAATATCCACGGCACATCTTTCACATTCATATTATTCTATCCCCAAAAAAATATTGTGGGTTGTGGATGGTGAAGTCTACGACAGTATTGAATCCATCAGTGAAGATGAATTCAAAAAATGTAAGACTGCCAAAGATCTTATTGAAAAGGTGTTGACAAAAAATGGTGTAATATTCAACAAAGTTAAGAGATTCAATATTCTTAATAATAGTGACATCGCAAGATCGGTTTATCCTAATTATCAAGATATAGATGGGGCCATCATAATCACAACTGATAAAAAAGAATAATTTACATGAAAAAGATTTACAACATATTATTTATAGCTGCAGTGGCTGTAGCATTGTGGTCTTGCCACACGAGTGAGAAAAACTACCGTGAAAGTTACGAGAAAGCTATTGAGCTGAACCGCACAGGCGAACGTGGCGAGATATATCAGATGGAGCTTGCTGAACGCATGCACAACAACTATGTGGTTGACGGAGATAGCATACGATTAAAGTATCTTCATTTCAACGTAGTAGAAGACAAACCCGAGGTTGCTAAGAATTATGGTGTCGTGGTTGCTGAGTTTGGGCAGAAGTTCAACGCAATAAGCTGCAGGGACCGTCTGCGCCAGCAAGAAGGATTGCCAGCTTACGTAGTCTATAAAGGATCAGAAAACGATATGACTTATTATGTCATAGCCCAGGGATTTGACGACATCTCGGCAGCAGCAGAATTTGTCAAGAATCCCGAAAAATACATGAAAATGAAGGTGCTAGTACCTAAAGCATGGGTGCTTGCCAATCCAATAGCATTGAACAAAGACAAATGATGAAACAAGTGAATATTTGGCTTGAGGCAATGCGACTGCGAACATTGCCGGTATCGATTAGTGGCGTGCTAATGGCAATAGGCATCACGGCATGGCAAGGACACTTTGAATGGCAACCTGCAATGATATGCCTCGCCTTCGCTTTGCTGGCACAAATTGCGTCAAACTTCGCTAACGAATACTACGACTACAAGAAAGGCTCCGACAAGAAAGGCCGCGTGGGACCTCGTCGCGGTGTCACCGAGGGCGACATCAAGCCCGCTACCCTACGCAATGTCACCTACCTAACTCTTGCCGCAGCTTGCGCAGTAGGCTGCTGCCTGATACCATACGGTGGATGGAAAATCATTCCTGTGGGTATATTGATAGCCATTTTTGTGCTTGCCTATAGCGCCGGGCCCTATCCCCTATCCTATCATGGCCTAGGCGAACTCACTGTATTCATCTTCTACGGCTTGGTGCCTGTCATTGCAAGCTACTATGTCATTGCCGACAGAAGCATCGATGCCCTTGCGGTACTCGCCTCAATGACCATAGGATTTATGGGAGTGAATGTGCTGCTTGTGAACAACTACCGCGACATGGACGACGACAAGGAGGCGGGCAAGAACACTGCCGTGGTGATTTTTGGACGACAGCTGGCTTCAAGTGCCTATCTTTTCAATGGTTTTATGGCGATTGCCATGCTCTCGCCATTATGGGTGATTGTATATTTTGGTGACAAAATCATTCTGCCAAAGTGGACGTTTATAGCTCCAGCCCTTTATCTTATCCTGCATCTAGTAATATGGGCAATGCTTAATCAGCGTAAAGGAGCCAAACTTAATCCTCTGCTCGGCCTCACAGCCCTCAACATGCTCATATTCACAATCATCATGCTACTGGCATTTACTATATAATCGTTGTAGAGGACAAGAGAACAAGAGAACAAGAGAACAAGAAAACAAGAAAACAAGAAAACGAGAAAACGAGAGAACAAGAGGAGTAGAGTTAATACATTCCGCATTAACTAACGCTCCATGAAGTATTTCTTCATGTCGGGAATTTCATCGTGGGTCAGGGTCTTGGTAGTGCCGTCGGGCATACGGATGATAAATCGTAAATCGCTGGAGTTGAAATTGAACGACAGATTGTTGAAGTCACGCTCACGCTTGCTCAGTTCCTCGCTCACACTCACAGTCTTAAGTTTGTGGCAAAAATCAAAGTTAATCATCTCCATGTGCTTGAAAGAGTCGGGCAAGACTATGCTCTCTATCATTGAGTTGCTGTAGAAAGCGCCTTTGCCTAAAGTCTCAAGCTTAGTGCCAAAATCCACCTTGGCAAGGTGGTTACAGCCATAAAACGCGCTTGAGCCAATATCCGTGACATTGGTCATCGTGATGCCCGTGAGCAAATTGCAGCAATAGAAAGCCTTAGAGGCAATACTCTTGACAGTTGCTGGCACTGTATAGTCGCCCACATTATTGCTTGGAGGACACGCAATAAGCTGTGTCATGTCTTTTGAGAAGAGTATGCCATCTTTAACAGTAAAGTACTCGCTGTCTTCTGCCACCCTATACTCCTTCAAAGCAACACACGACGAGAACGGGTTACTTCTGAGCGAAGTAAGCGATGCTGGCAAGGTCACCTTCTCCAGAACGCGGCATCCGTTGAAAACATTATCACCTATCTCGGTAAGTGTCTCGGGCAACTCAATTTCAACTAGTGAACTGCAGCAAGAGAAAACTTCGCTCCCCATTTTCTGCAGTCCCTTGGGCAGGTTAATGTGCTTCAGGTTCTTGCAATGGGCAAAGGCATAGCTGTCTAGAACCTTCACCGACTGTGGCAGCGTGATGCTCTCAAGCGACTTGCAATCGCTGAAAGCGCTAGTGTTTATTATAGTGATACCCTCTGGCAAGTTCACCTGCTTGAGATTGTAGCACTCTTGAAAGAGGCGATCGGGCACCAGTTCTATGCCCTCAGGAAATGTGAAAGACGTGAAACTCTCGCAGTTTTCAAAGGCGCTGTACCCAATCTTCTTTACACTGGCTGGAATATTGACATTCTTGAGTTTCTTGCAGTTGCAGAAAGCCCAGATGCCAATATTGGTCAAAGTGTTTGGCAATTTCACCTCAGTGATGCCCTCGCATCCGAAAAACGCCCAGCCACCCAATTTGGTGACAGTGTAAGTGACACCATTGTTAGTAACCTGGGTAGGAATCACCAGTTTTCCCTTTGGCTGATGCTTGTCGTCGATTTTTGTAACCATCACGCTATTGTCATCAAGAGCGGTGTACTTCAACCCCTTCTGTATAAACTCCACCTGCGCCATCGTCACAAGAGAGACTATTGCCATTATTGTTGTCAGAATTGTTCGTCTCATAATGCAAAAGTTATAATTTTTGCGCAAATATACCAAAAACTTTTTGATTTACATACTATTTCGGGTAATTTTTGACATTTCTAATTCATTACCCAAAAATGGGAATAGTCTCAACAAAATAAAATGCACACAATCCTGGATTTGCAGAATTGTGTGCATTATGATGTTATCAGTTTGATTAACAGCTATAGCTATCGCTTGCGGTTGCGCACCGAGCGTCCTCCGCCTTGACTGCTCTTGTTTTCTTTGGGTTTTTGAACTTTCTTCTTATTGTTCTTTTTCTTGTTGTCTTTGTTGTCGCTGTTGCTGCCGCGCTTGGTCTTAACGCTCTTGCCAGAGTCTTTCTTCTCTTCCTGAACGGCCGTTTCTCCTTCACCTTCCTCAAGGGTCTCACCGCTCTGCTCTGCCTCGAGTTTACGCTTGGCCTCTACTTGCGCTTGAAGTTCTTCGCGCGAAGGAGCCCATAGGTTCTTGTCAAAGCGGTGCAGACGCTCCTCAATGGAGTCACGGGCGTGCTGGAGCGCTACCGAGTCGGGATAGAGTTCCATCAACGTCTTGTTACGCAGACTTTTCACCTTGTATATGTCGCCAGTGTACATATTGAGCTTAAAGAAGTCGTCAAGGTTGTAACGTGTGAGGTTGTTGTCATCATCGGTAAAGATGTACTGTTGTGCAATATAAGGCCTTATGTCGTTGAGCTTTACCCAAAACATAGGGAACGGGATCACATTGCCGTAGCCGTCATCACGGTGGAGCACAGGACACAAGGCATCTACACGCGAGCGCATAGCATTGGTGCGGGTATCAAACTCCCATTTCTCGATGATAAAGTAGCTTAGTATCTCGCTGCCTGGAATGTCGGCATCTTCGATAGCATATTTGGGATTCTTCTCAGTACTACCCTTTGCCTCGCTAAAAAGCACATGGAAACGATCAAGCATCTCGGAGACCTTGATTTTGTACTCATCGGTGAACATCTCACGTCCGTCAAGGTACTCGTAGGCACTGATTTGGTTGTTGGCGAGCAGTCGCATGATGATGAAAAACATGCTCTGACCATCCTCGTTGGGTTCCTCGGGATAGTAGAGTGCTGGATTTTTGCCTTTGGTGAGGTCGAGAATGCGATACACCACTTTTGTCCATTGCAGGTCGGCCTCGCTGGGCTCCCGCTGCTCATAGAAAGCCTGCTGGCGGTCAGAGACCTTCACGCTGCCATCATCTTTCTTGTCGCGACGGTCACCATCGTTCTTCTTCACTACCTGAGCTGTGGCTCCGGCAGCCGCGAAAGCGACTATCAGTCCCAGTACTATATATTTAAGATACTTCATTGTGATATGAATTTATAGTTCTTAGTTTTTAGTTTATAGTTCTAAGTTTATAGTTTTTGAATTCTTGGTTTGAGTCTCTAAACTCTAAACACTAAACTCTAAACATCAAGCGAAGCTTGAACATTAGTTCACAACCACCTCCATTGGCGATATTTCTCTTGTCACTCCATCAGGGCCTGTGGCTTTGATGCGAGTGATAAAGAATCGTGTGCCTCGCTTCATGCGGCGGAAGCTGGTTTTTTGTCTCTCAGAAAATGCATTGCCCTGCGAAATTTCGGGAATTGCTTCACCCATAGAGCCAAATGTGAGGGTCTCAAAGCTTACAACAGTAAACTCTATATCGAGCAGACCATCATCAATGGCAGCATGCAGGTTGTTAACACCAAGCAGAGTTCCTTTTGCAATGGGTTTGCCGCCCTTGTAACGGGTATCTCCGCCCAAGTTGATATATGCCGTTGGATCAGGAAGCTTGCGCGCTTTGAATGTAAATGTTCCTACATTTGACCTCACCCCATCGACTTCAACTGATACTGAGATGTCGCAATTCACTCCAACTTGTGATGGTCGCGCTATCCATCCGTCGCCACTCTTGGTGAGAGTTCCGTTGGTCATCGTGGCGCTCACCGTGCCATTATCAATACCTGGGACTGAGATAGAAACAGGGTTGTCGATACCAGTGTAGAACACATTCATCATAGTTGCGCTCACCGTAGCAACGGGGTCGATAACGGTGTAACTCGACTTAAAATCACGCTTTATGAGTTGGCCGTCTTGTCCAATCACCTCGATATAACCCGAGTAGTCGAATGTTCCCGACTGACTAGTGGAAACCTCATAGAGGCCCTTGTTGTTGCTCAGTCGCGAGCCGTTGATATACACCACTGGTCGCTGTGTTGAGTCGATGGCGGCGAGCACAATCTGCGACTGGTATTTAGAGCCACGCATCACTACTCTTGACTGTGGAATGACAAATGCATTGACCCAGTTGACTTTGAGTTCACTCAAGTCTTCCACATTAGTGAGCGTGAGCAGGTGGTTAAGTACCTCACCCTCGGCATAGCGCACATCGTTCTGCAATTTGCTCAGCAGCGAGATGGCTGCCACAGTGGGCATATTCTCAAACATCGATTCTTCCCAACTCTTCTTGTTGCTGATGTCGGCGTTAACCTTGAAAGGCTCGGTAGAGAGTGCCTGCTCAATGTTGCGCAACTTTTCGGGATCATCTACAAATTTAGAGATGTAGTTCTTGAAGCGGTTGATGCGATTGCGCAAATCTTCCCCCCGCTTAGTGTCGGGAGAGAGCATCACAATAGTGGCGGCATCGAGGTTGTCTCGGTTCTTGATGTGATCCACGTCACCTGTTGGACCATCAGCCTCCTTGACAATCATCATTTTCAGCTCATCAATGTAGTCATAAAGGCTGTCGGTGACATTCCTCACCTCGTTACCAGAGTTGATCAGAGGCAGACCGTGTTCTGGGTCTTCATTATAAAAAGCCTGGAGTTGAGCCATTATCTGCATGTTGCGCGCGGTGATGGTGCGGTTAGAGCGCTTCAAGCCTTCTTCCACTTGGCTGAAGCCATTGAGCACATCGTTAGACACATTGAGCGCAAGCATGGCCGTCAAGACGATATACATAAGGTTTATCATCTTTTGGCGTGGCGACATTTTCGCCAGTGACTGATTTTTTCCAGTAGCCATTTGCTAAAAACTATATTATTCTACATTATTGTTGGCATACAAGCCGTTAGTGTCGTCGGGTTGAGACATTTGAGGCAAATTGCCAGGCATAGGAGGCATGGCACCTGGCATAGGCTGGTACATATTAACCGTCATGGCCTTAATCATCTTCTCATATACCGAGTTGAGCTGCTTCATGTAGTGTGCCATCTTCTCGGTCTCATCGCAATAGCGTGCGCTCTCGGCTGCCGACTTCTCATACATATCGCGAATATCCTTCAGACCAGTGTTCACACGGTCGATGCTGTCGAGCTGTGACGAGATGCTCTTGAGCTGTATCTCATAGATAGTATTTAGCCCGGTAACATTGCGGTTGAGGGCTTCCATCTGCTCAACATAACCAGTGGTGTTCTCCGATATATTCTGGCTGTTGCTGGTGATAGCCTCATAGCTGCCAAGAAGTTGCTGCTGCACCTCATTGAGGGCGGTAGTGGTCTCGCCCAGGCGTTGCATCTGCTCACTGATAGTTGCCATCTGGCTCAAGTATTGCTGAGTGGCCTCGGTGAGCTCTGCCATCTTCGAGAGTTGGTCGCTGGCAGCGTTCATGCGGGCGATGCTCTCGCTCAACGACTGTGTCTCTTCCTCGGTGAGTTGAATACCTTGTGGTAATCCCATCACGGCTTTCACATCTTCCTGAGTCATAGAGGCGATAGCATCGGCGACCTCAGGACTTGCCACAACTGCAGGAGCGCCATCACTTGGCAACTCATTCACACTGATAGCTGTGCCTGGCGCGGGTACAGAGACTTGAGTGCCACTTCCCGCGGCACTGATTTTTATCTCAGCTCCCTCAGAGTCACCTGCTGCACCGCTAATGTCGCCAGTTATGGTGACGTTTCCACCTGTTCCACCAGCAAATGCTGGACGGTCTTCTGGGTCACCAGTGTCGAGTATTGGGAATACATCCTCCCAATGATACTCTTTTTCGGGGCGTTCAAATGCTGTGATGATAAACATAAGCACCTCTGTACCCATACCGATTGTCAAGAGAAAGTTACCCCACGGCATGTGCAAGATTTTGAAAAGCGCACCCCAGATTACGATAGCTGCACCGATACTATAAGCGAAGTTGAAAAAGCGCTGGGTTATCATCTGCCTTTTCCTCTTGCGCTGTAATTTTAAAGTTTTCTTGTCAGTAGCCATATATTTGCTATTATGAGTTATTGTCGTTGAGTTTTAGTCGCAGCAGTTATTTTTACGTTTCGACTTCACATATCCTACCTTTGTCCTCACGCAGCGGAAGCCAATGTAGGAGCGTTGCTCGTTCTGGTATTCCCACATGCGGATATCGCTTCGTATGTTGTGCGCCACGTCTTTCCACGATCCACCACGCACAATTTTGCGCGACATCTTGTAGGGGTCTTCCTTCGCCACGTTGTAGCGGTATTCAGGGTTGAGGTCGTTGGTCATGCGGTCGATACTCTCGGTGTAGCTCGTTGAGGTCCATTCGCTCACATTACCTGCCATGTCAAATAGTCCGTTGTCGTTGGGCTCATAAGTCCCAACGGGCGACGTTATGATGCTACCGTCCCGCACATAGTTGCCTTCGTTAGGTTTAAAGTTCGCATAGAAGCACCCCTCATCCTCAGTGAGCGGTATGTTGCCGTCCCACGGGTATATGTTCTCATTCTTACCGGCACGAGCGGCAAACTCCCATTCAGCCTCGGTGGGCAGGCGGAAAGGCTCGATATATACGCCCTCCTTACCTAGAGACTTCTTCAAGAACTCAGTGCGCCAGTGGCAGAACGCGTTGGCCTGTTCCCAGCTCACACCCACTACGGGATGATTATTGAAGTTGCCGTTGGCGAAATACATGCGCACATAAGGTTCATTGTAGCTGTTCTCAAAATCGTTAATCCAGCAAGTGGTATCGGGGAAGATATTTACAATATATGTGTTTACGAAATCATACTCACTCTGCAACGGACGGGTGATGGTCTGACGGATGATGCGGCCATCGTCATCGACAAAAGCGGTGTCTTTGCTGATAGTGGGGTTGGTAGTGGGCACTGCATGATCAGTGTTGTAGTCGCGGGTAGTCGGGTCAAAGCGGTTGCGGCGCTTGGCGGCCTCGGTAAGATTATACACCTCATATCGGTAGTTCATCTGACGAGGATCAAGTTCCTTCTTTCCAGTAATGGGGTTGGTGCGGTAAACGCTCTCAATGGCTCGCTCTTCATCCTCACTGGGGTTCTTCCAGGGGATGTTGCGGTTCCAGTTGAGGTGGGGCTTGATAGGATTGCCCTCTTTGTCCTCCTCAATCTTAAACTCCTCGTTGCCTCCGAAAGCGGGGTCGGCAAGACGCTCGCGGATGATAGAGTCGCGCACCCAATACACAAACTGCTTGTATTTGCTGTTGGTGACCTCATTCTCGTCCATCCAGAAGGCATCAACGCTCACGCCTCTTGCTGTGGAATCAATGCCCCACAGAGAGTCGCGCATAGCAGGACCTTCTTTCATTGAGCCACAGTCGATGAGCACCATGCCATAAGGTGTGGGCTCATTGAAGGTAATGGCTCCCACACCGGTCACCTCACCTCCACCGCTGTTGATAGACTTACGAACTCCGCTGCAAGATGCCAGCACTACTATCGTAAAGAAAAAAATCAATAACTTTTTCATATATACTAAAAGAATATGTTAGCTCTTTATCTGTTGTTTATCAATTTCACACTTGAACATCACATAATGCGTATGCTCTTGTGCTTGTTTTTGTTCACCTCGCCCAGGTTAAGCTTCACATTGTAGTTCAAAAACAGCTCATGGCTGCCATGAGTGGCCTTGTTCATCGCCGAAATGGGGAAATCGTAGGCATAACCCACAAACACATTCTTGAACTCGGCTCCAAACATAGCGCACACAGCATCTTTATGCCTATAGGCAACACCCGCCGAAATGAACTTGTTGTAGCGAAAACGCGCCGTAGCCTCATATTGCCAGAACTTCGTGTCGGTCTTCACCATTATCGAGGGCTGTATTTCAATTAACGTATTTTTAATAGGAATATTGCTACCTGCCATCAAATAAAAGTTGCGGCCCGTCTCGAACTGATATAAATCCTCCTCGTTTTCGCCGGCTTTCATATTGATTGTTGGAGCGGTGAGGTGAGTGCCCGACAGGGCTACCCAGAACCACTTGTGGGTGAATGTAACACCAGCTGCCACGTCGAGCGCCTTGCCGTTGACCACACCCTTAGGGACAGCATCGTCGGCACTGGTATGATATTGGTCGGCCTCGGGGATTCTAATACTGTCGCCCTTGAAGGTCTGGTTTATAAGCCCCACTTGGGCTCCCACACTGAGTGTGCCGCCCATCATCTTCTTTTTCCAGGCAATCTGGGCTGCAACGGTCTGCGAGCTGAAGAGTCCCACGTTCTCCTGCTGAGCCACCAATCCTGTGGCCCAACGTTTATTGAGGAACTTAAACGGCATGTCGGCCATCGCCATGAAGTCCATCGGGGCGTGCTTCACGCCTATCCACTGCAACTTGCTGCCAGCAGTGATGTGAATGTAATCGACATTGCCTATCGAACTGGGATTGTAATACGACGGCAAAGCCCAGTATTGGGTGAGCTGCGCATCAATCTGCGCCGCAGCCTTGAAGCCGTTGGCAGCAATCACCAGCGAAACCGTGAGAAGCAATGTCTTGATATATCTTCGCATAAACTTTTTTATTCAAAATAAAACGTCACAACCACCATGTTGTTCTTGATTTTGCTAACGCTCTTGGTGAAGACCTCCATGGCGGGGTTGTCCTGAAGATCGGGACGGTTTGTCTCAAGCAGGTTCCTCAAGCCGAAACAGAACTTCACTTCGGGACACAGCTTGAAGAACGGAAGGTAGATGTCGCACCCCATACCCACGGTGAGCATAACGTCAAAGTCCTTGAGACGCAGCTGCTCAGGACGTTCCTTACTCAAATCGTAGAGACCTGTCACACCGGTAGTGACGTAGGGGCGGACGTTGTGATAACGCTTTGATGAAATTTTCAGGTCGAGAGGCACCACAATGTAAGTGGCCTTAACATTCTGACTCTGCTTGAAAATGGAAGGCTCTAAGGCATCTTCGGGAGGAGTGGCGTTGTAATACTTCACCACCTTGTTGCCAAAGTACATGCCAGGCGAAAGCCTCACGTTGAAATGCTCCGACAAACGCAAGTCGGCAAGCACATTTACGCAAAAGCCTGGAGAGTGGTTAGGAATATCGGCAAACCACGACTGCCCGTCCTCGCTGACGTAGCCATTGTTGGTGATTAGCAGATCCTGAAAATTGCATCCCACCGAGAAGCCGTAGTGTATGCGCTTCATGTCGGCATACTGACGGTTCAAGATTTTGTCATTATCTTGCGCCACAGCTGCTAAAGACATCAGTAGCAGAGCAAAAAAAGCGATATGTCGGTAGTTGTGAATACTCATTTACCTTATAATAACGCAGTTTTTGCACTCTTATTGCAAATTATGCGGTTTTTGAGCACCATCTGCATTTCTTTTAAGGAAAAATACACTTCACAAAACACAAAACAATCAGCAATTCCGCATTATGCAGTGGGAATTAAGCATTTCATAAGCCTATTCACCAACCAAGCAGTGAGGATAAGCAACGGCAGGGTGCAGATGAAGCTGTAGCCGTAAATGAGAATGCCGAAATGTCCGAAAAACGGTGCCACAACATAGCAGAACGCATTGTTGACAAACTTCTGCAAAAGATAAACCTCAAAACTGATGCCTCCGAGCCACAGCAGAGGCTTAATGCTTAGAAACTTGCCCACCAAGCCTTCTTTGCCGTTAAGTATGGTACACGTCACAAGCAGCAACGACACGGGAAGCCACCACAGCACCGAATGTTCTAACTGCTCTGAAACAACACTGCCATTAGAATGGATTATGATAAAAGCGGCAAGCACCATAAGCGGCACCACCTCATGTGCTGTGGCTTGGGCAGCAGAAATGCGGCGAGGCATGATTCTATCCCTCAGCGTGATGCCAAGCAACATTCCCAGTGTATAATCCACCAAGCGAGTAACAGGACACACATATAGGTAACTGTGCCAATGCTCATCGGCGACAAGATTAACGACAATTACTGCCACACAGGCGGCAATTACCACTTGAAATGCTATCTTAAGGCCCATACGGTTGAAGAACTTTAGCATCAGCGGTGTGGCGATGACACAAAACATCAGCGAACTCAAGAACCACGAGTGGATGCTGTAGTTATAAAAAACCGCTTCACTTGGCACCCACGACTGCAGCAACAGCACGTGGAGCGGCAAATCCCAACCATAGTGGAACTTATGCATCAGTGCCATATCAAATACAATCATTGCTGCAAGCACAAACCAATGAAGAGGGAAAATGCGACTCAACCGACGCCAATAGAACTGCTTGCACGATTTTATCTCGCTGTGCCTATAAGCAACCAAGAATCCGCTAAGCATGAAAAAGAACGTCACTCCAGCATAGGTCATCTGGTCAAACTCATGCATTGCAAAGTGGTAACACACGATGCAAACGGCAAAAATGCCACGCCATGAGGTGAGTGTCTTAATCATGAATCTGATAGAGTTTTCGAGCAGTCGAGTTTTCGAATAATCGAAGCGCTACATAATAGACGTGTAATTGTTCTTCCTCGTGAATAATCCCTTTATCTTGTAGTAGCAGTTGACGAGCGGCCGCACCAGCACCAGTGCTGGAGTGGAGAAGAACAGCAGCGGCAGGTGCAGAAGATAGCAGTTGCGGAACGTAACGAGCATCGACGGCAACCAAGTCAACAACAAAATCAGCACAACCATTGCTATAACAGCTATGTTAGTGTAGGCCAAAGCAACAGCCCCAGCAATAGCAGCAAGCCTCAAGTAATAGAGCAGCGACATGAACGCCTGAATGTTGAACTGCGACTTGAATTTCACAAAATGTGAAGTGAAGTCACGACGCGACTTTAAAGTACTGAAAGCGTGAGGCAAATCATCATAGTGCGATGACATAAAACTCGCAGGAAGAATCTCCAGACGCGTGTTATGGGAGCTGGCAATCTCGCTGACGAAAATGTCGTCATCACCCCATTTCATGTCGAGGGAGTTAGAGAATCCCTTTTTCTGATAGAACAGTTCCTTGCGGTAGGCAAGATTGTCGCTAGTGCCACGGTAAGGCTTGCCGTTTATAGCGCTAAGCAACCATTGCATTGATGTTGTCATCTCGTCGAAGATGCGGTAGCTCTTTCCCAAACGATGATCCTCGTTATGAGCAAAATGCGAATATCCCAGCACTACATCTATGCCGGGCCCGAAGTTGCGCATCATCGCCATCAGCCAGCGGTCACTATGAACCTGACAGTTGGCATTGGTAGTAAGCACCACCTCGTGCTGGGCGGCCTTGATGCCTAGCATCACAGCGAGCTTCTTGCGCGAGAGGGAACGTGTCTGGTCGGGGACGGTGACAATCTTCAGGTGGTCGTAATAGGCCATCATCTCGCCGATCAGGTCTTTTGTGCCATCTACCGAAGCATCATCAAGCACTATCACCTCAAAAGGGGATGAATATTTTTGCTTCATCAGCGTGGGCAAAAAATTGTTGAGCCACTTCTCGTCATCATTGGCAAACACCAATATCGACACCGACGGCAAGTCCTCGGGAAAGAGGTAGCGGCGAGTGCGCTCATCCACCTTCATAAATTTTAATAGTCTCATGCTGCGACGGTTATACCACACCACCCACACCAGTGACAGCAGCAGCGCCACCCCAAGCAGCAACCATATAATATTAGGTATTTCTAGCGAAAAAAACATATCCTAAGTGTATCCTAATTGCAATAGCTTCACAAAAAATTTCTGCAAAGTTACATAATAGTTTTCAGTTAACAGGTATCACTCGTTAGTTTTTTATTTTTCGCGACAAAACTATATAAAACTTGCGCATGGTCAAGTCCTTGCCAAAATTTATCCTGGCAGGGAAACTTGCCACTTTTGTTTTTTGCCATTGCGAATTCTTTGCAATTAATACCAAAGAAACCAAATAATGCCCTCATAGACATAGTTTTGAGGGCATTAGTTGAAATTAGTTTAATTCGTGTGCTTTTATTCCAGCAAAGGTCTTTGCACCTTCGCTTTTGTCACTTGCAGCACTCCGTTGTCATTATATACGAAGGCCACTACTGAGAGTTTATTGGGGTTCCAGTCGTTGTTGATGATTATGTAATTGTCTTGTTCAACAATGTAACCCTCATTGACGGTGATGTCGTCGCCCCATTGTCCGTTTACTGCTATGCGGAACACGTGGCGGTGGGTGTAGTTGTCGTTGCGTGTGCCGTCGCTCAACATCTGGAAAGCGGTGATGCTGTCTTCCACTACCCATAGTTGGAGCTTGCCCAGTGTGTTGCCATCAACGCCCTTTACCGAAGTATGGATTGACAGTTCGAGGCTGTCGGAGACCGCAGCTTCAAGTTCTATCTCCACAGGCGCGGTCTTCTGCAACTCTTCCCTGACGAGCGTTCCCCAAGCGGTATATTCGGCAGGAGCGCTACGGTCAATCATACCCACTGGCTGAAACTCCAAGTTCCAATGGTTGTAATAGTCATCGCCAATGCTTGTAGCGAGACCGTAGAAGCGGCTGTTGGTGTGGAACCCTAATGGTCCAGAATGTATGCTCACGGCAATGATGGCATCGCCATATTGCCCTATCAGTTTCTCGATTTCCTCGGCCGCGTCAGGACAATTAGGGCATCGCTGGCCAGTGAAATCCTCTATCAAGACACAGCGCTCCACTGGTGCAGGTTTCACATATATCAGTCGCTCATCCTCGTCGATGTTGCTGCACGCCGTCATCAGCACTGCCGCAAACAAGAATGCTATATAAACCTTGATTTTCATAAGATGCTAAAGTTATAGTTGTAAGACAATGTGAAACCTCTACTTGCGGGCACATATCGGCAAACGCCACCCGAACAGTTGTAGCCTGCGCGTGTGCGACCGAATCCTAATGAGACTCGATGTCCCGAGCGACTGAAGGTGACGTCGCCATGATAATAGTGAATGTTGGTCTCGCCCACATTATACAAGTCGCTAACCGAGAACATCCAGTTAGGAGCCAACGAGAACTCCAGCAGTCCATAAAGCCAGTCGCCCTTGTCGTCGGGAGTTGAGAGATATTGCAGCTCGGTACGCAGGGTGGTTTTCTTCGACAACTGGAACTTAGCGTCGGCGATGAAGATATTGGAACGTACCATGCCGCCGTGCCCCTCAACCACTGTCATGTTGTAACGCTGGTTC
Organism: Muribaculaceae bacterium; assembly: GCA_017557625.1. GTDB lineage: Bacteria > Bacteroidota > Bacteroidia > Bacteroidales > Muribaculaceae > Sodaliphilus. The sequence continues at coordinate 150,767 of JAFYYG010000042.1, forward strand.
ATATACATGAGAGCAAGCTTCACGCTGCTCGAGAGTTTGCGTGTCAAGGTAACGTCAATATCCTGATAGAATGTCTCGCCTTCCCAGCGCACATGCGAGAAATTGAGTTTAAGGTTCATACCGTACTTGCCGCCCAACTTCGACTTGCGCTTGAAGTTGTAGCCCACCTCGGCCTGATAAGCCCACTCGCCTCCCGCCAGCTGTGTGGCGTAAGGATAGAGAGCAGCTAAGGCGTAGGTCTGCTCCTGCGTGAATGCTGGCAGATGGTTTATAAACGACGAGGTGCCTATCATGCTGCGACGGCTGCGGAACGCCATGTTCTCGCTGCGCTTGGCTTGCAGCAACACGCTAAGGCCATTATTGGAATATGAGCCCGAGAGCACTGCCGCAGTGCCTTTCTCATAATTATATCCATTGTCGAACGACGGATCTTGCGTCTTTTGCGCATACTCGGCATTGATGCTCCATGGTCCGGTGTTGAGCGAGGCTCTCACATCCCAAGCGTTGACAAACTCGGGCAGGTTGAGCATGTGGGTTGGGTCAACGAAGATATCTTCCTTTTTCTCATATTTGTTAACCCACGAGCCGCCAATCATCAATTCGGTGCTGTGATTGCGCATCGCGGGAATCCACTCGTTGATGTTGAGTTCAGCATCGGCTCCGCTCACAAGGCCCTTGTTCCAACTCCAATAGCGACGCTGGCGGCCCGAGAGGGCTTTGATGGTGACGCCTCTGGTGGGTCTCACCACCAGTCGCGCGCCAAGCAGCGAGTTGTCGATGCCTAAGGAGCGCTCCTCGTAGGTGCGTAACACGAGTCCCATACCAAATTGCTCGTAGAATGTTCCCACTGTCAATTCAGCGCCCTTGTAGCGGCCTCTTACCCAAAAGTTTGGCACGCCCCACCCCTTGAAGTCTTTCTCAAAGCCTGGCAAAGGATGGTCGAGATACTCAAACCTGAACCCCGCATCCACATATTTGCTTTGCAGCATGATGTCACCATAGGTGTTGGTCTGGAAATCTTCTGATTTCTCGGCACCGATGGCCTCATCGCGCATGGGAACGAGCATATCGCTCTGTATGCTTCCCGTGATTTTCACCTTCTGCTTATTATCCTGATTATCTTCGGCAGAAGCACAAAGGCAGCAGAGCAATGCAATATAGAGCAAGCTTCGTTTCATTGAGCGACGAGTTCTCTTACTTTTTCTATAAGTTCCTCCTCAGCGCCGTCGGTGTAGCCAGTGTGCTTGTAAACGATGTTTCCCTCACCGTCAACAATCATTGTGAAAGGAATCATCTGCACGCCAAGCGCGCGTTTCAGGTCCTCGTTGGGGTCGAGCAGCACTTCATACTCCCATCCATGATTGCTCACTAATGGCTTCACCTTATGGATATTTTGCGCCTGGTCAGTACTCACGGCGATAATCTTCACGCCGGTCTCTTCCTGCCACTCATCATACACCTCGGCAATGGCATCAAGCTCACGCAGGCATGGCTTGCACCAAGTTGCAAAGAGATCGATGATAAATGGCTTACCATCGTTAGAGAGCTCGTTGATTTTCACCTCCTGGCCATCAATAGTCTTCAGTGTAATAGCAGGCAGCTGGGCAAACACATCGCTCGAAGCCACAAGTGCAAATAAGCATGTTAGCAAAACTAATTTCTTCATATTCTTTATCTTGTTTTAAAATGATGGGCTCTATAAACCCCATAAATCATTATTTCAAGAATTTATAGAACCCACCAATTAGACTATATTATCTGTTTAAGGATTAACCTTGGTGATGACAATAGTCATGTGTTCAAGATCTACAGTGAGATTATAAACAGTACCTGTTGGAGCCTCAAAAGCCCTCCAGTCGGTAGTCACAAGAGGAATCTGTTGACCTAGAACATCGTCAGAAATGACAAAATTGGTAAACTCATCGGCGGTTGTTGGACCGAAACGCTTGTCTTGAATCTCGTCCCAATTGTCATTAGAGCTAGCAAGAGCCTTAGTCAACGCAAAGTAACTTGTGGCATATCCTTCCCCAATTGAAGTTGTGGTCACCTGTACAGTAAAGACTTTACCATTTGTGGTGTTCATCTTCACACCAGTGGCAGCACCCCAGGTATTGCCATTGACCTCACCGAGGACATAAACGTTCTCTTGGATTGATGGCACCCCAGTGCCAAGCAGGATGTTGTAGATTGATGTAATGTCGGCTGCTGTAATAACACCATCACCATCTTGATCGGCGTTGACAACACCATCATAGTCATCATTGAGCAAGATGTTGTAGAGCAGAGTAATGTCAGTGCTGGTAACCACTCCGTCGCCATTCACGTCGCCAGGAACAACAGGTCCACCCATTGGAATAACAGTAAGGGACAGGTCGTTAGCGTTAACTCGGAAGGTGTACTCACCACCTTGCTCAATACGGAAGTTGGCACCATCAACCATAGCCAATGGAGCATTAAGCAGGTCGCTGTTGATCAAGAAGTAGCCAACACCGTTGTCATCTTGACCACCATACCATGTCCAACCGTCAGCAGCGGGAGTAATAACCTTGAACTCAGCGCCAGCCGCGAGGGTGCCATTTGTCTCATAAACGCCTTCCTCTTCGGTAGCGGTAAATACTAAACGGCCGCCATTCTCTGTCTGATTCCAGTCATTGAAGGTACCAACCAAATAGAACTCGCTAGGAGTCTCAACTGTTCCATAAGGCTTGATGGCAGTTTGAGCGGCATTGATAATCTTGCCTGTGCTGCGGTCGATGAGCAAAGCTGCGACAGTAAGTTGTGTCTTGTCTTGGATAAGAGACTTACCAGTGATGTCGGCAACATAGTTGAATGGCAAGGCCTCACCAGCGCTAAATGATGTGGGAACCGAACCGTTAAAGCCATTTAGAATGTTCCAAGCTGCCACTGCCACATGGTTGTAGTACACGCCACTTACCGATGAACCTTGACTACACCACCATGACATATAAGAGGGAGCGCCACTTTGGCCACTAAAGTAGTTAGCTTGTGCCCAGCTTGAGCCTGTACCGTGAAGCCCGTCTTCAATAAGCACGAGAGCCACACCATAGTTGGCGTTTTGTTCATTATAGGCAAACATTGAGCTTGTGTTGATGTTAATCTTGCTCATGGCTTCATCATCCCATTGAGCAGTAATATCAACCTTGCCGTCGGGGAACGTTTCAAGCAGAGGATTTAGAGCATTCTGCAAATATTCCGGATTAGGATCCAGATCTGAGCCACGGTCAATACGCGAGTTGGGGAAACCACTAACAGTGTTCATAATGGGATTATAGTCCGAAGTCACCATTGGGTCACCATTGTGAGCAGCAATGAGCACCACCCTGTCGCCATAGAGTTCATGAGCCATCTCCATTCCCACAAATCCTCTTGGGCACCATCCGCACCAAGTACCAGTAAATTCCTCAACTACAGGAACTTTGGCAAACATGAATTCTTTAATGTAGAATTCACCATTAGCGGTAGCCTCTTCGGTAGTCGCCTCGTTAGCTTCACCATTCACCTTAGTAATAATCACATTTTTAGTGCCCTTCATTGGCACGCTGGTATCGAACGAAACGTTTATTGATTGTGAACTGGCGTATAAAAGATTATCTACAGGCACAGTCACCTCGGGAGTAGCAGTAGAAGCGTCGCCATTGTCGGTGATAATGTATGAAACCGAAGTAATGGGGTTTTTGCCCTTATTCTGGATTTTCACTGGCAGAATTGCCTCATCGTCTTTCTGGAAATAGTGAGTTCCGAAATCAAAAGCTACAGCACAGTTGTTAGGCATTTGAACACCCTCGGCAAGAACTTGCAACGCCAGCTTGCCGTGGTCTAAAACAGAACCCCAGCTAGTCTGCCCAACTGAAGATCTAAAGTAGAAAGAATTAGTCTCATACTCTCCTCCACACATGATTGGGTAGTCCTGACCATTAAGAGTCATGGTGAATCCCACGTAGTTGTTATAATTATTGATTGCATAGGGAGTAGTGAGCGCAATATCATTGGCGCCAGCTGTTAATGTTGAGAGGTCCACCTCTTGAACATAAGTCACATTCTGAGCATTGTTCCTTAAAATCCTGCTAACCCAGATTTTAAGACTAGTAATCTTGGGAACAGTGGTTGCATTTAACCACAGGCGCACTGCTTTAATAGTGGCACCTCCCATAATTGGATCATTCTTTACGATGCGAATTGCCGCCTCATAGTCGGCCTGTTGGCTTACACCGTAGCCCCCATAATTGTCGGCATTGACATCATTGTCACCAAAGAATCCCCACCACATCTCGCCATCGGCTGGAGTGATGGTTGTCGCAGACACATTCTGCAACTGACTTGACATTGCCAAAAACATGGCAAACAGGAGTAGTACTGTTTTTTTCATTGTCGTAGTTTATTTAAAATGTTAATTAACTTCCTAAAAGAATGTCATAAACAGCAGTAACATCGCTTGATGTGATGTTTCCATCGCCGTTTTGGTCCGCATTTACAACACCAGTATAGTCATCACTTAGCAAAATGTTGTAAAGTAATGTCACATCGGCTGCTGTCACTTCGCCGTCACCGTCCACGTCGCCAGGCACAGGATCACCTTGTTCTCCATTTGTGAATTTTATCTTTACCGTGCGAGTCACGCCGCCAATAGCTGCTGTGAGAGTGGCAAGCAGATGGCCATCGCTCTGGATGTCAAGGGCATCGAACTGCACTTGGCAAATGCCGTTTTTAAACGAGAACTGTTTGGTTAGCGAAGTGTTGCTGCCAAAAGAAGAACATAGACCACCCATGCACCAATTTATCCCATCACAGATAAAGGTATTCTCATTAATTGTCATTATAGCAGTGCCTTGAGTAGAATTGCCTGAGAGCAATTGCAAAATAAGTCCATTATTAGGATTGGAGCTAGGATTGGTCTCACACGCTATTTCTCCAAAATCGTTCTCCTCAGCAGGAATTGTCACGGTAGCGCCATCGGCAAGAGACTTGCCTTGGTAACGGAACTCAAAATTAGCCCCATCACCCTGCTCGCCATTGACAAATTTAATATTCACCGTGCGGGTAACACCGTCGATAGTGGCAGAGAGCACAGCAAGCAGATAGCCATCGCTCTGAATGTCTGTGGCATCAAATTGTGCTAAACAGATGCCATTATTAAACGAAAATATTTTGGTGAGCGAAGTGTTGTTACCAAAAGAAGTACATGTACCACCCATACACCAAGTTATTGTTTCGCAAATAAAGGAATTCCCAATAATAGTCATTGTTGCAGTACCTTGAGTGTAATTGCCCGACAGTACTTGCAAAATAAGTCCATTATTGGGATTGGAGCTAGGATTGGTCTCACACGCTATTTCTCCAAAATCGTTCTCCTCGGCGGCTATAGTCACCGTTGCGCCATCAGCGAGCGACTGACCCTGGTAGCGGAACTCAAAATTCTGCGCCACCACCGCTGGAATCGACAAAAGCAACATCACTGTTATTGATAGTAAATGTTTTATCATAAGCTATTCTTTAAGGCGGGTTCTTAAGGATATTTTCAAGCCACAAAAGGGCAGAACCCTTTAACCACTATTATGACTCTTTTTTATCGTCACAAAGTTACAATTTTTATACAAAAAAACAACTTATCTGCTAATCATTTAACTATTATTTGCTTTTTGGCAAGCAATACCTTAGCGTTTTTTGTAAAGACCTCTATTTTTCCGCTGGTTTAGAGGGTTGAGCAGCAGGGTCAGAAGGTTATTTAGCAGCATCTACAGCAGAAGGTGGCGGCGCAATATATGGAAGGTTCTGGGAATCATCATCATTCTGAAGGACAAGACGAAGACCAACTGCACTGCAGGAATCATCCCTGCCAATGACGCGCACCGACACACGACAACCTTTGGCAGGATTAAACCAACTACCTCCACGTAGCACGTGATATGAAGCATCACCTGTAAAACTTCCATTATAATTATACCAGTTGTCCTGACACCACTCCCACACGTTGCCGCTCATATCGTAGATACCTAACTGATTTGCACGCTTACTGGCGACAGGGTGGGTGCCATAATCAGGGCTACTGCTGCCTTTGTCTCTGCTGTTCACGGTGTAGCAAGCCACATCATCTATATTGTTGCTGCCACTGTATTTATAGCCCTGGCTGCTACCGCCGCGAGCTGCGTATTCCCACTCCGCCTCGGTAGGAAGGCGAAAATTCTTGCCAGTTTCTTCATTCAACTTGCGGATAAACTCTTGGCAATCTTTCCAACTGACTTGCTCCACTGGACGATGGAGGTTAGTGCCGTAATTCTCACTATGAGTTGAGCCATACTTTGAATTTCCATAACCGTTGAACCAACTCGGATTCTCACCCATCACAGCCTCCCACAGTTCCTGCGTCACCTCGGTCTGACCGATGTAGTAAGGCGACAGTGTGACGCTATGCGTAGGCGTTTCATTACTATAAAAGTCGCTTCCCTGCTCGGATGTGGCACCCATTGTGAAAGTTCCTCCTTCGACAAGCACCATATCAAATTCCACACCGTTGACTTTAAATGTCAGGACAGAATCCTCTTCTATTGTGTCTTTTGTATTTTTCGCGCCTTTGCATGCTTTCATTCCCCAAATTGCAAGGCTGGCACACAGTACTCCTAATAAGAACATGCCAAAATATGAAAGAAACTTTTTGAATGGCGAAGACTTGGAGGAAGGTGGAGGGGGAGGAGGGAGTTTTACAGTCTTCATCCTATCGAGCAGTTGTTTCATCGTTCCTGTGCGTTGGTCCTTGTCTTTACTCATTCCATTCACTATGGCATCGGCAACCCTTGATTCCAAATCTTTAGGCAGCATTTTTCTTATCAAAGCTGGTGACATATTCTGCGCCTCCTCTGGATCCTTTCCAGTGAGCAGATACAGACAAGTGGCACAGAAAGCATAGACATCATATCTCGGGTCATAAACGCGAGACATAAAATACTGCTCAACAGGAGAATAACCTGGACTTACACCTTGTGAAGGATTCTTGCTGGTGGGCGTACCATTGTTTTTAAAGTGCACAGCGATGCCAAAGTCGATGAGCACTGGTTCCTCGCTGCCATCTTCGTTGCGGCGCATCACAATGTTATCGGGCTTGATGTCGAGATGGAGAATCTTGTGTTCATGAAGGCACTGCACCGCCTCACCAATGGGGCGCATAATGTCGAGCATCTGCTGCCCACTCAAGGGCATGCCGTTATCGCGAACCCTCTTACGCAAATCACCTCCCTCAAGGTATTCCATTACATAGTAGGCAGTGCCGTTAGCCTCAAACACCTCATTCACATTCACGATATTCGGGTTCAGGTCACACACTTCATGCAGCCTTCTTCCCTCAATGATGAAATCCTTGATGCCATCACGCACCTCCTTTTGTTTCGTCTCAGGGATTATGATAGTGGCATTATCCGCCTCACGGCTGCAGATGTCAGGGAAATACTCCTTGACAGCAAAAAAGACATCGACAGGAATTTTACCGTGAATGACTCGAGACTTTACCTTGTAGGTCACTCCAAAGCCGCCCTTGCCAAGCACCTTGACTATCGTATAATTATTCTCGCCGCCTTTTAGCACGTAACCTAATGGAAGCGGATATTTATGTTCCATATTATTCTCCATAAAATAATACCCCAAAGTTAGACTATTAACTATTTAATGTGTGTGCCAGCTTGGAGGTCGCTGAAGCGGGCGGCATTGACGAGCACCACTTCGTTCACGCCGTGGTCGATAGCCGAAAAGGCGTTGTCGATGTCGGGATAGGCCGACGGATTAATGATGCCCTTCTCGCGCATCGACCTGTACTGGGCGCGACGCAACAGAGAAACGACGCTGTCGGGGTTGTCCTCACTGGTAAGTACGCCGTTTTCCTCGCCCATCACGTTAATGACAGTCACATCATAGGTGCTGGTGAGAGTGCGCGCTATCTCGTAGGCAAACATCTTCACGTCGCCGTTGAGCAGGTTGCCTTTACCGTCGTGGGTAAGCGGCGCAATCACTGGTACAACGTTCTCTTCGAGCAGTTTGATAAGCATTGACGTGTTCACACGCCTCACGGTGCCCACACGCCCCACATTCACAGGTTTGACAGGCACTTTGGCACTCTGCACGAGGTTCAGGTCCACGCCTGTGAGCCCCACAGCGTTGAGACCACGCCACTGCATGATGGCTACGAGGCGCTTGTTGACAAGTCCGCCATAGACCATTGTCACGAGGTCCATCACTCGGTCGTCGATGATGTCGCGACCATCACCAGTCTGACGAATGGTGATACCCATTTTCTCGGCAACCATCGACGCCATGGTGCCCTCGCCATGCACAAAGAGCTTAAGCCCCTTAATAGCGGCGAAGTCCCGAATCAGCGCCCTAAGGTTCTGAGGATCCTCCACCACCACGCCATCCACGTTAACTATAGTAAGCTTCTTCCGCATAAGTTAAAGACTATTAAAGACAATTATTTTTTATTTTCTATTTTTATTAAGGACAATTGAATTACATTATGTGCACACGTCATCGACGCTAATTCTTTATCTCTTTCTATTGTAACTATAAATCACATGACCATCGGTGGCAATGATTTGATTTGTTTCTTTATCATAAAAAAACCTTTCAACATCAGCTGAGAATGGATAAAAATTGACTAATATACCACATTGCTTTTGTAAAAGTCGCATATAGTTAAACAGTTGAGCACGATGATTTCCTATCAAATCAGAAACAGCCTTGCATTCAACCACAATATCATCTTTGCAAATGAAATCTACACGGAAAGTAGACTCCATAGGAACACCATGATAGTGTGGATGGAATATCATCTCACGAACAAAAGGAATCTTTTTTTCCTTCAACTCAAGTTGTAAACCTTCTTGATAGCAAGATTCATTAAGTCCTGGACCCATTTCGTTGTGGACATCATAAATGGCCCTAACCACATCATAGACTTTTTGTTTTAATACATTTATATCTACCATTATAATTCAACTAACTTTGAAATGAACATATTAATCGACTAGAGACATAAGAATGCAACCATTTTGTCCTTAATAAAAAGCACACATAAATTATTGTCATTAATTGTCTTAAACAAGAGTCTACTCGTCGGTGGAGAATTCCATAAGGTAGGCTTTGATGAAGTTGTCTATATCACCGTCCATGACGGCTCCCACGTTGCTGGTCTGGTAGTTGGTGCGGTGGTCTTTCACGCGGCGGTCGTCGAAGACGTAGCTCCTGATTTGGCTGCCCCACTCTATCTTTTTCTTGCTATCCTCGATTTTGCGCTGCTCTTCGCGGCGGTGCTCGAGTTCCTTGTTGTAGAGGATAGACTTGAGGTTTCGCAGGGCGTTCTCGCGGTTCTTGGGCTGGTCGCGCGTCTCGGTGTTCTCAACGAGGATTTCCTCCTCCTCGCCTGTGTATGGGTCCTTGAACTGGTAGCGCACGCGCACACCGCTCTCTACCTTGTTCACGTTCTGGCCGCCAGCACCGCTGCTTCGGAAGGTGTCCCACGAGATGCGTGCCGGGTCGAGGACTATCTCTATGGTGTCGTCAACCATAGGACTGACAAACACTGAGGCGAACGAGGTCATGCGCTTGCCTTGAGCGTTGTAGGGCGACACTCTCACGAGGCGATGCACGCCGTTCTCGCTTTTGAGGTAGCCGTAGGCGAAATCGCCTTCAATGCCAATCGTCACACTCTTGATTCCTGCTTCGTCTCCGTCAACAAGATGCTGGATAGCGGTCTTGTAGCCGTGCTTCTCGCACCAACGCAGATACATGCGCATGAGCATCGATGCCCAGTCCTGACTCTCGGTGCCGCCAGCACCCGAGTTAATCTTCATAATGGCGCTTAGCTTGTCTTCCTCACGCCGAAGCATGTTGCGAAGCTCGAGTCTCTCTACTTTGTCGAGAGCCTCGGCATAGAGAGCGTCGAGTTCTTCCTCGGTGAGCAGGCCTTCCTTAACAAAGTCGAAGCCCACTTCTACTTCTCCTACCGCAGCCTCCACTTCTTCGCATTTCTCAATCCACATCTTCAGTGTCTTGATTTTGCGCATCTGTTGTTCGGCTTTCTTTTGGTCACTCCAGAAATCGGGCACATGTGTGCGCAATTCCTCTTCTTCTACTTGGATTTTCTTGTTGTCGATGTCAAAGATACCTCCTCAACGCATCCTTGCGTTCTTGTATCTCTTTTAGTTGGTCGGTGGTAATCATCTGAGCTCAATGATTTAGGGGTTAATACTTTAGTTTAGAGTGAAGAGTGAAGAGTGGAGAGTGGAGAGTAAAGAAGGCACATTATGCATTGTGAATTGTGCATTGTGAATTGTGCATTATGCATTAAATAAACTCTACTTCTAGTTTTTCTTCTTTCTTGCCCTTGGGGCGGTAGTCAACGGCATACATGGCGTCAATCAACTTGGCATAGCGCTTATTGACTACAGCGCGCTTGATTTTCATCGTATTGGTGAGTTCGCCGTTCTCCATCGAGAAAGGTCGTGGCAACAGCACAAAGCGCTTTATCTGCTCATAGCTGGCGAGATTCTTCTGATACTCATTTATGAGTTTCTCGAGCATATCGTGCACTTTGGGGTTGTTGACCAGTTCCTCGTTGTTCTTAAACTTGATTTTGTGCTTTGCGGCCCATATTCCCAACTCGTCGAAGTCGGGGACGATGAGCGCACTCACATATTTGCGACCGTCGCCAATCACCGCCACCTGTGCCATATATTTGTCTTGTGCAAGCAGGGTCTCAAGCATCTGCGGGGCGATGTACTTGCCGTTGCTGGTCTTGTAGAGGTCCTTAAGCCGCTCGGTCATTACCAGGTGGCCATTCTCGGTGATTTCGCCGCAGTCGCCAGTGTGGAACCACCCGTCTTCGTCTATCGCCTGGGCGGTCTCCTCAGGTTTGTTGTAATAGCCACGCATCACAGTGGGACCTTTCACCAATATCTCGTTCTGGTCGCCAATCTTCACCTTCACACCTGGAATCGGCTCGCCTATGGTTCCAAGCTCCCAGCCCTGATTTGGATAGAAACATACCGAAGCGTTGGTCTCGCTCAGGCCGTAGCCTATCACTATGTTAATGCCCACGGCGTGAAGCAGCGCGGTGATATTATCGCTGAGCATGGCGCCGGCGGTAGGGAAGAGTTTGCCGTTCTCCACACCAATCGCCTTGCGCAGACGCGAATACACCTTCTTCTCAAAGTATTGATACTGCTTCTCAACGAGATATGGCACCTTCTTGCCGTTGCGCACATACTTGATGTTACGAGTCTTACCAATGCGTATTGCGGTCTTAAACAGCGTCTTCACCACTGGCTTGGCACCATTCACATTGTCCATGATAGCGGTATATACCTTCTCCCAGAATCGTGGCACGCTGCACATGCAGTTGGGGCGAATCTCCTTCACTGCACGCTGTATCTCATGAGGATTGTAGTTGATAGCGACCACAAGACCATGTATAAGGCAGAACATCGTCCAGCCAAGCTCGAAGATATGGCTCAATGGCAGGAAGCTGAGTGACACGTCATTGTCGTCAACGTAAGTCAAACGCATGCCGTGAGCAAGCATCGCCGCGTTGAAGTTGCTGTGGGTGAGCATCACGCCCTTGGGCTGGCCCGTGGTTCCCGAAGTGTAAATGAGATACATCAAGTCGTCGGGGCGACCCTCGTCCATGCGTTTTTCAAGTGCGCTGCGCACCAACTCGCCGGCCTGCCCGCCATCGCTCAAAAAGCGACGCCATGTAGTGATGCGTTTATCCTTTTTGTCGATTTCGACAGAGGTATTCATCACCACAACGAGATTTAGGCATGGGCATTCGTCAAAGAGCTGAATGGCAATGTCGTACTGCTCCTGCCCTCCCACCATGATTACTGTGGCCCCCGAGTCGTTGATGATATAGGCCGCCTCGTCCTTGCTGCTGGTGGCATAGATGGGCACAGGAATGGCGCGGTTATAGAACGACGCAAAGTGCGTTATCAATATCTCAGGGCAATTCTGCGAGAACACCGCCACCTTGCCCTGCGGCTCCAAGCCAGCTTGCAGCAAAGCGTTGGCGCAACGCTCTATGTCCTGCTTGAAACTCTTCCACGACATTGATGTCCACTGGTCGGTAAGGTAGTCACGGTATCGCAACGCCTCGCGGTTGCCATATTTCTTTGCCTGGTTGATGATCAGGCTAACAAATTCGTTTTGCATAGTTGTTTTATTTTTATCGTGCAAATGTAGTGAAAATCTTGCGACTTTACAACCTTGCCAGCACATTTTTGACACATAATATAATTTCCCGAGGCTTTAATACGTTATAAGATAAAAACATAAGCGCGAAGAGCGTCAATTGTAAGCAATAAAAATAATTGTTAATAATTGTTTGTAATTGTATGACAAATTTATGAAGACGCGCGTCAATTGTTTGCAATAAAATTAATTGTTTGTAATGGTATGATATATTTATGACACGAGAAATTTATTTGGCAGGAGGATGCTTTTGGGGCACCGAACATTTTTTCAAACTGATTGACGGCGTGGTGGACACGCAAGTGGGATATGCCAACGGCACAGTAGAGAACCCAACCTACGAACAGGTGTGCACCCACAAGACAGGGCACGCCGAGACCGTAAAGGTGGTCTATGACCCCGAGAAGATTGGGCTGGAGTTTCTGCTTGATATGTTCTTCACCGCCATCGACCCGACGGTTGAAGACCAACAAGGACCCGACATCGGACCGCAATACCGCACAGGTATCTACTATACCGACCCCGCCGACTTGCCCGTTATTGAAAAGCGCGTGGCTGTCGAGGCCGAGCGTTACTACAAACCCATCGTCACCGAAGTCCTTCCGCTCAACTGCTTCTACCCCGCCGAGGAATACCACCAGGACTACCTCGACAAGAACCCCGACGGCTACTGCCATCTGCCCCTCGGCCTCTTTGAGTTGGCACGTAGAGCTAAGCCGTGACGATTGAGAAACGGCCTCTCTATTGACATTTTATGAGAACAAGCATGAAACAGCTCTTAATCTCCATATCGCTACTACTCACGGCAATAACTGCCGATGCAATAATTCCGCCAAGAGACACAATCTATATTGACGGCAATAAGTGGACACTTTTTAAGAGACCTTTAGAACAAAATTCAAAAATACTCAACAGTATTGTTAGCGTTCTCCCTAAACACAGACATTCCTCAAATGATAATCGATATGGCTATACCGCCACATGGAGCATCAATGACAACAACCTTGTGCTTGATAATATCACTTATTACATTATTGGCAAGAATGGGAGACCCACTTACCATACCCTTACAGAAGAGAAACTAAAAAGCGCTTTTATCACAGCTGGACTAACACCATTTGTGGCATCATGGTATACCGACTCATTAATTGCCGCAAAAGGCTTTCAAAGATCATGCCATCCTAAAGACAATTATAACTATTATGTAAGTTGGTTTCCAGTAGAGATGCATTGCAACATAAAAAATGGTATTGTTGTTCATAAGGATTTGTTTTATAACAAAATGGTTATTGATGAAAACAAAGCGATAATTGGCAGCGACAATTTTCCAATAAATATAAGCAATTACCCCTTCTTAATAGATGACCAAGCCGTTATTTCAGTAAACCCAATTAACCTTGACATTAAATTCCTATTGTTACCTAAGTGCTCAGAGCAACAAAAGCAATCATTGATTCAAGACATAAAGGATCGAATAATAAGTAATGCCAAAGACAGCATTCCGTTCCTTCATTACGGTCATCTCTACCTTGATGCGGCCGTAAATGACACAATCCAATGCCAAGTGATTTTTGACACAGGAGGCGCCGATATGTTTGGCATTGACAGCGTGTTTCTTGCCCATTCAAAATGGAAACCAAAACACATAAGCACTGCAATTGCTGGAGGTGGATCAGGTACCACTAAGGTGCAAGTGATTAGCGAGCCAGCAAGAGTAAAATCCTTCAACTATTATGAAGACTTTGATTTTGTACCCATCTTCAAACTACGCGACGTGCTAGATTGTCATGTCGATGGCATCATCGGCATTAAAGACATAATGCTGCATCCATTTGAGATAAACTTTGAACACAGCTACATCAAGCAGCACATTGATGACATTCCAGAAATCGATGGATACATGAAAGTTCCTATCACTTACAAGGACAAACGTATCTTGCTCCAGGCCGAAACTATGATTGCCGGAAAGAGCATAAAAGGTACATACTTGATGGATACTGGCGGTGGTGGCACAATTGATTTCACAGCAGCAACAACCCGTCAAAACTCACTTGAAACTATCGAGGGAAAGAGAATTGTCACTGACTACACCCAATTCGGCCTAGGCGACAAGGAACAAGAAACGATAGTCACAATGAAGTCACAGCTGTTCATCATTGGCAACGACACCATTACCAACGAAGAAATTGACTATCTCCCAAATGGTGCAGGGGCATTTAGCGACCGAGAATACCTAGGAACAATTGGCAACAACATCTGGTCAAAATACAACATCATAATTGACGCCAACGCTGGATTCATGTACCTCAAGCGATTCAAGCCAAGCAAAGAATACAGTGAATCTTACGGCTATAATTTCCGCAACCGTACCGACATTGGGAAGGGATGGATTATTAGTAGCCTTGAGCGTGAAGGAGCTGCAGCAATAGCAGGGCTACGGCTCAATGACATAATCCTTTCGGTCAACGGCAAAGACGTGGAAGACTACACTTGGGAAGAAGAAAGGGAAATCGATGACCTACCATCACAAGACCTAGTAATAAAAGATAATGACGGCAACACTAAAAACATCCATATTGAACCTCAAGACCCCTGGAAATAACAAATCATGACACACAAAAGTTTGAAATATCATCTTCTATTACTGTTATTCTCAGTGGCAAATTTTGCTATGGCTGATGTTCTTGAAGATAATTTGAGCTATAGCATTAGAAAAGGTGACTCTATATTATCGCATAATGGCGATAAGAAATTTGCCTTGCACAGTGTCATGAAATTCCCTCAGGCGCTGTATGTCGCTCATTATCTTGCCGAGAAAGAAATAAGCATAGACCAGCGCGTAATGGTCGAGAAGAAGGATTTGATGACCGACACTTGGTCGCCTATGCTCGACACATTTGATGATAAGAAAGAATTCACCTATCGTGAATTATTGGCCCTCTCCTTGCAGCAGAGTGACAATAACGCCTGTGATATCCTGTTCAGGCAATGTGGTGAACCCGAGAAGGTGGAGGAGCATATCAAAAGTCTGGAAATCAACGACATTTCCATAAAGAAAACCGAAAAAGAGATGCACGACAACCCAGTGGTTGCCGATGAGAACTGCTGCACGTCATCGAGTATGGTGATGTTGCTTGAATGGTTCTACGACCACCACAACGACAACGAATATCTGCAATACATCTGGGACCTGATGCTCAACTGCAAAACTGGACAAGATCGCATTCGTGCCGCTTTACCGCCAGGGGCACAGCTCGTTAACAAGACTGGAACAGGCCCCAAATACTATGAATCATACTGTGAAACCAATGACGTGGGAATAGTGCAGATGCCCGATGGCACTCATATCCCTATCGCAATATTCATTGGAAAAGGAACATATACCATTAATATTGCAACTATA
Organism: Muribaculaceae bacterium; assembly: GCA_017557625.1. Taxonomy (GTDB): domain Bacteria; phylum Bacteroidota; class Bacteroidia; order Bacteroidales; family Muribaculaceae; genus Sodaliphilus. Next base: position 166,416 of record JAFYYG010000042.1, read on the forward strand.
GCAAGCCAATTGTTGAAATTAATAATGACGAATGAATTAATATTATAAAAGTAAAAAATCGAACAGAAAATTAGTGCAAGGTGAGAGCAGCGCCAAGCTTGCTTGAGCATTGCCGAACCGCAGCCTAATTTATCCAAAATTCCCAAAAAGATAATTTAGTGTTCAAAATTTTACTATTCTTGAGTCATATTTTCCAATAATCTCAAAACAGTAAGTATTTTCTTACTAAAAACTTTGTTTTAACAAAGTTATTTCATATCTTTGCGGCATAATAATCAACCACTTAATCCCCTATCAATTATGAAAAAGACCATTATGTTTGCATTACTTTTAATCTCTACTCTCTCGGCTGGTGCGACAGGGCAAGATGGCGATATCATTTATATTGATGGCGTGGAATGGCAACTGCTGGGCAAACCGCTTTGCCAGGATTCAGTAATCTACAAACAAGTCCTTGCCGCATTGCCACAAGACCGCAACTGGACAACCGCCAATTGGGACGGCTATACCGCAGTGTGGAGCATTAAAGACAATAAACTTGTGCTTGAAAGCGTAAGCAACTTGTCGCAAGATAAACTGATAAGTATTTTCCAAAATACAGGATACGAGCCTCTCGTCGCGTCTTGGTACAACGGCACCATAAGAGTTGCAAAAGGCAAATGTATCTACTATGTGCACTCAGGTTTCATGCGCAATTATGAGGCCGAACTCCATCTAGAAATTGTAAATGGAGAAGTTGTTGACAAAACTTTGTATAACAACAAAATACTTGCCGATGGATTCGCAATCACCGGAAGAACTAACAATAACGACTTAACAAAAAAGCTTTTTCCTGTGGATCCTAACAAGTACCCCGAATTGAAAGGGGTAAAAATAGTAGTATCAATAGAAGACATAAAGGTTGATGCCGAGGGCAATCTGATTGACTGCAATTTGGGGGTACATGGTGTTGACAAGTCTTATGCTAAATATCAACAACTCGAGGACGAAATCAACAATATGGCAAAAGCCATAAAACCCTGGAGGACACTTCTGATAAATGGAGAAATTAGACCAGAGAATAAGAATATCATTTTCAAAATAGATTTCGACGAAAAATAAAAACACACATTTATTTCTCATCAATGAGAATATACTTGTATCCAACATAAAAGCGGTTGGTTTACCTTTGCGTATGTTGACAAAAGTATAATAAGTGAACATTTGTCACCGTGACAGGTGATTTCGGCATCATTCAGGCGCAGGACGATTACCAGCGATTAATGAATAACAAATCCCCCGAAAAATAAACGCAGGTAGCGATAAAACCACTACCTTTGCAGTGCAATTAGAACGACAAATCGGAATTTATGGTTATACTGATAACAGGTGCATCACATACGGGTAAAACTCTTTTAGCCCAGCGGTTGCTTGAAAAGTACAAGTATCCGTATTTGTCTATTGATCATTTGAAAATGGGCTTGATTCGAAGCGGCAAGACTAACCTCACCCCAGAAGACGATGCTGCACTCATGGTTGAACTTTGGCCTATTGTACGTGAGATTATAAAGACAGCTATAGAGAATCAACAGAACCTGATAGTCGAGGGCTGTTATATCCCTTCAGATTGGCGACAGGATTTCAGCGAGCAGTATTTGCAATCAATCCAGTTCATTTGTCTGGCCATGACTGATGCTTATATAGATGCTCACATTGATGACATCAAGAAACATGGTTCAGATATAGAAACTAGATTGTTTGACACGGACAACACGATCGATTCGCTAAAAGCAGACAATCATCAATGCATCAATGAATTCACCCAGAGAGGTGAACCTGTAACGTTGATAGACGAAGATTACGAGAAAGCTATACAAAATCTTTTAGAACTATAAATTCTAATTTATCAGTATCATCTTACGGCATCAAGCGGTTGGTTTAGAAATCAATCGCTCTTCATTCCGAACCATCCCTAAACGATAAACCATAAACGAAAAACAAAACTGTTGAAAAGTTTTTCTTAATTTAAAGATGTGTAACAGCACGCTATTTCGAGGATATTTTGTATATTTGCAAATTATTTTAGAGCATTTATACATAAGTTATGGACTATCAATTAATTACCAGTATTTCTCTTGTAGTGGCGAGCTTAATTGCTCTCGCTGTGATGCTAAGATATGACATGGTAATGCTGCAGCAACAAGACTACAGCAACAAGAAGTTCATGAAATGGCTTCAGGACAGTGACGAGACTTACAGCAGCAAGCGCATCGCGCCTATGGCGGCACTCGTGGCTTGCGCCTCAAACTACGCCCGCGAGTCGTGGATGGTTGTGGCACTTATCGCCATAGCTATTCTTGCACTCCCCATAACAATGTTGATGTCGAAGAAAAACAAGTCAACGACAGTAACCAAGCGAGCAATTCTAAGCATCATCATTGCGCTTGTGGTGGCAGCTGCTTGCGCCACATCGCTTATCAATGCCAAATTCTCGCTCGAAGCAGGCATGTTTGTGCTTCTGCTAACATCCTTCTCCTATGCGCTGACGCTTGGAGCGAACTGGATCGTAGGACTTTTTTCAAAGAAAAACAATAACAACACACAATCTATAAATCAAGATGAAGAAATTTAACGAATACAACAAGTTCAATCTTTCGGACATCAACAAGGAAGTCCTGAAGAAATGGGACGAAGAAAACGTGTTCAGCAAGAGTATTGAGGAACGCGAGGGCGCTCCAGCTTTTGTCTTTTATGAAGGACCGCCAAGTGCCAATGGAATGCCCGGCATCCATCATGTTATGGCACGCACCATCAAGGATGTGGTGTGCCGATTCAAGACCATGCAGGGACACCAAGTGCTGCGCAAAGCAGGTTGGGACACTCACGGTCTGCCTGTGGAACTCGCCGTTGAGAAAGCCCTGGGCATCACCAAGGAGGACATTGGCAAGAAGGTCAGCGTTGACGAATATAACGCCACCTGCCGCAAGGAGGTGATGAAATATACCAAAGAGTGGGAAGACCTTACCCACAAGATGGGCTACTGGGTTGACATGAAGAACCCCTATATCACCTACAAGAACAGCTACATTGAGTCGCTGTGGTATCTCTTGAAGCAGCTCTACAACAAGGGGCTGCTCTACAAGGGCTACACCATCCAACCTTACTCTCCCGCCGCTGGCACCGGACTTAGCTCCCACGAGCTCAACCAGCCTGGCTGCTACCGCGACGTGAAGGACCAGACTGTGACCGCCGAGTTCACCGTAGTTGACAACGGCCACAAGGTGATAGAGACCGTCAAGGCTGCCGCCGACGAGATGTTCCGCGACAACCTGCGCATCCTCGCATGGACCACTACCCCTTGGACCCTGCCAAGCAACACAGCGTTGTGCGTGGGACAGAAAATCGACTATGTGGCAATCGAGAGCTACAACCCATACAACGGCAATCCTGCCATCTACCTGATGGCAAAAGCCCGTGTTGACGCATATTTCAAGCCTGAAGGTGCTGAGAAGCCTCTAGACGAGTACACCGTGGGCGACAAGGTTGTTCCATATAAGGTTATCGCTGAGTTCAAGGGCAGTGACCTGCTCGACATCAAGTACAAGCAGCTCTTCCCCTGGGTGAAACCCGTTGACAAGAGTGGCGACAAGATTGTGGGCAACGACAACGGTTTCCGCGTAATCCCTGGCGACTATGTCACCACCGACGACGGTACCGGTATCGTGCACATCGCACCTACCTTTGGTGCCGATGACGCCTTCGTGGCTCATGCTGCCGGCGTTCCTGCACTCTACATGATTAACAAGAAGCTTGAGACCCGCCCGATGGTGGACCTCACTGGCAAGTACTACAATATCGAAGATCTCGACGAGGACTTCGTCAAGAACTTTGTTAATGTAGAGCTTTACAAAGAATATGCAGGTGCATGGGTGAAGAACGCCTATGACCCGAAGTTCACCGTAGATGGCAAGTACGACGAGGCAGCCGCCAACAAAGCCGAAGACCTCAACATCTACATGTGCATCCGCATGAAGCAGGAAGGCACCGCCTTCAAGATTGAGAAGCACGTGCATAACTATCCCCACTGCTGGCGCACCGACAAACCCGTGCTCTACTACCCTCTCGACAGCTGGTTCATCCGCTCTACCGCATGCAAAGACCGCATGGTGGAGCTCAATAAGACCATAAAGTGGAAACCCGAGCACACTGGTACAGGCCGTTTCGGCAAGTGGCTTGAGAACCTCAACGACTGGAACCTGAGCCGCAGCCGCTACTGGGGCACACCGTTACCCATCTGGCGCAGCGAGGATGGCGAGGAGAAATGCATTGGCAGTATCGAGGAACTTTACAATGAGATTGAGAAAGCCGTTGCCGCTGGCATTATGGGTGGCAACCCATTCAAAGACAAAGGCTTCGTGCCTGGCGACTACAGCGAGGAAAATTACGACAAGATTGACATCCATCGCCCCTACGTCGATTACATCACCCTCGTGAGCGACACAGGCAAGCCCATGAAGCGCGAACTCGACCTCATAGATGTGTGGTTCGATAGCGGCGCTATGCCCTACGCACAGCTGCATTACCCCTTTGAGAACAAAGACCTCGTTGACGAGCGCAAGTTCTACCCTGCCGACTTCATCGCCGAAGGCGTGGACCAGACCCGCGGATGGTTCTTCACTCTGCACGCCATAGCCACTATGGTGTTTGACAGCGTGGCGTTCAAAGGACTTATCTCCAACGGCCTCGTGCTCGACAAGAACGGCAACAAGATGAGTAAACGTATGGGCAACGCTGTTGACCCATTCTCCACCATTGAGAAATATGGCTCCGACCCCTTGCGCTGGTACATGATCAGCAACTCGTCGCCCTGGGAGAACCTCAAGTTCGACCACGCTGGCGTTGAGGAGGTGAGCCGCAAGTTCTTCGGCACTCTCTACAACACATACTCGTTCTTTGCCCAATATGCCAACGTTGACAACTTCGACCCAGCAGCGCCTCAGGTGCCGCTGGAGAAGCGTCCCGAGATTGACCGATGGATTATCTCGCTGCTTAACACTCTCATCAAAGAGGTAACCGAGCAGTTCAACGACTATGAGCCCACACGCGCCGCTCGTGCCATCAGCGACTTTGTGGGAGAGAACCTCAGCAACTGGTACGTGCGACTTAACCGTCCACGTTTCTGGGCTGGTGAGATGACTGAGAACAAACTCGCAGCTTATCAAACTCTCTACCAGTGTCTTGAGACTGTAGCACGACTCATGGCTCCAGTATCACCATTCTACAGCGATATGCTCTACCGCGATCTCACAGGCAGCATTAAGTCAGTACACCTGATGCCATACCCCACTGCCGACGAAAGCGTTACCGACCTTGAGCGCCGCATGGCAATTGCACAAAAAGTCACTTCGATGGTGCTCGCTCTGCGCCGCAAGAAGAATCTAAAAGTGCGACAACCGCTCACCGAAATCATGATTCCGGTCACCGATGATGAGCAGCGTGCCGATATTGAGGCAGTGAGCGACCTCATCACCAGTGAGGTCAACGTCAAGGGCATCAAGTTTGTGGGCAACGACGAGGGCATCCTTGTCAAGAAAGTGAAACCCGACTTCAAGAAGCTCGGTCCCAAATATGGCAAGATAATGAAGGCTCTCGCAGCTCAACTCACCGCGCTGCCACAAGCCGACATCATCAAGTTTGAGCAGGATGGTTACATCAAACTTATGGTAGATAACCAAGAGGCAGTTGTTGATTTGGCCGATGTGGAAATCATCAGCGAAGACATCCCCGGATGGCTCGTGACCAACGAAGGAAACCTCACCGTGGCGCTCGACATCACTGTCACCGACGAGCTGCGTCGTGAAGGTATGGCACGCGAACTGGTGAACCGCATCCAAAACGTGCGCAAGAACTCCGGATTTGAGATTACCGACAAAATCAACGTGGTAATAGCTCCCGATGAGCGCACCAACAAGACAATAGCCGAGTTCCATGACTACATCGCAGGGCAAGTGCAGGCATTATCGCTCACCGTGGGCGAAGTGCCAACCGATGCCATAGAGCTCGACATGGACGGATGGACACTTAAAATCAAAGTTGACAAAGCATAAATTCACGTAAGGTTGGCGCGGATTTTGCTCCGAGCCAACCTTTGTAATATCGAAATAAAAAAAAACTCCAATATTATGGCTACAGAACAAGAAAAAAATCGTTACAGCGACGAGGAGCTACAAGAGTTCAAAGCAATAATTCTTGAAAAATTAGAGGTCGCAAAGTCTAACTACGACCAGTTGATGGCAAGGATTCAGGCCGATGAGTCTAAAAACAGTTTCAACATGCTCGAAGAGGGCGCCAGCACTATGGTGCAGGAGGAGGCAAGCCAGCGCGCTGCTCGTCAGCAGGACTTCATCAACAAGCTGCAGGCAGCTCTCGTGCGCATCGAGAACAAAACCTACGGCGTGTGCCGTGTGACAGGCAAACTCATCCCCAAGGGCCGCCTTATGGCAGTGCCACACGCCACACTCTCGGTAGAGGGCAAAGAAATTGAACAACAGCAGAAGAAAAAGCGTTAATTAAGGTGGGGCATAAAACCCACATCTTTACTTTCGTCACATAATGAAAAGAATATCTAATGGATGGCTGGCGACAATACTCATCGCTGCCGTCATAATTCTTGACCAGGCATCAAAGATTTACGTCAAGACGCACTTCTTCCTCGGTGAGCAAGTCGATGTGGCCTCATGGTTCAAGATTATATTCATCGAGAACAATGGCATGGCCTACGGCATGGAGCTTGGCAGCAAGATGGTGCTTACCTGGTTAAGGATTATCTTCTCGGGACTGTTTATCTACTACCTCGTCAAAATAAGGAATCGCACTGACCTGCCACGAGGGTTTGTGGTGTGCGTGTCGCTGATTACAGCTGGCGCTATTGGTAACGTAATCGACTGCATCGCCTATGGACAGTTGTTCAACGACCCTGCAGCACCCCAGGTGGCTCAGTTCTTTCCCAGCGAGGGAGGATATGCGTCACTCTTCAACGGCAAGGTGGTGGACATGCTGCAATTCCCACTCGCCGAATGGGACTGGCCCGGATGGCTGCCATTTATAGGCGGCAAGCACTACCTGTTCTTCCAGCCTGTGTTCAACGTTGCCGATGCCTGCCTCACCACAAGCATTATTGCTATCATCATCTTCTACAACAAGTATCTTCTTTCTGACAAGAAGGACAAAGAGAAAAAAGTTGATGACAAGAAGGAAGAAGACAAGAAGGAAGGAGAAGATAAGAAAGCCTAAAGTGTATGCACAAGCCACTAACCATTATTGTCTTGATGATGATTGTTGTAGCCACCTTTATTGGCTGCAGCAAGACTCCTGACGGGGTAATCAATGAAGACGATATGGCACATGTGCTCGCCGACTTTGCCAAAGCCGAACAGCTGATAGCACAAAACCCTGAACTCTTTCCTAACGACTCGTCAAAGCTGCTACTCAAGCAGTCGATTCTCAAGAAATACAACGCCGACCTGGCAAAGTACGACTCCTCGCTCGTATGGTATGCCCATAACCTCAAGGTCTATTCTCAGGTGCATGACAAAGCCATTGAGATTCTTGAGAAAGAGAGCAATAACGGCAAACCAGTTCACACTAGCACTACTGGTGGCAATTATGCCGTTAACGGTCAGGGTTCCAAAGCAAAACGCTCTTTCCCCACATCGGGCGATAGTGCCAACGTATGGCAAGAGCCACAGCAATGGATTCTCACCAATGCAATGCGCGACGGGTACATCAAGTTTGACTACAAGCCCGACAACGACAGCCGCAAGGGTGACAAATATGCCCTGTGCTTTAAGATGGCGAACTCTGGTAATGCCATCTCGATGCTTATGGCCATTGACTATCAGGATGGTTGCACTTCATACGTTAACAGAACGGCGCAAGCCAACGGATGGGTGGAAAATGCCATACAAGGTGACTCCTCAAAAGTCATCAAGCGCATTTATGGCTTCATAAAATACAAAACGCGACCTCACGGCATCACATTCATCGACAGCACCTATTTGCTGCGCACCCATTTTGACCGAGGCAGTTACAGCACCATCTCTCAACGAATCGTGGGGCCAAAAGCTATTATTGAGCAACAGAATCAAAATGCGGCAGAAAGCGAAAACGCCACCACTCCCCCACTCAGCAATCAACCGCAAAACAACATTTCCACCTCTGGACAGCCACAGCGGGGCAACCAACCACCAAACAATTATCCCGGACGGCCAGCTGGCTCTAATCCCGAACGGACGGCACCTAACGAACAAGGCTCCTACAAGCCCAAGCCCGGACTCAACAAATCGTCACCACAACGGCGAGGAGTAGTTCCAAACCCAAACGGCGACCACCTGCCACGGCCCACTGAGAAATAATGCCACCCTAAACATGCACAATTTTGCGATATGAAGCGATATATTTCTAACTATACGATACTTGGCAATGGCGAGGAGGTTATCAACCACATAACAACGGTGGGCGATGACGGTGCGCTAATATCGATTGAGCCTTTTGACCGCGAACTCGGAAACACCGTCTATGTACCTCAGCCTTTGTGCGTTGCTGCCTCTGGCGAAATTGAACTTGTAAAAAAGACCTTCAAGGAATGTGCCTCGCGCCAGCAGTTAAAACAACGACTTGCTGCGCTCAACACTTCACGTCCACAACAAGGAAACACCGTGCTTGTGCTGCGGCTTGACTTCGCCCACAACATCATCAACATGATTTAGCTATTATGGACCAAATTGAGAGAATAAAATCAATGGAGGAGCACCTCAACAAGGCTTCTCAAGCAGTAAAGGCGATGAGCGACGCACTCGACCTCTACACCGAAGCAATGGAATCGATAGAAACCATCGACGACTATCTCGTAAGCGATGAATGGCAGCAGGACTTCAACGACAGCGAGGCAGGACGGCTGCCTAAAGACCTAAAATGCGGTGTCCTTAGCGAAGACGGCATCTGGAACGTCATCGACACAAACCGCGAACTCCAAGCACAAATGCTGGAAATCATCGCCACCCATCTCCGAAACGAATAAACAGCACCTCTCTCAAGCTACAATTAAAGACAAAGTCTTTGCCCTCTTTTTAACCCAAATCTGTCATTAGATTCGGGTTAATTATGTCTTTTTACATCATTCTAATTAGACTTCTTTGACAAATCTAGTTAATGGATAAGAAACGATCTGAGGCAGCATTATATATAATAATGAAGTCATTGAAGTCATTGAAATCACTTACACATGAAAATACTGACAACTGATAACTAATAACTGAAAACTATTTCCTACCTTTGCGCCCGATTTTACACAACAACAAATAATAAACAATTCCTATGTTAGCACTAGACAACAAGAAAAAGCTTAAGCGTGAGATACTTGCCTATACGTTGCTCATTGTGGGCAGCGCACTGTTTGCCATTGGCGACGTGATGTTTGTCAATCCCTATCTGATGGCGCCTGGAGGCACATACGGCCTCAGTAACGTGTTCAACACCCTGTGGCCGTGGAAAATTTCGTTCTATGCCATCTGTATGGACATTCCGCTGCTCATTATAGGGACATGGATCTTAGGACCGAAGTTTGGCGTGAAGACGATAATCTCCACTGCACTGATATTTGTCTTCACCTTCATCCTTGAGAGTTGGTGGGGTTATAACCCCGTAATCCACGACGGAGAGATAGTGAAACAGACAGGCGCGTCGATGGTGGAGATTCCACACAACGGCGGTTGGTTCAGCCCCGACTATTTTCTAAACACCGTGGTTGCCGGCATCATCTATGGCTTGGCGATAGGACTCATATTCCGCTCTGGAGCAACTAGCGGCGGCAGCGACATCATCTCGATGATCCTGCACAAATACACCAAAATCTCGCTCGGAACACTCGTGATGATTGTTGACGGCATCATCACTCTGAGCACCCTCGTGGCGTTTGGCGACATCCGTCTTCCCATTTACTCGGTAATTATCATCTTCATCGAGGGCAAAGTCATCGACCTCGTGGTTGACGGCATGAAGAGCTACAAGACCATGTTCATCATCACCGACAATCCCGAGCCCGTGCGCGACTTCATCATCAACAACCTAAAGCGCGGAGGCACATGCATCACAGGTAGCGGACTCTACAAAGGCAACGAGCGCAAGATGGTGTATGTCACCCTCGACCGCCACGACATGATAAAACTCCGCTCGGTGCTCTACCGCATCGACCCCAAAGCCTTCGTCAACATCATGGAAAGCTCCGAAATCCTGGGACAAGGCTTCCGCCGCCTCCCGCAAGAGTGAGGCTGCATGAGGCTGCGCAAGATTTCTTTTAAGGTGAGTGAAAGCAAAGAACAGAAACGATGACATTCTCTTGATTGTTGTCGTTTCTTTTAATCTTGCTTTCCCTTGCAGTCGCGTCGTTCTTCGTCATAGTACTACGAGACGACAGTCTCGTATGAATCCCGCGATTTTGCGCATCACCATCACAGATAAATAATCATTTTTTCAAAAAAACACAGGTAATCTCTTGCTTTTTGGAATAATTATGTTTAAATTTGCCACAAATTATTCAAAAGCATTTATTAACTATTTAAACTTTCTATCATTATGACTTACAAGATTATCGACATCGAGGGTGTGGGCGAAGTATATGCTCCTAAACTGATTGCAGCAGGCATCAAAGACACCGACGCACTGCTCGAGAAATGCGCAAAACCCGCTGGACGCAAAGCACTTGAGGAAGAAACCGGCATAAGCGGCAAACTCATCCTAAAATGGACCAATCATGCTGACTTGATGCGAATCAACGGCGTGGGACCACAGTTCAGCGAACTCCTCGAGGCCGCTGGCGTTGATACAGTGAAAGAGCTACGCAACCGCGTGCCTGCAAACCTCCAGCCAAAACTCGAAGAAGTGAACGCAGCCAAAAACCTCGTTAATCGTGTGCCAGCACTCGTTGAGGTGGAGAAAATGGTGGCGCAAGCCAAAGAACTGCCCCCAATGATGGAGTATTAATCAATATTCACCACCAAAAATAAAGAGAGGAAGGACATTTTGCCCTTCCCCTTCTTTTTTATTGTTCTCCAATATAGGCATAAGAAAATATTATTTAGAACATCATGTCGTCGCAGCAAGACTCGCAATCATAAATCATCTCATCTTGCTCGAGCATCACATCGAGTTCTACCACCTTACTGTCGGGCATGAAATCACTGATGCTAACGTCCTCGTTAATCTCAGTCTGACTATCGTCAATAAATCCGACAAAAGCACGTTCAAAGCCATACTCAAGCAACTCGAGTGGGTCATCAATAAGTTGCGCAGCCATAAAAGGCACATCATTAATGCCCATATCTGAAATATCAGCAACAACTTTCATGTTGAAGATTCCGTCACCGTCATAGTCAGCGAAAGCAATGTCAAACGTGCCGTCGCGGTCAATGTCAACTATCTTTACATCTACGTCTCCAATGTTCATGTAACCGGTGATCTCAGTCTGGCCGTCACCGTTGAGGTCGGTTATCTCAATGTCCTGAGAGTAGAATTCTTCTCTCTCGTTGTCATTCTCATAATTCGATGTTTGATTGTAAGTATCCATAACGTTTGTTTTTTATGCGTTAATAATTTATGTTTCTGTTGCAAATTTAATGGAAGCATGCACCGAAATGCAAATTTTCATTGCCTTCTATGACAAACTATACCGATTAACTGACGAAATACACCACTTTTTGCAACAAAATGAAAACAACATTTTTACCACTTTTTTCATAAAAAACAAAAAACACAGCAATACAACTCATTACAAAAATTATTATTGAAAAATACTTAAAAAATTTGCACAATTCAAACCAAAGAAGTAATTTTGCATCGCTTTTCGAAAAAAGGCACCCTCGTGCCACCTCGAAACAGCAGTTCGGGATGTAGCTCAGTCCGGTTAGAGTACGCGTCTGGGGGGCGTGGGGTCGCTAGTTCGAATCTAGTCATCCCGACCACTGAAAGCCCAAGTGGTTGCACAGCAATCACTTGGGTTTAAAAATAAAG
>JAFYYG010000043.1 GCA_017557625.1 Muribaculaceae bacterium
GCGCACTTTTTTGCTAATGATTGCCCAAATGATTGCTCACGTTTTTATAATTAACATAATTTATTAACTATCAGACTTGTACAGGGTCGTTGTCCTGCCTTACAAGCAGAGGGTCGGCGGTTCGAATCCGTCAGCACCCACCACTAACGAAGGACGACACGAAGTCGCCCTTTTTTGTTAATTACAGTGGAGAGGTGAGAGTGGAGAGTGGAGAGGATCTCCCATATAACTGTGGACTCATAACTCATAACTGTGAACTTTTAACTTATAAAATTATGCGTTGGAAAACCCTCAAGAGTGAATATGTGTTCCGCCGACCGTGGCTCACAGCGCGGCGCGATGTGGTGCAACTGCCTAACGGCGAAATCAACGATGAGTTCTACGTACTTGAGTATCCCGATTGGATAAATGTCATTGCCATCACCGATGACAGCCACTTCGTCTTCGTGCGTCAGTACCGCTATGCCCTTGACCTCGACTCTGTTGAGCTGTGTGCAGGAGTCGTTGAGCCTGGAGAAGATCCAATCGATGGAGCAAAGCGCGAACTCCTCGAGGAGACAGGCTACGGAAGCGGCGAATGGCAGGAGTTCATGACCATCGGTCAAAATCCAAGCACATGCAACAACCTCACACACTGTTTTATAGCAACAGGTGTCAAAAAACTCCAAGGCCAGCACCTTGACCGCACCGAGGACATCGATGTCGTCCTCCTAACTCGAGATCAGGTCCTTGAAATGCTCAATAGCGGTGAACTCAAGCAAGCCCTCATGCTAGCGCCCCTTTGGCGCTATTTTGCCACCGTTGATAAACTATAAATATAATATGCGAAAAACCATTATCGACTCAATCCTTGCAGGCATCTGCATCTCGCTCGGCGGGGTGGTCTTCCTAAAAGTGGGGGGCATCATCGGAGCTGTTCTTTTCTCATTCGGCCTCATCTCCGTAGTGTGCTACAAAATGAAGCTATATACCGGCGTCAGCGGCTTTGTCGAGACCAAGCGTGACTGGATAGAGTTGCCTGTTATCATCGTGGGCAACATCGTGGGATGCGCGCTCGTGGCGGCAGCAATCAAGACAGCCATCCCCGAACTCGTTGAAAACGCCCATAATATTGTTGAAAGCCGACTCGACAAAGGATTTTGGAACGTCGTACTGCTCGCCATCTTCTGCGGGTTTATCATGACTACCGTCGTGAACTTCGCACGACAGAAGAACTGGCTGCCGCTACTCTTCGGCATTCCGCTATTCATAATGTGTGGCTTCGTGCATAGCATCGCCGACGCGTTCTACTACACCTTAGCCCTTGATTGGTGTCAATGGACAGCACAAACCATCATCGTTTACCTCGCTTCAATTCTAGGCAATTTCATAGGCTGCAACCTCTACCGAACCCTACAACTCACTGCACCAAAAAACAAACAATAACATCCACACTTTTCTATCAGCACTTCTTTTAAAAAAAATATCGTCCCAGATTCATATCAAGCCTATTGGAACAAAGAAAAAACTGTGTAGCATTACCATAAAAATTATTCCTCGAGTGACGAGACGACTGCGTCGTAGGCTTTTTGGGTTAAGTCTTGAATTGTGTCGCCAAACTCCTCAGGTGGTATAGGTTCGTGGATGGTAAGAGAAATGGTGCCTGGCTCAACGTGGAACATGGTACGCGACATCACTTTATAGGAGCCATTTATGGTAATTGGAACGATGGGCAAGTCAAACTCCTTGGCAAGGCGAAAGGCACCGTGCTTGAACGGGTGTATGTGTCCATCATCGGTACGTCGTCCCTCGGGGAAAACAACAATAGACATCCCTTTTGCTAGGCGTTTCTTGGCATCATTCATAGTCTTTATGATGCCTCGCGCCGAGTGATTATCCACCATGATATGTCCAGACATATGGCACGCCCATCCCACAAGTGGAAAATTATGTAATCCTTTGCGCATCATCCACTTGAAGTTATGGCCGAGATAGCCATAGATGGAAAAAATGTCGTATGCTCCCTGATGATTGGCAACAAAAACATAGGCACTGTTATGGTCAATGAGGTTACGGTTTTCCACCTTGACGCGCACACCGAAAAAGAAGCACATTGCCCTTGCCCACCATTTTGCCGGATAGTACCCCCAGTAGTCGCGGTTGAAGGCACATCCCACTATTGTGACTAAGCATGTGATAATGGTGAGTACCAATAAAATAGGTGCCGCAATGCAATAGTGATATATACGATACAGAATGTTCATGCTAATGTGATTGTTGTTTCGTAGGGGCAAAGATAGTAAATAGTTTTCAGTTATTTGTTATTAGTAGTCAGTTTTTTCATAGACTTTATAACAAAATTCACGAGACTCACAACTGAGTCCCGTGAACCTGATGTTGGAGATTCTGTACTTTGCACTTAGTCCTCTGTCATTTAAAGAACTATTTCTCCTCGGGTTCAGGGGCTATGAGTTTGTAGCCCTTGCCGTGGATGTTGATAATCTCAATTGAAGGATCGGCCTTGAGGTGCTTACGCAGTTTGGTGATATACACATCCATACTGCGAGCGTTAAAGTAGTTGTCATCAATCCAGATGGTCTTAAGTGCGAAGTTACGCTCAAGAATCTCGTTGACGTGGGCACACAAGAGGCTAAGCAACTCACTCTCCTTGGTGGTAAGCTTGGTCGACATGTCATCGACAATAAGCACTTGCTTCTGAGTATCGAAGGTAAACTTACCTATCTTGTACATGGTGATTTCTTTGCCCTTCTTGCCCTTAACGCGGCGCATGATAGCGTCGATGCGCATCACAAGCTCTTCCATCGAGAATGGCTTGGTGATGTAATCATCAGCACCAAGTTTGAAACCCTCGAGGATGTCCTCTTTAAGCGCTTTAGCAGTAAGGAAAATCACAGGAACATCGCTATTGATGGTGCGTATTTCCTGAGCAAGCTGGAATCCGTCTTTCTTTGGCATCATGATATCAAGCACACAGATGTCATACTTACCCTTAAGAAAGGCTTTGTAGCCACTTTCACCGTCGGCATAGAGGTCAGCATTGTAGCCTTTGGCCTGTAGATACTCTCTTAACAACATGCCAAGATTCTCGTCATCTTCGCATAACAAAATTCTCAATTTTTCGTCCATAGTGTTTTCTTATTTATAAAGTGGTAATGTAATAATGAATTTCGAACCTTTACCCACTTCGCTCTCGGCCTTGATAGTGCCGCCAAAGAGGGTTATCATCTTGTGAACATAGGCCAGACCCAGTCCAAAGCCTTTCACATCGTGGCGGTTGCCCGTGGAAACGCGATAGAATTTCTCAAAGATCTTCTTCAGGTCATCGCGCTTGATGCCTATGCCATTGTCCTCCACCGTGATAGTAATGTGGGAATCGTCAGGATTGGATGTAGACACTGTTAGTTTGGGCTCCACATCTTCACGGCGGTACTTAATAGCGTTGTCTAGCAAGTTGAATATCACGTTGGTGAAATGCATCTCATCAACATTGATAATTGGGTCGTCGCTATTAAGATCGGCAGTGAGAGTGCCGCCAAACTTCTCCACCTTGAGCTTGTAGGTATTGACCACACTGTATATCACAGAATCGGCATCCACCTCCTGGAGCTTCATCGTGGCGCTCGTGCGGTCAAACATCGACATCTGAAGCACTTTCTCCACCTGGAATCGCAACCGCTTGGTCTCGTCTTTGATGACTGTAGAAGCCTGCTTAAGAAGCGCCGGGCTCTTGACCACCGCAGGGTCGTCTAGCATCTGCGCAGCTAGCGAGATACTGGAGATGGGGGTCTTAAACTCGTGGGTCATATTGTTGATGAAGTCGTTTTTAATCTCACTTAACTTCTTCTGCCTGAAAATCAGAATTATAGTAATAACAAAAAGTGCCATTAGTATTAAGGTGAAGGCTATCGACGGAAGCATGAACTTGACAGTCGAAGACAAATAATCACTCTTAGTAGGGAATGCCACATTTAGCGTGATATTGCTGTCTTTATTGTTGGGAAAGAGAATCTGAGAATAAACATTATCATCCTTCTTCAAGCATTGTTCATAACCGCTCGTGCTGTAGACAATCGTTGCCGAACGATTGACAACAGCAAACTCAAACGGCATCTCAAGACCATTACGTCGCAGTTCCTGATCAATGTAGATGCGAACCATAGACGAGTCGGCGCGCTCTGCAATAGGACGGTCGCTAGCATGCTCCAAAATATTTAGAATCACCTCGTTAAGCAACGCTTTCTGATATAGATACTCGCCCTTGAGAATCTCCTGACGATTCTTGTCATAGCCAGAATTTGGTGATAAACTATTTTTTTTGTCACGACTAAAACGCGTATCATTTTTGCCAAATGATTTATCAAAAGACGGATTGCGGTTTAAATTATTTTCGCCTGAATTGAACTGGTCATTACTGAAGCGCATCATTCTCGACTGAGAGTTGTCGAGATGCTTATCAAGGAAAAACTCTGTCTCGTCACGTTCCAAGTTAGAGGCAACGTTGTAGAGACTCAAAGTAACTAGCTCCTTAAAGTGATCATTACGCATCTTAACCATCTTCTCAATGTTCCTAATCTGCATGAACAGCAACCCAAGCAGGGCCACAGCCATCACTATCGTTATGAGCCAAATGGTAGATTTTTTCATGTATCAAAGATATAAAATCATCCAAAAAAGTCGTAAACGCAACAAAAAATACCGCAATTTGTTAAGAAACGACCAAAATTTAACTTTACGGTGCAAAATTAACAAAACTATGTGAAATTAAAAAATTTTGAGCAAATTTTTTGTAAAAAAATATTTTTTTACAAATCAAGAAGAAAAAACGCGACTGATTTCCCTTTGTAACTATATTATTTATTGTGCAAAACGAGGTAGCATTATGCGTTATCTCTGAATTGCGACGTAATATTAGTGCAAGCAGAGGTAGCTGGGCCAGGGAGTTGTTAGTGTTATAAAGCCTGGGAGTTGTTGAAGTATTACGCCGTAAGCACGGCGTTCGGGGTGTTTTTTAGAAAAAAAAGAGGACTCAAGATTGCTCCTGAATCCTCCCTTAGGGGGCGATTACCTGCGCCTTCCCGTGTCGCTGACCATTGGCGCGGCGGGGCTTAGGGCTCTGTGAGGCAGTGGGAAGATTATTATGGGAAAAAACAAAAAAAGAGACCCAGGAACGAATTCCTGAGTCTCCTTAGGGGGCGATTACCTACTCTCCCACTTTCGCAGTACCATCGGCGTGGTGAGGCTTAACTTCTCTGTTCGGAATGGGAAGAGGTGGGAC
>JAFYYG010000005.1 GCA_017557625.1 Muribaculaceae bacterium
AAAAAACAAAGACAAGCACATCTTGTATCTGGCCAGGTCGCTTAGAACCCGAAAATCTTTCATAAAAATATGGGAGGCTTTAGCAGATTTTAGCCTCCCTTACCACTATTAAATTTTTCTAATGACCGATTTGGGTTAAAAATGGGGGCGAGTTTTTCATTCGCTCCCATTTAAATGTGTGAACTATTTGTTCTAAATTCTTATTTGAGAAAATACGGCTTGATGCAAGCCGTTGGGTGTTGGGTAATTAGCCCAGATAGGACTTGAGCAGTTTGCTCTTTTGTCCTTTGAGTCGGCGTATTGCCTTCTCTTTAATTTGTCGTACTCTTTCGCGAGTGAGGTCGAACTTCGAACCAATCTCTTCAAGTGTCATCTCTTGGCAGCCGATGCCGAAGAACATCTTCAAGATGTCGCGCTCGCGGGGGTTGAGCTGGTCGAGGGCTCGGTTCACCTCCTTGGAGAGCGACTCCTGGTTCAACGACTGATCAGCCATCGGAGAGTCCTCATTGGGAAGTACGTCAAGCAGGCTGTTGTCCTCGCCATCGACAAAGGGCGCGTCTACCGACACATGTCGTCCGCTAACCTTCAGCGCGTCAGAGATTTTGTCAACAGGCACATCGAGTTGCTCGGCGAGTTCGGCCGCCGATGGACGGCGTTCGTGCTCTTGTTCAAATCTCGACTGCGCCTTGCTGATCTTGTTGATAGAGCCCACTTGGTTGAGGGGAAGCCTAACAATGCGCGACTGCTCAGCGAGAGCTTGAAGAATTGATTGACGAATCCACCAAACTGCATAAGAGATGAACTTGAAACCACGTGTCTCGTCAAATTTCTGGGCTGCCTTAATCAGGCCTAAATTACCCTCGTCGATTAAGTCGGGAAGACTCAATCCCTGGTTCTGGTACTGCTTTGCCACCGAAACTACGAAACGCAGGTTAGCGCTCACCAATTTGTCGAGTGCCGCTTGGTCGCCTTGCTTGATGCGCTGAGCAAGTTCCACTTCCTCATCGACAGTGATAAGGTCTTTGCGACCTATCTCTTGCAAGTACTTGTCTAGCGATGCGCTCTCGCGGTTGGTGATTGATTTTGTGATTTTTAATTGTCTCATACTTGAAATGTAGAGTTTAAGCTTGCAAAATTACAAAAAGTTTCTGAATTATGATATAAACAAAGAAAGAAAAGTTTAATATGTTAACAAAATTTAATATAAGTGGGCGGGTATAATGTGTATGCTCTGATTATGATTTATCATTTATGGAAGACAGTTATGGGATTTTGATTATTATATTTTTTTATCTGTTGGTTGAATATTAATAGCGTCAATGCCACACGCTTCGGCAGTAATGGAGAATGCGATAATTTCTAGGTCGCTGTACTTGGGAGCGTCATCTGGCCTGGTTTATTTCCCATGTCATTTACTAGTTTTTTGCGAAATCCACACTGTATTAATTTCTACGGAGTATAAGTGGGTAAGTTGTGGTTTTTCGTCCCACTCTGTCTTTTTTTCTATCTTTTTTCAATCTTATCGGAGAATAAGGTGTTTCATTGTTTGTGATTATTGAAAAAAAAATGTATCTTTGTAGAAAAATTGTGTTGATATATGAAAGTAAGAGAGATAACCAATGCTATTGAGGCAGTGGCTCCGCTGTATTTGCAGGAAAGTTGGGATAATTCTGGTATGCAGGTTGGTGACCCTGATAATGAAGTGACGGGTGTGTTGCTATGCACCGATGTGCGTGAAGAAATTCTTGAAGAAGCAATAGAGCTTGGCGCTAATATGATAATCTCGCATCATCCTTTACTGTTTCGCGGACTTAAAAAGATAGTAGGCCGAAGTTATCAGGAACGTATCGTTGCCCTTGCTATCAAGCACGACATAACCATTTATTGCGCGCATACCAACATGGACTGTGCCCTGGGTGGCGTGAACTTCAAAATGGCTGAGAAATTGGGGATGAAAAACGTGCGCGTGCTAGACCCTCAACAAAGTACGCAGCGCAAGATTGTGGTGTTTGTGCCAACTGAGGCTGTCGCCAAGGTGGAAAAGGCGATGTGTGATGCTGGGGCAGGCATACTTGGCAACTACGACAACTGCACTTATAAGATGGAAGGAGTGGGGCAGTACCGTGCTCTCGATGGTGCCGAGCCGTGGGCAGGTAAAGTAGGAGAGGTGCATAACGAACCCGAGGCGCGAGTTGAGGTGCTTGTGCATAAAGCGTTGTGTGGTAGGGTTGTGACAGCAATGATTAAGGCTCACCCTTACGAGGAACCCGCATTCGATATCATCGCTCTTGAGAATGCTGACAAATATGCAGGCTTAGGCGTGATAGGCGACGTGGAGCCACAAGATGCACGTGCGTTTCTTGAGAAAGTGAAAAACGCTTTTGAGGTAGATACATTGCGCTACAGTGGCAACCTAGACCGTCAGGTGAGCCGCATCGCATTATGTGGTGGAGCAGGTGCCGAGTTTACAGGACTGGCGATGTCACAACGAGCCGATGTGTTCATCACCGGTGACATGAAATATCACGAGTTTCAAGGCAATGAAGAGCGCATAATACTCGCCGATATTGGTCATTATGAGAGCGAACATTACACAAAAGAGATATTTTATGATATAATTACGAAAAAAAATCCTAACTTTGCAGTCGATTTCGCAAAGAGCGAGAAAAACCAGGTTAATTATTTATAATAGTATATTATGGCTAAACAAGAAAAAGAACTTACTGTAGAGGAGCGTTTGAAGCTGCTTTATGACTTGCAGAAGACTTTATCGGAGGTTGACCGTTTCAAGACCGAGCGTGGCGAACTGCCCCTTGAGGTGCAGGATTTGGAAGACGAGATTGAAGGTCTGCAAACAAAAATCGGCAATTTCAACGACGAGATTGAACAACTCAACACATTAATTGCCAATCAGAAGGACACTATTGACAAGGCTAGCGAACTCATTGAAAAATATGAGAAAGACCAGGACAATGTGCGTAACAACCGTGAGTATGATTATCTAACAAAAGAAATTGAGTTCCAGCGGCTCACCGTGCAGTCAGCCGAAAAGAAAATTGATGATGCTACTCATAAGGTAGACGCCATAAAGGTTCAAATACAGGCATTCCAGGCTCAGCTGACTGAAAATGAGCAGGTACTCGCCGAGAAGAAAGGCGAACTCGACACCATCATTGCAGAGACCAAGCAGGAAGAGGAGAAGCAGCGCGAGAAAGCCAAGAAGCTTGAAAACAAAATCAACAATGCCGACCCACGCTTGCTCAACGCATTTAAGAGAATCCGCAAGAATGCCCGCAACGGCTTGGGCGTGGTTTATGTTCAGCGCAACGCCTGTGGCGGTTGCTTCAACCGCATCCCTGCACAGCGCCAAATGGAGATAAAGATGAAAAAGAAAATCATAGTGTGCGAATACTGTGGTAGAGTGCTTATTGACCCATCAATTGCTGGTGTTTCGGACATCGAGGCTCAAAACGCGTAATTAAAGGATTAAGTACAAAGGACTTGAAAAAGTGGCTGAAGCGAAAACTCCAGCCACTTTTTTAGCTTTGTAATGATGGATTAGTCGGCCATCAGTCGCTCGATAACGGTCTTGACTAAGTCGTTGACAGCCGTCTTGTAGTTGGGATTAGCGACTGTTGCGACGCGGTTGGCTATGATTGAGCAAATTGTGATAGCACGGTGCCCCATGAGTTTGGCGAGACCTTGCAGTGCAGCGCCTTCCATCTCATAGTTGGTGATGTGTCCACCGTCATACTCAAACGCCTCAATGCGCTTGTTTAGTTCTGGCTCCGCCAGCGGCAGACGCACTTCACGTCCCTGAGGTCCATAGAATCCCACGGCCGAGATGGTATAGCCACGCACCATGTCGTCGCGACCAATCTTTTCTACAAGAGTTGGGTCGGCTTCTACAATGTAAGGTTTACAGAACAAGGGATTCCACTTCACAAACTTGCAGAACTTACGTTCAAACTCGAGGTCGCAGATCTCATTGCGTCCAGCGTAATAGTTCACTACACCGTCGAAGCCTAATGCCTTGGCGGCAATCACGGGAGTGCCTACTGGCACATAGGGTTGAAGACCGCCGCTGGTGCCTATACGCACGATGTTGAGGGTACGGTGCTGATCCTTTACTGTGCGAGTGGCGAAATCAACGTTTGCGAGTGCGTCAAGTTCAGTAACCACGATGTCGATGTTGTCGCCGCCAATGCCATGCGAGAGCGCCATAATGGGCTTTCCCTTATAGGTGCCGCCGATAGTGTGGAACTCACGGCTCGACACTTCAAAGTCCTGGGTGTCGAAGTAGGATGCAATCATGTTAACACGACTGGGATCGCCGCAAATGATGATGTTGTCGGCGAGTTGCTCTGGTTTCAGATGAATGTGGAAGATGGAACCATCATCGTTGATGATCATCTCGGAATCGGGAATGTATTTCTTTTCCATTATCTTGAGGTTTAAAAATTATTTTTTCTACAAATAAAAAGCAAAATTATGCATTATTTTTCAAACCTCCACCAAATTGAAGTGTTTTTTTAAAAAAAAGTGCGCAAAAAAAAGATTTGTTATAAAAATATTGAAAAATACATGTGTTGTCGGTGCCAATTTGCTACAAAAGATTAATTTTGTAGTTTAAAAAGCATAATCGTGATGAGTAAATTACTTAAGACATTATTGCTGGCGTGTGTGGCACTACTCTTAGAAGGATGCTTCACGGGAGTGGAGAGTACAAAGAAGATTACCGAGAAAGACGTGCAGCGCGCCATTCAGCAGATAGATAAAGGAAGTCGTGAGTCGTCATTGTCAATCTTTGTTGACTCCATTCTGTCATGGCATGAGGGCAAAGGGTTCTGGTGCGTTGATAATCAGGCACGGCTCATTTTCAATCCATCGACCAATTATGACCTTGACACCCTTGACCTTCAGGGCAAAATGCTCACTTATAGTGGATATGGAACTCACAAACAGCTCGACAATAGCGAGGTGGTAGATATCTATTTGAATTATGGACCACATAGGTTGGTATATCCTACTGGCAAGACTATGACAGAGATCAATCGCCACTCGTTCTCGATGCCTTTCCTGATTGATGACGATATGGTCCAGAATGTGGCTAATCAGTTGGAAAGTAAGACAGTATATATCAAGACCGCAATATGGTATGACATAGAGGGTTGTTATCAGATAGGAAATCGCAGGTTTATACCTGTTGTGATTACCGCAGTAAAGCCTGGCGACAAGGTGTATCCGCTTAAGGTAGAGTTTTGTGCAACCGATAACGGTGACAAGGCGTTTGTGTGGATGAAACCACCTGGATCCGAAAGTGTTGGACGTGACTTTGACTCATTGTTCTCTTGGACCGATGTCAGGAAACAATATCCTGACATTTCTCCCGTCATTTGGAGTAATATTGTGAATTGCAGGGTTGCTGAGGGCATGACAAAGGCTGAATGTCGTTTGGCGATGGGAAATCCTTCGAATATCATGCAACTGCCCGATCAGTCGGGGTTGCGGGAATATTGGTACTATGAAGGTGGGCGATATCTGTTCTTTGTTGATGGTCTTTTGAAAGAATTTAGATAATGGAAGACAACCGTCTAAAAATAACGATATTAGGCAGCGGCACCAGCACTGGAGTTCCACAGATTGGATGCCAATGTGAGGTATGTCGCTCAATTGACCCACACGACAAGCGGCTGCGCCAATCGGCACTAGTGGAATGGCGAGGTAAGCGTATCTTGATAGACTGCGGTCCCGACTTTCGCCAGCAGATTCTGAATACAGGTGACACCCATCTCGATGCGTTGCTTATTACCCATATCCACTACGACCATATTGGTGGCTTGGAAGATTTGCGTGGGTTTAGCGATTGCCCGATATATGCCCGCCGCGACGTGATAGATGCTTTGCATCAGCGACTTTCGTACTGCTTTGCTGAGCATCCTTATCCTGGAGTTCCTCACTACGAATTGGTGGAGATTAACGACAATGAACCATTTGATTGCGTTGGAGTTGAGGTACAACCCATTCCCGTAATGCACTATAAATTGCCAATTATGGGCTTCCGCATTGGTGATTTGGCTTATATAACCGATTGTAAGACTATCACCAAAGAGCAGATAGAACGCCTGCGTGGGGTGCCTGTTCTTGTGCTGAACGCTTTGCGCTTTGAAGAACATCTTTCACACATTTCGCTTTCTCAAGCGCTCGAGATAATTGAGCAGATAAAGCCAGGCAGGGCAGTGCTCGTTCACATGAGCCACGGCATAGGTCTACACGCTGAGACTTCTAAATTACTGCCTCAGTGCGTGGAGCTTGCTTACGACGGCATGACGATAATAGTTCATAGTTCATAGTTCACAGTTCATAGTTCACAGTTCATAGCTTTTTATCCTTAACACTTAAAACTTAACTTAACACTTATATTTTATGGCAATAGTTGACGACAAGAAAATCATCTTCTCAATGGTGGGGGTGAGCAAGACAATTCAGCAAAACCAGAAACAGATTCTAAAGAACATCTATCTTTCGTTCTTCTACGGGGCGAAGATAGGCATCATTGGTCTCAATGGTGCCGGTAAGTCCACGTTGATGAAAATCATTGCTGGCATAGAGACACAGTATCAAGGTCAGGTGGTATTTGCGCCGGGCTACAGCGTGGGATATCTTCCTCAAGACCCGCAACTTGACCCAACAAAGACTGTGAAAGAAGTGGTTCAGGAAGGTGTGCAGCACGTGGTTGATGCTCTAAATGAATATGAGGAGATAAACCAGAAATTCGGCTTGCCTGAATACTACGAGAACGAAAATAAGATGAACGAGCTTTTTGCTCGCCAGGCACAGCTTCAGGACATAATTGACGCTACTGACGCGTGGAACCTTGACAGCCGCCTGGAGCGGGCGATGGATGCTTTGCGCTGTCCGCAGGGCGACGAGAGCACCGAGCACCTGAGCGGTGGCGAGCGTAGGCGTGTGGCGTTGTGCCGACTGTTACTGCAAAAGCCCGATGTGCTGCTCCTTGATGAGCCTACTAACCACCTTGATGCAGAGTCTATCGATTGGCTTGAGCAGCACTTGCAGCAGTATGAGGGCACGGTGATTGCTGTAACCCACGACCGCTACTTCCTCGACCATGTGGCGGGATGGATTCTCGAACTCGACCGTGGCGAGGGCATCCCCTGGCGTGGAAATTATAGCAGCTGGCTGGAGCAGAAGACTCAGCGTCTTGCACAAGAGGAAAAGACCGAGAGCAAGCGCCGCAAGACTTTGCAGCGTGAGTTGGAATGGGTGCGCATGGCACCAAAAGCTCGTCAGGCAAAGGGTAAAGCGCGTTTGAACAGTTACGACAAGCTGCTTAACGAGACCGTGAAGGAGAAAGAGGAGAAGCTTGAGATATTCATTCCCAATGGTCCTCGCTTAGGCAACAAGGTTATCGAGGCGCAGCATGTGGCAAAAGCCTTTGGCGACAAATTGCTCTTCGATGACCTCAACTTCATGTTGCCGCCTAACGGCATTGTGGGCGTGATAGGTCCCAATGGTGCAGGAAAGACCACTTTGTTCCGACTGATTATGGGACTTGAGAAACCTGATAGCGGCACTTTTGAGGTGGGCGAAACAGTAAAAGCTGTTTATGTTGATCAGCAGCACACTAGTATCGACCCCGACAAGACTGTGTATGAAGTTATTTCGGGTGGGGTAGAGCTGCTGCGCATGGGTGGCCGTGACGTGAACGCTCGTGCCTATCTGTCGCGTTTCAACTTCTCGGGCGTTGACCAGCAGAAGAAGTGCGGCGTGTTAAGTGGCGGTGAGCGGAACCGTCTGCAACTGGCGTTGGCTCTCAAAGAGGAAGGCAACGTGTTGCTGCTCGATGAGCCAACCAACGATATTGACGTGAACACACTGCGGGCACTTGAGGAAGGTCTTGACGACTTTGCTGGTTGCGCAGTGGTAATCAGCCACGACCGCTGGTTTCTCGACCGCATCTGCACCCACATCCTCGCCTTCGAGGGCGACAGCAACGTGTTCTTCTTCGAAGGCTCCTATTCCGAGTATGAAGAGAACAAACTCAAGCGCCTAGGCAAAGAAGAACCCACCCGAGTTCGCTATCGCAAGCTGGTGAGTGATTGAAAAAATAATGATTATAAGGCAAACATAATCCTTTCGAACGCCGCAATGCGACGCAATACATTGACAACACCCTATTTGGGGTTATAAGTTAGTAAGTTCTAATGCAGAAAAACAACGGCTCATCAATCATGATGAACCGTCGTTTTTTCGGTATGAGAGTAAATAATTACTCACCTTTGATTGCTGCTACGCCTGGGAGGACCTTGCCTTCGATAGCTTCGAGCATAGCGCCGCCACCGGTAGAGACGTAAGATACTTGATCGGCGAGACCGAACTTGTTTACTGCGGCAACAGAGTCGCCACCGCCCACGAGAGAGTAAGCGCCGTTCTTGGTTGCTTCAGCGACATACTTGGCGATTTCGCCAGTACCTTTGGCGAAGTTCTCAAACTCAAACACACCCACAGGACCGTTCCAGAGGATGGTCTTGCTGTTCATGATAATCTCTTTCCACAAAGCGAGCGAAGCGGGACTGGCGTCCATACCTTCCCATCCGTCATCAATGTTGTGGGTGTCGAAGATGCGCTGTTCGGTGTCATTCTTGAATTCGCGGCCAGCAACTGTTGCAACCGAAAGCTGCACGTGAACACCCTTCTTCTTTGCCTCGGCAAGCACATTCAGAGCCTCGGGCATAAGGTCGTCCTCATGGAGCGAGTTGCCGATGCGTCCGCCTTCAGCCTTGAAGAATGTGAATCCCATGCCACCGCCAATGATGAGGTTGTCAACCTTGTCGAGCAGGTTCTTGATGACGGCGAGCTTCGAGGACACCTTGCTGCCGCCAATGATAGCGGTGAAGGGGTGCTGAGCGTTCTTGAGCACGTTGTCGATGGCGGTCACCTCTTTCTCCATGAGCAGACCGAGCATCTTGTTGTCGTCGTCAAAGTAGTCGGCGATGACAGCGGTAGAAGCGTGACGGCGGTGAGCGGTGCCGAAAGCGTCGTTCACATAGCAGTCGGCATAGCTGGCGAGAGTCTTGGCAAACTCAGCCTGACGTGCCTTCATCTCCTTCTTGGCGTCGTTGTAGGCAGGATCTTCTTTGTCGATGCCCACGGGTTTGCCTTCTTCCTCGGGGTAGAAGCGCAGGTTCTCGAGCAGCAGCACCTCACCTGGCTTGAGCGCTGCAGCAGCGTCGGCGGCCTTAGCGCAGTCGGGAGCGAATTTCACCTGAGTGCCAAGAGCGGCGGCCACGTCGTCAACAATCTGACTCAATGAGAGCTTGGGGTTGACTTTACCTTTAGGCTTGCCCATATGAGACATCACTACGAGGCTTCCGCCATCGGCGAGAATCTTCTTGAGAGTGGGCAACGCGCCGCGGATGCGGGTGTCGTCGGTAACCTTACCATCCTCATTCAGAGGAACATTGAAATCAACACGTACGATTGCCTTCTTACCGGCAAAGTTGTAATCGATAAAATTAGCCATTTTGAAAATATTTAAATTATTACCTATTATATTAATTTAAGTGTGCAAAGTTAGCAAAAAACAATGAAATAAACCAATTTTTTAGCTGACAAGTAGACAAGCTAACAAGTAAACAAGCCAAATGATGAATAAAACTGGGGATATAACTATTGCCTTGACAGTTCGTTAGACAGTCAGCTAGTTAGATTTATAGTTCCGCCTCCTTGAGTTTCTCGGCGTTTTCGGCAACTATGAGGTGGTCGATGCAGTCTTGAATGTCGCCGTCCATAAAAGCAGGCAGGTTGTAGATGGTATAGCCAATGCGGTGGTCGGTGATGCGGCCCTGAGGATAGTTGTAGGTGCGGATTTTTGCCGATCGGTCGCCAGTGCTCACCAGTGTCTTGCGGCGGCTTGCTATGTCGTCAACATATTTCTGGTGCTCCTTGTCGTAGATGAAGGTGCGTAGACGAGCCAGAGCGCGTTCCTTGTTCTTAGGCTGGTCGCGCGTCTCGGTACACTCGATGAGTATTTCCTGATCCTCGCCTGTATTTGGGTTGTTCCACATGTAGCGCAGGCGTACTCCCGAGTTTACCTTGTTCACGTTTTGACCGCCGGCGCCGCTTGAGCGGAAATAGTCCCACTTAATCTCGCCCTCATTGATCTCGATGTCAAATGGTTCGGCCTCGGGCAAGATTGCAACCGATGCCGCCGATGTGTGGACGCGTCCCTGAGTCTCTGTTACTGGCACACGCTGCACACGGTGAACGCCGCTCTCATATTTTAGCGTGCCATACACTCCGTTGCCAGTTACGCTGAACACAATCTCCTTGTAGCCGCCCGAAGTTCCCTCGCTGCAACTCGACATCTCGATTTTCCAGCCTTTGCTCTCGCAGTAGCGGGTGTACATGCGAGCCAAGTCGCCAGCAAAGAGAGCCGCCTCGTCGCCGCCTGTGCCGCCACGAATCTCGATGATGGCATTCTTTGAGTCTTCTGGGTCTTCGGGAATGAGCAGAAGTTTTATCTTTTCTTCAAGTTTGGGAAGTTCTTCCTGGTTTGCATCGATTTCCTCGCGAGCCATAGCGCGCAGTTCCTCGTCGCTCTCACTGGCGAGCAGTTCCTTTGCATCTTCAATGTCCTGCACCTTTTTCTTATATTCGTGTGTCACAGCGAGCAGATTCTCAAGACTTTTATACTCCTTGCTCAGTTTCACATATCGCTTTTGGTCGGCGATAACCGAAGGGTCAGTGATAAGAGTCTGAATCTCCTCAAACCTCGCGTCAAGACCTTCAAGTCGCTCAAGTAGTGTGTTATTTGCCATAGATGTCGTTATTTTTCGGCTGCAAAGGTACTAAATAGTTTTTAGTTTTTTAGTTATTAGTTGTTAGTTTTTTAGTTAGTCGTAGAATTCGCTTTGTTTTGAGAAAAATCTTGTCATTAGTAGTTTTGTTTAAGAAAAAAAGTCGTAATTTTGTGGTTTGATTGAAAATGACTTGTAAAAAACTATGGCCGATAACAATAAATATGAGTGGGCATTGCCCATTGGCACTACCATTCGTGGCGGTCAGTACCCCTACGAAGTCGTTGACGTGTTGGGGCATGGCGGCTTTGGCATAACTTATAAGGTCAAGGCGCGTGTCCCTCTCAATAACATCCGCGTTGATGTCTTTTTTGCGCTGAAGGAGTATTTCCCCACTGGTTGCTGGCGTGGTGATAACGGTGCGACAATGGAATGCTCGCCATCACTTGCCGCCGACACCAAAGCGGGCCTCAAGGACTTTATTACCGAGGGTAACAGATTGCAGAAAATTTGCAGTCTTAACCCACATATCGTAAATGTGAATGAGGTGTTTGAGGCCAACGCCACCGCCTATTTTGTTATGGAATATCTCTCGGGTGGTGACCTGCGACAGATGAGAAAATTTCTATAATTTTGTCTTCAGGAAACATAGCGGTTGTTTTTAGAGTTATGTTTTAGCACTACAAAATTACTAAAAATGCCGCTATTTTCCTAATTTTCAATCAATTAAAATTCATCGAACTCACGTTATTTAAAATCAAAGAATTAAATGATGTTTGATTTGATATGATTTGTTCGATTTCTGCGCGAAGCGCACTAAGTTAAAATTTTGACACACCTTCAACTGTAGCATCATAATCGCTGAATAGTTACGATAAATTAGGCTGCGCCTCGGAAATGCTCAAATAAATTTGGCATTTCTCTCGGCTTGCACTAATTTTGTAGCGTTTTTAATAACCTCCATATTTAATAAGATGAGTAAAGTATTACTGATTAATGGTTCGCCTTGCAAGGATGGGAACACTTTTCTTGCTCTTAGTGAGGTGGCTAAGACGCTTAATGAACAAGGTATAGATACAGAGATAGCATGGATAGGTGTTAAACCAGTGCGCGGGTGTATAGCTTGTGGCAAATGCCACGAGACTCGTGAGGGCAAGTGCGCCTTTAATGACGACATCTGCAATGAGATGATTAAAAAGATGAGCGCCGCAGATGCTTTGGTGGTGGGCTCGCCAGTGTATTACGGTCAGCCAGCAGGACAGGTTGTGGCACTGATTCAACGAGCATTTTATGCTGGCGCGCAAGTCGATAATAAACCTGCTGCCGCAGTTGCCGTGTGCCGCCGCGGAGGTGCTACAGCAGCATTGCAGACTCTGATGATGCCATTCCAACTCAAGAATATGCCTCTTGTCACTTCACAGTATTGGAATATTGTCTATGGTATGAACAAAGGTGAGGCGAAACTTGATGTGGAAGGCATGCAGACGATGCGTCAGCTCGCCCGCAACATGGCATGGCTGCTCAAAAACAATACCCCTGCCCCAGCCAGAGAAGAGTGGCAGCCGATGCATTTTATTAGGTAGTTATCAGTTATGGGTGTGGCACATGGCGAGAATATATTCTTAAATGCTGAGCAAGTAATTGCCCACATGGAATCGCTTGCCGATGAACAGCAAGCGCAGCACTTGATGCGGTTTTTCAAGACTGACAAGGGCGACTATGGCGAGGGCGACCGTTTCTTGGGAATCAGAGTCCCCGTGACTCGCCGTGTGGTGTCGCAATGTAAGACATTGCCGCTCGTCGAAGTGGATAAATTGCTTGCCTCGCCGTGGCATGAGGTGCGCTTGTGCGGACTGCTTGTACTGGTGGCACAGATGGAGGCTAATAGCGCCAAGCGATTAATTGCGTCATCGCAGGCGATTGCACTGCGCGACAATATAGTGGAGTTCTATTTGGCTCATGCTCGCAGCGCAAATAATTGGGACTTGGTTGATTTGTCGGTTTATAAGATATTAGGTGAGTGGCTTGTGATGCCATCAAACTATAACGACAAAGCAAAACTTGCTGTCATCGACCGCCTTGCCGCTAGCGTTAACCTGTGGGAGCAGCGCATGTCGATGGTGTGCACTTTAGGGCCGCTCAAGCATGGCGACCCGAGTTTCACGCTGCGATATGCCGAGCGTCACCTGCATCACCCTCACGACTTGATGCACAAGGCAGTGGGATGGATGCTCAGGGAGATGGGCAAGCGTGTGAATCTTGATGTGCTGCGCGAGTTCCTTGTGGCACACGTTCATGAGATGCCTCGCACTGCGTTGCGTTATGCCATCGAGCTAATGGATGCTGACGAGAGAAAATTATGGATGCAGAAATGAGTGAAAAGAAGATAGCAGGCTTCTGGTATCATGCCATAGCAATCTCGGTGATTTTGGCATGGGGTGTATCATTCCCATTCACAAAGATTCTGCTTACCAACGGCATCACTCCAACCGAAATATTTGTCTATCGCACGATTGTAGCCTACTTGGGACTACTTGTTATCTCACGTTTTAACGTCTCTTTCTGGGGTTGGCGCGATGAGGCATTGGCATTGCTGTGCGGACTCACGGGAGGCACCCTGTATTTCGTGTTGCAGAATGTGGCTCTGAATATGACGCTGCTCAGCGACGTGGTGATAGTGATTGCAATAAACCCGCTGCTTACTACTATCTTGGCGGCGATATTCCTAAAGGAGGAGCATTTCTCGTGGAAGATTCTATTATACTCGGCTGTGGCTTTCATGGGTATGGCGGTGGTGACCTTAAGAAATGGCTTCGTGTGGGGGAACGGCTTAATGGGCAACATTTTGGCGTTTTTAGCCGCCCTCTCATGGGCGGTATATAGTGTGCTGCTCAAGCGTGTTCAGGGCCGTCACAGCACCCTGTCAATCACACGCAAGGTGATGTTTTACGGAGTGTTGTGTGCTGCTCCATTAATGTTCCTTCAGCCTCTAACATCGATGTCCACCCTCTTGCGCCCCGACCTACTTGCCAATATGTTGTTCTTGGCGTTGATTTGCTCTATGGCGGCATTTTTCATCTGGAACCTGGTAATCAAGAAGATTGGTGCCATCCGTTCAAGCAACTATCTCTATCTTGATCCGATAATCTCAATACTGATGGGAGTGATACTCATTGGTGAGAAAGTCACCACAATCGCGGTGATAGGGTGTGCCCTTGTGCTTTTAGGTGTAATCATGGTGGAGAAATTAACGGCAAAGAAGAGGTGAGAGTGGAGAGTGGAGAGGTGAGACTGGAGAGTGGAGAGCGGGAAACAATAACCCATAACCGATAACCCATAACCAAATATTGATAAACGAGCAAACTATGATTGACGAAATTTTGAAATTCAATGATGATTTTGTGAAGCGTGGCGACTATAAGCAGTATGTCACTGATAAGTACCCTAACAAGAAACTCGCGGTTCTCAGCTGCATGGACACACGGCTTACCGAACTGCTTCCGGCCGCTTTAGGGCTGCGCAATGGCGATGCCAAGATTATAAAAAATGCGGGTGCGCTCATTATGTCTCCATACGACAGTGCCATGCGTTCGCTGCTGGTCGCTATTTATGAATTAGGTGTGGAGGAGATAATGGTGGTCGCTCACACCACCTGCGGAGCCTGCCACATGTCGTTTGCCGATTTTGAGCACCACATTCTTGAACGCGGCATCAGCAAGCAGACACTGGCGACTATCAAGCACAGCGGCATTGACCTCGACCAATGGTTGGAGGGTTTTCACGACACAACCCAGTCGGTGCTAAACACCGTTGCCACAGTGCGCAATCATCCCCTAATGCCCCACGATGTTGTGGTGCGCGGTTTCATCATTGACTCGGTGACAGGAGCACTTGAGGAAGTGAAGTGAGAAAAATGCTTCAATCGTGCTTTTTGTTCATTTTTTCTTGCGAAAATATTTGGAAAAGCTCTTTTTTTTACTTGTTGATAAAAAAAAATGTCAATATTGCTTGCATAATTCATTTTTTTACTAATTTCGCACCGAAAACAACTCTTTCACCTCTAAACAATAAACGAAAAACAATATACGAAAACTATGATTTACAAGTTTCTGATTGGTTCGGAAGAAGCCGGAAATTTTAAATTGGAGATTGCTATTGACAGTTCTGACACTTTTGTTAGACTACGTAACACCATCTTGGAAGCCGCTGGTTATGACAAAGGGCAGATGGATTCGTTTGTCATCTGCGATGATGACTGGTGCAAAGAGAAGGAGGTGACCTACTATGATATGGACTCAGATTCTGATGAGGACATCTGGATCATGGAAGATACCCCTCTTGACGAGTTAATAGAAGACGAAGGCCAGAAGATTAAGTTTGTCTTTGATTACATGACCGAGCGTTATTTCTATATGATACTCAAGGAAACTGTACCCGGCAAGAGTCTTCATGACCCCTTGTGCCAACGCAAGGAAGGCAAAGCCCCGCTAGAGACTCTGCCAGATATGTTTACTGCTCCAATCAAGCTTGACACTGATATTGATGATGACCTTGACGAGGCCTTTTACGGCGAGGAGAGTTTCAATGAGGAAGAACTCCGCGAGCTCAGCGACGAGTTTGAGAAAGACAGAGAAGAAGGAATATAAAAAACTCCGTTTTGGCGGAGGTTAATGGTTAGTATAATACAAGTAAAGCCATGCAGCAGTGATTGTTGCATGGCTTTTTGGATATTGATATTACGATTTTATGCTGTTGTGAACTTGTAGATTGTTCGGGTGTAATAAGTTTCGCCTGGTCGGAGTTCGCATGATGGGTACTCGGGGCAATTGGGAGTGTTAGGGTAGTGCTGTGTCTCAAACGCCACCGCTGAGCGTGCCGGGTATCCGATGCCGAACTTGCCTTTCAAGTTCTCATCAAGGAAGTTGCCAGTATACATCTGTGCCGCTGGCTCGGTGGTGAACATCTCCATGACGATGCCCGTCACAGGCGACATCACCCTCAATGCCACTTGGCTCAGGTCACCGGGATGGTTGAGCGCGAAACTGTGATCGTAGCCATTCCCGTTTTTGAGTTGCTCATCATTGGCATTTATGTCTTGGCCTATGGGCTTAGGAGAGCGGAAATCGAAGGGTGTTCCCGTTACGTCCATAAACGATCCGTCGGTGATGAGTGTCTCATCGGCGGGCGTGATGCGGTCGGCATCAACGGTGAGCACATGGTTGTGTATGCTTGAGGCGAGGTCGCCGTTGAGGTTGAAGTAGGAGTGGTTGGTAAGATTGACAATGGTGGGCTTGTCGGTAGTGGCGCTATACTCAATGTCGATGGCGTTGTCATCGGTCAAGGTATAAACCACTTTCACGCTTAGTGTGCCAGGAAAACCCTCGGTGCCGTCGGGGTCAATTAGAGTAAGTTCCAGGCGGTTGCCGTCTTGCTTGGCATCCCACACTTTCTTATCATAACCCTTGAGACCGCCATGCAGGCAGTGTGGGCCGTTGTTGACAGGAAGGGTGTACTCCACTCCGTCGAGAGTGAACCTACCGTAGCCTATGCGGTTTCCGTAGCGCCCGATGAGCGCCCCAAAGTTACCAGGGTCGGCGAGGTAATTGGCGATGCTGTCATGCCCCAGCTCCACATCGGTCAGCTTTCCGTCGCGGTCGGGAACCATCAGGCTCACGATGCGTCCGCCATAGTTGGTTATGCAAGCTTCCACGCCATTTTTGTTGGAAAGCACAAAAAGTGCCACAGGCTTACCGTCAACGATGTCAAAAAAATTCTTTGGGTCAAGCCCCGATTTTGTTATTTCTGTCATGATTATGAATGAGTTAGATGTTATATTTGGTGTCTTTTATAATTTTTTGCTTAGATGTGTAGAAAATTAAAACGGGTGACAAAGTTATAAAAAAAATAATAAAAAATAAAGGTCAAATTTGTATATTATTTGAAAAATGACGAAATTTGCTCAATAAAAGCGTATTTTTGACTGAAAAAATCTAGAGAAAATGATAAGAAAAATAACAATATTCGCCCTGCTTTTTGCCCTCTTGTCGTGTCCTGATTTAGCATTTGGCAAGAAGAAGAAAGATAATAAAGACAAAAATGTCCCAACTCCTATTTTTATAGGGAATGATAGATTTGAGGAGGTTGACCTCGCTATCACCAATGAGATGGAGCAGATCAACGGTGAGTGGAATGTGGTTGAGATAAATGACGAGCCGGTGGTTCCGGAAGCCGGCTCGCGTGTGTATCTCAACTTTGATGTGACGAGCCACTTTCTCTATGGCAACACAGGCACCAATGCCATTAATGGGACTTATAAACTCAACAAAGACAACAAGATTTCGTTCGATGATATGTTGGTTACCAGAAAATCAGGTGGGTATTTTCAGCATATAGAGCGCGATTTGCTCAAAGCTCTTGATGACGTGACATCGGTGGCGCTAGTCAAAGTTGGTGATACTGAATATATGGAGATGAAGAACCGTCGTCGTGACGTGGTAATCAAGTTGCGACGTCAGAACCTCGATTTCATGAATGGCCCTTGGTTGGTGAAGACCATCAATGGCGAGAATGTGATAGACCGTGACATCAAACTAGTCAACGATATCGACATGCTAACAGTGAACATCACCAGTGGTTGCAATATTATTAATGGTGTAATTACTATTGACCCTAATAAGGAATTCGCCATAGAATATGAGGACCTTAAATCTTCTCATCGTCAATGTCCTAATATCGATACCGAGACACGATTGCTCATCGCCATGGAGGAGGCTCAGTTCTGTCGCAAGCGCAATGACTATGAAGTGGAATTGCTCACTACCGAGCGTGATGAGATGGGAAAGTCGGTAAACAAGACATTGGTGGTTCTCGAGAAAGTGAGACTAGAAAAAAATCCAAATGATTTTTAGAATGTCGCATTTGGCATGCACATTTCGTCTTGCCATCATCTTAGTGGCTTTGGCCGCTATTAATGGTGGCGCAGCACAAGCTCAAATCAATACTGAGCAGGTGATGAACATAGGACGCAATGCATTATATTTTGAGGACTATATTCTCTCGATTCAGTATTTCAATCAGGTAATACAGCAAAAACCTTATCTTCCAGAACCTTATTTTTATCGTGCGGTGGCAAAAATATCGCTCGACGACTTCTCAGGAGCCGAGACTGATGCCTCAAAGTGCATAGAGATAAATCCATTTATTAAAGACGCTTATCGCGTGCGCGCTGTAGCAAGGCACAATACCCGCAACTACGAAGAGGCAGTAGGCGATTATAAGACGTGTCTGCTGATGCGTCCCGATGATCCTGACATCATGCTCAACATGGCAATGTGTGAACTGGCACTCAAGAATTACAATACTGCTGACAGTTGCCTAACATGGTGCCTTGAGCGCGACTCTACCAGCGAGCGAGCATGTCTAGGCATGGCACAGCTATGCCTGGATCGTCAAGACTCCATAGGTGCCTTGAACTACGTGTCGAGGTGTATATCGAGCCATAAAAATAATTCACAGGCCTATCTTGCGCGCTGTGAGATATATGCAAATCATCTTAAGGACTATAGCAAAGCTCTAGAAGATATAGATGAGGCTATAAAACTGGAGCCTAGTAATGTGGGTTATTATATTAACCGTTCTTATCTTCGGTATCAGATAAATGACATTCGTGGCACAATGGCCGATTTGGATTATGCCATCGCTTTAGATCCTAATAATGTGACAGCTCACTATAACCGTGCGTTGCTACGTAGCGAAGTGGGCGACTACAACCGTTCTGTGGAAGACTATGACTTCGTGCTTGAGCATGACCCTGACAATTATCCGGCATTCTACAACCGTACCATGATACTCATTAACACCGGGTATTACCAGCAGGGCATTACTGGACTAAATGCGATGCTTGATAAGGACAATGACGACTTTGTGGCATTATATCAACGCGCTATGCTCTATATAGAGACACATCAGTATCAGTTGGCACTCCGTGATTTGAACGCCATTCTTGCCAAGTATCCCAAGTATGAGAGCGGATACATGCTACGTGCACAAATCAAGCAACGCCTCGGTGACAAGCGGGGATATGAGAAAGACCTTGAGACTGCAGTCGCTGTGATGAAAGCCAAAGGAGTGCATTACAGCTCATTCAATCCTGTCGATAAAGAGCGAGAACGCTCCGATGAGATACATCAAAAACGTGCACAGCAGCACTTCGACAAGCAAGAGCAAGAGGCACAGCGTCAGCGTGAAATGAAGGAAGGTAGCCTTGAGGAATCGATAGAGGAGGTGCAAAAGCGCTTTAGCCAGTTACTCGTGGTAGATGTCAATAACGAGTTGAAACCCGAAGTGAGTTTGGATAGCGATGGACTATATGACGAGAAAGCTGGTCACCGCCGCTACCGCAATAAGACACGAGGCTATGTTCAGGACGACAACGTGGATGTGCTTCCGCAGAGTGTGTTCTCGTTGTCATATTACAGTTATGACAACAAACTTAACGGGCGCACCCACTTCATGAAAGAAATGACACAAGTCAATGAGTTGCATGTATTGACGAGTGCGCTAACCCTCGTGTGTGGTGCACCAAGTCTCACAGAGTATGAGGCGCGATCAAGGTTCAATAGTGTGGATTACTTCAATGGTCTCATCGCAACTACTGATGTCCGTGCCATCGACTATTTTGGCAGAGCTATGGATTTCTTTTTACTGAAAAATGTGGATGCCGCTATCTCTGATGCCGATCGAGCGATAGATGCAAACACCGATTTTGCTCTTGCCTATTTCTTAAGGTTCAATGCTCGCATGGTCAAGCTGGAACTCGATGAGGCATCCGAATTTTCCCCAACTGACAAGGAGGGCCAAGCCATGCTCGCTCGACGTGCCAGAGAGGTGGCGCTAAACGATATGGCTACCGACTTAAGAAAAGTAATCACTTTGTCGCCACGCAACACCTACGCTTATTATAACCTTGCTTACGTCCAGGCTATGATGGGTGATAACGAAGGTGCTATTGCAAGCTATTCACGTGCCATTGACTTGAAGCCTGATTTGGGTGAGGCCTATTTCAATCGCGCTCTCGTCTATCTACAGCTCGGTGATAAGGAAAAAGGTACCGCTGACTTGAGCAAAGCCGGCGAACTTGGCATTTTGCCCAGCTACAACATCCTTAAGCGTATGAGCCGATAATGACATGTTTTGCTGTTCAGTGTTGTTCAGGTAAATAAGGATAAAACTGGCATCAAACCGATGCTCAAGGTAGATTCCCTTGAACGAGCATAGTTGATAGGTTACGTTGTTAGCTGTAGCTGTTACTTCGGTTCAGTCGCAAAAAGGTGAGGACATTAGGACAGGCGTCTCAGCCAAAGGATGTGCGTATGTTCTTTACGATGCGGCCATGCAGCAACCGTTTGTGTCAATAATCTCTAACACCCACCTCTATACTCAAAACCACGAGCGAAGCGAGTATTAAATGGCGGCGACAACTCACTATCTCTCAATGGATTACAAAATCCATTAATGGAAAAGGTGAATATATTGCCGTTCAGTGTCATCTTTTACCATGATTTAGATGGCAAAATTTCGATTAAGCGAGAGCAGCGTTCAAGTTTGCTTGGACATTGCCGAGCGTGAGAAATTTCTGCAAAAAGAATGAAATTTTGCAACAATATCACTATTTTGTTAATAAAATTGCAAAAAATTTGATTTCATCAAAAAACAGTAGGAAAATCATTGAAAATAGAAAACAACTGATTATTTACAAATTATAAAAAACTTTCAATCAAGACATAAAGAAATCAGAAAATTCAGATATTCTGTTGTTTAAATTAGAGTTTTGACACACCCATATCGGTTAATTGCTCGTCGTTGTCGCTCTCTTGCCATCACTGCACTGGTCTTGGTGATGGGATCACCTACTCAAAATATGAAGATCCTTAGCGGCCTAATGACCGATTCGGGTTAAAAATCTACACCTTAGAATAAAAAATATCCACTTTCTTGAGAAAAAATTTATTTTTTAGAAATTAAATCACTAACTTTGTGGGCTCAAACGGCTGTACCCTCATTTATGATAGTGTAAAATGCTGTTTAGCAGGTATTATTGTAATAAAAAGAAAAAATATTGTGCAAACCGATGTCAATTTTATCAAACAAAAACAACAAAGAAATACAAACATAACAAATAATTATTTGTTGTTCTTGTCAGGTTTTGTTAATTTTGTTTGATATATTTTTGCGAGGGTAGCCAAGTTTATAGAATATTCAAATCATTTAATTTCACTAATAATTTTCATGAAAGTTTATAAAAGTAACGAGATTCGTAACATCTCATTATTAGGAAACAAAGGCTCGGGTAAAACTACCCTTGCCGAGTCTATCATCTTTGACTGCGGCCTTATCAACCGCCGTGGCACTATCGACGCCGGTAACACCGTGTGCGACTATTTTCCTGTAGAGAAGGAGTATGGCAACTCGGTGTTCTCAACTATTTTCAGCGTGGAGAATAAGGGCAAGAAGCTTAACTTCATTGACTGCCCAGGTATGGACGACTATGTTGGCAACATTGTTACCGCACTCAACGTCACCGATGTAGGTTTGATGCTCATCAACGGTCAGAATGCCATTGAGGTAGGCACACAGAACCAGTATCGCACCGTTGGCAACATCAAGAAGCCTCTCATCTTCGCCATCAACCGTCTAGACAACGATGCTGCCGACTATGACAATGCCCTCAACCAGTTGCGCGAGACCTTCGGTAACAAGGTGGTGCCCGTGCAGTTCCCAGTTTCTACTGGTGCTGGCTTCAAGAGCATTGTTGACGTGATGACAATGAAGCAGTACAACTATGACGGCGACAGCGGTAAGGCTACCGTTACCGACATCGACGCTGCTCATCAAGACCGTGCCGAGGAGTATAACATGGCACTTGTGGAGATGGCTGCCGAAGGCGATGAGGCACTCATGGAGAAGTTCCTTGAGACTGATACCCTTACACCAGAGGAAATCGTTGATGGTATGCGCAAGGGACTTATCGATTGCAGTGTAATCCCAGTGATGTGCATTAGCGGCGAGAAGAACGTGGGAGTTGACCGACTCATGGATTTCCTCGGTGAAGTAGTTCCTACCACCGCCGAGATGCCTGCTGTTTGCGACACCGATGGCAACGAGGTGAAATGCGACCCCAATGGCCCAACAAGCTTGTTCTTCTTCAAGACTACTGTTGAGCCTCACATTGGCGAAGTTTCTTACTTCAAGGTAATGAGCGGAACAATTAAGGCTGGCACCGACCTCACTAATATGAATCGTGGCAGCAAAGAGCGCATCACACAGCTCAACACCGTGTGTGGTAGCTTGGCAAAGACTCCTATCGACGAGTTACAGGCTGGCGACATTGGCGCTACTGTTAAGCTCAAGGACGTGCGCCGTGGCAACACCCTCAACGACAAGGACTGCGAGCGTGTTTACGACTTTATCCAATATCCAGCTCCCAAGTATCAGCGTGCTATCCGCCCTGTTAACGAGAGCGAGATTGAGAAACTCGGTCAAATCCTAAACCGCATGCACGAGGAAGACCCAACTTGGATTATCGAGCAATCTAAGGAGTTGAAACAGACCATTATCAGCGGTCAGGGCGAGCTTCACCTGCGCACCCTCAAGTGGCGCATCGAGAACAATGAGAAGGTGCAAATCGAGTATATCGAGCCTAAGATTCCTTATCGTGAGACTATTACTAAGGCCGCTCGTGCTGACTATCGTCACAAGAAGCAGTCGGGTGGTTCGGGTCAGTTTGGTGAGGTTCACCTGATTATCGAGCCTTACCGTGAAGGTATGCCTGAGCCCGATGTTTACAAGTTTGGCAACCAAGAGTTCAAGATGAGCATCCGCGACAAGCAGGAGATGGATCTTGACTGGGGTGGCAAGCTCGTAATCTATAACTGTATCGTGGGTGGTGCAATTGACGCACGCTTCATCCCTGCTATCGTGAAGGGTATCATGGACCGCATGGAGCAAGGACCATTGACAGGCTCATACGCTCGCGACGTGCGCGTATGTATCTATGATGGTAAGATGCACCCGGTAGATAGTAACGAAATCTCGTTCCGCTTGGCAGCCCGTAACGCTTTCAGCAAGGCCTTCCGCGACGCTAATCCAAAGGTTCTCGAGCCTATCTACGATGTTGAGATTCTCGTTCCAAGCGATGCAATGGGTGGAGTACAGAGCGATCTTCCCGGCCGTCGTGGTATCATGATGGATATGTCGAGCGCCAACGGTCTCGAGACCATCAAAGCTCGTATCCCTCTGAAGGAGATGGCAAGCTACTCTACCGCTTTGAGTTCTATCACTGGTGGACGCGCTTCGTTCTCAATGAAGTTCGCAAGCTACGAGCTTGTTCCTGGAGATGTTCAAGAGAAACTCCTCAAGGAATACGAAGAAGCCAACAAAGACGAGGATTAATCCCCTCTCTTCTATATTTTGTATAAATTAGGCTGCGCTTCGGAAATGCTCAAATAAATTTGGCATTTCACTCAACTTGCACTAATTTTCCTTACATAACAATTTTGAAAAGCACTTCTCAATCAACCGAGAAGTGCTTTTTCATTTTTCATCTGTGACGGTTTGTTTTAGTGTTGAATTGTGCTTATCACTTATTCTGGATCAGCCTGCCATTTTCAATAACTATGCCCTTGTAGTCCTTGCCCACGAGAAGATTATTGTGAGATAATTTCTGACTTTTGCGCTATAGGGAGGTTGTGTCAAAATTTTGACACCCCTTTTTCTGGTTTCTATTACTAAAATGACCTTATTCTAAAATGAACTTGTACTTTTTTCCTTTGCTGTTTGTGAAAACTCCCTCATAATAGTCTCCTCGACATTCATACTGACCTTTGAAAGTTCCACTATGAACACCTTTGTCGGTATACTCATAGAGCACGACAATCATACTTCCTTTGGCGTTAATGGTTTCATAGTCCTTAACGACAAGATTGAAACGATTTTGTGGGTTTGATTTGTATATGTAGTATCCTACAGTCTCTCCTATAGTGAAATGGTTGAGATTGAGGTGCATGACTACCTTGTGACGCCCTATCTTGCCGGTGAGGACTTGTATTGGCTCATTTTTCTCTTGAGCAGAACCAGTTGATATTGCCAAACAGGCAAACAGCACAACCATCAATGTGATAATTCGTTTCATATCAGTTTTGTTTAGTGTAAAGATACAGATTTTAGTCTTTTGCCGCTACATTCAATAATAACGAGAGTTCGATAAAATTTAATTGATTGAAAATTAGGGAAAAAAGTAGTAATTTTTAGTGGTTTTGTGGTGCAAAAACATAACTCTAAAAACAACCAGTATGTTTCCTGAAGGCAAAATTATAGAAATTTTCTCAATGTGTTATTGTTTCATCAAAGTTTTTGACAAAACTGTTGTGCAAAATTCCATAACAGTGGCGAGAAGACAAGGAAACGCACGCCCGACGGCGAGCCTTTTGGTATGCATGGAAACCGCGCGCTCGCTGATCTGTATAATGCTGCATAGAAACTCACGGCAACCCTATATGGAATCCGTGAGTTCGTTTTTTCTATTTTTTTGGAATTTTACTACTCAAAAGCGATATTGTTGCACAATTATGTTTAATTATGCACAATAAATGAAATTATTAATTTATTCACCAAAAAAATTATTGCAAATGAAAAAAACATTACTTTTTCTTGCAGTGCTGCTTACAGCAGCGACGGCGTGGGCAGAGACACAGAACGTCAACTACATTGACGCCAATGGAGCAGAACAGACGGTCGAGGCCACCGTATTAACAACTGGAGGCTGGCAAGATCCAGGCTGGTATGTGGTGACAGGGAACATTGAAGCAAGTTCTTTAATCTTTGATTCTGGTGGAATCACTAACCTCATTCTTGCCGACGGTGCCACTCTCACACTCAACGACGGTGGCATATACGCTTTTGGCGCAATCACTATTTATGGTCAGAAAAATGGTACCGGTAAGTTTACTAACATTCCCGGAGATGAGTCCGATTATGCATTGAGAGCTAATGGCGATATCAACATCCACGGCTGGTGCCGTTTTTTTTCAGTGCATCATTGCCATTGATGTTGATTTTTTTTATGGAATCGTGCTCCATGCCGACGCTTGACTGACAGAATCGCCGTGATGATGAAAATCTGTGCAAACCGAGGAAGCGCCAAGCTCGCTTGAGCATTTCCTCGGTGCAGCCTGATTTATGGAATTTTGAAACACGTTTTTTACTTTGCAAAGTTAGCACATCGCCTAAGCTTTGTAAAAACCGTATTACAATCATTTGTTCGCTGTCCACCAAATGATAATCCGCTTTAATAGATGGTAAGGATGCATAATCGATTTCCCCTTTTCCACCTCATGTCACTAAGAGAACATCAAGATGCAAAAGAGATGATTATCAGTCAATTAAAATAACTAGATTTGTTGTTTGCAAAAGATTCAAAATCAAAAGGTGTATTTTTTAATTATTTTTTTACTAATTCTCATCTCTATGTCAAAAATTATATTTATTTTTGCATTTGGTTTAGTGGATTTTATCGCTAACCATATTTTGTTGGAAAAAGCGTTATGTTCTTTTATAAATCGAAAACCTAGGAACTTTTCGGAATTATTACAAACAAAAGCATAGCGGCTCTACGCATATGGCGTGGTGTTAGCTATCACACATTTGTAGTATATGGTACTCCTAGGACCTTCGATTTAATGTGACATAGTAGTCCACGCTTTTCTGTTAGAAAAATGGGACTTGGACTACGTCCCACGTAGAGTTTTCGAGTTTAATGGCGAACATTCTATTAACTGAAACATGTGTTAGAAGTTGTCCCTATTGTTTTGCCAAGCAATATATGGCAAACAATGTTAATGAAAATGATTATATTTCATGGGACAACCTCATCTATATAGCAGACTTTCTGTCCGCTTCTGGCGAGAACCATGTATCGCTGTTAGGCGGAGAGCCATTATTGCATCCTCAAATTTCTAGCATTATAAAGTATCTTAACCAGAGAAATTTGAGTGTTACTATTTTTACAAGTGGCATTATGCCCATTGATAGGCTTCAGCGGTTTGTCGCTGAATTAAACGAGCTGCAAAATCTACGCGTTGGATTTGTATGTAACGTTAACGAACCTAGATTTTCACCGAAAAATGAATTGGAACGAGTTGAACAGTTCCTGACCTTGTTCGCTAACCGTACATCACTGAGTTTCAACATCTATAGGACAGATTTTGAAATGACCTTTTTACGCGATTATATCGTTAGATTTGGGCTTGATAGACATATAAGATTAGGATTAGCTCATCCAATTCCAGGCAAGAAAAACAAGTATATTCCAACAAATGAGTTCAATAGCGTTAAGGATAAACTAATTCAGTTCTTTACTGAGAATCAGGTATTTGGCATAATTCCTGGCTTTGATTGCGGCTTCCCAATGTGCATGTTCTCTGATGAAGAACTAGGTTTGATGTTTAAAC
Organism: Muribaculaceae bacterium; assembly: GCA_017557625.1. Taxonomy (GTDB): domain Bacteria; phylum Bacteroidota; class Bacteroidia; order Bacteroidales; family Muribaculaceae; genus Sodaliphilus. Next base: position 26,327 of record JAFYYG010000005.1, read on the forward strand.
TTTCTATTGGGCAACTTTGTTTCCAATGCGGTCCAGCTATTGACATTGATGCCGAGCTAAATGTTTGGTCCTGTTTCCCTCTGTCGGATTTTAATAAGAAAAGCCTTTTTGACTTCACAACATATGGCGAATTAGCAAAGTTTTATCTTGAAAAGATGGAAGAAGTTCGTAGTGAACGCAGAGGCATATACCCACAATGTGACGACTGTCAGCATAATAAGCATGGTTTATGTTCAGGCGGTTGTTTAGCTCACATATTAAACGGATTTATCGAAGAAGGTGACTTCAGAAGGCAAGAAAAATGAAAAAGTCAGGATTAACATATATTGTTGATGATTTGTCTCTTATAAGAAAAAACATAATAAGAGACAACTCCGTTGTAATAAAGTTATCTAATCCAGATGATGTTGTTGGTGTTTTTCAAAGATATTATGGAGACTACAATATCTATCAAATTTGTTTAGACCTAGGATTTGGTTCTTTGTCACAAATTCAATTCAACAACGATTGGGAAAATATTCCACTAGTCATTTTTGCTTATAATCTTGGTGATTTGAACTACATTCTAAATATTGTAGGTTTAATTCAATCCTGCAAGATAAGAGTTATGCAGCCTGCCTCGAACAAAGAATCATATGCCTCTTTGAAGATTTTATCATCTCTTGGTGTCGATTGTGGTATTTTCTTTGACCAAGAACAAGCTGATTCAGAAGCATTTCTTGACTTAGCGTCATATTATTATATGTCTCCAGTACCCCATGCCTCAATAGAGCCATTTGCAAACATAAAAGAGAACATCCATCTAGACTACAATCATAGCTTTGACGAAGTTTATTTTGTTGACGAGAAGCGCTTCCTTTACATTCATTCAGAGAAAGAATTTTCATTCTTACCTCAAAGTAAACGCTTAAGTATATACCTTTCTGATGAAGATTTTGAGAAAGAACAGGTAAATTTTAAGCTTGAGAATTACTATGGTCATTTTATGGAGCTTGACCAATGTTCAAAGTGCAAAGCGTTTAAAATATGTAACCACAAACTAAGTTCATCATTCAATTGCGATTGCCAGCAAACTATGGCAGAAGTTTTTGAGTATGCTGAAATTAGTGAAACTGTTAGGAGATAACACTATGCCAACACTGATATTCAAAGAAACTGAAGCATGTAACTCTAATTGCATTTACTGTGACGTAATTGCAAGAAAGAAGCCGTGTACTATTTCTTTTGATTTGTTAGAAACTGTATTCATTAGAATTAATGAATATCTAGAGAAATATTCGAATCAGAATTTCTCCATTGTTTGGCATGGAGGCGAACCGTGCATTGTTGGAGTCAAGTTCTATAATAAAGTGCTGGAGTTGCTAGACAAGCATTGCCCCAACACCAAGAACAGAATATCACACGATATTCAGACAAACCTAACTTTAATCAATCAAGAGTTAATTGATGTATTCAAGAATCTTGGGATGAATAGAGTTGGAACAAGCTATGAGCCATATAAAGGCATTCGTGGATTTGGGAAAGAGCGAGACTCTGATGCATATAATAGAGCGTTTTTCCGTGGAATAGAACTCATTGAGAAGAATGGGTTTTCTTGGGGCTTTATCTATGTGGTAACGCGAAATGTAATAGATAAGCCATTGGAGATATTCAACATTTTGACAAATTTCAAGGTAAAAGGTGGTTTCCAACTTCATCCTGTTTATTCATATAAAAATGAAGACAAGAATAATGTCGGAATCACAGCAATGGAATTTGCGGATTTTTTGGGTGAAATATTTAAAGAATGGTGGGAACATCGCCAGAGATATCCATTCGTTCAACCTTTCTTCTCGTATATGAACCATTATGGAAACGGTGGAACTGTTTGCTGTAGCGAAAGTGGTCAGTGCGCTTATTCACATATATTCCTTGGCCCTAATGGCGAAATCTCACATTGCGGTCGTTCATCCGATTGGGATGTATTTGAAGTAGGAAACATAAAAGAAGTTTCTATAATAGAAGCCTTCAATCACGCTTATAGAAAAGACTTGGAAAAGAGGAACGAGTATCTTTTGGCTAATGATTGCAAAGGTTGCGAATACTTTTCGTTATGTCATGGCGGTTGCCCTCTCGATGGATGGAATTACAAAGATACAATTTTTGCAAAGTCCGAATGGTGTGCAGCAACTAAAGTATTTCTTAAAAAATATTTTGAACCTATCACTGGTTTAAAATTCGATTCAAGAAAATATGAGCAGCTGGATTTATCTAAATAGTACGTCAAACATAGACGCTTTGGCTTTATCTGCAGTTCTTAATGCTTCAGATAAGTGTTTCAACGTAGTAAAACAATCTCGTTTTAACTTTGTCTTGGAAGGACACCCCAAGATTGAGCAATATGGCCACCCCTCAAAAGATGACGATGTGATTTGTATATCAACAGATAATTCATCTTTTTCTGAACTATGTGACAAAATTGCAACTCAACTTGCAATCGATGCAACTGAGTTCACACCATTCATTCCCGTTAGAAGCAAGATGACTTCATCAATAGGTGAAATAATAGGCAACTCTAAGATTTTAATTATTTTAGAAAAACCTAATGATGATGAGGCGATTGATGTATTTCTAATTGATGCCATTGTGCAAGGATTGAATGCCAAAGGTTATGAAGCAATTCAAACAGGCTTTGAGGCTCTCCCTCACATAAGAAAGTCTTATGATTTAAGAGGTTTTGACTCTCTCCAAATTTTACATAATTTTGATTCAGTTTCGCAAATCATCACAAATTCTTCATTTTGGCAGATTCTTTCAAAATATCTGAACAAGAGCTGCTATGTAGTTTCAGATGTGCCAAATCCAACAATGGAAATGAGTGGTATAGCGAAATCAAATACAGTTATTAATCAAATTTCAAATAGTATTCAGCATGGAAAATAAAAAGAACATGTCAAGACGCGAAGCCCTTAAGCGTATGGCTAAGGCTGTTGCAGGTGTTGCGGTACTCTCTGTTCTCCCGACCATGAGTGCTGACGCTCAGTACTATTACAAGTACTACAACTACTACAACTCTGGTTATGGTCATGGTGGCTATACCAAGTACTACAACTACTATGGTAATTACTACAATTATTATAGTAATTACTACAACTATTCGAATTATTCAAACTTTTACTATTCGAATTATTCAAACTACTATCGAAACTACTATAACCGATATTATAATTATATGAAGTATGGCTATTAACATCGCAATTTTCGTCCCCGAAGGGATGGTCATTGCCTCTGATTGTCTTTCATTTATGAGAACAGTCCGAGACGATGGTTTTAGCCATACACATACAACGAGAACATTTGGCTTGTTTAACAAATATGTCATTTCGTTTTGTGATAATGGTTATGCTCAAGGTTTGCCTTACGGCTATTATGTGGCCAAGTTTCAACAAGATAATTGGAACTTAGCTAATCATCGCCCTGCAGAAGTGGCATCTGCATTCGTACGATATTTGACAGATTGCCATAGCCTCAAAGATCTAGATAAGTTCTATATAGCTGGATATGACAAGTTAAATAATCAGTCCATTCCATATGTTGCCTTTTATGAATCAAATGAACTACATATTGTAAACATTGACCAAGATAACAACTCTGTTTATAACTTCCACGCTATTGGAGAAACATATTGGCTATACAAAATACTACTAAACACAAAAATCACAGAAGACAAGTCAGAAGTTGAGTTCGGAAACATAGACATAGATTTCACAAAGTACTCGATAGCAGACGCAGAAGATTTTGCGAAATCATTGATTTTAATTAGTGCGAAATTAGATTACTTAGCTCAATTTTCAAATCGAATTGGCGAAAATCTCACCCTCGCAACAATTACACCAATGCAGGGTGTTGAAATAAAGGAACTATAATGTATTATAGTTTCGTAATAGACCGCTCAGTATTGGGCGGTTTTTTTTATGCCTTGATGATGTCTTTTACAACTTATTTGCAATGGAGTGAGGGTGTGTCATAATGAAGATATGGCATGCCCTCTTTGAAAATAAACCGTCTGAGAATGCGATATGTCTCAGGCGGCTTGTTTTTCTGTTTTTTGCCAGAATAATCGATTCTCAGAGGTTAAAATTTGAACTGTGAGGCAAAATACGAGAAAATGTGTCGGATTTCCGCCATTATGGGTGGATTTCGCTGTTTTTGCGGCCCATTTCTTGATGTTGAAGGCGATGGCAAAGAAGGCGACAACGACGAGTAATTAACCACGTGGTGGGGACACAAAAGATCCCCACCACTTAAAGAGACCGAAAAAATGATTTACAACAAGATGACCGATAGAGACCTCGAGAAACTGCAGACGCTGGCTATAGAGGCGGCGCTGATAGTGCAGGACTACCGCCCCGAAGGGATGGGAACCATTGAGTGGATGGCGCAGTGCGACCAGTACCGAGAACTGGCGATGATGGGCAGCTACTGCCTGCTGGAGTTACAGACACGGCACAAGGAGAGGACAAGGAAGTGAAAAATTTTCGCGAGTGAACCTCCAAATGGTTCACTCGCTTTTTGTACCCAGAGAAACCGCGCGCTCGCTTCGCTCGCAGATCTTTATTTTTTTTCGCTTATTGATATATTATGATTATCTTTGCAGTCTCCAATGAAGATTGCTTCTCACATATCTCTTTATCCGTTTTGGAGTCTGCGTAGGCACCATAAGCACCTGCGGAGCTTTATCACAGGCATCGTTGCGTCTTTGGCGCTGGCTGTTTTCGGGCAGACAAGCAATATTTCGCAACCAGACACCATCAAGCAAGAACTGAATGAGGTGACGGTAAGCGCACGTATCTCAGGCACAAGCCGTTTGTCGGGCGCTGAGAACGGACTTCGCATAAATCGTGTGGAACTGTTCAAGGCTGCATGCTGCAATTTGGGTGAGAGTTTCACCACCAACCCGTCGGTTGATGTTAACTACAGCGATGCCGCTACTGGTGCCAAGCAAATCCGATTGCTTGGTTTGAGCGGCACTTATGTGCAGATGCTAACCGAGAACCTGCCCAATTTCCGTGGTGCAGCCAGTCCTTATTCCCTTGACTATGTGCCTGGGCCGTGGATGAACAGCATACAGGTGTCGAAAGGCGCATCGTCGGTGCGCAACGGCTATGAGAGTATCACAGGACAGATAGATGTGGAATATCTCAAGCCCGACAATGACCAAGGATTGACAGTCAATCTCTATGGCAACTCGTTGGGGCGTTTTGAGGCTAATGCTGATGGAAATCTACATATTGGGCAACGACTCAGCACCGAGCTGCTGGCGCATTATCAGGACGACTGGGCGCATCATGACATGAACCACGACGGTTTCGTTGACCAGCCTAATGTGCGGCAGGTAAATGTTCAGAACCGCTGGAAATGGCGTGGCGACCGATACTTGTTCCATGCTGGAATGGGGTATATCAACGAGAAGCGCAATGGTGGGCAGACTCACCACACCGCCCCCGATGCGCACCATCTTTTTGGCATCAACATTAAGACCGACCGCTATGAGGGATATATGAAACACGCATTTATCATCAATCCCGAACATGGCACAAACATTGCGCTGATGGGCAACTTCTCGGCTCACAACATGTATGCCGCCTATGGTAACAAAAGCTACCATGTCAACCAGAGAAACGTCTATTCCCAACTGCTGTTCGAGACCGATTTCAACGAGAGCCACAATCTCTCGGCAGGACTATCGCTTGCTCACGACTATCTGAAACAAAATCTTATCTATAGCGGCATTGATGCCGACAATGAGCGCGAGACAACAGTCGGCATCTATTCGCAATACACCTACACACTTTCCAGTTATTTGGTGGCGATGGCCGGACTGCGTGCTGATCACAGCAGTCTATATGGCACATTCGTCACGCCACGCTTTCATCTCAAAATCACACCTCATGAGGTGGTGAGTTTCCGCCTGTCGGCAGGAAAAGGCTACCGCACGGTTCATGCCCTTGCCGAGAACAACTATTTGATGGCAAGCGGACGACAACTTGTCATTTACGAGCTGAAGCAAGAAAATGCATGGAACTGTGGCGCAAGCGCCTCGCTGTATATACCCATCCGCAACAAGACACTGAAGGTGAATGCGGAGTACTATCACACTCGTTTCGGCAATCAAGCTGTAGTGGACTACGATTCAGACCCGTCGTTGATTCATATTGCCAACCTTGACGGCAAATCCTATTCCAACACTTTCCAGATTGATGCCTCTTATCCCATCATCAGCGGCTTGGAACTCACTGCCGCATACCGTTGGAATGATGTTAAATGCACTTATGGCGGACAATTGCTCGAAAAGCCGCTCACCAGCCGTTGCAAGGCTCTTATTACTGCAAGTTACAAGACACCGCTTGAACTGTGGCAGTTTGATGTCACCTTGCAGCTGAATGGTGGCGGACGCATGCCAACACCATACACCTTGCCCGACGGCTCAATGTCGTGGCAGAGCCGTTTTAACGCTTATCCGCAATTGTCGGCTCAAGTTACGCGCTGGTTCCGCCATTTCTCGATATATATCGGAGGCGAGAACCTGACAGGATTTCGACAGAAACAGACCATCATCAATACCGCTGACCCGTGGAGCGAGACTTTCGACCCAACCATGGTATGGGGACCAGTACACGGCGCAATGGTCTATGCTGGAATACGCATTAATATAGGAAGATTGTAATAACTTAAAAAAACATCATAATATGAAGAGATTAATTCTATTGACCGCAATGTTGCTGACAATGACCGTCGGCTTTGCAAAAGACATCAAAACTGTTGTCGTGACCACAACCCCGCAGATGCACTGCGAAAGTTGCGAGAACAAGATTAGAGGCAATCTGCGCTTCGAGAAGGGCGTGAAAAAGATTGAGACAAGTATCGAGGACCAAACGGTCACCATTGAGTATGACGCCGACAAGACTAGTGTCGAGAAACTTATTGAGGCATTCAAGAAGTTTGGCTACGAGGCACAGTTGATCACTCCACAAAATGAGACTGAGGATAGTGATAAAGAGGCCACATCATCCGGGTGCTGTGAGCCATAAATGCTGTGCGTCTAGGCGAAGCAATGCGAGCGGGAGTTAAGCACCGCCCACAATATTACGAGCGAGCGCATCCTGGGTGCGCTCGCCTAGTTTCTGTTGTGGAACACTCTTATCAATCCAAATAGAACTCGTTGAGTGGTCTGTACCCAAGGTTTTTCATCAATGTGTCCCAATTGCGAGGCAACTCTATCTTAATTGTTGAATATCCGCCGCCTGGCATTGTCTGCAGCTTGTTTCGGGAACTGTCGCCCGTAATGAGAAACTGTGTCATGCCTTGCTGCATGGTAGGGACTGTCTCAATATATTCTTCGGGTGTGTCGTACCATTCTGGCGTTGCCGTGGTTTCGGCTCCCTCGGTGCGTCGCAAATAGCCTGTGTATTGTCTGATGTTGTGCTCACCGCCATCCTTTGCGCCACCGGGGTTGGCATAATAGTTGGCGAAGACCCTTTCCCTGAGTGGTCGGCGAGACGAGTCTATCAAATCTCTCTCCAAGTCGGTCGTTGAGTGATAGACGGTGGAAAGCGTTTTTGCAACCGGTTCGGTCATCAATATGGTACGGAACGTGAACTGTTTGCCGCTGCCTAGGGCGAACTGGCATCGCTCGCTGATGTCCCATGCCAGCAGTTCCATAATCTTCTCGGCATCGGTTGTCGATGGCGCCATGTTGTTGCCCCACAGCAGGGCTGAAGCAGCCGTTATGGTATTGTCGTTGATGTCGTAACCAGTGCGAACATGGTAGGGTTGCCAACCTACGCGCTTGCAAGCCTCCTCATCCTCGGCCATACACCACGACATGGGATAGCCGAAAGTGCCCATACGGTCTTGCTTCACATAGTAACCGCACAGGTTCATAAGAGCAAGGTTCATGAAACGGCCAATCGCCATGTTGGCTGCTTCGTTAATCTCACCCTGCCCGCAATCAATGCCCAATTGTCGGGCCACAGGGCCGTTGAGCCAACAGTAAGGCATCCAGGCATGGGTGCTGGCGAGTGTGCGGCGAAAATCGGGACCGCCGAGGGCCTTTGTCAAGGCAATCAGGATAGGCATGTATTCGGGATTGCATCCAGCCATCACACCGTTTACCGCCACATGCCAGGCAGTGGTGTTGCGGTGCGCTATGGGTAGTGTGGCCACTGTCTCATCCCATCGGTAGTCGGTGAAACGTAGCATTTCATTCACTTTCTCAAATGTGGGTGGGACTATAGGCAAGCCGTCGCTCCACTTCATTTCATTGAAATAGGCGTTCACCTCGTCAATCGTTCCGAAGAAAATGTCGTCGCGCAAGTCGCCATGATTGGCGGCAAGCCCTTGATTACGCTCGTCGGTTGTGATGGGCTTTGTTAGCGCGTCCACAATTTGTGGCCACAGAACTTCTCTTGTGTTCCTGATGAGCGTCGCCTCATCATCCAAAGCGAAAGCAGTGGGATATTCAGCAACGCGGAGCACCGGAACACCGTTGTTGAGTGCTGTGTAGCGGGCTTGAGCCGTGAAGCTCGGAGCGGTAATAATGACCGACGGGATGCCGATATACTCGGCGGCTATACACGACCCCGTTTCTTTGGGGGTGCACAATCCGCAACCACCGTTCCCCGAAATGACAGCTTCCACATGGAGGTCACGCAGGCGTTGCTGGAACTCGTCCTTTGCACGTCGGGTGATGCCTGGAGCAGGATATGGCCCAGCTGTGCCAACCTCATCAAGCAGCAGCACATGAGCATCGGGATAATTTGTCTCAATAAGACGCTTGATTTCGGGGTGTGTAACACGGCTCATGAAACTAACTCCAACAACGGCAATTGTTTTGCCTGAGAGCGTGCTCAAGCGAGGTGCCTGAGTTATTGGCTCCACTGTGCCTCGCCCAACAGGTGATACCACTGCAAATCCGGCATCACCCTTGGTCGCAGCCGATTTGTTTTCTGAACCTATCTCGCAAGTCTCATCGCAGATAATGCGTTCTTGTCCATAAACAATATCGGTCAAGAGGAGTAAAATGTATATGAATGCTGTTAGTCGTTTCATTATTAATTCGAATGATATTTATTATTTCAACGACACAAAATTAATGATTATTATTGAAACGTCAGAAATGAAAGCCTATTTTGGTGTCTTTTAGTGAATGGGATCTGTATGGTAAATTTGCCACAGAGAAACCTAAAACGTTTTTATATGGCAATCACAAAAGCCACATCAACGTTTTTTGTTTGGCTACTTCAGGCGCTTGCGGTACTCGCTGGGCGAGCAACCGAAAGTGCGCTTGACGTAACGGCTCAAGTAAGAGGGCGATGAAAAGTTCAGTTCGTCAGCTATGTCGATGAGCGGTTTTGAGCGGTCACTCAACTGGTGGGCGATTTCCTGGGCAGTGTAGCGATCAATCCAATGACTGGCATTGTGCCCGCTAATAGCCACACAGGCTTCGCTGAGGTATTTGGGGGTAATAAAAAGACGTGAGGCATAGTATTCCACGCTTCTTTCCTTTTTATAGATACCCTCTTGCAGCAATGTCACAAACCGTTGAAGTATGCGCGACGCCTGGCTCACCCCCTCGATGTTCTGGTGGGTCATTCGGGCGTGGATGTCGTAGAAGTCGAGAATCATCGTCTC